>JBMYOI010000008.1:0-65185 GCA_049599135.1 Salibacteraceae bacterium
CCCTATTTACCTTGGCTGCGGGGCGTTAGCAAACATAAATAACATGAAAAGACTCTCCATAATATTGACTCTTTTAGTCGCGACAACTCTATTTGGACAGAATGCAAACATTTCAAACGGAGTAGTATTCGATGGAGAACCTTTTTTGGCAATAAATCCAAATGATTCTAAACATCTTGTAGTTGCCTGGATGGGTTGGATTAATATTTCGCAACAAATAAAAATTAAGACCAGAGCCAGCTTTGATGGTGGGCAATCGTGGAGCGCAATAACTACTTTACCACATGTAGTAAATGGTTATACTTCTGCAGACCCTTCAATAGCTTTTAACAGCAATGGAGACGTATTCGTAAGTTATATAGATTTTGATGGCATTGATCCTCCTGTAAATGGAGGTGTTTACATCTGTAAATCAAGCAACGGTGGACTGAATTGGGCCACTCCAAATGAAGTTATAAATGCAAATTTTGATGGTACTAAATGGCCTATTGATCGACCATGGATGGTTATTGACAAATCTAATAGCACTAATGAGGGTAACATTTACATTACCACCTTCAATGGCAACAGAACCAACCCAAGCTTTAATCCTTACCTATCGGTATCAATTGATTCTGGCAGTACTTTTACAACAAGCTTTGTAGACACCGCAGGGTGGTTGGCCGGAAATATTAATCCTTATCCGATGTGTTCTCCAGCAGTAAGTAAATCAGGCGTTTTTTATGGAGCATATCCGTCTTATGTTCTTAGTCAAAGCTTATTTGCTCAATTGTTTCTTGCAACATCAACAGATGCAGGAATTAGTAAAAACTATAAAATCATTAAGACATATAAAACACCAACAAATAATGATGATTATCCTGCTGCCAAAAAAGGAAGTTTACTATTATGTAATCCTTCAAATGAAAACCATTTAGTCAATATATACTTAAGTGCCGAATTGGGAGACCTAGATATTTATCTTATTGAGTCTTTTGATAAAGGATCAAATTGGTCTTCGTCAATCAGATTAAATGATGATCCAATTTCAAACAACAGGATGCAAGACTTGATATGGGGGGATTTTGACCAAGACGGTGACTTAATTGTGAGTTGGCGGGATAGACGAAATGGGGCTGACAGTACTTACCAAACCAATTCGGAAATTTGGGCTGTTTACCGCAACAAAGATTCAATCAATTTTGAATCAAATTTTAAAGTTTCTAGTCAAATTGTTGCGTATGATTCAGTTTTGGAAAACTCAGGAAATGATTTTATGTGCATTAAATTACAGGATGACACCTTGAACGCCGTTTGGGGAGATACTCGAACTGGTAAGTTAAATATTTGGTTTCAAAGAATGAATACAAAAGGAACTGTATTGACAAGAAATCAAATTTCTTCTGAGGAAATTCCTAGAATTAAAATTTATCCGAATCCGGCAAGTTCTGTATTAAGAATTGATGGTGAATCAATTTTAGATGTTACTATCTACGATATGAACCAAAAAGCAGTACTTATTAAAAAATATTCTAATCAGAAGAATAATGTTGAGATAAACTTAGATGATCTAATTGTTGGTACGTATCTGATTTATGTACGAACAAGCAAAGGGAACTTCTCTGATAGATTTATTAAACATTGATAGAATACGTTTGCTAGCAGCCCCAAAATAAGTAATAGGCCATTTGAAGTAAATTTGAAACAGATGAAAATTAATAACCCAAACCTGAGAACCGAAGAGTTTACCACGAAAGGTCTACTATCCATGGCCGTAGGGCGTTAAATCTAGAATTATGAAAAAACTGATATTAACAATTTCAATCTCACTCCTCTTGTTCAACGTTTATAGTCAAGAGCAAAAAGTTCATGACTATGTTGCATTACATATGACGAACAATACAATCAGGATTTCATACGGAGATGGAAGAAAAGAAAAAATCGACTGCGAGAAATCAGAAGCTGGTTACTTCTGGTATGGTCCTTTACTGAAAAAAGTAAGTGAATTGGAAGCTGAAGGATGGGAAGCTTTTAATGTTTCAGATGGTGATGGTCATTCGAAAGTGTTTTTTATGAGAAAAGAGCGAGAATAACAGTTGCTAACAGCCACTAAAAGGTAAATGCTAGTTTAATTTGAAAAAGTATGCCTCGAACGAAGCAAGAAAAGATACTCAAAGTAAACCCTTGAACCCCTACTTGCCTTGGCAGCGGGATGTTAAGCTCAATAACAAATAAGACTTGAATAAATGGTCCGATGTACTTTAAAAAAGCTAGAATCTGTTGTAGTAGAACTAATTACTACACTAATTTAAGCAAAATGAAACCAAAAAGGCCACATGAATAAATATTGGATAAGCCACAAAATAGAGTTTTCTATTCTTATTGTGTTAGGAATTGTCGCTGGCCTAATTGTCGTTTATAAAGCGGCAACGTTATCATTTACCCATGATGAAAGCGGGACATATTTATATCTTAATCAGCTATCAATCTGGCAAGTATTTACACATGAAGATGCCTGGAAATCCGCAAACAACCACATATTAAACACAATTTTATATAAATTTTCTATTCATCTATTTGGTCATAGCGATTTCACCATGAGACTCCCAAACGTACTAGCATACTTGGGTTCTCTTTTAGCTGCATTATGGGTAATTAATAATAAACTTTCGAAGTCAAGTTCAAGATTTGTTCTTTTTACAATTCTATTCTTTAATCCATACATCCTTGATTTCTACAGTTTAAGTAGAGGTTACGGGCTCAGTATGTTTTTCCATTTTTCTTTTTTAGTCTGCATTTGGCATTTTAAAGAAAAACAGAATTTCAAAAGTCTATACCTAGCCTATGCTATGTTATCCCTTGCTTCCTTATCACTACTTACAAATCTTGTTCTTTTTCCAATCTACACCTTGGTATTATGGATCACATTTAAGGCCAATTCAGGTAATTTTAGAAAGAAACTGATATTAATCCCTTTAGTTTTTGGAATATCAACCTTGGCAGTTGTAGTAAGGCCTTTACTATATTTAATTGGGAAAGATGAATTAAAATTTGGTGTGGCTAGCATTTGGGACTCTTTAAAGAGTCTCATTATCAGAACATTTCATTACATTCCAGAACAAGAGTTTATGTGGATTCATGACATCTTGACTGTTATACTTCTAATAGGGATTTCATGGGTACTTTACTTTTCATTAATAAAAAAAATGAACAATTATTTTGCCTTAAGCTTTCTAATACTGGTAATAACGCTACATATTCTCTATTTTGGTTTCGATATAAGGTTTCCTAATGAAAGAAAAACCACAATATACGTTCCTATTCTAGCTCTTCTTTTCTCTACTTATATAGAAGAGTCGAATTTCATCAAACTGCGCCATAGATTTTATAACATAGCGATCATCTTTGCTAGTCTTATACCTATTTTCTCGAACCAATTAGATAGAAGTATAGAATGGGCATACGATAGAAAGACAAAAGATTACATGAGGAAAATTCAAGAGGCCGCTTCTAACCAACGTATAGTAGTCTTGACAGAATGGTGGTTTACACCAACAGCAGAGTATTATCTAAAAACATTAGAGCTAAAAAACATTCACATACTTCCATACAACAAGAATTTTAATTTAAGTAGTCAGAATGACATGGTAATTTCACATAAGAGCCTTGTTTCGGATGGTGAATATGTATTGGTAGATTCAGATGAGGAACTTGGTTTGTTCTCTAAGAAATAATAGATTTTAAAATTAAATTAAGTGGAATCGACAGAAAGATTTGAGCCGGTTAAGTGAGTATATCAATGGCTACATAATAAATAGGCAGAGCTGTTGTAAACTTAAAATGAATGAAATTTAATTACCCGACCCCGAGTCACAAAGAGTCTGCCTCCTGTATTAAGAATTCTGGTTTCTAGTTAACTATAATCAGTATTCAACTGTTCAGCTTTTTACAGTCAAAAACTCATATTTTTTATGCTTATCCGATTTTGGTTATAAGGCCTGTTTTGAATTTGGTCATTTTATTAATGATATGAAAACTGTTTTGAGCAAAATCTAGATTCAATCTTTGAGAATCACTTTACCAATGTGGGTATTACCGTTAACATCATAAGCAACAATGGTATAAACACCAGGTATTCCGTCCGTAATTACCACGTCTACCCCGTCACCCTTTACTTTCTTTTTACCCAAAAGATTGAATGAAGCGTCAAGCAATTCTAGGTACTTAATTTCTGGTGCTGAGCGCACTCCAGAGGATCGGGTAGCCACCCAAAACGTAGTACCAAACCGCACAGGATTCGGGTAAACTTTTAACTTAAATACCTGCTGTTCATTTTCCTGAGCAACATTTACGCTCAAATTGGCTTAACTGGTATCATTAGGTTCTCCAGAACCTTTTGCAGTTAGAGGAAAGTACATGAATAGAATCATTAAGGCGGCTAAAATTGTCTTCATAATGTCGTTTTAACCTTACATACCAAAACGAATGCTACAACAAATAAACTACTATTAATCAAACACTTAAACAACACCAAACTCATTCCAATTTCCGTATCGGATACTATAATTCCATTTTCCGGAATAGAAATCGTGAAATATTCTCTCTTTAAATTTTAAAGAAATCGAATGAGCTAGTTTCTTATTTTTAAGCCATGAAAATGCCAAATGAACAGTGTGGAAAAGTGCAATCAGTTAGCAAATGTGCTTCTCACAATCTTGGTAAAAACAAAACGGAAAGTATTTTATTACTAAAAGGCCTAGGCGTGGAAGGCGATGCCCATCTTGGCAAAACAGTAAAGCATCTTTATTTAGAAAAGAAAGATCCTAGCAAACCGAATTTACGGCAAGTACATCTTATGCATACAGAGCTTTTTGAAGAGCTAAAAAACAAAGGCTTTGAAGTGCGAGCAGCAGAAATGGGAGAAAACATCACCACTTCAGGAATTGACTTATTGAGTCTGCCCAAAGGAACTGTACTTTCTTTTGGACCTCAGGCCAAAATTGAAGTTACTGGATTACGAAATCCATGCAACCAGTTAGAAGCTATCCAAAAAGGATTAATGAAAGCGGTGTTAGATAGAGACGAGGCAGGCAACTTGATTCGCAAAGCTGGAATAATGGCAATTGTTGTTGCATCTGGAAGAGTAAACGTTGGAGATAAAATTGAAATTCATTTTCCTAAGAAACCATACTTACCACTGGAGCCAGTATAATCGTGCTTTTTGAAAACCCAATTCAAAAGCCAACCTTCAATTCAATTTTTCAATTGATTGACCCAATATTTTTCCATTTACTGGAATCCCCCTCCTTTCGATAGACTTTTCCAGAACGTATTATTGGTATAATAAAACCTAAAACGCTCCTTTACAGACACTTAAAAACTAATTCCAATTTTTGGTACGTATCGTGGCATAGGCAAACCAAAATAATTATGACATGAAAAATTTACTACTTGCCTTCACCTTAATATTTGCCACTTTTGGAATATCCGCTCAAAACTCGGTGAATGTCAGCACCACCGTACCTCAAGAATTAACAGTTTGCTCAGAAGCAGAAAGTTTTGGCATTAAAATCATGAACAACAGCAACAATACGCTTACCAACCTGAGCATGGAGTTGCAACTGCCAACAGGAATTGAGTACTTACCCAATTCTTTAGCGGAAAGCACCAACAAAAATGTGCAACAACAAAACAGCACATCCCTTGTCTTCTCTGCCAATAACTTGGCAATTGGTGATTCTATAATTTTTGAGGTAGACTTAAAAGCCGTGGTAAGCAGCATCAATTACCAGCAATTGGGCAATATTTTCAGAAATCAAGTAAAGGTAAATTACAACAGCACAGCGAAAACACATACATCAAACGCATACAACGTTTTGTATGCGGCGCTTAATATTACTCAAATCTCACCTAAAAACCAGACAATGATTAGTGGCGACACCATAACTCGTGCAATCAAAGTTGTAAATGCTGGCAACGGTAAAATTGCGTCGTTTGAGCTCAGTGATATTCGAACAGTTGTTGGAGTGGATTTAGTAGCAAGCGACGTAGGTCAACTGAATACAACTTTAGATACCATTACCCTATCGGGTGCAGATTTTACTTCTATCGGAAATGGAGATGCTTTCTTCGATAAAAACGAGAGCATAACGATTACCCAAACCTTGGTTGCCAATGGTTGCAATGCAGTTACGGTAAGTTCAGCCTTAAATACAATTTGGGGTTGTTTAGGCGAAGAACGTGTCTCTTCTACTACCTATGGAAACGTATCGATTAACTTAAAAAATCCTTCATTGAGTATTTCTTCGAAGGCCAGTCTGTCGAGTTGTTTTGCATCCGAAAAAAGTGCACAAGAGATTACGCTTATAAATAACGGTCAAGGATATGCAGCTAATGTAACAGTTGACATATTCAAGTCTAGCGGAGGCAGTTACAATCAAGATTTATTTTCTGCATTAGACGAATCCAGTTTTACTTACCAAATTGAAAGTAATGGAACTCCTATATCTATTACACCCATAACATATGCTACCAGAAACGATGGCGCATACAGTTGTTTAGGCTCATCACCTATAGGTAGAGCTATAATCACCTTACCTCAATCGATTGCACCAGGAGCAACAGTAATTATAAAATGGGAGACTAAACATTGCTGCATTAACGAATGCAACAACGAACAACTAATGGGTTGGAAATACAAAGTGGATTATGCCGATGTTTGTGGAAACAGCAGTTACTCTAAGACCAATACTGGCGAGGGAGCTACCGAACTCAACATGACCGTTTTTACCGAAACACCAACAGACATTAAATCGGGTGAAACACTACCCTACAACTATATAATTTCTAGCCATGATAACAATTTACCCGTTGGACCGGGAGCGCAATACAAAGTAACCATTGCATTGCCTCAAGGATTAAAATGGACTGGAAACTCTACTGATATTAAATGGACTAGCAGTCCAAATGATTGGGCGCCTTCTAGCATTGCATACAATACAACAACCAATGAATTGGTTGGTACTTTCAAACTCAATGCTCCATTTGTAATTCAAAAATCGGAGCTTACGGTTAACCTAACTGGGGATTGCTCTAATGGAGTTTCTGGTGGAACTAAGACCATTGACTTTTCAATAGATTACATTCCAGATACGACTTGTAACTCCTGCCAAGTGGCAATGATTTGTAGCAAAACAACCACTACCGATTTGCATTGCCCTTTATTGAATTGTGAGGGATTACGATTTTTAGCTTTTGATGCAAAGCGTTCAAACTTCGGCGCACCAGACAACGATGCAAACGGTCTCGCTGATGCAAATGGAAGCATAGACGCCAATAAAATCAAAACCAACCGTATCATGTTTGGAGACACTCTACAAACTACCTACATAGTGGTAGTAGATACTGGTGCGAATAACAATCGTTTTTACAACTTTTTTGTGGAAGCGGATATTGAACTGGGACAAAACCTAAGCTTAATTGGTGGCAACTTAAAGATTCATGACGATGCAACGAACAACTATTACAATTGCTCGAATTTCTCTACTTCTATCGTAAATAGCACTAATACCAGTCGAAAATTTAGACACAGCTTTTTACCGAATATCAATTGCGGCAATTTACCTAATACCCCTGGTTACAATGGGTTTTACTTCACTCATGGCGACTCAATTGAGTTTACAGTAAGCTATAAAGTTACTGGAAACATCGGTGGAGATGTGCAGGAAATAAAAATTGACAACGATTTATTTACCAGTTCTTTAAGTTCACCTTGGACGGCTTCTAGTGCTGCATTAAACAATGACAAATGGGCTTGTGACGATTTTGACGGTCGCGTAACATTAATTGGTTATTACTTTGAAAACACAGGTCCAAACAACTACACGGTAAGCTCTTGCTCTCGAGTAGTTCGTCAGGATTACAGGTTAAGCATTGGCGATTGTTGTGACAACTTTGCAGGAGGAAATTTATTCCCATACGAATACAGAAACTGGGGGCATGTAAAAACTGTAGAAGTTACTATCCCTACAAAATACATAGTTGAAGAAGTATACTTCAATCAAAAGCGCACGAAAGCTACCAACACGCTATCCACTAGCACTATAAGAAACCTTATACCCTTCCACAATAGTGGAGGAAAAATGGTCTTCAACTTGGAGCAACATTATAAAGAGTATGGTGGATCAATCGATAAAAGCGACGACGGATTTAGAGGCACTGTAACAGTAGTTTTAGCTCCAACCTGTGATGTACCGACAAACACCTACGAAGACATTAATTGGCGATTCCAATTTGAAAAGAGCGCTACTCTGGGTAGTGGAACCACCAATTGGTATACATCTAATCCAGACAGAATTCGGTACAACCCAACTAACTTAGTGTTATCATCGAACAACCCAATAGAAGATGGTTTGGGTAGAACAGTAAGCTGGAATCTAAATGTAAAAAACAACACATCAAATTCCAGTGCTGGAAATGCATGGATCCATTTTAAATCGCCTTCGAATGGTGTAGAAATTTTGCATGTCATAGAAAACTCAACAGGTGATACTATTCCTATGATCAGCGACTATTACAAACTGGAAACAATAAATGCTTCTTCAACTAAATCGTACACAGTAGTAGCTACCTATTCGGGTTGTTCGCCAGAGCAAATCGTTGTTTATTCTGGATACGAATGTGCTGGCTATCCTACCGAATTTGCAACGTTCCGCTGCTCATACACTACTCTAGCGCTTAAGGTAGAGCCAAAAACCGCTGAGCCACAAGTCACCATTTCTGGAAAAACCATTGGCGGCACATGCAGCAGCACCATTGAAGTTACTATGGAAGTAGCCAGTGTAAAATTTGCGCACGTCGATAGCATTGCAATTGCCATTAATTCAATTGGAAACACGCTTAATTTCATTTCGGGCTCAGGAGAATTGAAATATCCTTTATCGGGTAGTTTTATTTCTATAGCTGACCCAACATCAGTAAGTACATACAACAAGTTGTATAAGCTAGCTGACTTAAACGAAGAGATTAAAAACAATGCTTTACCTGGCGTGTTAGATTTAGACAATAATCGTTTCCAATTGCGATTTAAAATGCAAATGGCAAGCAATTTCTCTCCCGGAGATTTTGCTGAATTGGTTACGACAAGCCAAGGGATTTGTGGAAGTCAATTACCTACCATTAGTCTTGCTTATGACCCAAGTGTTCAATTCAATGTAAACACTGCTGCTGGATTATCGAACGATAAGTCCGATTCTTGGGGTATGTCTTGGGGAGATTACGACAACGACGGATTTGACGATTTATACGTAGCCGAATACGATGTAAACAAACCCAGCTATTTATACCACAACAACGGGGATGGTACCTTTTCTAAAAATACTTCAGGTGTTGTTGTAAGCGATAAAGGAAGTTCTATTGCAGGTACTTGGGGAGACTACAACAACGATGGATTATTAGACTTATTTGTGGCGAATAACGTTGGTGCATTGAATGCACTTTACAAAAACAACGGCGGTGGAAATTTCACCAAAATCACTACCGGAGATATTGCCAATCACAGCGGATATTGCCATGGCGCTAGTTGGGTAGATTACAACGGTGACGGTTATTTGGATTTGTTTGTAACTGATTATATGCCTACAAAGTTCAACTTGTTGTACAAAAACAATCAAAACGGGACATTCACCAAAATCACCAATTCTGAATTGGTACAGGAAGCCAAGTACACCATTGGAGCCACTTGGGCAGATTACGATATGGATGGCGATATGGACGTATTTGTCCCTGCTACTAATGGTCAGCCGAACTCACTTTTCCGAAACAACGGAAACGGTGATTTTGAAAAAATGGATAACGTGGGTATTCCTATTGACTCAGCTAACTCGGTAGGTTGCAGCTGGGGCGATTTCGACAACGACATGGACCTTGACCTTTTTGTAACCAATACCAGTGGTCAAAATAACTTCCTATATCAAAATGATGGTGACGGAACTTTTACTCAGGTTACTTCGGGAATAATTGTAAACGATGGTGGCCTTTCGAGCAGCAGTAACTGGGTCGATTTTGACAACGATGGAGATTTAGATATTTACGTTTGCAATGACCAATCGGATGCTAATGTGATGTACATAAATGATGGAAACGGAAACTTCACCAAGCCTACAAGTCCATTATCTGAAAATTTGGGAAACTCCTACTCCCACGCTTGGAGCGATTACGACAACGATGGCGATATGGATTTAATAGTTGGAAATCACTCAAGCGAGAATAACGTTTTCTTCCAAAACAACAGAGCGAATTGTAACGCTTGGGCGTGTATCAAACTAATAGGCGTGAACTCTAACTTCAATGCAATTGGTGCTCAAATAAAAGTGAAGGCGAATATTTATGGCCAAAACACTTGGCAAATGAAAGAGGTTTCGGCTCAAACTGGTGGTGGAGCTGGTAGTCAAAACTCACTCAAAGCACTTTTTGGATTGGGAGATGCATCTAGCATCGACTCTATCGTTGTTATTTGGCCCTCGGGGTACCGTCAAGTGTTGACCAACGAAAGTGTGAACGACTGTATCAATATTCAAGAAGGAACAGGAATTCAAGTTTGTGGAAATATCTATAATGATGCTAACGAAGATTGTATTCAAGGTGCAGATGAACAAGGAATCCCAGGGTTATTAGTCAAGGTTTCACCGGGAGAACGCTTCACAACTACTGATGAAAATGGAAACTACCAGTTTTATTTAGAAGCTGGAACTTATACAATAAGTCATGCTGCAGAAGGTAACTGGTCTTCTACTTGCAACTCAAACGGAATTTCAAAAACGATTGTAACTGGTCAAACATACTGCGGAAATAACTTCGGAATAAAATCGAGTTGTACTGACGCAGACTTGAGCGTAACCTTGGGGACTACCGCACTGAGAAGAGGTTTCCAAAATGAGTACTCAGTAGTCTATAAAAATTTGGGAGTTTTTGATGCATATGATGTTGAACTTTCTATAACTCTTGACAATGAGATTATTCCAATTTCCAGTTCTATCCCTTGGAACAATTCAGTAGATTATGGAAGCATCTCCACCTACACTTGGATATTAGACACAGTCGGTGCTCTTAGCACTACACACTTAACGCTTGTCGATTCCGTAGATTTAAACGCAATAAATGGCACTTTACTTACCGTTTCTGCACTGATTACCGATTATTCAAACGATTGTGATACAAACGATAACCGTTTTACAGATGTCAACCCAATAGTTGGCGCCATTGACCCGAACGACATAACGGTATATCCTATTGGCGAAGGAAACGAAGGATACATAGAAAAAAGTCAGAATTTGACCTATAAAATCAGATTTCAAAATGTTGGTACATATTTCGCTCAAAATGTAATTATTACAAATGAACTTCCAAATGGAATTGATTTGAACACTTTATCCAATATTACATCAAGTCACGAATTTAAAATGGAGCTTAAAGGAAATCAAGTAATGTTCACATTTGAGAACATCATGCTTCCGGACAGTGGAAGAGATGAAAAAGCAAGTAATGGGTTCATCTCGTTTAATGTAATCCCTATAGCCGATGTTAGTTCAGGAGAATTAATCCCAAACCAAGCTGAAATCGTATTTGATTACGAGGCTCCATTGGCTACTAATAAAGTACTCAACACAATTAAGTTTAATACTGGGTCTGACAACAATCTGATTCTACAACCCAACCCAACAAGTGATTACACTAATATTTCTTTAGAATTCAATCATTATCGTTATAGCGTCCCATCAGGAATATCTTCTTTAAAAATATATAGCTTAACAGGAACAATTATTAGTAGTGTAAATTACGAATTGTTAGAACAAAGCATAAAGTTAGATTGCACAAAATTGTCACCTGGAACTTATATTGTAGTTATTCAAGATCATACAGAGACTAGGTTCACTGGAAGGTTAATCGTAAATTAATTGTTGATCAAAAGTTACTGGCGGTCATATTCAATTATCAATTTACTTGATTTTTGGCAGGTGAATAAACTTCTCATTTTTAATTTCAAAACGGACATTTCAGGAATTGAGATTCCAGCAAGACTGAACAATCCATTTAGTTCTTTTGTACCCGAAATTGCTAAAATAGCGGCTTCCGAATTTCAAGATTTCATTAACTCTGAATCTCTCAACTGGAATTATGATTTTAAAAAGCAAAAAGGAAAAATGTTTGGTGTTCTTGTGGTTCAAACCCAAGATAATTCTCTTGGGTATTTGGGTACAATTTCAGGAAAGTTATCGCATAACGAAACTTGTAGCAAATTTATTCCTTCCATATTCGATGATTCAGTAGACGATTTTTTCATAAACAAAGGCATGACAGCCCTTACGGCAATTAGTCATGAAATTAAAGACGCAACTGAAGAACATAAAATCCAAACCCTTAAAGAAAAGCGTAAACAAAAATCACTTGCCATTCAACAACAACTTTTTGAAAATTATCAATTTGTGAGTGTCTCAGGAAAAAAGGAAAACATTTTGGACATATTTGAAAATTCAGCTCATGGCAATCCTCCGTCGGGAGCAGGTGAATGTGCTGGTCCTAAATTACTACAGTATGCTATTAGGCATCGGTTAAAGCCAATCGCAATTGCAGAATTTTGGTGGGGTATTCCAAAAAAAAGTCAAGAACGCGAACACCAAGGCTTCTACCCTGCTTGTAAAAACAAATGCCGGCCTATCCTAGAATATATGTTAGAAAACACCGAGTTGTTCAACGAACGTATTCTATAAGACCAACTTATACTTTAATTCAGTTCAAGTAAAGTAATAGTCCAAGCTCTGAGGAAGATTCAAAATTGTTTTCCTTTCTTAATTTTGATTCATGGACACTACACTTAAAGCTTCTCAAAGCATAGAAATAAACGCAACAGCAGAATCAGTATGGGATACATTGACTAACCCTGAGAAAATCAAAATCTATTTATTTGGTACAGAAACTACAACCGATTGGAAGGTTGGAAGCACCATTGCCTTCGAAGGAAACTACAATGGGCATGTGTACAAAGACAAGGGAAATGTTTTGGAAGTAAAAGAAAACGAGAGTCTCAAGTATAACTACTGGAGCGGAATGTCAGGTTTAGAAGACAAAATAGAAAACTACTTTATTGTAACCTATCTCATCGAATCAACTTCTGAGAACAAAGTGAAATTTACGTGGCATCAAGAAGGATTTCCTACTGAAGAAAAAAGGCTACACACTGAAAACGGCCTAATTCCAATGCTAGAGCAGATTAAAAATATTTCAGAACAGCGTTAAATGTTGGATGTTGGATGTTGGAAAAATTCAAACATCAAAAATCACACATCAAAAAAACTAAACCAGAACCGCTTTATTCCGGCTCAACAAATGCTACGGGGTTTACAACATCTTCAGCTCCATGAGCAATTACCTTTAGCTTTTTCACAAGTAAGAATAACAATAGACCTACAATTAAGCATGCTAAGGCAATTATAGCAAAGGTTACCATTTCACCTGATTCTTGGGCAAATACACCTAACATACTAGCTGCTTTATTTCCTAAGCCGGTAATGGCAAAATAAGTTCCCATCATTAAACTGGCATACTTGGCGGGCGCCAATTTGGTAATGAAAGAAAGTGCAACTGGAGAGATACTCAATTCAGCAATTACGTGTAAGAAATAAGAAAACAACAACCAGTAAATTGGAGCTTTTCCTATTATATTAATTGAAGCATCATAAACAGCTCCCATTAAAGCCAAAAAGCTAATACTCATTATTATCATACCAACTGCCATTTTAAATATTGCAGACGATTCTTTACCCATATTACCCCATTTCAGCCACAACCAAGCCATTGGAGCACCGATTAAAACAACATAAAACGCATGTAAAGATTGAAACCAACTAGTTGGAACTTCAAAACCCCAAACCATTCGATCGACACTATCACGAGCGTACAAATTCATTAATCCTCCAGCTTGTTCATATGCAGCCCAAAAAACAATGACAATTAAAAACGAAATCAAAAGCACAACAATTCTATCCTTTTCAATCTTAGTTAGTGGCTGACTTGCTAAATGAGCTTCTGTTTTAGATTGTTTCAGTAGATTTCCAACATCCTTCAAATATTTACCACCAAAAACAAAAACCATTTGGCCCAATATCATTCCAAAACCGGCCAACGAAAAGCCCAAATGCCAATCCACTTTTTCACCATAATAGCCAACCAATAATGGAGCTGCAAGTGCGCCTATGTTAATTCCAATATAAAATAATGTAAATCCAGCATCACGTTTCGCATCCCCCTTTTTATAGAGTCCACCGACCATAGTACTTATGTTTGGCTTCAGCAATCCCACTCCACAAACCAACAGCACCAATCCAGTATAAAACATAGATAAGCTATCAACCGTAAGTGCAAATTGTCCGAGAATAATTAATACTCCCCCAAATACAACCGACTTCTTCTGGCCCAACCATTTATCAGCTATAACACCACCAAAAATTCCCATGAAATAAACCATCATTCCATAAGTACCATAAAGTGATAAGGCTTCAGAACTCGTCCAACCCAATCCTGGATTTATTAAATCAGTGGTTTCGGCAGTTAGGTATAGTACCAAAATAGCGCGCATACCATAATACGAGAAGCGCTCCCACAATTCAGTAAAAAATAAAATAAAGAGTCCTTTTGGGTGTCCTAAGATGGTACCTTGTTCCATAGCTTTTTTTGTAAAACGCTAAAATAGCGGTTTTGAATAATCATTTATCTTTATCCCAAAACCATTTCTATGGCATTCATTAACTAAGGTCAAAATCATCATGAATAAATTTTTATTGACTCTATTAATAATCACCTTAAGCCTGTTTTGCTTAAACGTTAAAAGCCAAGTGCTCCCAAAAAACAGAAGAGTCGATTGGAAATTGGCAGGTCTAAAACCTCCTCAAGAAACAAATTCTACGAAATATCATGTTTCGGATTATGGGTTAAAAGGAGATGGCATCTCTCCTAATGACTCCGCTTTCAAGGAATTGTTAAACCTCATTAATGGTAGACCAGCTTTAGTTCTTTTTCCAGAAGGAAATTTTTTGTTTAAGAATACCATTTCGCTTTCAAATGACCTTGTTTTAAGAGGTGAGGGCTCACAAAAAACCACAATAACATCAAACTTAACTGGTACCTTTAGCCACAGTTTTAGCATAATCGGCGAAACAAAGTTTAATGATACTACGCTATTTAATCAATCTGCCAGTAAGGGAGACTCTTCAATAGAATTATCGCCTGGACATTCACTTTCTAATGGAGATTGGATTCATTTAATAAAAAATGATTCACAGTTAGTCACTTCAAATTGGGCACTTCAAACTGTCGGTCAAATTGTAAAAATCAAGTCAGTTTCTAACAATATTGTAATCCTTGAATCCGCATTACGATTGGATTACCCAATGAGTGACTCACCCTTCTTACGAAAGATAACACCTAATGAAAACGTAGGCATTGAATGCTTAAAAGCTGTACGGATTGATAATGACGCTCCTAATCAGTCAAGTATTATATACCTCAAATATGCAGCGAATTGTTGGTTCCGTGGAATTGAATCAGAAAACTGCACATTTAGTCACTTTGAGGCTACCGCTTCGTCAAATCTTTATGTGAGTAATTCATACTTCCATCACGGCTTTGAGTATGGTAGCGGAGGAAGAGCTTATGGAGTATTGTTAGATTCCACTTCGAATGAATGTTTAATTGAAAATAACATTTTTGAACACCTTCGCCACTCTATGTTAGTTCAAGCTGGAGCAAATGGAAATGTATTCGCATACAATTATTCCATTGATCCATTCTGGGATACCAATCCAAATAATTCGGCAGGTGATATGGTTTTACACGGAAACTATCCGTACTCCAATTTATTTGAACACAACATTTGCCAAAATATAGTAATAGATAATTCTCATGGGCCAAACGGCACAAACAACACTTTCCTTCGAAACCGTGCTGATGGGTTTGGTATTTTCTTTAGTGCAAGTAATTCTCCACATCAAAATTTTATTGGCAATGAAATTACCAATACAAACTTTCCGTTCAGTTTAGTTAATTATAGTATTTCGGGTGCAGATCATTTTCTATATGGCAATAATAACAAAGGTACTATTGACCCACAAAACACAGAAATATTGACGGATTTAAGCTATGTGTATACCAAGCGACCTAGTTTTATTGAAGCCAAGCATTTCGCATCTCTTGGAACACCAAACATTATGGGGTCTGGAAGTAATCCGGCAAATCAAATGTATACTGCAACTGGTAAACTCGAGCTCTCGTGTCAAAACAACATCACCATTAGTAATCCAGATTTTAATCCTGTTTTAGAATCAGAAATATTACTTTTTCCTAATCCAAATAAAGGCCTTTTCCATTTGAATTTAAACGAACTTTCAGAGGTCAATATTATAAACTCAATGGGCCAAATTATTCAATCAATAGAAACTCACGAATCTTCTATTCTAATAGATTTAACAAACTATGCGAAAGGAATTTACTATTTAAACTTCACCCAAAACTCACAAATACAAGTACGGAAAATAATTATCCATTAGGTCAAAGTTGTTCTTACCTTAATCAACAACTAAGTATTATTAAAATATTCACTTCAAATTTTATGTTGGGTTATTTAGCCCATCTTTGGCTACAATGAAACGAACTTTTAAAACCCTCATTTACTATAAAATGATTGTTTGTGTTGTGAGTTTCATGTGACAATTTGAGTCATTAAAAAATACACATGAAATTTCAAGAATTAAAAATATCCTCAGAATTAGTAGAAGCCATTGGTTATATGGGTTTCGAAAACTGCACCCCAATTCAAGAGCAGGCAATCCCTATGATACTCGACGGCAAAGACTTAATTGGCTGTGCTCAAACTGGAACAGGGAAAACAGCAGCTTTCTTAATTCCGATGCTTGAAAAACTGACAAAAAGTAAAAATGAAAAGGTTAAGGCCTTAATTATTGTACCTACTCGTGAACTGGCAATTCAGATTGATGAACAAGTTCAAGCAATCAGCTACTTTCTAGGAATCAGTTCCATTCCCATTTTTGGCGGTGGAGCAGGTGGGGATTTCTCACAACAAAAAACAGCCATTCAAGAAGGAGCCGATTTATTAATAGCTACACCCGGTCGCTTAATTGCCCACATGAATTTGGGCTATGTTGACCTAAGCGCATTAGAATTACTTGTGCTCGATGAAGCTGACAGAATGTTGGATATGGGTTTCATTGACGACATTACAAAAATTATTGGTAATACGCCAAAAACACGTCAATCGTTAATGTTTTCGGCTACAATGGCCACTCAAATACGAGTGCTTGCCAAACAAATATTAAAACAACCCGAACAAATTAACTTGGCCATTGCAAAACCAGCAGCTGGTGTTAATCAAGTAATTTATAACGTTTACAACCCTAGCAAGTTAGCACTTGTTTCTCACATCCTTAAAACAGAAGAGATTCAAAATATGATCATTTTCGCTTCGCGAAAAGAAATGGTGGATCAAATTGAAAGGGCATTAGTTAAGCAAGGACACTCAATTAAAAGTTTACATTCAGGACGCGAGCAATCTGAACGTCAAGAACGTTTGAGAGAGTTTAAAGCTGGGACTCTTAAAATTATTGTTGCCACTGATGTATTAAGTAGAGGTATTGATATTGACGGACTAAGTCATGTTCTTAACTATGACATGCCAAATGATGCAGCCGATTATGTACACCGTGTTGGAAGAACTGCCCGTGCGGATAAAAAAGGCACGGCCATTTCTTTTGTTAATGAAGAAGATCAGTTGAAACTAATGAACGTTGAAGAATTAATCGAGCGTTCTTTAGACAAACTGGATACCCCAGCGAATATTGGTGAAAGTCCGAAGTACGATCCTGATGCTCAAATAAAAAAGCAAAAGGGTAATAAGGGTGGCAATCGAAATTCTGGTAAACGTCCATTTAAAGGCAACAGAGATTCTAAAAAAGGAGGCAAAAAACCTTGGTTTAAAAACAAGAAAAAAGGAAACGGTTCAGGTTCACCAAAGAAAAACTAGAGGTAAATTAAATGGTGAATGGACTTAAGGTATTCACCGACAATAGTCCTCGGTTTCTTTAATAAGTATGGCTCATAGTGTTCCATTTCAATATGTTCTTCCCTGATTCGTGCAATACGATAATCCCCTATCCATAATTTTTTCATGATAACAGAACACCTCAATTGGTGATAAGCAGAAGTTGAAACAACTGCATTTGACCAACCTGAATCCTGACAAATTTTTAGTGAATTTCGAATGTTATCGACTGTACTAATCCCCAATGTATCCCAAACAATATCTTGCCGCCGAAAGCCCCATTGTTGAATCATTCTAGCCTGAAAATTTTCCCTTTCGAAAGGGAAACAGAATGCCTCAGATACGATTACCTTTCTTTGATTTATTTGATACAGAGAATACGCTAAATTCAACCTTTCTTCTGTACCACAACCTGGATTACATCCTGCCCCAGGAACTATTATTACTTCACCAAAAGAGTCTGGAATATCTTCACCAATAGTTAAAGGAAACTGAGCTATTTTCCATTGCCACGAATATGGTAAGCACAAATAAATCACTACCAATAGAACGGCAATTCTAATTACCCATTTTATATTTTTTAAACGCATTCTAAAGCAAAGTTATCCGCTCTTTTATATAATTTCACTTTTAAGTGAAAAGCACATTTATATACCTTATAATTTTGGTGGTCTCGTTAAGTTCTGGACCAGTAGCAAAATCACAATCATACTATTCTGAGCAGGCTTCAGCAAAAATCTACACCGACT
Source organism: Salibacteraceae bacterium (assembly GCA_049599135.1). GTDB lineage: Bacteria > Bacteroidota > Bacteroidia > Flavobacteriales_G > Salibacteraceae > UBA2108. Next base: position 18,835 of record JBMYOI010000008.1, read on the forward strand.
TACAACTAGCTTTACGTGACCCTTTTAACGTCTATAAATTAGATCTAAGCGACCAAGAATTAACTTCAATTCCCCAAGAAATTTATCAGTTTGAAAATTTAGAATATTTAGTTTTAGACAGAAATCAAATAGTAAACCCCACCTTTCCCTCAAATAAATTATTATCATTAAAATATATAAGTCTTAAGGAAAACGGTATTCGAGAATTTCGAATATTCCATGATTGTTTGAGTCAATTAAAAGAACTCTACCTAGATTTAAATGAGCTTATAGAATACCCCGAAATAAATAACAGCTTCATTGAATTAATAACGCTTTCTTTACGAAACAACTACATTACAACACTTCCGTTAGAGGATTTAAACTTATCGAGAGTTCGCTTTTTATATTTAGATTCAAATCCATTAAAAAACACAGAACTAGCATTCACATACTCGATTCACCTCGAACGCCTTTCTCTATTTAAAACACAATTAAAAGCAATACCAAATGATATTCAACTAAAACAACTTACTGCACTCAATGTAGGTTCAAATGCTTTGGATTTAAATACAATTACTCCTGAGGCATTCCCTAAACTAGAACAATTAGAGGTTAGCTACAATGAGGTAAAAAACGAGACTGACTTTACATCAATAACAAAGCTAAAATCGCTAAAACAACTATCTGCAGAAGGAATGCAAATCAAAGCAATATCATCTGATTTTGGAAAAATGAAAAAACTACGAGAAATTTCTCTTTTGCAAAACTCTATAAAGGAGCTTCCCAATAGCTTTTATCAATTGAAACTAAAATTGATAAACATTGAAAAAAATCCCATTACAGAAAAGACAAAAATCGAATTAGAGTCAAACTTTCCAAAAGCAACAATTCGCTACTAATACACAGTAACAGACTTCCAAATAAGCCTCTCTCCTTTTTTATTCCTCGCGAGTAATCTAACCTCATAAGTGCCGGCAAAATCATACTGATGTGTCGGGTAGGTTTGTGTCGAAGTTTCTCCATCACCAAAATCCCATTCGTAAGAGTCAGCATCCTCTGAACAATTCGGGTCAAAGAAAATATACTTATCAAAAGATGTAAAGTCAAAACAAGCCTCAGGTGGCTTAGTACAACCAATAAATATAGCACCCACAAAAAGTAGAAAAACAATCTTTAGTTTCATAATTACCCATTATTTCTGTGCAAACAAAAAAGGCTCCATGTAGGAGCCTTTTTATTACACTATAGTATGTTTTTTATCTATCACTCATGTTTTTAAATGCACGGTGAGTTGAACCAGTATAAATCTGACGAGGTCGACCAATTGGCTCATTGTTTTCTCGCATTTCTTTCCATTGTGCAATCCAACCTGGTAATCTACCTAACGCAAACATAACCGTAAACATTTGAGTTGGAATACCCAATGCACGATAAATAATACCTGAGTAAAAATCAACGTTTGGATACAATTTACGCTCAACAAAATACGGGTCACGCAAAGCAACTTCTTCAAGTCCTTTAGCAATCTCCAAAACAGGGTCGTTTACACCCAATTTAGCTAAAACAGAATCAGCTGCCTTTTTGATAATTTTTGCTCTAGGATCAAAGTTTTTGTAAACTCTGTGACCAAAACCCATTAATCTAAATGGATCATTCTTATCCTTTGCTTTAGCCATGTATTTCTCAACATCACCGCCATCTTCTCTAATTGCCTCAAGCATTTCAATTACTGCCTGGTTAGCGCCACCATGAAGTGGTCCCCAAAGTGCAGAAATACCAGCAGATATAGAACTGTATAAGCTTGAATGACTTGACCCAACAATTCTTACCGTTGAAGTAGAACAGTTTTGCTCATGCTCAGCATGTAAAATCAATAGCTTATTCAAAGCATCAGAAACTACAGGATCACCTTTGTAACTATCTGAAGGAATAGCGAACATCATTTTCAAAAAGTTTGAACAATAATCTAAGCTGTTATCAGGGTAATTAACTGGATGGCCTATTTCATTTTTATATGCCCAAGAAGCAATCGTAGGAAGTTTCGCTATGATTCTTACAATACTCAAATAAACTTCGTCAGCCGATCTGTTTGGATCAAGTGACTCAGGATAGAAAGCAGTAAGCGAACTAATTAATGACGAAAGAACTCCCATTGGGTGAGATTTCGAAGGGAAACCGTCCAATATGTTTTTTATTTCTTCGTGAACTAAAGTGTGCTTAGTGATATCCGTAGAAAAAGTCTCAAATTGTTCTTTCGTAGGGAGCTCACCGAAAATAACCAAATACGATACTTCCAAAAAAGAAGCATTTTCAGCTAAGTCTTCAATGGCATATCCTCTATACCTTAAAATTCCATTTTCACCATCCAAATAAGTGATGGCACTTTGAGTTGAACCAGTGTTTTTAAAACCTGGATCAAGAGTAACTAAACCTGTTACACTTCTTAATTTTGAGATATCAATTGCTTTTTCATTTTCGGTTCCTTCAATTACAGGAAACTCATATGATTCACCATTGTACGAAAGTGTTGCTGTTTCTGACATTTACTAACGTTCCTATTTATTTAATTATCAATATGATAACCTATCTGGTTATCGTTAATTCTTGGTTGCATCTGGGTTTTGCGAATATAAGCTTCAGCAACCACTTTTCCTAGTGTATTTTCAGTTAAACAAACTTGAAATTTTTACCAGGAAAATAAGCATCTGCCCCTAACTCTTCTTCAATTCTTAACAACTGATTGTATTTAGCAATTCTATCACTTCTTGAAGCAGAACCCGTTTTTATTTGCCCAGTATTTAGAGCTACTGCCAAGTCAGCTATAGTAGTATCTTCCGTTTCACCAGACCTATGACTCATAACTGCTGTATATGAATTCCTATTTGCCATAGTAACGGCATTTATCGTTTCAGTTAATGAACCTATTTGGTTAACTTTTACAAGAATCGAATTTGCAACGCCCTTATCAATACCTTCTTGTAATCTCTTGGTATTAGTAACAAATAAATCGTCACCAACAAGTTGACATTTGTGACCAACTTTATCAGTTAATGATTTCCAACCTGACCAATCATCCTCTCCCATTCCATCTTCGATAGAAACAATTGGGTACTTGTTTACCCAGTCAGTCCAGTACTGAGCCATTTCCTCAGAACCAAGTTTTCGCCCATCACTTTTATGAAAATGATATACATTTTCTTCCGTATTAAAAAACTCACTAGAAGCAGGGTCCAACGCTATATATATATCTTCTCCAGGCTTGTATCCAGCCGTCTCAATCGCCCTCAGTACAAATTCAATTGCTTCTTCATTTGAGCCTAAATTCGGCGCGAACCCACCTTCATCACCAACATTTGTTGAATAACCAGCCTTTTTAAGATCCTTTTGAAGCGCATGAAAAACTTCAACACCCATCCTTAAAGACTCACTGAATGTACTAGCCCCGAAAGGCATTACCATAAATTCTTGAAAGTCAATTTTATTATCTGCATGAGATCCACCGTTTAGGATATTCATCATAGGAACAGGTAGCGTATTTGCGTTTGCTCCTCCGACATATCTGTACAATGGCATTTGGTGGAAATTAGCTGCTGCTTTAGCCGTAGCCATTGACACACCAAGTATGGCATTTGCTCCTAACCTGCCTTTATTAGGCGTACCGTCAAGGTCAAGCATAATACGATCAACCTCATTTTGATTGCTCGCATCAACTCCAATAAGACTTTCAAGTATTTCAGTGTTTACAAAGTCAACTGCCTTTAAAACACTTTTACCTAGATAAAAATCTTTATTTCCATCGCGCAGTTCAACTGCTTCATGAATCCCAGTTGAAGCACCACTTGGAACAGCCGCACGTCCAAAACTACCACCTTCAGTAACTATTTCGACTTCAACTGTTGGGTTCCCTCTAGAATCAAGAATTTGTCTACCTAAAACGTCAACGATAATACTCATGCCTTAATTATTATGATTTATATGATTTAATATTTTCAACAAACACATCAAACAAATACCTAGAATCATTCGGACCTGCCGAAGATTCAGGGTGGTACTGTACCGAAAATGCGTTTTTATTTAACACCTTAATACCGGCTAATGTATTGTCATTCAAGTGCTGATGTGTAATCTCAATATTTTCATTTTTTTCAGCACTATCCCACTCCACTACAAAGCCATGGTTTTGGCTAGTAACTTCACATTTACCCGTAATCAAATTTTTAACTGGGTGATTTACACCTCTATGTCCGTTGTGCATTTTTGAAGTTGAAAGTCCTTGACTTAAAGCCAAAACTTGATGTCCTAAACAAATACCAAAAGTTGGTTTACCTGAATCAACAATTTGACTTACTGTCGAAATTTGATCAACCATTACCGAAGGATCACCAGGGCCATTACTTAACATATAACCATCAGGGTTCCAAACTTCCATTTCTTCAAATGATGTATTGTGTGGAAATACTTTTAAATAACAACCACGATCAGCTAAACATCTTAAAATATTCAATTTTACACCTAAATCAAGAACTGCAATCTTGATAGAGGAGGCTTCATCACCCATATAAAATGGTTCACGACAAGATACTTTAGAAGATAATTCAAGACCAACCATAGAAGGTGTGGCAGCCAATTGTTTCTTTAACAAATCAATGTCATCGGTTTCGGAACTTATAATTGCATTCATTGCACCTTGAGACCGAATGTGTCGAGTAAGTGACCTAGTATCAACATCAGAAATTCCTACACGATCATTATCTTCAAAATAACTTTGTAAGCTAGACGCATTTTGTCTAGAAAAATCTTCTGAAAAATTCTTACATACTAACCCCTCAATTTTAATTGAATTTGATTCAACCTCTACTTCGTTTACTCCATAATTACCAATATGAGCAGTTGTAAGCGTAAGAATTTGACCATAGTATGATGGGTCGGTAAATATTTCTTGATAACCATACATTCCGGTGTTAAATGCTATTTCACCAGTGGCTGACCCAATCTTACCTACAGCTTTTCCTTTATAAATAGTTCCATCTTCTAGAAGAAGAATAGCGTTTGGACGTTCTTTGTATTTCATTATTTTTTTGATAAAAAAAAAGGATAAAGCCCTAAAGCCTTATCCTTTCAAATTCTATTACAAATGGAAACGGTGCAATTTTACTCTTTACCGTCTTCCTTTTTGTCTTCTTCTTTAGATTCAGCAGGAGCTTCGGCTTTTACTTCAGGAGCTTTTGTTTCTTCAACAACTTCAGCTTCTTCCACATTACCTTTAGGTGCTGCAGCCTTTGACGCAGTGCCTCTTCTCTTTCTACGAGTTTTCTTTTTCTCTTCAGAACCATAAACATCGTTGAAATCAACCAGCTCAATCATACACATATCAGCTGCATCACCAACTCTAAATCCAGTTTTGATTATACGAGTATAACCACCTGGTCTGCTAGCAATTTTTGGAGCAACTTCTCTAAATAATTCGGTAACCGAATCTTTACTTTGAAGATAGCTAAATACAACTCTACGTGAATGAGTAGAATCTGTTTTTGATTTTGTGAGCAAAGGCTCAATATAACGACGAAGCGCTCTCCCTTTTGCTATAGTAGTAGTTATGCGCTTATGCTCAATTAATGAACAAGCCATATTAGCAAGCATTGCCTTTCTGTGGCCAGACTTTCTACCTAAGCTTTTGGTTTTATTATTATGTCTCATTTTTCTACGTATTCAGTATTAGAACGATAATTCTTAATCTCTATCTAGTTTATACTTAGATAGATTCATCCCAAAAGACAAGCCTTTAATCTCAACTAATTCTTCCAATTCAGTAAGAGATTTCTTACCAAAGTTTCTGAATTTAAGCATGTCATTTTTGTCAAATTGAACTAAGTCACCTAAAGTTTCAATTTCAGCTGCTTTTAGACAATTCAATGCACGAACACTTAAGTCTAAATCAACTAACTTAGTTTTAAGTAGTTGACGCATATGAAGTGACGTTTCATCAAACTCTTCTTCAGCTGCTTTCTCTTCAGTATCCAATGTAATTTTTTCATCAGAAAAAAGCATGAAATGGTGAATAAGAATTTTTGCAGCTTCTTTTAAAGCATCTTTAGGATGAATAGAACCATCTGTTTCTAAATCCAAGATTAATTTTTCGTAATCAGTCTTTTGTTCAACACGATAGTTTTCTACAGCGTATTTTACATTTCTGATTGGAGTAAAAATAGAGTCAATAGGAATTGTTCCTAATGAACCTTCCGTTTTATTATCCTCAGCAGGAACATAACCACGTCCTTTACCAATTACTAATTCCATCTGAACTTCTGTATCTTTATCCATAGTTGCAATAACCATATCCGGATTTAATACTTGAAATGCAGAAGTATATTGACCAATATCACCAGCCGTCAAAGCATTCTTTCCAGAAACTTTAACGTTAACTTTTTCACTATTGATATCTTCAATTTGTTGTTTAAAACGAACTTGTTTTAATGCAAGAATGATTTCTGTTACATCGTCAACTACTCCTTTTACTGTAGAAAATTCGTGCTCTACGCCCTCAATTTTTACACTAGTAATCGCGAATCCTTCTAATGAGGACAACAATATTCTTCTTAATGCATTGCCTACAGTAATACCATATCCAGGCTCTAATGGTCTGAATTCGAATTGTCCAACTTTGTTGTCAGACTCGATCATTATTACTTTATCCGGCTTTTGAAAATCTAAGATTGCCATAATTGTTACTTACGATTTAGTTTTTACTTAGAGTACAATTCAACGATTAATTGCTCTTTAATATTCTCTGGAATGTCAGTTCTTTCAGGGTTTTGAACATAAGTTCCTGACATAGACTCACGATTGAAATCTAACCATTGGAAATTTGACACATTAGAAGATGCAATAGAATTACGTACAGCCTCTAAAGACTTCGACTTTTCACGAACACCAACTACATCACCTGGTTTTAAATGATAAGAAGGAACATTCACGATAGCTCCATTAACCGTTACATGACGGTGAGAAACTAACTGACGAGCGCCTCTTCTTGTAGGAGAAATTCCCATTCTAAACACGGTGTTATCCAATCTTGCTTCACAAAGTCTCAACAAGTTTTCACCTGTAATACCCTTCGATCTTGAAGCTTTAGCAAACAAATTTGCAAATTGCTTTTCAAGAATACCATAAGTATACTTTGCTTTTTGCTTTTCTGCTAACTGAGTAGCATACTCAGACTTTTTTCCACGTCTTTTGTTCGGTCCGTGCTGTCCCGGTGGATAAGCTTTTCTTTCTAACGCTTTATCAGGCCCAAAAATTGGATCCTGAAATTTTCTAGCGATTTTGGACTTGGGTCCTCTATATCTTGCCATTTTTATAATTTAAAGTGAAAGGGGTCGTGAATTAAGGCAACTTCCTTCGACGACAAAATTCCTTTCTAATTAGTATAGTTTATTAAACTCTTCTTCTTTTAGGAGGACGACAACCATTGTGTGGTAGTGGCGTCACATCTACTATCTCTGTTACTTGGATACCAGCATTATGAATAGTTCTTATAGCTGACTCACGTCCAGACCCAGGTCCTTTCACGAACAACTTAACTTTTCTAAGTCCAGCATCATACGCAACTTGAGCACAATCTTGTGCAGCTTGTTGAGCAGCGTAAGGAGTATTCTTTTTAGAACCTCTAAATCCCATTTTACCAGCTGAAGACCAAGAAATTGTCTGACCTTGAGCATTAGTAAGAGTGATGATAATGTTGTTAAACGAAGCCTTAACATGTGCTTCACCAACAGCATCAATCTTAACGTTCCATTTTTTAGCGCTTGATTTTGCCATGATATTCTCTTATTTAGCAGCTATTTTTTTGTTAGCTACTGTCTTTCTTTTACCTTTTCTCGTTCTACAGTTATTCTTAGTTCGTTGACCTCTTAAAGGTAAACCAACACGATGACGGATTCCACGGTAACAACCGATGTCCATCAAACGTTTGATGTTTAACTGAACTTCTGAACGAAGAGAACCCTCAACTTTCAAGTTTGTATTGATGAAATTACGTATGGCAGCTAACTGCTCGTCATTCCAATCTTGTACTCTTATACTTGGATCTACATCTGCTCCACTTAAAATAAGTTTAGCAGTAGATGGTCCGATACCATAGATATAAGTTAATCCAATGACTCCCCTTTTGTTCTTGGGCAAGTCTATTCCTGCGATTCTAGCCATAAGTTAAATATTAACCTTGTCTTTGTTTAAATTTAGGATTCTTCTTGTTGATAACGTAAAGACGTCCCTTTCTACGAACGATCTTACAGTCCTCACTCCTTTTCTTCAGCGATGCTCTTGTTTTCATCTTTATTTGTATCTGAATGTAATTCTACCTTTTGTCAAATCATATGGTGACATTTCCACTTTTACTCTATCTCCAGGTAATATTTTTATATAATGCATTCTCATTTTACCCGAAATGTGAGCTGTGATCACATGTCCGTTCTCCAGTTCAACACGAAACATAGCATTTGACAATGCTTCCTTTATTGCTCCATCTTGTTCTATTGACGCCTGTTTGGCCATATCTATTATTTATTTTCTAACACTTTTTCTATTTCATCAAAACTAGAAAGGATATCAGCCTTTCCATTTTTAATGGCAATGTCATGTTCAAAGTGAGCAGAAGGTTTCCCATCTACAGTCACTATTGTCCATCCATCACTTAGTTGCTTAACCCCTTTTTTACCCATGTTAATCATAGGTTCAATAGCGATTGTTATTCCTTTCTTTAACTGCTTACCTCTACCCTTTTTTCCAAAATTAGGAACTTCAGGTCCTTCATGTAAGCTTTTACCCAAACCATGCCCTACTAATTCTCTGACTACACCGTAGCCATGAGATTCAGCATATGTTTGAACAGCATTCCCAATATCACCCGTTCTGTTTCCAGCAACGGCAGCTTCAATACCTAAGTATAAAGCTTCCTTGGTGACCTGTAACAACTTTTTTACTTCGGCAGAAACTTCTCCTACTTCAAAAGTAAAAGCAGAATCACCATAAAAGCCATTCATAAAAACGCCACAATCAACCGAAACTATATCACCACTTTCAAGCGGTTTTTCAGTAGGTAGTCCATGAACTACAGCTTCATTAACTGAGGTTAAAAGTGTACTTGGACAACCATAAAGTCCTTTAAATCCAGGAACAGCACCATTATCTTTAATAAACTCTTCTGCCATGGTATCCAACTCTTTAGTTGTTACACCAGGCCCAATTAATTTAGCTACTTCAGCTAAAGTTTTTCCAACAAGCAAACAACTCTCACGAAGTATTTCTACTTCTTCATCAGTCTTATAGAAGATCTGAGCCATATTAAGCTATTCCACCGTAACTACCTGCGGTAGAACGACCACTTATACGACCAGACTTCATTAAGCCATCATATTCTCTCATTAACAAGTAGCTCTCTACTTGTTGCAATGTATCCAGTATTACACCTACCATAATCAATAGACTCGTTCCACCAAAAAAGTAAGCGAAATTTGTACTTACACCAGCAATCATTGCAAAGGCCGGCAAAATTGATATAATTCCTAAGAATATAGACCCTGGAAGTGTAATTTTTGATATAATGTTATCAAGAAAATCGGCAGTTTCTCTTCCTGGACGAATTCCAGGTACAAAACCACCATTCTTTTTCAGATCATCAGCCATTTGATTTGGATTCACTGTTATTGCCGTATAGAAATACGTGAATGCAATAATTAGAATAAAGAACACAAAATTGTAAGTAAATCCAGTAATGTCAGCAAAATAAGATGCAAATGTTGTTACCGAATCAGCGTCCGAAACATTTACAAAAGTCAATGGTATAAACATTAATGCTTGAGCAAAAATGATAGGCATTACGCCTGCTGCATTAACTTTTAAAGGTACATATTGTCTAGCACCACCATATTGGCGACTTCCTACAACATTTTTAGCGAAATTCACAGGTACTCTTCGTACTCCTTGAACAAGTAAAATTGTAGCAATTGTAACTAATAACAAGAATACGATTTCAACTAAGAACATTACTACACCACCACCCTCTGGGCTGTTTTGAGATTGAAATTCAAAAGCCAAAGCTGTAGGGAAGTTAGCAATTATACCAATCATAATGATCAGCGAAATACCATTACCCAATCCTTTATCTGTAATTTTTTCACCCAACCACATTACAAACATGGTTCCTGTAATAAGCAATACTGTAGAACTAATCCAGAAAAAAGGAGAGTTATCAATTATCGCTTCTGGAGGAACAGACGTTGCAATGTATGAAGGAGCTTGTGCAAGACAAATACCAATGGTCAACAAACGCGTCCATTGAGTAATTTTCTTTCTCCCGCTTTCACCATCCTTTTGCATTTTAGCAAATTGGGGAACCGCTATACCCATAAGTTGCATCACAATCGACGCAGATATATAAGGCATAATTCCAAGAGCGAAAACCGAAGCACGACTAAAAGCACCACCTGCAAACATATTTAACAATGCTGCCAAGCCTTGAGCTTGTGATGCGTTATCTTGAAGTACAACTGAATCTACTCCGGGTAACACGATAAATGAACCCAAACGGTATATAAGTAGAAAACCTAAGGTATTCAATATTCGAATCCTAAGGTCTTCAATCTTGTAGATATTTTGGAATGTCGTTATTATCCGTTTCATTCAGAAATTCTTATAGGGTAATTGCTTCACCACCTTTTTCTTCAATTGCTTTTTTTGCAGTTTCAGAAAATTTGTGAGCACTAACTTTAATTTTTGCGTCTAAAGAACCATTTCCAAGAATTTTAACTAAGTCACCCTTAGCTACTAATCCATTATCAAAAAGAACTTGCTTATCAATTTCGGTAACCTTTTTAGAGTCTACCAAAGCCTGAAGTGTAGCCAAATTAACTACACGATATTCTACGCGATTAATATTCTTAAATCCAAATTTAGGAACACGTCTCTGCAATGGCATTTGACCACCTTCAAATCCAATTTTTCTTGAATATCCAGATCTAGATTGTTGTCCATTATGTCCACGTGTAGAGGTTCCACCTCTTCCGCTTCCCTCACCACGGCCAATTCTTTTTCCACTTTTAGTGGCACCATTGGCAGGTTTTAAACTATGTAATTTCATTACGATAGATGAATTTCTTATTAAACTTCCTCGGTTCTCACCAAGTGTTCTACTGTCTTAATCATTCCTTTAATAGCTAGAGTCGCCTCATGCTCTTTGGTTTGATTAATCTTCTTTAATCCCAATGCAATTAACGTTCTTTTTTGATTCTCAGGACGTTTAATTGCCGATTTAATTTTTGTAACTCTAATCTTAGCCATCGTTCCTTAAGAATTAACCGTTAAAAACTTTACTTACACTGATACCTCTATGACTTGCAACAGTTTGAGGGTTTCTCAATTCAGTAAGTGCCTTTACAGTAGCTTTTACAACATTTCCAGGATTTGAAGATCCTTTAGATTTTGCAAGCACGTCAGTAATACCAACACTTTCTAAGACTGCACGCATTGCACCACCAGCAATTACACCGGTACCATGAGATGCTGGTTGCAAATAAACAACCGATCCACCGTATCTCGCCAATTGTTGGTGAGGAATAGTCCCATTGAATACAGGAACCTTAACTAAGTTTTTCTTAGCATCGTCAATTCCTTTTGCAATTGCACTAGTAACTTCTTTCGCCTTTCCTGTTCCGTGACCAACAACTCCATTTTCATCACCAACAACTACAAGTGCTGAAAATCCGAATGTACGTCCACCCTTGGTTACTTTAGTAACTCTTCGGATGTTTACAAGCTTATCTTTTAATTCAATTTCGCTTGATCGAACTCTTTTAATGTTCTCGTTCATCTTTTTCTTAGAATTTTAATCCGGCTTCTCTGGCTGCATCAGCAAAAGCTTTCACCCTTCCGTGATACAAAAATCCGTTTCTATCAAATTTTACTTCTTTTACTCCCGCTTCTTGAGCTTTAGCGGCCAATGCTTTTCCCATTGTAATAGCTTGCTCAATTTTATTTCCTTTTGCGGCATCTTTATCATTCAAAGATGCAACAGCGGCAAGAGTTTTCCCTTCAACATCATCTATCAATTGAGCGTAAAACTCTTTATTGCTTCTGAATATTGATAATCTAGGAGTAGTAGCAGTACCACTAATGTGTTTTCTTACTCTACTCTTAATTCTTTTTCTTCTTTGTAACTTAGTGAGTCCCATGCTTTCCTAATTATTTAGCAGCTGACTTACCAGCTTTTCTTCTAATGTATTCACCAACATACTTAATTCCTTTTCCTTTGTATGGCTCAGGTTTTCTCAAAGATCTAATCTTTGAAGCTACCATTCCGATAAGTTGTTTATCGTGAGATTCCAAAGTCACCAACGGTGCCTTACCTCTTTCTGATTCTGCAACAACAGAAACTTCTTTAGGTAATTGAAATAATACGTTATGAGAATATCCAATAACTAATTCTAATTCTTGACCGTTTGCTGTGGCTCTATAACCAACACCATTCAATTCAAGTTGCTTTTTCCAGCCCTTTGTAACACCTTCGATCATGTTAAAGATTAAAGACCTGTACAAACCATGACGTGACTTCGACTCTTTCGACTCATTTTTACGTTCCAAGGTTATAATATCTCCATCAATGGAAACATTTACGTGATCAGACAACTCTTGAAAGAGTTCTCCTTTCGGGCCCTTAACATTTACTACATTACCATCAACAGTAACAGTAGCGTTTTCAGGAATCGAGATAGGTGATTTTCCTATTCTTGACATTTCTTCTTATTTATAATATTAATAAACGTGGCAAAGAACTTCTCCACCAACATTTAAATCTTTTGCTTCTTTATTCGTCATCAAACCTTGAGACGTAGAAATAATTGCAACACCTAAACCATTCAAAACTCTTGGAAGATCTTTTGAACCTGTGTATTTTCTCATACCCGGTTTAGAAACTCTTGTGATTGACTTAATAGCCGGAGTTTTATTTGCATTAGTGTATTTCAACGCTACTTTAATGGTTCCCTGAGGACCTTCTTCTTCAAACTTATAATTTAAGATGTATCCTTTTTCAAAAAGGATCTTGGTCATCTGTTTTTTTACGTTTGAAGCTGGAATTTCAACAACTTTTTTACCTGCTGCAACTCCGTTTCTTATCCTCGTAAGGAAATCTGCTATAGGATCTGTATTCATGATCTACTAATAATATCGTTTACCAACTAGCTTTTTTCACACCTGGAATCAATCCTTGTGTAGCCATTTCTCTGAATGTTACCCTTGAGATACCGAAATTTCTCATATATCCTCTTGGACGTCCAGTTAATTTACATCTGTTATGTAATCTAACCTTTGAAGAGTTCTTAGGCAACTTTTGTAAAGCTTCCCAATCTCCAGCTTCTTTCAAAATCGCTCTTTTTTCAGCGAATTTGGCAACTAATCTTTCGCGTTTTCTTTCGCGAGCTTTCATCGATTCTTTAGCCATCTCTTATTTTTTAAAGGGTAATCCAAATTCATTTAACAATGCTCTTGCTTCTTCATCTGTATTAGCAGATGTAACAAAAGTGATATCCATTCCATTAATATCTTTGATTTTATCGATATCAATTTCTGGGAAAATAATTTGTTCTGTTATACCTAATGTATAATTTCCTCTACCATCGAAGCCATCTTTCTTGATACCTCTAAAGTCACGAGTTCTTGGCAATGCCAATGAAATTAATCGATCCAAGAATTCATACATTTTTTCAGAACGAAGCGTTACTTTAGCTCCGATAGGCATACCCTTACGAATCTTAAAGTTTGATACATCTTTCTTAGCTTTACAAACAATAGCTTTTTGACCAGTGATAAGTGCCAATTCTTCAAGGGCAACTTCCATAATCTTCTTGTCTGATATTGCTTTGCCCATACCTTGAGAAAGAACTATTTTCTTTATTTGAGGTACCTGCATTGGCGTAGTGTAATTAAACTTCTCCATTAGAGATTTAATAATACGCTCTTTATAGTCTGTTTTTAACCTGGGCTGATTCATTACTTAATTTCCTCCCCTGATTTTTTTGAAATTCTTACTGAGTTTCCTTTGTCATTCTTAGATCTACTAACACGAGTAGCAGTTCCAGCAGCATCAACAAGCATCAAATTTGAAATGTGAATAGAACCTTCTAATTCAACAATTCCTCCGTCTGGATTTTGAGCGCTTGGTTTATTATGCTTTTTCATCATATTAACCCCTTCAACTCGAGCTCTATACTTTTCTGCATCAACAGATAGTACTCGACCTGATCGGCCTCTTGAAGAACCAGCAATAACTTTTACTGTATCTCCTTTTTTAATTTGGATCTTCATTATCGTTTATTCTTAAAGCACCTCAGGAGCTAATGAAACAATTTTCATATATTGTTTATCACGAAGCTCACGAGCTACAGGACCAAAAATTCTTGTTCCTCGTATTTCGCCAGTAGTGTTTAACAATACACATGCGTTATTATCAAAACGGATATATGAACCGTCTGGTCTTCTAACTTCTTTCTTAGTTCTTACTACAACAGCTTTAGATACGGTTCCTTTCTTTACATTACCAGAAGGAATAGCATCTTTAACGGTCACAACAATTTTGTCACCTACAGAAGCATATCTTCTTCCCGTACCACCAAGCACACGAATACATAGCACCTCTTTGGCTCCACTGTTATCCGCTACTAGTAGTCTACTTTCTTGTTGAATCATTGTTCTTTTCTTAGCCTATTAACAATTACTTAGCTTTCTCAATAACTTCAGAAAGTCTCCATCTCTTATTCTTTGACAATGGACGTGTCTCCATTATCTTTACGGTGTCACCTACTCCACTTTCTTCTTTCTCGTCATGAGCCATGAATTTATTGGAGATTTTTACGAATTTTCCGTACTTCGGGTGTTTTACTTTACGTTCAACAGACACAGTAATCGATTTGTTCATCGCTGCACTGGTAACAACACCTACTCTTTCTTTTCTAAGATTTCTTTGCACTTTGTATCTTATTTAGATTGCGCTAATTCTCTTTTACTAATCTCAGTTTTTAACCGAGCAATAGTTCTTCTCTTCTCTCTTAACACAATTGGGCTCTCTAAAGGAGAAACCGTATGATTAATATTAAGCTTACTTAAAGAGCTTGTTTCATCTTCTAATCTCTCGAAAAGCTCTTCTGTAGTTAATTCGATAATTACCGACTGCTTCATAATTCTTTCTATTTACCGTCGTAATCTCTACGAGTCACAAATTTACAAACCACTGGAAGTTTTTGAGCAGCTAGTCTCAATGCCTCCTGTGCAGTTTCTGCATCTACACCTTCAATTTCAAATAGCACTCTTCCTGGTTTGATTTTAGCAACCCAGTGATCTAAAGCACCTTTTCCTTTACCCATTCGTACCTCAGCAGGCTTATTCGTTATTGGAGTGTCAGGAAAAATACGAATCCATACTTGACCTTGTCTTTTCATATAACGAGTTACTGCAATCCTTGCGGATTCAATTTGACGACTAGTCAAACGTCCAGGTACTGTCGTTTTAATTCCAAATGAACCGAATGATAAGTTAGCACCACGTTGAGCGTTTCCCTTAATTCGTCCTTTTTGGACCTTTCTGTGTTTTACCTTCTTGGGTTGTAACATTTTACTATCCCTTAAACCTTAAACAATTAGTTTCTTTTCTTTCTCTGGAATCCACCTCGCTTTGCAGCAGGGCCGCCTTTCTTTTGTTTATCTAAAACAGGTGAAAGATCACGTTTTCCTAATACCTCTCCAGTACAAATCCAAACCTTAATACCGATTCTACCATAAGTAGTATGAGCTTCGCTCAATGCATAATCAATATCGGCTCTGAATGTATGAAGAGGAACTCTACCGTCCTTGTAGTGCTCAGTTCTTGCCATTTCCGCACCATTCAAACGTCCAGAAACAGTAACTTTAATTCCCTCAGCTCCCATTCTCATAGCAGATGCAATTGCCATTTTGGCTGCTCTACGAAAAGAAATACGACCCTCGATTTGTCTAGCAATACTATCGCCAACTAAACGAGCATCAAGCTCAGGTCTTTTTATCTCAAAGATGTTAATTTGAACATCTTTCTTAGTAATTTTTTTAAGCTCTTCTTTTAATTTATCCACTTCAGAACCACCTTTACCGATAATAATTCCCGGTCGTGCAGTTTTGATAGTGATTGTAATCAATTTAAGAGTACGCTCAATTATAATCTTAGAAACACTTGCCTTAAGAAGACGAGCATTAAGGTAACGACGAATCTTGTAATCTTCAACAAGTTTGTCTTCGTAACGTTTTCCTCCATACCAATTAGAATCCCATCCTCGGATAAAACCTAATCTATTTGCTATTGGATTTGTCTTTTGTCCCATTTCTTCTTCTTATTGCTCTTGGGTTCCAAGAACCAATGTTACGTGATTTGACCTTTTTCTAATTCTATAAGCTCTTCCTTGAGCACGAGGCTTAATTCTTTTTAAAGTACGACCACCGTCAACTTTAACTTCCTGAATAAATAGTCCAGCTCCTTCCCAGTTCCCACCAGATTTCTCCTCAAAATTCGCAACTGCCGACCAAAGCAATTTGCTAATTTTATTCGAAGCTTCCTGTTTATGAAACTGTAGAACATTAGATGCTTTTACCACATCCATACCTCTAACAAGATCAGCTATTAATCTCATTTTTCTAGGTGAAGAAGTGCAGTTATTCAATTTAGCAAAATAAATTTGCTTGTTTGCTTCCTTTCTTTCTTCAGCCTTTAGTCTTTTTCTAGCTCCCATGGTAACTTAACTATTTACGCTTGTCTTTTTTACCAGCATGACCTCTAAAGTTTCTCGTTGGAGAAAACTCACCAAGTTTATGCCCTACCATATTTTCAGTTGCAAAAACAGGTACGAATTGTTTGCCATTATGCACTCCAATAGTAAGACCTACCATATCTGGAGTAATCATAGAAGCTCTAGACCACGTTTTTATTACTGATTTCTTTCCACCAGCTTGCATTGCGTCAACTTTTTCTTGAAGCTTATAATGTACAAATGGTGGTTTCTTTAATGAACGACTCATAATTCCTTCTTATCTAAATAATTACTTACGCTTAGTAATTATGTATCGATTACTTGCTTTTTTCTTTGCTCTAGTTTTAAATCCTTTTGCTGGAATTCCGTTTCTAGACCTTGGGTGACCTCCAGATTTCTTTCCTTCACCACCACCCATTGGATGATCTACTGGATTCATAACTACACCTCTAACGCGCGGTCTATTTCCCATCCAACGGTTTCTACCAGCCTTACCTGAAACCTGCAAACTATGATCACTGTTTGACACAGAACCAATTGTTGCCATACAAGTAAGTAGGATTTGTCTAGTCTCTCCTGAAGGCATTTTAACGATAGCATATTTACCATCTTTTGCATTCAGTTGAGCAACAGCACCAGCTCCACGAGCTACTTTACCTCCTTGCCCAGGACTCATTTCAATATTATGAATTTCAGTACCTAGAGGGATATCACTTAAGAAAAGTGCATTTCCAATTTCAGGAGCAGCTTTTTCGCCACTCATTACTACAGAACCCACTTCTAACCCATCAGGGGCTATAATGTAACGCTTATCTCCATTAGCAAAAACTAACAAAGCAATACGTGCAGTTCTATTTGGATCGTACTCGATAGAAAAGACATTACCAGGAATACCATGATTATCCCTTTTAAAATCAATCGTTCTATACTTTCTTTTGTGGCCTCCACCCTTGTATCTTACGGTCATTCTACCCTTGGCATTACGACCACCACTTTTCAGTAATGATTTCGTAAGGTTCTTTTCAGGAACTGACTTAGTGATTTCCTCGAAAGTACTTATCACTTTGTGTCGCTGTCCAGGGGTAACCGGATTAAATTTTCTAACAGCCATTATCGGTGAATTATTCTCTTATATATTACTATAGAAATCAATGATATCTCCCTCAACAAGAGTTACCACTGCTTTTTTTAACGTAGGTGTTGAGCCTTGTGTGACACCAGTTTTGGTGTAGCGAGATTTACTTTTACCAGGAGTAACCATAGTATTAACAGACTTAACTGTTACACCGTAAGATTCTTCCACAGCTTTTTTAATCTCAACTTTATTCGTATCACGAGATACTATAAACCCATAACGATTGAAGTCTTCTCCATCGCGAGTCATTTTTTCTGTGATAACCGGTTTTAGCAAAATATCCATTGCTTTCTAACTTAAAATTGAATCAATTACCCCCAAAGAACCTTCACAAATAACTAACCTTTCATTGTTTAAAATACTGTAAGTATTTAATTCTGAGGCAGTTATGTATGACACGCCCTTTAAATTTCGGGAGGACAAATATACATTTTTGTTCGGTTCAGGCAACACTACTACTGATTTTTTATCTGATAACTTCAAGTTACTAAGAACTTTAATCATTTCAGTAGTCTTTGGAGCGGCAAAATCGATATTCTCAACTACCATTATTTCTCCAGAGAGCACTTTTGTAGACAGCGCAGATTTACGTGCTAATTGCTTAACCTTTTTATTAAGTTTAAACCCGTAATATCTTGGCTCAGGACCAAAAGCAGTACCTCCACCTCTAAACAAAGGAGACTTAATACTACCCGCACGAGCAGTACCTGTTCCTTTTTGTTTTTTAATTTTTCTAGTACTACCAGCTATCTCAGCTCTCGCCTTAACTTTATGAGTACCTTGTCTCTGATGAGCCAAATATTGTTTAACATCTAAGTAAACAGCATGCTCATTAGGTTCAATTCCGAAAATAGAATCATTAAGCTCAGCTTTTTTGCTTGCTTTTGAACCGTCTATTTTATAAACATCTACCTTCATCTTACTTCTCAATTGTTACGATTGAACCTTTAGGACCAGGTATTGCCCCTTTAACTACTATTAGATTCTTATCAGCTAGTACTTTTAGCACTCTCAAGTTTTGAACCTTTACACGATCACTACCCATACGACCAGCCATTCGTGTTCCTTTCATTACTCTTGATGGCGTAGAAGCCATTCCAATAGAACCTGGCGCTCGACCAACATCCTTAGTACCGTGAGACGCATCTCCAACACCGTGAAAGTTGTATCTTTTCATAACACCAGCAAAGCCTTTCCCTTTAGAAGTACCAGTTACATCTACAAATTCTCCTTCATCAAACATATTAACGTCAATGACATCTCCTGTTTTTACCTCATCGGCAAAACCATCGAATTCCATTACATGTTTTTTAGGTGATGTACCAGCAGTTTTAAAGTGACCTTTTTGGGCAGCGGAAGTACGCTTCTCAGCTTTCTCTTCATACCCGATTTGAACAGCGGTGTATCCATCATTCTCCATAGTCTTTAGTTGTGTAACAACACAAGGACCAGCAGCGATAACAGTGCAAGGAAGGTTTTTACCTTCTTCGCTGAACACACTTGTCATTCCGATTTTTCTACCAATTATTCCAGGCATCTTTATAACTTAAATTTATTATACTTTAATTTCTACGTCAACTCCACTTGGCAATTCAAGCTTCATTAATGCATCCACTGTTTTTGAAGAAGACGAGTAAATATCCAATAACCTCTTAAAAGAGTTTAATTCGAATTGCTCTCTAGCTTTCTTGTTTACGTGTGGTGAACGTAATACTGTAAAAATCTTTTTGTTTGTAGGCAATGGAATAGGACCACTAACTACAGCACCAGTTGACTTTACTGTTTTAACGATCTTCTCAGCAGATTTATCTACCAAATTGTGATCGTATGACTTTAATTTTATTCTAATTTTTTGTGCCATGATCTTATCTATTATGCTACTGTAGCTCCAGTTACTTTTGCGATTACTTCTTTCGAAATATTTGTAGGTACTATTTCATAATGTGAAAACTCCATTGTAGACGTTGCTCTACCAGAAGAAATTGTTCTTAGTGTTGTTACATATCCGAACATTTCAGAAAGAGGAACATTTGCTTTCACAACTTGAGAATTACCTTTACTATCCATGCCAGTAATTTGACCTCTTCTTCTATTTAAATCTGCTACAATATCACCCATGTTTTCTTCAGGAGTAACTACTTCTAACTTCATAATTGGCTCTAGCAAAACAGGACCTGCATTTTTACATGCATTTCTGTATGCCATTTTCGCACATACTTCAAAAGAAAGCTGATCAGAATCCACAGCATGGAAAGATCCATCCTTTAAAGTTACTTTCATTGAATCCAATGAATAACCAGCTAAAGGACCGTTTTTCATAGCGTCTTTAAAACCTTTCTCAATAGAAGGAACAAATTCTCTAGGAACGTTTCCACCTTTGATCACATTTATAAACTCTAATCCTTCTTTACCTTTTTCTGCAGGCTCAATAACCACACTGATATCAGCAAATTTACCTCTACCACCAGACTGTTTCTTGTAAATTTCACGGTGTTCAATAGAAGCTGTAATTGCTTCTTTATATGCTACCTGTGGAGCTCCTTGATTACATTCAACTTTAAACTCACGTCGCATACGATCGACAATAATCTCAAGGTGCAATTCACCCATTCCAGAAATTACCGTTTGACCTGAATCATCATCAGTATGAACACGGAAAGTAGGATCCTCTTCAGATAATTTACCTAAAGCAACCCCCATTTTATCAACGTCGGCTTGAGTTTTAGGCTCAATAGCAACACCAATTACTGGTTCTGGGAAAGTCATTGATTCAAGTACCAATGGATTTTTCTCATCACATAAAGTATCACCAGTTCTGATATCCTTAAACCCAACACCAGCACCTATATCTCCAGCTTCTATTGCTTTTATAGGATTTTGTTTATTTGAGTGCATTTGGAAAATTCTAGATATACGCTCTTTCTTACCCGTTCTAGTATTTAGAACGTAAGAACCAGCATCTAGCTTACCAGAATAACATCTAAAGAAACACAGACGACCAACAAATGGATCAGTTGCAATTTTAAATGCTAATGCAGAAAAAGGCTCAGTGTTTAAAGGCTCACGAGAAATTACTTTCTCTTCATCATCAAGGTCATGACCATGAATTGCACCAATATCCAAAGGAGAAGGTAAAAACGCCATAACAGCATCTAACATTGTTTGAACACCTTTATTCTTGAATGCAGAACCACACATGATAGGTTGGATACTCATACTAATAGTAGCCTCTCTAATTGCAGTTAACATTTCAGCCTCAGTAATTGAATTTGGATCTTCAAAGAATTTCTCCATCAACTCATCATTAGTTTCAGCAACCGCTTCTACTAATTTCTCTCTCCACTCAGCAACTGTATCTAATAAATCTTCAGGGATTGGAACTTCTGTCCAAGTCATCCCCATATCTTCCTCATTCCAAACAATACCTCTGTTATTAATCAAATCAACAACACCGGTAAAATCATCTTCAGCTCCGATTGGAATTTGAAGTGGAATAGGGTTTCCTCCTAGACGTTCACGAATTTCTTCAACGCATCTAAAAAAGTCAGCACCTGCACGATCCATTTTATTAATGAAACACATACGAGGCACACCGTACTTATCAGCTTGACGCCAAACCGTTTCCGATTGTGGTTCAACACCTGAAGAAGCACAAATCAATGCTACAGCACCATCCAAAACACGTAAGGAACGCTCTACCTCAACAGTAAAGTCAACGTGACCCGGGGTGTCAATAATATTAATCTTATATTCTTGATCTCTATAATTCCAGAAACAAGTAGTAGCGGCAGAAGTAATTGTAATACCCCTTTCTTGCTCTTGCTCCATCCAGTCCATTGTAGCAGCCCCATCATGAACTTCTCCAATTTTGTGACTGATACCAGTATAATACAGAATACGCTCAGTAGTTGTAGTTTTACCTGCATCTACGTGGGCCATAATCCCAATATTTCTTGTAAACGTTAAATCTCTTTTAGCCATTTTGTATACTTATATATAGACTAGAATCTAAAATGTGAAAACGCTTTGTTCGCTTCCGCCATTCTGTGAGTATCTTCTTTTTTCTTGTAAGCACCACCTTCTTCACGAGAACCAGCTACAATTTCATCAGCTAACTTCTCAGCCATTGAACGCCCGTTTCGTTTTCTCGCGAAAGAAATCATCCACTTCATCGCTTGAGAAGTTTTTCTCGAGTTACGAATTTCTTGTGGAATTTGAAAAGTAGCACCACCAACACGTCTACTCTTAACTTCAACTTGTGGAGTGATGTTAGTCAAAGATTTTTTCCAAGTATCTAAACCTGACTCATCCTCAACTTTCTTTTCAACTAATTCTAACGCATCATAAAATATTCTGAATGCAGTATTTTTCTTCCCATCCAACATCAAATTGTTTACGAATGTCGTAACAATTGTTTCGTTGAATTTAGGATCCGGAGCAACATAGTGCTTTCTAGCTCTTGACTTTCTCATTTTTTACTTCCTCCAAATTATTTTTTAGGACGCTTAGTTCCATACTTAGATCGTCTTTGTGTTCTTCCTTCAACACCGGCAGTATCAAGAGCACCACGTACAACGTGATAACGCACTCCTGGCAAATCTTTTACTCTACCACCCCTAACCAGTACAATTGAGTGTTCTTGAAGGTTATGACCCTCACCACCAATGTAACTGTTTACTTCGTTTCCATTAGACAATCTAACCCTAGCTACTTTTCTCATAGCTGAGTTTGGTTTTTTTGGAGTTGTTGTGTACACACGTACGCATACTCCTCGACGTTGAGGGCATGCATTTAGAGCAGCGGATTTAGAAGTCTTAATCTTACTCTGTCTTCCTTTTCTAACTAATTGCTGTATAGTAGGCATATAGTTTAATTGTTATTTTAAAATTGGGCATTTTTATCCCATAATTTTTTAGAGCCGGCAAATGTATGTGATTTCTATTTCAATATCAACTGGTTTACGATATATTTTCTACTTAATTAATTAACCATTAAATTTCAACCAAAAATTCAGGTTTTCAATTAGTTATAAAAAATTAAAGAAAGCATTTAAAGGGTGTGAAATTTGAGAAGTAACAAAATACCCTTAATTCAGAAAGTTAATATTTTTTTGGGCGGCGTTTTTTTTAGCTTAATATCTTTTGGTTTTTCCCTACTCAATTTGGCGCGCTGCCAATTTAGAAAATTGTCCTTCTAACTTCATTAACTCATCAAAAGAACCACTTTCTATTAAAGCTCCTCCTTCTAAATAATAAATTTTATCAGCGTTAATTATCGTAGATAATCTATGCGCAACCACAATACGGGTTACATTCAAATTATCTAAGCTATTTGTTACAACCGCCTGCGTTTCATTATCTAAAGCACTTGTAGCTTCATCAAAAATTAAAATTTTAGGATTGTGAACTAAGGCCCGAGCAATCATCAGACGCTGCTTTTGCCCACCCGAAAGAGTCCCTCCTTCTTCATTAACTATAGTATGCATACCCATTGGCATACTGAGTATATCCTTATCAAATGCTGCAGCACGTGCCGCAGCCCATGCATCATTAAGGGTTAAATGCGTAGATGAACCTACAATATTCGAATAAATATCACCGGACATCAAGTCCCCATCTTGGAGAACAACCCCCATTTGACGGCGTAGCATTTTAGGGTCGTAATGGTCCATATCCTGTTTGTCAAAATAAATAGACCCCGCCTCAGGCTTATTGAACCCCAACAATAGTCTTATTAGAGTTGACTTACCAGACCCTGAAGGACCAACTAGAGCAATATATTCACCACTACGAATGGAGATACTTAATTCTTTAATAATTAAGGGAGCATCAACCTTATACCTAAAGTTGATATTATTCATTTCAATAGAACCGGTAAATTTTGTCGGCGCCTCCTTTAATGTTTCACATTCTGGAAGAGTCTCTAAAATTGGTCTTAACCTATCGAAAATCACAGGTAATTTTAATATTTGAACAAGAGATGAGCTTAAGCCAATGATTGCACCAACAAAAGCACCGTATGCAGCAAGGAAGGCAAAGAACTGACCTGTAGTAAGGTTATTTGTTGTTGTTTTAACTATAACAAACAGAAAAACACTCGACAAAATTCCTAATACAGAATTAAGAATAGTCTGGGCATTTTGAAGTTTAGCTAAATCAATTGCCGTTGTTTTTGCTTTCATAAAAGACTTAAACCAAAATAAAAACGCCCGGGACTCGGCTCCACTTGCTCGGAATTGTGAAATTCCATTCAGAATTTGAAAGGCTACACCTTCTAACGCTCCACCTTCCTTCATAAGCTTTGCTTGTAGCTTAAGTTGTAAACGAGCAAATAAACTGATAACCGTTATTTGAACTAAGCTAAAAGCAATAGCCAAACCAGCCAACGAAGCACTGTAATAAAGTAAAAGGCCAAGGTTTAATAAAGAAAAAGCAAGAGCCAAAACCGAAGTTATTGCAGCTCCTGATATTATAGATTTCATTTGATTAATACCCATTGAACGAGATGCCATATCCCCCGTACTAAATTGTGAAAAGAAATCGCTTGGAAGGTTTAATAATCGATCCCAAAGAGCAGTCTGCGCCTTGTAATCCAGTCTATTTTCGGCTCGCATCAACGCAAATTGCTTTACAAGTTCGAAACCAACAGTTCCAAATGAAATTGCAACTAAAGCAAATGCAATGTTCAACAACTGTTGTTTATCAGCACTAGGAATTACAAAATCAAATATTTGGGCTGTCAGAATCGGAAACAAAAGCATAAACAAACTGCTAATGAGCCCCATAACAAACACTCGAATCAAGTCGGTTTTATTCTTTTCTAAGGTAAAGAAAATAAGGTCCTTAATAGTTACAGCCCTGTCTGCGGGAAAAGACCTATAAAAAACATAAGCCTCTTGTTTAAATAAACCGGCATTAGCTTTATCAACCTCAACAACCTCTTGGGTTTTTGTGTTTACAAAAGAAAGAGACCCTTTGTGAGGAATTACAGCGAGAGGATCTTCACTTTCATTATTTATAAAAGCCAAAAACGCATCTTCAGTATTTCTTTCAAACCAATTTGGCTCTAATAAGATTTCACGATACCGAATTCCATTATAACGACATATTTCTGACAAGAAATCCTCATTCTTAGAAAACCCTTTTGGAAACTCAACTTTTATTTTTTCATATTTCATTACCATGGAAACCGCATTAAAGAGGTCATCATGAGAATCAAATTCCACTTCTAATTTATTGTCTTTTTGAAAAACTTGAGAAAAGGACTTAAGTGATTCAGAAAAATCATCAGACTCTAACTGATACTTTTCAATTAATCTTTTAGTCTCTTGAGCTTCGCGAAATAGAATTTCGTGAGCATCGCTTCTAAAAACAACCTGGGCTAATTCAATAAGCCCATTCCATGTTTCATTTTCAGAAATCACATCAATAGTACGATGTGTCGTAAGTTTCACCCCGTCTTCAAATACTAAATAAGAACGATACCCAACTGGGAAAGCTATATTTTCAGTATTTACATCTAGATGACTATTGAATTTACATTTACCTACTTCATGAAACTTAACCCAAGTTAATTCTCGGTTTCCTGCAACAGAATTCTTAGGGGAACAAAAAGATGTAGAGAAACTTAAAAAATCATGTATAATTGGCGTATTCATGCTGGTGTCATCAGCAACACCTTCATACAGTCGGTTTATCCAAATTTCAATTAGAGCTATTACTTCTGAGCCAAATTCTTTTGAATTCGCCAATTCCTTAATGTCACTAATACTTAAATCTATAAAGGTAGACTCAACTTCGGCATCAACTAAAAAAGAAAGGTTGTTGTTATAATCAACTGGCGTCCCAAAAATTAATTCACCTTGAAGTATTTGAGTAAAATTATCAAGGCGACCGTACGCTTCACCATTTAATATTTTTGTTGTAGATAGATTGACAGAACCATCGAGAACAAAATGAACTTTGAGTGGATCGTCTGACAAAAACGGATCGATAACAGACTGAACCCTTTCTTGCCCTCTACGTTTTAGCTCTTTTATTAAGAATTGATTATCCAAGATTCTTATGTTTTAATTAATTGTGAGTACTTCCCGTTCAATTTTAAAAGTTCCTCATGGGTTCCTCGTTCAACTATCTTTCCCTGATCTAAAACAATTATTTCGTCGCTATCTCTAATTGTACTCAAACGGTGAGCCACCACCACCACTGTACACTTTCTTTTTTTAATGTTTTTATCTATTTCAAGTTCGGTTGTCGGATCTAAAGCACTAGTAGCCTCATCAAGTATTAAAATTGAAGGATTATTAACTAAAGATCGTGCTATTTCAATTCGTTGACGTTGGCCTCCACTAAAATTTTTACCAGCCTCTCCAACCATATATTCATACCCGCCAGTTTTTGTACTAATCACATCATGTATAGCAGCATCTTTACATGCGTTAATTAGCTGTTGTTCATTAATACTTTTATCCCATAGATTCACGACCTCTCTAACAGGTCCCTCAAATAAAAAAACATCTTGTGAAACCATAGATAGTGAGTTATTCACCACTTGTCGCGGGATTTGAGTACGTGATTTACCATCAAACAAAATCTCACCTTCCCAAGGCTCATAAAACCCAATCATGAGTTTTGCAAGCGTAGACTTTCCGCTACCAGAACCCCCAACCAATGCAATTCGCTCTCCTGGGTTAATCTTTAAAGAAAAATTCTCAATTAAAGGGGGAGCAACTTTACTATAACCAAATGATAAGTTTTTAAACTCAACATATCCTTCAAGCTTTTTAGATACAACATCAAGATTTTCTTCAGTAATATCTATTGCTTGTTTTACTTGAGGATCAGGCTCAGATTTCATAACATCATCTATCCTATTCATATCACCCTCCATTTGTTGAAGAGTACTTCCGAGTCTCAATAAACTTTGAATTGGATAGGAAAAACTCATTACCAAACTTTGAAACGCCACCAACATTCCCACAGTAATTTCGCCATTCATGATTTTCCAGGCTCCAATGGTAAGTATGATGGAGCTTTGTAAAATGCGCAAAGACATTGGCAATAACCTAAATTTAGTTTCAAATAGGTCTAGGTCAATAGTTTGGTTAAAGACTTTTGTAAAATTGCCACTCCATTTCACAAAAAAATCGTTTTCACGACCCATTGCTTTCAACGTTTCAATTGACTTAATCCCTCCCAAAGTAGTTCCGTAGAGTTTACCAGAAGATACTGAAAGACTGAAATACTTTTCAATTCTTACGTGACCAATCAATTTTAATGCTGCAATATTTAAAACCGCAAAGACGACCGCTATTAGCGACAGCAATACGTCATATTGCAGCATTAAAACAAAGTAAAAAACAACTACTACTAAATCAAGAAGGTTATTAGCGAGTTGTCCAGTAATCAGTGCTGCAATTTTTCGATTAAGCCCAACCCTGCCAGCAATTTCACCTTTGTTTCTTTGATGAAAAAACTGAATAGGTAATTTTAACAAA
Source organism: Salibacteraceae bacterium (assembly GCA_049599135.1). Classification (GTDB taxonomy): domain Bacteria; phylum Bacteroidota; class Bacteroidia; order Flavobacteriales_G; family Salibacteraceae; genus UBA2108. The sequence goes on from JBMYOI010000008.1 coordinate 46,270, forward strand.
TGCCAAAAATATTGGGCTGATGTAACTACTTCTAACTTATTCTTTGCCTTTAATAGCACACTAAGTTTTAAGTGTTGTAGGATTGCCCGCAGACCAGCCGTTAATAGCATTCCACCAACTAATGGCCACAACCAATAATCTGCCTTACCAATTAATATTTCATCTACAAAAACACGCGAAAAAACAGGAATCACTAACCCAGGAATCACTAAAAATAGGCCAACTAAAAAAAGGTAAAGAAGCGTTTTCTCATACCCTTTTAACCGAAGCTTCAATCCTTCGATAAGTCCACCTTCTATACCTGACTTTTCAAATTCAGGCCCTTTTTTAAATTCTAAAGCTATACCTGTAAAAGCACCATTAAACTCTTTAAAACTTAAAGATCGATGACCTATAGCCGGGTCATTCAAATAAAACCTTCCGTTTTTGATTCCTTCTAAAACAACAAAGTGATTGAAGTTCCAATGAATTATTAAGGGGAAATTCATATCAAGCAGGTTTTCAAGATCGTCAACCTTAAAACCTTTGCATTCCATACCATGTTTTCTGGCGGCCTTTAAAATATTGATAGCCTTACTTCCGTCTCGGTTTACACCTGCATCTTCCCTAAGCTTTTCCAAAGTTTGAAACCTACCAAAATAGGCCAAAACCATTTTCAGACTTGCCGCGCCACACTCAACAGCCTCTAGCTGAATCACCGAAGTAGTCTTCGCGCGAGATTTCGACGAATTCCAAATTAACTTTTCCTCTTTAGTAGGTTTTTCTGACATTCACTTTTTCTAATCAACCAACGGAAGAACCAAACTTATTGGGCGCTTATTTTTTACTATTATTTTGGAATTACAGAGCGTTCCCGATTTTATCTCCACATCAGGACCTTCTCCCGAAGTCCATTTGTAACCAGAAATATTATTATCTGTTTTTAAGCTTATACGAACTGCAATTGGCGGTAAGCCATCAAAAAAGGATTCCACCAATTGTTTGTTTTGTAGCGTATTTAACATACCCTCAAAAGTTGTTGGATAATCAGACACCTGAATAACAGTACCTTTGATGTAGCCAAATTTTTCGACTTCTACGGTTGATGGAGAAAGGTTAACATCCATTCCAACTTTCACCTTTTTACCTTCACGTGCATTCACATAAACAATCGCCTCTATTTCCTCATTTAAATCAGCACGTTCCATACTCAGTAAAAAGGTCCCTGGGGACACAATACTCCCTGCATTCACCATCAATTCAACAACTTTACCTGTGTAGGGACTTTTAATTTCAGAATTAAGAGCATACCGAGCTTGCAACTCACCCAATTCACCTTGAAGGTTCATAATTTGACCGTCTAAATTATTGAGTTCAATTTCAATCTCTTTAGACATCTCAAATATTGACAATTGCAACTCTTCTAATTCATTCATTAAAACCAGATTCTGTTGCTCTAATTCAAACTTCATAATTTTAGTTTGATTAAGTGTCTCTGTCGTAATCAATCCCTTATCTAACAACTCTTCTCTAGCCTTTATTTGAGTTTCAACAAATGAAATTCTTTCTATGTTTTTTTCTATTCGATTTCGTTTATTCTCGGCATTTTGATTTAGTAACTGCTTCTTCAACTCAAGGTCTCTTTCATCATAACCTTTTATAGTATTGTATTTGCTTTTCAAATGAAAAAGCTGCTGCTCCATATGGTCAATTTTTAGTTGTAATTCAGGTTGAGCAACTTTTGCCAAAACCTCACCTTTACTAACCAATATTCCCGGCTTTACCATTATTTCTGATACTTGACCATTTGCAATGGCAGGAATTTCCATTACACCACCTGATTTTAGCAAAATACCATCACCAGAAACATTTATGGGTAACTTTCCAAAAACACTCCAAATAATAATAAATGTAAACAACACAGCTATTGAAAGTGCAGCTATCCAGTTGTTTGGAGAAATGACTCTAACCATTTCATTTAGCCTGTCAGGTGACTGCAATTTATCAATTGCATCTTTACGGAACAGATTACTTTTCATTTGATGCGGTGGTATTTGGTAAAGTGAATAATTCGTTTACACTAACTATAATTTCATTTTTTTCTGAAATCTGAATCAAGTTACCCGATTCAAATCTAAATTTAATTATTGCTGAATTCAACGCCAATTTTAATCGGTTAAGAGTGGTTTGCGCAAGCGCATAATTATTCTGGACCTGAACTAAATTAACAACAGTAGAAGTTCCTAATTGCAACTTCAAGTACTCGTTTGTCCTTGCTTTTAAGTTATACTCAACAGACTTTTGCGCCTGCTTAACAGCTTCATTGTAGTAAATAATATCGTTGTAGTAAGATGACAATTGTTGCTGAATATTGAGGCCTAAACTTTTGACTTCTTCTTCAGAAATTTGCTTTTCAGCTAAGGCGGATGCATAAACACCTTTAGTGGTTTTCATTCCCATGGGCCATTGAAAAACAAGACCAGCTCTATAACTAACGCCCGGAATATTAGAGTAAAAAGGTGCCACATATTGCTCGAACGAATTTGACTCATAAATTCCATTATACCCCAAACCTAACGTTACATCAAGCCTAGCTTGGTTTTGTTGGTCGGCGAATTCTATTTCCCTATTATTGATGGCAATACTTTTTTGTGCAGCTAAATAGTCGCCACGAGTAGTAGATGCTTTTTCGAGCCAATATGAAAGATAGCCATCTTCAATTGCATTAGTTAATGAATCTATACCATAACTCATGGAACTAAAATTGTATTTACCCACTTCAGCACTCGAAATTCCCATAGCTTCTAACAACCTATTTTTTGTTTCGGCATAGGCAGATTTAGAATTGGCCACGGTAGCGTGCTGACGACTTAAATTGGCTTTAATAAAAGTCAATTCAGCTTTTGGTATCACATCTTTTTCAGCCAACATTCTAAGTTGTTCTTCAAATTCAGCATAGTTTTTCTCGATCGACAATTGAATATCTAGCTCTTTTTTGGCAGAAACAACATTCAAATAATTTAACAGAACAACGTAAGCCTGGGCGCTTACCTGAAAAGCATAAGTCAATTGTGCTTGACTTAACCTAAGCTCTTCAATCTCTATAGTTGCTCCATAATATTTTTTACCTCTTCCTTGCAAAAGTGGCTGAGTTACATCCACAAAAACTTGACCTCTATTTGTTATATAATCTCCAAACCCAGCACTCGACAAATCATCATAAAGCGCATCGCGCCCAAAGTTGACCAAACCCAAAGCAGTTTTTATAAATGTACCCGATTGGAAACGCTTGGTTACGGCCAATTCATATTCTAACAAATCCGTACTAAAAGATTCATTAGGTGTTAACCCCAACCATCCGTTTCGCTCATCTATTAACGCAGGCCTTACATTATGACTTTTATTAATCCCAAAGTTCAATACGGGATTAAATTCACCGCTAGCCTGCATCACTCTCCCTTCTCGAAAATCGATGTTTAATGAGCTAATATGTACATCAGGGCTTTTTTCAAATGTCGTTTTTAAAACATATTCAACGCTTGAAACATTTTGAGCAAAAACGGGACTAATAAAACACATAAGAAGTATCCCAAACAACGCAAAAGACCATCTCAAATTAAGACCAGAAAGGCAAAAGCAACAGTTTGAGGAGAATTCTAATTGCGCTAATTTATAAGACATATTTCTCCATTTAGCCCAAACATAGATAATAATATCAATTCAATCATTCCTTTCAATCAATTTACTTCTCAATTCAACTTTCTAAACCTCATTCACAAAATAAAAAGCAAAAAAAAAGACCCTTTAAAAGAGCCTTTATACATTTCAACCATAAAGTGGTTAAAATTAAATATCGTCAGTAATACGATAGCTAAAGAAAAGACTAGTCTCTTGACTCATTCTCTCTCTTAAACTTTTCAAGCCTAGCTTCATCGCTCATTCCTGAATCACCTTCTCTTCTTTCTTCTTCTCTTCCACCTTCGTCAAAAGATTCTTCTTCTCTTCTTGCTTCAACTCCGGCACCACCACTTACATTCTCTAATTCGTTTTCGTTTAATTCTTCGCTCATAACTCTAAGTTTTAATTTGTTAATAAGAAACTAATATAGAAACATTTTTTAGGGAAATACTTAAAATAATAACGGTTTTTTTGTGGAATAGTCATTTAAATCGACGAACGACACAGTACAAACCCCCTTGAGAAACAAACAATTAGCACTGTTTTGTTTATACATACGGTTTGCAACATAGAATCTCTAAATTTTAGAAACTTCACAGAAACATAGACTTACATGAAAAGTATTAAAATACAACTACCTCAACTTACCCTTTAACAATTCCACAAAAAAACTTTAGAGTTATTCTTTACATTTTATCAAACTACACAACTTCAGTAATACTATGTTGCTTTAATTTGCAGCACTATGAATAGCACTGGATATTTAAATGAACTAAACGAAGCGCAAAGAGCTGCAGTTATAAAAGTTGATGGCCCTATAATGGTAATTGCAGGTGCGGGATCTGGAAAAACTAGGGTGTTAACATACAGAATCGTTCATATGATTCAAAACAACATTGATCCATTTAACATTCTAGCGCTAACCTTTACCAACAAAGCAGCCAAAGAAATGAAAGAAAGAATCTCAACTAAGGTAGGATTCTCTGAAGCCAGAAATATATGGATGGGAACTTTTCATTCCATCTTTGCCAGAATATTAAGATCTGAAGCTACTCTTTTAGGGTACCCAAGCAATTTCACAATTTACGATAGCGATGACTCAAAATCGTTGATCAAAAGAATTATAAAAGAATTAAACCTAGACGACAAGGTGTACAAACCAAATCTAGTTCTTAGTAGAATTTCTTCAGCAAAAAACAACTTAATATCCGCGACTAGCTACAAAAACAATGCTGTATTACAACAAGAAGATTTTCAATCTAGAAAACCCGAATTGGGGCGCATTTATGAAATTTATTCGAAACGTTGTTTTCAAGCTGGAGCAATGGACTTTGATGATCTACTTTTCAAAACCAACATTCTTTTCCGCGACCACCCAGCTACATTATTAAAGTATCAAGATAAATTCAAATACATTTTAGTAGATGAGTACCAAGATACCAACTACTCTCAATATCTTATCTTAAAAAAATTAGCTGCTCGTTTTGAAAACATATGTGTGGTAGGTGATGATGCACAGAGTATCTACGCCTTTAGGGGTGCAAATATTCAGAATATGCTGAATTTCCAAAACGAATATTCAGACACACACGTATTTAAGCTTGAACAAAATTATCGGTCAACACAAAACATAGTTAAAGCAGCTAACGGTTTAATTGCTAAAAACCAAGAACAACTAAAAAAAGATGTTTGGACTGACAATCAGGAAGGTGAAAAAGTTAGAATCATCAAAACCATGTCCGACAATGAGGAAGGTTTTGAGGTTGCAAATGACATTTTTTACAGGATAAAAAACGAACAACGACCGAATAAAGATTTTGCGGTATTATATAGAACCAATTCTCAATCCAGAGCCATCGAGGAAGCTTTACGTAAAAAAGACATCCATTACAGGATATTCGGAGGACTTTCATTTTACCATCGAAAAGAAATCAAAGACATTCTAGCCTATTTTAGATTGGCAATCAACCCTCAAGATGAAGAAGCATTAAAGAGGTCAATAAACTATCCTAAAAGAGGGATTGGAAACACGACATTGGACAAAATATTATTAGCGGCAAATAAATTTGAGACATCTGTTTGGAACATTATTAACGCCCCTTTAAAATATCAAGTTCAAGTCTCATCAAGTGTAGTTAGTAAACTAAAAGGGTTTACTGAATTAATAACAACCTTTCATGAAATTTCAGAAAAGGGAGATGCGTTTGAAGTAGCGAGTAAAATAGCAAGTTCTTCGGGGATACTTAAAGAGTTGTACATTGACAAATCCGTAGAAGGTGTAGCTCGTTACGACAACATTCAAGAGTTATTAAGTGGAATAAAAGAGTTTGCGGAAAACGACACCATCCAAGAGGGAGTTGATTTGCCTGAAGGTAATGACCAACGTACATTACCTGTTTACATGCAAGACATTGCCTTACTAACTGATAATGACAAAAAGTCGGAAGACAATAACGTTGTTTCACTAATGACCATCCACGCCTCAAAAGGCTTGGAATTTCCATACGTCTATATTGTTGGAATGGAAGAAAATCTGTTTCCTTCACAACTTTCAATAAATTCTAGAACAGAATTAGAAGAGGAAAGGCGATTGTTTTACGTAGCCTTAACAAGAGCAGAACACAAAGCAACCCTATCTTTCGCAACAACTAGATACAAATGGGGCAACCTAACATATGCCGAACCTAGTCGTTTCCTTCAAGAATTAGACCCACGTTTTATTGATCAGCCAGAACAAAAATCTTCGCCAAAGGCTCTTAAAAACACAGGTTTTAATAATCAGTCTTTTGAGGTTAGCAACTCAAGTCCAGTCTCTAATTTTAAAAAAGTAAGAAACTTCAACCCCAAACCAACTGGCTCTCAAAATTCAAACTCTAAGGCAGATAATTTTACTGCCGCAGACCCTTCACTTTTGAATGTTGGCAATTCAGTAATTCACCAACGTTTTGGTAAAGGAAAAGTTACTAACATTGAAGGACCTTTGGGTAATCAAAAAGCTACAGTAATGTTTGATCAAGTTGGCGAAAAAAAATTATTATTAAAATTCGCAAAACTCCAAATAACATAACCCAAACATTGGCTAAAAATAAATTGCGAAATTCACATATTGAAATCTGAATGAATTACAATACAAGTAGAGAGGATTTAATTATCCCAGAATACGGCAGGCATATTCAACAAATGGTGAACCTTGCCATTAAAATAGAAGATAAAGAAGAAAGAAATAAAGCCGCTTTGAGCATAATAAAGGTAATGGGGCAACTTAATCCAAGCCTCAGAGATGTCGATGAATTTACACACAAACTATGGGACCATTTGCACATCATTTCCAATTTTGCATTAGAAGTTGAATCTCCTTTTCCAATACCAACAAGAGAATCGGTAAAAAACGAACCTGAAAAACTTACCTACGGTCATACTTTTATAAAAAACAAGCACTACGGAAAAATCATAGGTCAATACATAGCTAAAGCCATTGACTTACCCGAAGGGGAAGAAAAGGAGGCTTTAGTTTATTACATCGCTAACATGATGAAAAAGGCATATGTTACTTATAACAAAGATTCAGTGACTGACGCGGAAATTTTTAACGATTTAAAAAGACTATCCGAAGGGCAACTTGACATTGATAGTAAAACTGAACTTATTCGAGCCGAACAAGTAACTACAAAACCAGCAAGAAGAAACAATCCAAAAAACAAGAAAAAAAGACGACGTTAAGCTCACTACGACATGGGAACATTTAAAATTACAGGAGGACGTAAACTAAAAGGAGAATTTGAACCGCAAGGGGCAAAAAACGAGGCACTACAAATCTTGTGCGCCGTCCTCCTAACCAAAGAAAAGGTGGTCATCAATAACATACCTAACATTGTTGATGTAAACAAACTTATTGACCTCCTTAGTGCTTTAAGCGTTAAAGTTGAAAAACTTAGCTCAAATTCATATTCATTTCAAGCTGACAAAGTTGACATTGAATTCATGCACTCGCCCGAATACTTAAAGCGTGGCGGCGGATTACGAGGGTCAATTATGCTTGTAGGGCCTTTGCTAGGTAGATTTGGAAAAGGATACATCCCGAAACCAGGTGGAGATAAAATTGGAAGAAGAAGAGTTGATACTCACTTTATTGGGTTTGAAAAACTTGGAGCTACTTTTAAATATGAGTCTGAAAATCATATTTACAAAGCTTACGCCGAAAACCTGAAAGGATGCTTCATGCTTCTAGATGAAGCCAGCGTCACTGGGACTGCAAACATTCTAATGGCAGCTGTTTTAGCCGAAGGAAAAACAACCATTTACAACGCTGCTTGTGAACCATATATCCAGCAATTATGCCGTATGTTAAACTCAATGGGAGCTGACATAACTGGCATAGGGTCAAACATGCTTCATATTAATGGAGTAAAAGAACTTCATGGTTGTGAGCATTCAGTTTTACCTGACATGATTGAAATTGGTTCTATCATTGGACTTGCCGCCATGACTGAATCTGAAATTACCATTAAAAATGTTGGATACGAGCACTTGGGAATTATTCCTGAGATATTCAAGAGAATGGGTATTATTCTTATAAAAAAGGATGATGACATTATTGTTCCTGCACAAAAAAATTATGAGATAGATACATTTATTGATGGATCTATCATGACAATTGCTGATGCACCTTGGCCAGGATTCACTCCTGATTTATTGAGTATTATTCTTGTAGTAGCTACTCAAGCTAAAGGAAGTATGCTTGTTCACCAAAAAATGTTCGAGAGTCGTTTATTCTTTGTTGACAAACTGATTGACATGGGAGCGCAAATTATACTTTGCGACCCCCACAGAGCTACGATAATTGGACTAAACCGTCAGTACGCGTTAAGAGCAATTGAAATGACATCTCCCGATATCCGAGCTGGCGTTTCATTACTAATTGCCGCCTTAAGTGCCGAAGGAACAAGTACAATTCACAACATCGAACAAATTGATAGGGGGTATGAAAACATCGATGTCAGGTTGAATAAACTTGGTGCGGATATTGTTAGATGTTGATCACACAAACACTCAAATTATGAAACTAAAAAGCATATTATCAATTGTAATACTTGGCTTTGGAATTTTCCTTCTTTTACCTTGTAACAATGCCATTAGCGCAAAGTCTGAACAGGGTATTTTAGTCGGAACTAGAGTTGGCGATAAAGCTCCAGAGATAGCATTACCGAACCCAGATGGGAAAACTATTAAGCTAAGTTCATTAAAAGGTAGAATTGTACTCATCGATTTTTGGGCTAGTTGGTGTAGACCTTGTCGAGCAGAAAACCCAAACGTTGTTGGTGCTTACAATAAATACAAGGATGCAAAATTTAAAGGTGCAAAAAAAGGTTTGGTTATTTACAATGTTAGTTTAGACCGCCAAAAAGAGGCCTGGTTAGGAGCAATTAAACAAGATAAACTAGATTGGCCCAATCACGTAAGTGACTTAAACCACTGGAACACACAGCCCGTTAAAGACTATGGTGTACAAGGAATTCCGTCCAATTTTTTAATTGACGAAAACGGAATTATTATCGCAAAAAATCTAAGAGGACAAAATCTTCATATAGAACTCGACAAACTGGTAGAAAAACTATAATTACTGACATAAAAGAACGCTAAAAAGGCAGACCTTTGGTTTGTCTTTTTTTGTTTAATGCCATTATGTCAATTTTTACCTTTGGCAGACTTTTAGCGAGGTCATATTTACCGCAAATTTTATAACAATGAGTGAAGAAAAAGTGACAGAAGAAAAAGAGCTTGAAAACGAAAATATTGAAGCTCAATCTAACGAGAACCCTACCGGAGAAAATACCTCGGAAGATTCAAACGAAGAACAATCTGACGCAAAAGAAAAGCACATACCAACTGCCGAAGAATTAATAGAAGAGGCAAACAACAAGTACATGCGATTATATTCTGAGTTTGAAAACTTCAGAAGAAGAACAGCAAAAGAAAAGTTAGAATTAATTTCAACTGCTTCGGAAGGATTAATCAAAGACTTACTTCCTGTGTTGGATGATTTCGGAAGAGCTATTAAAACTAATGAAGACTCAGAAGACCTTGAAGCTCTTAAAGAAGGAGTTAATATAGTATACCAGAAATTCAATCACACGTTAAAAAGCAAAGGTGTCGAAGAAATGGATTCTCAAGGTAAAGACTTCAACATTGATGAGCATGAGGCTTTGACCAAAATTCCAGCACCTGACGATAGCATGAAGGGAAAGGTGGTTGATGTAATTGAGAAAGGATATAAGTTAAAAGATAAAGTAATACGCTACGCAAAAGTAGTTGTAGGAGAATAGAACATGGCCAAAAGAGACTTTTACGAAATACTTGGTGTTTCAAAAAACGCAAGTGCAGATGAGCTAAAAAAGGCGTACCGAAAAATGGCCATCAAGTATCATCCTGACAAAAACCCTGATGATAAAGCTGCAGAAGACAAATTCAAAGAAGCAGCAGAAGCTTACGAAGTGTTAAACAACGCAGACAAGCGAGCTCGTTATGACCAATTTGGACATGCTGGAATGGGCGGAGCAGCCGGAGGTGGTTTTGGCGGTGGTGCTGGAATGAATATGGACGACATATTCAGTCAATTTGGCGATGTATTTGGTGGTGCTTTCGGTGGAGGCTTCGGAGGCGGTGGCCAAAGAAGATCTAACCGAGTAAAAGGATCTAACCTAAGAATTAAAGTCAAGTTAACGCTTGAAGAAATTGCTAACGGAGTAGCAAAAAAAATCAAGCTAAACAAACTCACCAATAGCTCTGATACACAATTTGGAACTTGTAGCCAATGTGGAGGAACAGGACAAGTAACAAGAGTTACCAATACCATTCTTGGTCAGATGCAAACAGCCAGCACATGCCCTAGCTGCCAAGGAACCGGTAAAAAAGTAACTAGCAAAGGAGCTGGGACTGATCAAAATGGGCAAAAAAGAAATGAAGTTATTGAAACCATTGAAATTCCTGCAGGAGTTGAAGATGGAATGCAACTTTCATTGCGCGGTAAAGGAAACGAAGGTCCGTTTGGAGGAGTGCCTGGTGACCTAATTATCGTTGTAGAAGAAATTCCACATGATGAGCTGATTAGAGATGGCCAAAATATTTATTACGAGTTACATTTAAACTTTGCAGATGCGGCCCTTGGTATTCAATCTGAAATACCAACAATTGGAGGTAAAGCGAAGATTAAAATTGCGCCAGGAACACAAGCAGGTAAAATCCTTCGACTGAAAGGGAAAGGGCTACCCGGCATTAATAGTTATGGGAACGGAGATCTTCTAATAAACGTTAATGTTTGGACACCTAAAACATTAAGCAAAGAAGAAAAGGAGATTATGGAAAAACTCAGAACTTCCGAAAACTTTGCTCCAGATCCAAACAAAAGAGAAGCAGGATTTTTTGATCGAATGAAAGAGTACTTTCATTAGGCTCAATCACACATACTTTTTATATTTGAACGCTGCCCTAATAACGGGGCGGCGTTTTCTTTTTTTAGAGAATGAATTCCAAAGACATATTAAACATAAAAAACGTCACAAAAAGATACGCTCAGCACACGGCTATTGAGGATGTATCCATTGACGTACCTAAGAATAAAATATTTGGATTACTCGGTCCTAATGGGGCTGGTAAAACAAGTTTAATTCGAATCATTAATCAAATTACAGCACCAGACGAAGGTGAAATTTGGTTTAATGGCGCTCCACTTTCTGCGGGCCATGAGCAAAAAATTGGTTACCTACCTGAAGAACGTGGTCTTTATAAAAAAATGAAGGTTGGAGAACAAGCATTGTATTTAGCAAGACTAAAAGGCATGTCTAAATCAGACGCTATGAAAGGCCTTAAAATGTGGTTCGAAAAATTCGAAATAATTTCTTGGTGGGATAAAAAAATTGAAGAGTTATCGAAGGGAATGCAACAAAAAGTGCAATTTATTGTCACCGTAATGCACGAACCCGATTTACTCATACTTGACGAACCTTTTTCCGGTTTTGACCCTATTAACGCAGCTCTAATCAGAGATGAAATATTACGCCTAAAAGAAAACGGAACTTCCATAATTCTATCCACTCATAACATGAGCTCGGTTGAGGAAATTTGCGATGATATTGCGCTTATATACCGTTCAAAGAAAATACTAAGTGGTTCTGTTAGAGAAGTAAAAGAGCAAGAAAAAGAGAACATTTACAAAATTAATTTTAAGGGTGAGGTTGTTGATTTTACTAAAGCTTTATGGATTGACGCACAGCTTATTGATACCAAGTCTGACGGAAATTTTCATAACGCTAGAATTCGTTTACTTAACAATAAAACGCCTAACGATTTACTACAAGCCCTCATTCCGCATGTAGAAATCCATGAAGTGAGAGAAGAGATACCTTCAATGAATGATGTTTTCATAAAAAAGGTCGAAGAAATTAATAATCAAGTGGAGGGAAATCATGAATAAAATCTGGCTAATCGTTGAACGTGAATACCTCACTAGAGTAACTAAAAAATCGTTTATTCTTTTAACTCTTTTGGGTCCTGTTTTACTGGCATTAGGCTTAACTCTGGTTATTTGGATGAGCCTTTCCGAAAACATTGATCACAAAGTTTTGGTAGTAGATGAAAAAGCTCCAGCGTTTTCAAATCTTCAGAACACAGCTAACATTAAATTTAATTACGGGAACAACGTCGGTTTAGATGAATCTAAAGAACTTTTTTACGATTCTGACTACACTTGTATTCTCTACATACCTAGTAATGTAGAGGCTGGAAATCGGGCAATATTATATTACAAAAAACAGCCCAGCGCAAGTGTAATTAGAGGCATAGAAGACAAGGTTGAAGAGGTAGTTGAAGAACTCAAACTAACCCATTATCAAATTGACAGAAAACAGTTTTACGACGTAAAAACAAACTTCATTCTAAATGCTGTCAAGTACAGTAAATCGGGAGAAGAAGAAACGTTAGACAAAGGAAAAACCATGATTGGTTTTGCGCTTGGAGCACTTATTTATATTTTCATTTTCCTTTATGGAGTCCAGGTAATGCGGGGAGTTATCGAAGAAAAGTCAAATCGAATTATTGAGGTAATTATAACCTCTGTAAAACCATTTCATTTAATGATGGGGAAAATCATTGGAGTTGGTTTAGTAAGTATGACGCAATTTGCTCTTTGGATTCTCTTAACAATGGGCATATTTACCGCCATTCAGTCTACTTTATTCAAAGAATATTATAGTGCTCAAGCCCTAACTGAGCAGGTTCAAACCACTCCAGAAGTAATGGAGGAAATGAAAGCTGAACAAGGTGCTGCAGCAGGGATTTTAGATCCAAATAATATTATTAATCGAACCAATTGGCCTGTTATGATTGGCTTGTTTTTGTTCTACTTTTTTGGAGGGTACTTTTTATACAGTGCGCTTTTCGCCGCCGTAGGTGCAGCAGTGGATAGTGAAACCGACACTCAACAATTTATGCTACCCATAACGCTCCCCTTAATGTTAGCGTACGTATTTTCTACTTCCATTGTTCAAAATCCAGAAGGTCCTATCGCATTCTGGCTGTCAATTATTCCCCTAACATCTCCCATTACCATGTTAGTGCGTGTAGCCCTAGGTGTTGGCGAAGGAGGCATACCTGTTTGGGAAGTTGCCTTGAGTATGGTTTTGTTGGTTGTTGGTTCTATATTAACCGTTTGGTTAGCTGCAAAAATTTATAGAATTGGCATTTTAATGTATGGCAAAAAAGCATCATACAAAGAATTATGGAAATGGATAAACTACAAATCGTAAGCAGATGGCAAGTATTTTAGTAGTTGACGATGAAAAGAGCATAAGAAATTCATTAAAAGATGTCTTGGAATATGAGGGGCATACTGTTGAAGAAGCTGAAGATGGTTTGGCAGGCCTTTCATTGGTCAGAAAGAATGATTACGATTTAATTCTGTGTGACATTAAAATGCCAAAACTTGATGGTAACGATTTTCTGGAGATGTCACTAGAAAGTAAACCGGACTCAACTATCATCATGATATCGGGGCATGGCACCATTGAAACTGCCGTAAACTCAATTAAGAAAGGAGCGTATGATTACCTCCCAAAACCACTGGACTTAAATCGTTTGCTCGTAATAATCAGAAATGGTTTAGCCAAAGACCAACTGGTTCAAGAGACAAAATCGTTAAGAAAGAAAATCATTAGCTATACTGGTGGAAGTATAATAGGTGAATCTCAAGGAATCAAGGAGGTTCATGAAATGATTACCAAAGTCGCTCCAACTTCAGCAAGAGTTTTGATTACCGGACCTAACGGAGCAGGGAAAGAATTGGTTGCTAAAGAAATTCACGAAAAAAGCCCACGAAAAAAACAGCCTTTTGTAGAAGTAAATTGTGCCGCTATCCCTTCAGAATTAATTGAAAGTGAACTTTTTGGGCATGAAAAAGGTGCCTTTACATCAGCCGTAAAAACCAAAAAGGGCAAATTTGAACAAGCCGAAGGTGGCACACTTTTTCTTGATGAAATTGGGGACATGAGTGCTAGTGCCCAAGCAAAGGTTTTAAGGGCACTTCAAGAAAATAAAATAACACGTGTTGGTGGTGAAAAAGACATTAAAGTAAATGTCAGGATACTAGCAGCCACTAACAAAGATTTAGTTAAGGAAATTGAAGAAGGAAATTTCAGAGAAGACCTTTATCATCGGTTAAGTGTGATTCTAATTAAGGTCCCTTCATTGAACGACCGAAGCGAAGATGTACCCATGTTAGCCCAATACTTTTTAAAGCTTATATGCAACGAAATGGGGCTTCCTGAAATCACTATTTCAGATGACGGTTACCAAGCTTTAAAACAAACCAATTGGACCGGAAATATCAGAGAATTAAGAAACATCATTGAAAGGCTAATCATATTATGTGAAAATGAAATAACAGCTGCCGATGTTTCCAAATACGCAAATCCAAAATAATAGATTATGAAGTTTAGATATCTACTGATTCTAATTACATCAATTGCTTTTCTTATCTCTTGTTCAGAAAAAGAGAAATCAGAAAAGAAAGAAAAAGTTACAAAATCAAAGAAATCAGAGACTCTATTTAAACTGCTTAACGCCGACTCAACTGGGATTGCTTTTAACAACACTTTTTCTCCCGAAGCAGAAATTGAATTCTTCGACTTCCAATACCAATTTAATGGAGGTGGTGTAGCTATAGCCGATTTCAATAATGATGGCTTATCTGACGTTTATTTTACTGGAAACGAAGTATCAAACAAATTATACCTAAACAAAGGGAATTTAAAATTCGAAGATATTACCGAAAGTTCGGGCACATCATTAAAACAAGCCTGGAGTAATGGTGTTTCAGTTATCGATATAAACAACGATGGTTTTTTAGATATATACGTTAGTAAGGGTGGTAATCGAAAAACCGAAAAAAGGAAAAATGCCTTACTAATCAACAATGGTGATTTAACGTTCACAGATAAGGCACAAGAATATGGAATTGCCGATACTGGCTGGAGCACTCAAAGTATATTTCTAGATTTTGACAACGACAACGACCTCGATCTTTTTGTACTTAACCACCCTAACATATGGAAGAATGATAAAAAAATGAGCCGCGACAATTACAAAAATGCTGTACGTGGAGAAGATCATTTTTACGTTAACGAAAATGGCAAATACATTGAATCTTCTAAAAAGGTCGGCCTTAAAGTTGAATCATTTGGAGGACATGGCTTAGGCGTTACTGTTGGAGATTTAGACCAAAATGGTTACCCCGACCTATATGTATCTAATGATTATGATGAGCCTGACTATATGTACATGAACCAAGGTGATGGCACTTTTAAAGAAGAAGTAAAAAAGCGCACTACCCACATAGCCTTGTATAGCATGGGGTCGGATATAGCTGATTTTAATAACGATGGACTAATGGACTTCATCGCACTTGACATGTCTGCTGAAGATCACTTTAGATTAAAAACCCAAATGGGAGCCATGGCACCTCAAAAATTTTATGAATTGGTGAGGTTCGGTTTACCGCATCAGTACATGTACAATACACTTCAATTAAATAATGGAAACGGAACGTTTTCTGATGTCGCACAAATTGCAGGTGTTGGCAGTACAGATTGGAGTTGGGCTCCACTATTTGCCGATTTTGACAATGATGGGCAAAAAGACCTGCTGGTAACAAACGGGTATCGTCTTGATGACAGAGACAATGACTTTAACCGTTTGGTAAGGGTAAAATATCCAAGTAGCGACCAACTACCTACTGATGCAAAGTTTGAATTATTTAAAAGTACGCCCAGTACCCCCCTCTCAAATTACGTTTACAAAAACAATGGTGATTTTACCTTTTCTAAAAAAACGTACGAATGGGGTTTATCAAAAAAAGGCTTTACTCAAGGAGCTGCCTTTGGTGATTTAGATAACGACGGTGATTTAGACCTAGTCATGAATAATATCGAAGATCTTGCTTTTGTTTATGAAAACAAATCCGAAAATTTAGAAAACAACTACTTAACCATTAAAGTTATAGCAGACCAAGGAACTCGAATTGGAGCCTTAATTAAGGTAAAAACTGGCAACACTGAACAAACACAACAAGTTCAACCAACTAGAGGATATTTGTCAAGCAGTAATTCAGAGATTCATTTTGGTTTAGGTGACTTTTCTGGAGAGGTAGAAATATCGATTGAATGGAAGGATGGAACAGTAAGTAAGTTGAATTCTGCAATCAATCAAAGTATTGAGGTATCTAAAGAATCAAACTTAGCTTCTTCTAAAATCAAAACCATAGATAAGCAGTTCGAAAAAATCGAAAATGAGTTAGGAATTAACTTTACTCACGTCGAGAACAAATACGACGACTTTAAAAAAGAAATCTTATTACCTCACCGAAATTCTCAACATGGCCCAGGCATGGCTGTTGGAGATTTAAATGAAGATGGTTTTGACGACATTTACATGGGTGGTGCCCACAATCAAACCGCAGCTATTTATTTCCAAAACAAAAACGGATCGTTTACCAAACAACAAATTCCCGTATTAATTCAGAATAAAAAACACGAAGACTTAGGAGCGCTAATTTATGATTACGACAATGACGGAGATAACGATTTGTATGTAGTAAGCGGAGGAAATGAGTTTGAACCTAAAAACAATTTGTATCAAGATAGGCTATACGAAAACAAAGGAAGAGGGGTTTTGGCACTTACCAAAGGAATTCTTCCTAAAGGAGCTATTAGCGGAAAAGCAATTACTGCTGGAGATTATGATAATGACGGTGATCTAGATCTATTTGTTGGTGGTAGGCTCGAACCGGGTAAATATCCCTTCCCTGCCGAAAGTAGAATTCTAGAATTTGACAACGGAAAATACATCAACGTCACCGATTCTGTTTCACCAGAAATCAAAATGGCCGGTTTAGTAACAAATGCCAAATGGATTGATTATGACAATGACAAAGACCTTGATTTAATCGTTGTTGGTGAGTGGATGCCTATCATGTTACTAAAAAATGAAAATGGTAAATTGACTTGGGATAAATCTAGCGAGCTTGATGAGCTCGTTGGGTGGTGGAGCGGCCTAATCACAAAAGACTTTGATGGTGATGGTGATGAAGATTTTATGGTCGGAAATTTAGGCTTAAACTATAAATATAAAGCAAGTAAAGATGCCCCCTTCCAAATCTGGTGTAACGACTTTGACGAAAACGGAAGTTTTGACATTGTTTTAGGATACTACGATCACGGGGCTTGTTATCCTGTAAGAGGAAGGCAATGTAGTTCACAACAAATGCCCTTTATTAAAGAAAAGTATCCTACTTATAATGAATTTGCAAGTGCTACTATTAAGGATGTTTATGGCGAAAAACTCAAAACCGCTCTAAATTATCAAGCGACCACATTCGAATCTGTTTATGTTGAAAATCAGGGTAGCGGCAAGTTTAAAATTTCAGCCTTACCTAAAATGAGTCAATTCTCTATGATCACCGACTTTGTTAGCACAAAAGATAAAGAAGTCGTCCTTGGAGGAAATTTATATACTGCAGAAGTAGAAACTCCTAGAGCAGATGCATCTATTGGCCTTGTGTTAAGAATGAACTCAAAAAACGAGTGGGTGGCTTACGAATATTCTAAAACCGGTTTATACATACCTGGTGATGTGAAGCAACTTGAAATTGTAAACACCTATAACAATGGCGCATACATTATTGCCGCTAAAAATGACTCGAAAGTACAGGTGATAAAAATTAAATAGTGTAAAGCAGTGTCTTTATTAGACATATAAAATATTACGCATGAATGTATTTATTAAAACACTTATTTTTTCACTGATACTTCTACTCATATATTCATGCCAAGAAGAAAGTAGAAAACCTAAAGAAAAACAAGAGTCTTCAAAACAGAAAAGCGTTTTCAGACTTTTTGAAAAAGTTCACCCCGACTCTTCGAACATTCACTTTTCAAATAATATAGGAGAAATCTCTCGAACCGAATATCTCAGTTTCCAATATATATAATGGAGGTGGTGTTGGCATAGGTGATTTTAATAATGACGGTTTAAAAGACGTTTTCTTCACAGGAAACGATGTAAGTAACGCATTATATATTAACCAAGGTGGCTTTCAATTTAAAGACATTTCTGAAAGTGCAGGAATTTTAGGTGGTAAAGCTTGGGGAAACGGCGTTTGCATTGTAGACATAAATAACGACGGATACCAAGATATCTACATTAGTAATGGCGGCAACAAACTCGGTAACGATAAAAAAAATGCACTATACATAAACAACAAAGATTTGACTTTCAAAGAATCCGCTGAACAATTCGGTATTGCAGATACCGGTTGGACAAGTCAAAGTGTCTTTTTTGATTTTGATAACGACGGAGACCTTGACCTATATGTAATGAATCATGCTAACGAGTGGTTGAGTAAAAAAGATGGTCCCAGTAAAAATGATGTTGCCATTCTTTCAAAAGATCATCTCTACAGAAATGACAACAACCTATTTGTCGACGTTTCAAAATCTGCCGGTTTAATCGAAGAAAAATTTGGAGGGTTTGGTTTGGGTATCGCCATTGCAGACATCAATTTAGACGGCTATCAAGACATCTATATTTCTAGTGACTATGACTCTCCAGATTTGCTTTACATAAATCAGGGAAACAGTACTTTCAAAGAAGAAGCAAAACAAAGATTTGGACACATATCCTATTTTAGTATGGGAGTGGACATTGCCGATTT
>JBMYOI010000009.1:0-60967 GCA_049599135.1 Salibacteraceae bacterium
CTGGCGTAGGTATGATTGTCGTTTTTCAGAAACGATATTTTTCTTAGACCTTACTTACCCAGCTTATTTCTTCTTACTCCTAACTCTTTCCAAGTGGTAAAAATAATTCCCTCGTCTTCTAAAAACTTCTTGAAATTAGGATCTTTCATTACCAAGTAATCTCCTTTTCTAACGTAAAAACTTTCTTCAGAAATACTGTGAAAAGCCTCAGTAGGGTTGGTGCAATGCATGATAATCATGGTTATTCCAGGCTTACAACCGTTCACTATTTCTTTGTACTTCTCTCGTCGAAACTCCATAATGTTAGCGTCCGTCATTTCCATGCCTTCAGGAAAAACCCAGTCGTAACTTTGGTTGTGTAAATCGTCAATTGCTGGCAAGCCAGCTCCCCAAAGTCGTTCTCCCATTTCAGCACCTTGAGCATCACTCATTGGTAACGGCAACTCCATTCCTTCAGTATATTTACCTTGAGCCATTAGTTTGAACTTCATCTGCTCACGCAAAAAGTTTTTAAAATAGGTGTTATGGCCGCAAGGAAACATAACCGGAATATGGTTCATCATTCCCAATTTCACGTATTCAGTAATAAAATCTTCTCTTGAAAAAATGGTTCCCATATGGGCATCAATGTGTGTTGGGTTTAAGCCCATCGCACGAGCCTTGGCTAGTTGAGCGTTTATTTCGGTGGCAACATCTGCAGGGTTTCCGTTTTGGGCTGATTGACCAGTTGAAGGCCAGAAATAACCCTGTTCGTCAACTAAACTTGGTACAGCATCTTTTCCGGCAATTGGCCCCCAACGATAAGTATCCCATTCGCTATTTAGTGTCACGTGCATTCCTACATCCAAATTGGGTTTATCTTTTATTCTACCTAAAAAATCGGGCACCCAAGGACAAGGCATCATAACACTTACACTATTCGAAACTCCATTGGTAAGTGCGTCATAAGCACCTTCGTTTGAATCGAATGACATTCCTGCATCATCAATATGGAGAATGATAATTTTTTTACCGCTAGGGTAGCCCAACCTCTCAGCATAAGTCTCTCCTTTTTGAGAAAAACAACTATTAAATAATAGTACGGTGGAAGCGAAAAGTATGAATCTAGTCATGGCCATGATTTTAATTTCTGTCAATATTATAAAAATTAGGCTCTAAGAGTACAACGATTTGGAATTAATCGAGTTAAATTTGGCGCAAATTAGAAAGCAATGAAGGAATTAGATAAAGTTAAATCGGTATACAAAAAAAGTGGTTTTGCAGGAACAGACTTAATTAATGCATTAAAAGAACTTCGCGAGGTTTATAAAGCAGCTGGAGACCCTACACTTACAAAAGTTACGCGTTTAACTTATGAGCACATTCAAGCGAATGAAGATTTCAATATTGATATTTTTGAAGAAGATAGAGAGGGTTCAGATGAAACTTCTTTTGAGTACTTCCTTTCTTTGTTGACCGATTCTGACAATAAATTTAACCGAGAAGAAATTCAAGAATATAAAGTACTTCTTTGGGACGATTTAGGATACTAATTTTCGATTAGTATTTTGGCAACTCCTTTGTTTTCTCCTTCCGGACTGATACAGAAAATTAAGTAAACGCCGCTAGGCACTCTATTTCCGTTAAAGTCGGTGGCGTCCCATGTGGCTTGTCCTCCGGAGCTAACTGTTTCGTGTATTTTATTACCGGCGGCATTAGTAATTATTACACTTGACTCGTCAGACATTCCGTTAATTCCTATAATACCATCATAGTCGGGTAAAACGGGGTTTGGAAACGCATAAATATTAGAAAAATCACCAGATTGCGTGGCTGTTTCTCGATAAGCAATAATTCCTTTTTCAGTAGCAAATAGAGCTTCACCTGTTTTTTCGTTTACCGCTACACTATTTACATTATCGGTATATAATGGTGAATTTTCTACTGTAAAATGTTGAACCTCTTCAGTTCCATCAGGCGACATTAAATAAACCCCATTGCCACGAGTAGAAATCCACTTTCTATTACTGGGGTCAACATAGAAGTCAGTTACAAATTGATTTTCTAATAAAATTTGGGTTTGGCCATCTTGATTAATGTAAATATCTCTAGAGTCAATATCGGTTCTGTTAAAAATTTGAGACGCATTATAAAACACTCTTAACCCAGCATTACTACCAACCCAAACATGACCATCATAATCAATTTTCATGGCATTTATTTCGTTGCTAGGTAAATGACCAAGTCCAATGGTGGGAGTCAACTCAAGATACTTATCGTCAGTAAAATCAGTTAAGGTTCCATTATAATCCAAAACTCCAATGCCAATTCCCGGTATAATATACCAAATGTGACCCCAAGGAGTGGCAATTAGCTGATTCGTTTTTTCCGGTGTATTTTGATTTCCGATGGTAAAACTTACCCACCCGTTTTTTGATAGCACGTGAACTGGTTGGAATGAAAGTGAGTTTGCCATCCATAAATTCCCGAATTCATCATAATCAACACCAGTTACATAAGTGGCTATATTTTGAATGCTAGAAAGGGGTGAGTTTTCAAAGCCATAAATATTTTTCACCACATCATTTTTAAAAATAACAACACCACCACTCATGGTGGCTACTGCAAATTCAGAATCGTCATTTGGGTTTTCGGCGGCATGAACAATATCGGTAAGTGTATCAAAATCAGGTACAGTTTGACTGCTGAATGGAGTCCAAACATCATTACCCAAACGGCTAACTTCTGGTTTGTTTGCTAATCGAATTTGTAAATCGGAGTACCCACCAGCACTCACATAAATATTAGACCTTCCCGAGTTAAGTCGAAAGGCTTTGTTTGATGCTGGGCCCGGCAAGTAATATTCATCATTGTTAAAGGCCTTATAGTTTCTAATTAATCCAAGGTTTGCATCACCGAACCAAATTTCGTCATTGGTTCCATATATTGCATATTGTGGGTTAATTGACTGGCTGTTGGCTTCAAACTCTCTTCTTATTACTGACCAGTTTGTATCATAAACCTCAAAACTAGTACTGTTAGCGACTAACAGTGTATTCGATTTTATAGAAAAACTCCTGTTGTTTTCGTTGGTTAAAGTATCGTTTAAAACCCAAGAACTACCATTATAAGAGTAAACTGTGTCTTGTCGAAAGTTTGTAGAGGATACATTAACATGAAGCTCATCTCTAAAAACAATACCAGGGTTAAGGTTGCTGTTTGGCATAGGAAAAGAATTGTCTTTTTGCCAATTGTTTGGATCAAATAGAAATGAGCTTAATGCCCCCTTATATATTCCAGCATTCGATAAAGCGTAAAGCGTATCTCGAAAAACAACGGTAGAGTTCACGAATACATTCGTACCCCCTTGACCTATAATAAATGTCTCTTTAAACTCACGCCTGATAGGGTTGTATTGCAATATTCCAAAACCAGTTGAAATAAAACAAGTTGTGCTGTCGTAAAAATTAAAATGATTTACCTCTTTATTACCAACTATTTGGCTTCGCTTAATGTCGTTTACAGTTTGAATTTGTTGACCTTCAATAATATCAAAGCTTCCATCTTCGTAACCAACAAATACAAACTCACCATTTTCTGGGGCGTTAAGTGCGGTAGCTTGAATTCCGTTTAGGCCGTTTGTGGTACTCAAGCGTTGTATGGAATTGTCTTCTAAGTCAACATAAAACATTCCCGATTGACTTGCCGCATAGACCTTTTGGTTTGCCATTGCTACTTTTCCTACATTAGAATAGGTAAGTAAATCGCGCCATTCACCAATTGCGACTTGTTGGCATATCGAACTAAACGAAAGTAGGTTTATGATAAAAAGCAGAAATAGTTTTTGCATAGCCACGAAATAACAAAACATTCGGCATTTTATTTTGTTGAAATGATATAAAAAGAGAATTAGCTAGTACCTATTGCTATTTTTGACGGATAATTATGAGTGAAAAGACAAAAGGAATTGCCATTCTTGGTTCAACGGGAAGCATAGGAACTCAAGCCCTGGAGGTAATTGACGAAAACCCAGATAAATTTCATGCTGAAATTTTAACAGTAAATCGAAATGCAGATTTATTAATTCAACAGGCCAAAAAGTTTAAGCCTAACGCAGTTGTTATTGTTGATGAAACTCAGTTTAAAAAGGTAAATGATGCCCTTTGGGAAGATGATATAAAGGTTTATGCTGGGCCGGAATCACTTTCACAAGTTGTTGAATACGATTCAGTTGATATTGTTTTAACTGCACTCGTTGGGTATGCTGGCCTTAAACCAACGTTAGCGGCAATAGAAGCAGGAAAAAGTATTGCTTTGGCTAACAAAGAAACTTTGGTTGTGGCGGGAGATATTGTTACACATCTTGCAGCTCAAAAAGGGGTAAATATTTACCCCGTTGATTCTGAGCACTCTGCTATTTTTCAATGTTTGGCGGGTGAATTCCACAACCCAATAGAAAAGATTTACCTCACGGCCTCTGGCGGCCCATTTAGAGGTTGGACCGCCAACCAATTAAAAACGGTTACGAAAGAACAGGCTTTAAAACACCCTAATTGGGAGATGGGAGCAAAAATTACCATTGATTCTGCTTCTTTGATGAATAAAGGACTTGAGGTTATTGAGGCCAAATGGCTTTTTAATTTAAAAACCGAACAAATTGATGTGATTGTTCACCCACAATCTATTGTACATTCTTTAGTTCAGTTTGAAGATGGAAGCATGAAAGCACAAATGGGTTTGCCAGACATGAAACTTCCTATTCAATATGCCATTGCATATCCCGATCGAATAAAAAATGATTTTCCTAGGTTCAATTTTATGGATTACCCAAATTTGACTTTTGAAAAAGCAAATGTTGAGGTTTTTCAAAACCTGCAATTAGCATATAACGCATTGAATAATGGCGGAAATTCGGCTTGTATATTAAATGCGGCCAACGAAATTTCGGTTGATGCCTTTTTAAGAGATAAAATTGGTTTCTTAGACATTGCAAGAATCAATTCAGATTGTATGGATAAAGTTGGTTTTGTTGCAAAACCGAGCTACCAAGACTATGTAGATACCGATTTAGAAACACGAAAATTGGCGCAAAAGCTTTGCTGATAGGCACACATTAACCTTTTTTACCTCTCAATCCTTTTTTTAAAAGACTTAATATTTCTTTTGCTGCACTCAAAAGCGCAAATTTGCCGCCTGAAACTTGAATTATGGAAGACATTCTAATAAAAGCACTCCAATTTTTCTTAAGTCTATCGTTATTGGTAGTACTTCACGAGTTAGGACATTTTATTCCTGCAAAGTTATTTGGTGCACGAGTTGAAAAATTCTACATGTTTTTCGATTGGAAATTCTCTTTGTTTAAATTCAAAAAAGGTGATACTGAATATGGAATTGGCTGGATCCCACTTGGCGGGTATGTAAAAATATCTGGGATGGTGGACGAGTCAATGGACACTGAACAGCTAAAAAAAGAACCAGAACCTTGGGAGTTTAGAAGCAAGCCAGCGTGGCAACGATTAATAATTCTTATTGGCGGGGTAACCGTTAATTTTTTGTTGGCAATGGTTATTTATGCCGGGGTGATGTTCACTTGGGGTGAAAAATATTTACCTAACGAGAATTTAGAAAATGGAGTTTGGGTTTTTGATTCTTTGGCAACTGAAATGGGTTTTGAAAACGGAGATAAAATTCTAGCCATTAACGATGTTAAAATTGAGCGTTTTTCAGGTATCATGGGAGAAATGCTTTATGGAGGAGATGTTCAAGTTGAGCGTGCAGATGGATCTTCGGAAGTAATAACCATTCCCGATAATTTTATTGAAAGGCTAATTGATGAGGATAAAAAACTCCTTTTTATGTATCGAATGCCTTTTATTATCAATTCGGTGCCTGAAAACAGTCACAATTTAAACGCTGGCATTCAGCCAAAAGATGTACTGGTTTCTATGAATGGTGAATCAATTGCTTTTGTAGACCAGTTTAAAGAGGTTGCAAAAAAATATAAAGGTCAAGAAGTTACTATGGTAGTTAACCGCAACGGAATGACTGAACAATTAAACGTCCAAGTCTCTGAAGAAAGCACAATTGGTGTTGAATACGGAATCCTTGGCTTGAACGATTTAGAAAAACTGGGGTATTATCAGCTTGAAACTCATGAATATGGACTTTTTGAAGCTATCCCAGCTGGAATAAACAAGGCTGTAGGCCAGATAAGCGGATACCTTAAGCAACTAAAACTAATTTTTAACCCAAGCACGGGAGCTTACAAAGGCGTAGGTGGGTTTGCTGCTATTGGCAATTTATTTCCACCAGTTTGGGACTGGCAAATATTTTGGAACATGACAGCATTCTTAAGTATAATGCTTGCCGTGTTGAACTTATTACCTATTCCTGCTTTAGACGGGGGGCATGTAATGTTTACTCTTTGGGAAATGATTACCGGTAAAAAACCAAGCGATAAGTTTATGGAGTATGCCCAAATGGTGGGTATTCTTCTATTGCTCTCACTTTTTGTTTTTGCTAACGGAAACGATCTGTTTAAGTTTTTAAGGTAAAATAACAATCACTGTAATCGCCTTGTAATTAAGGCTATACCGTGTTTTTTATCGTTCGTTATTTACCAGCACTTTTTATTGGCACAGCTTTTGGCATGATTTTATTTAAATTGTAATCACTAAATATTTAGTCATGGCATTAAAACAACAGTTAAACTTAAAGCTACTTCAAAAGTTAAGTCCTCAGCAAATTCAATTAATGAAATTGTTGCAAGTACCTACTGTGGCAATTGAAGCCAGAATAAAAGAAGAATTAGAAAATAACCCTGCTCTAGACGAAGGTCGTGAAGAGGAGGAGGATGAGTTTAGCTCTCAAGAAGATAATTACGGTGATGTTATTAAAGAAAAGACTGAAGCCGAAAAGGAGTTCGACTTTTCTGATTACGTAGATGATGAACCATCATACAAATACTCTATTTCCAATCATAGTGCTGATGATGAAGATAAAAGCACTCCAATATCTACAGGTAGTTCTTTTTCTGAACGATTAGAGCGTCAACTTGATACCGAGGATTTAGATGAAGAAGAATACTTAATTGCCGATCATTTAATCGGTAGCTTAGATGAGTCGGGGTATTTGAGAAGAGAAATTGAAGCTATAGTAGATGATTTAGCATTTACTCAAAATATAATGACTGATGTAAGAACGGTTACTCGCCTTTTAAAAGTCATTCAATCTTTTGATCCGCCAGGTGTAGGTGCTCGAGACTTGAAAGAATGCTTATTGATTCAACTCAAGCGAAAAAAAGAAAAAACAGTTGAGTCGTTAACCGCTATTGCTGTGTTAGAAGAGTACTTTGACGCGTATATTAAAAAGCATTACCAAAAAATTCTGGAGGGCCTCGAAATTGATGAGCGTGCGTTAAAAGCGGCGGACGAAGAAATTAAAAAGTTAAACCCAAAACCAGGAAACTCAAGTGCGGATAGTCGATCAAGTCAAATTATTATTCCTGATTTTATTTTATCGCTTGATGAAAATGATGAACTTGAAGTAAAACTAAATCGTCGTAATGCTCCTGAATTAAAGATTAGCAGACAGTATGCAGGTTTAATTGAAGATTATCAAAAAAGCAAAGGCAAGCCGTCCAAAGAGCAAAAAGATACGTTGATGTTTGTTAAGCAAAAGTTGGATTCAGCAAAATGGTTTATTGATGCTATTCGTCAGCGTCAGCAAACACTTTTGTTAACTATGAAAACAATAATAGAGCATCAAAAAGAGTATTTTTCTACTGGAGATGAAACAAAACTAAACCCAATGATTTTGAAGGACATCGCTGATGTTATTCAAATGGATATATCTACAGTATCAAGGGTTGCAAATAGTAAGTATATTCAAACTCCTTATGGAACTTTTTTACTAAAGAGTTTCTTTTCAGAGTCGCTTTCTACTAGTGATGGTGAAGAAGTTTCAACTCGTGAAGTAAAAAAGATTTTAGATGTAGCTATTGCTGCTGAAAACAAAAAGAAACCTTTGACGGATCAAAAATTAGCTGAACTGTTGAATGAAAAAGGGTATAATATAGCGAGAAGAACGGTTGCGAAATATCGTGAACAATTGAATATTCCCGTGGCAAGGTTAAGAAAAGAGTTATAATGGTATTGTCTCGCTGGATTAGTTATCTGTTTCACCCAATATTGATGCCTACACTTGGTTTGGCATTAATATTAAGCTTAGACTCCTATTTAAAGTTTACGGTTCAGCCTGCCATGAAAATATACTTGTATATCATTCTTGTGGTGAACACTATTGTATTTCCCATCTTGATTTTAGGCCTTTTAAAGTTTCGCGGAGTGATAAAATCATTTCATTTATCAGAGAGAAAAGATCGATTGATTCCGTTTGGAGTAACGTGCATTTTTTATGGATTTAGCTATAATATTATGCAAAAATCGGCCTTGCCTCCAATAGTATTATCTGTGTTTTTAGGAATGACACTTTCGGTATTTCTAACTTTTGCGCTTACTTTTTTTACCAAAATTAGCGTTCATATGGTTGGTGTAAGCGGAGTGTTGGGGGCGGTAATTGCGCTTTACATGAAGTTTGCAGCAGACTATCGCATTGAAATAGCCGCTTTGGTTTTGTTGTGGGGCTTAATAGGTTTTGCTAGGCTTCACTTAAAAGCTCACAACCTACCCCAAATAATTATTGGTACCTTAGTTGGGTTTGCTTCCGTTTTTTCAATAACGTTGGTAGGTGTTATGATATGAGTCCTTGGCGAGCCAAAAACTCCAATTGCTCATTAACCCTTAACAAAGTATTTGTTTTGAATTGATTTCGTTCTCTTAAACGGAATAACTCAACCCCATCATTAATGGTTCTTTTTAAATAGGCCTCATCCCATGGCTTGGTCATGTAGCGATAAACCTCACCACGGTTAATAGCATCCATAACTGCTTGTAGGTCCGCAAAACCAGTAAGCAACATACGGACCGATTTTGGGCTTGACGTTTTAATAGTCTCTAAAAATTCAACACCAGTTATTTCTGGCATTCGCTGATCGGAAACAACAACCTCAAAAGGGGCTTCATTTTCGTCAATCAATTTCAACGCCTCGTTCGCATTAATAGCAATACTAATATCAAACTGGCGTCTAAAGGCAGCCTTAAACGAATTCAGATTATTCTCTTCATCGTCAACATAAAGAATTTTTGGTTTTTCATCGAAATCAGGTTCAATTTTAACGGGTTCCATACTATGAATTTAAGGCAAGATAAAAATAAAAATACTTGAGCTCTAAATTAGTAAAGCTCTTGTATATATTTGGGAAATACCAGTTAACCGATTTTTTTGAAGATTATGGAAAAAACGGACGGTCTATTATTATTTTCAGGAGACTTTGATAAAGAGCTTTTTAACCGCTTATTGAATGATGATTCAATAACAAAATTTGACTTTTTTGAAGATCAAAAAAAAGAGCTCAGGAAAACAAAACTCTACTCTTTGTCACCCCGTGAACAAGATGAGTATTTAAATAAAGCTGAACCAACTTGGGTTTACTACCCCTGGGATCGTACATTAATTAAAATAGTTTCTGAGAAAGATTTTATTGCAATTCGTACATCGCGAAACTTATATAAAATCACAGCAGAAGAACAAGCTTTACTGTCATCCAAAAAAGTTGGGGTAGTTGGGCTTTCGGTTGGCCGTACTGTGTCATTAACAATGGCCTTGGAGCGAACTTTCGAAGAATTAAGGATTGCCGATTTTGATACAATTGAATTGAGCAATTTAAATCGTTTAAAAACACCCTTAAAGGATTATAACCTAGCTAAAACGGTTTCTACCAAGCGTGAAATACTTGGAATTGACCCTTTTCTATCGGTTAAAATGTTTTCTAAAGGACTTCAGAATAATAACATTGACGAGTTTTTTACTGGGGGAGGAAAACTAGATTTAGTTATCGATGAATGCGATAGCTTAGAAATAAAAATTTTAATTCGAAAAAAAGCGAAAGAATTGGGTATTCCTGTTTTGATGGATACCAGCGATCGAGGAATGATTGATATAGAGCGATACGATTTGGACAATGAAATACAATACTTTAATGGGTTAATTGGTGATTTTGACCCACCATATAATTTTGAACTAGGCCCAGAAGAGAAGGCTGCGTTGCTAGGTCAAGTGATTGATTTTGAAAACCTATCAGACAGAGCAAAACTTTCAATTCAAGAAATTGGAGGTTCTATTTCAACATGGCCTCAACTGGCATCTTCAGTTGTCATGGGAGGTGGGGTAACGGCAAATGTTGTAAGGCGAATCTTTTTAAATGAAACTATAAAATCAGGGAGATATTACATTGACTTGTCAAATTTGATTCCGAATGCAGAAAGGTGATAAGTATTATGTTCGAATAAGAGCCTTTCGGGCAGTCGATGATCCTGAGTCTTGTGATAAGTTCATAGAGGGACATAAAAGAGTGTTAACGGCGGTTGGGGTTACGCAAGTATCGTCATCCTCATATGAGTGGAAATACAACCCGGCATCTTATGTTATCATATGCGAATCTCAGGATGAAAATAGAAAGGTTTATGGAGGGGCGAGAATTCATGTTTTGGGAGGCACTCAGGACTTACCCATCGAAGAGGCTACAAGAGAATTGGATCCGACGGTTGAAAAAGTAGTAAGAAACTATGCGCCAAAAGGGACCGGGGAATTTTGTGGGTTATGGAATTCTATGGAGGTCGCAGGCATGGGCATTGGGGCGGTTTATCTTGTTCGATGTGGTGTAACTATACTTGACCAGCTTGGGCTTGGTAGTTGTTGGACGCTATGCTCACCGTTATCAGTAAGAATTTCAAGAAATTTTGGATTTAATAAATTTCCCCATGTTGGTAATGAGGGAACCTTTTATTACCCTAAAGTAGATCTTTTGGCAACGGCTTGTATTGTTGAAGATACCGTTTCACTTCCGTTTGCCACGGAAGTTGAAAGAGCCAAAATACACCAACTTAGATTAAATCCAAATCAAATGCAAGATGATGAAAATAGAGGTAAAAAAGTTAATATTGAGTATAACTTGAAGTTATCAATTGTTGATTTTTCGGTATATGAAAGGTAGTTTATTAATTATTTTACTTTTTTGTTTCCAGGTTGGAAATGCTGGAGTTGTGGCTTATAAAGGCCTCGAGATTCGAAACTTTGGTAAACAAATTGAATCTTGGTCGGTTTTTGATAAGTCAAAACAACCATTCGAACTTCTTACTTCTGATAGCCTTAAACCAGAATTAGATGATATATTAAATTTTGGGGTTTCAAAAAACACACATTATTTGCGGTTTGAAGTAAATAATTTAACGAATGAAAATCTTGTTATTAGTTTCCCCTTTCCTATTATCGACATATTTGAAGTTTACATTTTTAACAATGAAAACCAACTAATTGACAGCCTTATATCTGGTGTAACTAGGCCCTTTTCAAACCACAGAATTAATCATCAAGATTTTATATTACCTATTTCGAAAAAATTGAAAAAATTTAGAGTGGTGGTAAAATCGTATAATGGGAGCCAAATAATATTGCCAACTTTAATTACGAGTGAGGCAAACATTTTGGATAAGTTGTTAAAGAAAGACTTGTTAATGGGTATGTTTATGGGCGTACTCTTGATTATGTTCTTTTATAACCTATTTATATATATTTCAATTAAAGAGAGAATATACGCGTACTATTTGGCGTATATAATTTCAATCGGATTCGCGCAGTTTACGTTGTTTGGGTACACATACAAGTATTTAACTTACTCTAGTTCTTTTTTATCCGAAATCAGTATTTATTTAGGAGGGATTCTATCGGGTCTAGGTGTATTGTTTTTTGTAGTAGAGTTTTTACATTTAAAAGAAAAGCAACCCCGTTTTTATAAAGTTGTATTAAGTTTTGTGGCTTTCTATTTAATTGCCACAATATTTCTTATTCTTGGTGAATATCAACTCTCATTTAATACGATCAATATGAGTGCGTTCCTGGGATCCTTTGTTGTTTTAACAGGAAGTATTATGTCGAGCAAATCGGGATATCGCCCCGCAAAATTTTTCACTGCAGCATGGTCCTTCTTCCTTTTTGGTGTAATTCTTTTTGTTTTAAAAGACCTGAGCATCGTTCCGTATAACAGCTTTACAGCTTATAGCATGCCCTTAGGTGCGACAATCGAGGTAGGGCTATTGGCTTTAGCCCTGGCGGACAAAATTAACAGATTGCAAAATGAGGCAAGAAACTCAAAGGAAAGAAAACTTCTTGCGCTTAGAGAAAAAGAAACTATGACTAAGCAGCAAAACATTTTACTTGAGCAAAAAGTTAAAGAAAGAACTATTGACCTGGAAGAGACTTTAAACACGCTAAAAAATGCACAATCAAATTTGGTGAGTCAAGAAAAAATGGCAAGTTTAGGTCAACTAACGGCTGGAATAGCCCATGAAATTAATAACCCGATTAATTTTGTATCTTCCAATGTTGGCCCACTTCGAAGAGACATAGAAGATGTGATTACGGTGGTTAACCTTTATGATGAATTGACTACCGAAGAACGCTATATCGAAATTAGTTCTAAGGTGGAAAAACTCAAAAAGGATATTGAATATGTATATGTTTTGGACGAAATGACTCAGCTTTTGGATGGAATCCAAGATGGTGCAGAGCGCACCGCAGAAATTGTTAAGAGCCTTAAGAATTTTAGTAGACTTGATGAGTTGGAGGCGAAATTTGCTAATATTCACGAAGGAATAGACTCGACTTTGGTAATCCTTAAAAGTGGAATAAAAGAATCTGTTTCTATATCTACCAATTATGACTCAAATATCCCTGCAATTGAATGTTATCCAGGTAAACTAAATCAAGTTTTTTCTAACCTTCTGATAAATGCAATTCAAGCCATGACAACTGGAGAATATCCTACCGAAAACGCAGAAATTATAATAACCACTAAAGATTTAGGAGAAAACATTTCAATAAGTATTAAAGACAACGGGCCTGGTATTCCGGCCGAAGTCAGAGAAAAAATATTTGAGCCATTTTTTACCACTAAAGAGGTCGGTGAGGGTACAGGTTTAGGTTTGTCTATTGTTTTTTCTATTATTGAATCCCATAAAGGTAAAATTGAGGTTAATTCAGTTATGGGTGAAGGAACAGAGTTTATGGTTACAATTGCTAAATCATTGCACAATTGATGGAAACGACACGCAATAAAGAGGATAACAAAATCCTTTATGTCGATGATAGAGTAAATAACCTAAATTCTTTTAAGGCATTATTCAGAAGAGAATATCAAGTTTTTATAGCGGAATCTCCTGAAATTGGAATGCAAATTTTGGCAAAGGAAAAAATCAAAGTTGTGTTGTCGGATTACAAAATGCCAGGAACTTCAGGGGTAATTTTTCTTGAAGCCGTTAAGAATCAATATCCGGAAACTATACGAATTATGCTAACTGGCCATGCAGATCTGCTTGCAGTGGTAGAAGCGATTAATAAATCTGAAATTTTCAGGTTTTTAGCCAAACCTTGGTCAGAAGAAGAATTAAAGAATGCAATTGAAGCGTCTTTGAGCCTTTACGATCATGGGTCATTATTGAACGTTAGAAATCAAGAGTTAAGCAAGGCTTATAACGAATTGGACAAATTGGTTTATTCAACAGCTCATGATATTACCGGGCCTCTTTCTAATATTTTAGGGCTTTTAGATTTAATAGATGCAGATAAAGATGGCTCTGAAGAATACCTGTCATTAATAAAAAGCACAACAAAAAAACTACAATACATTGCAAGAGATGTTCTTAGTTTTCATAGAAACAAAAGAACGGGGTTGCACATTCGTGAAGTTCAAATTGAGCCATTAATACACTCCGTTTTGGATGACCACAAATACTTGCAAGATACACGTCCGATAAATATTGAAATCAATGTAACCCAAGGCTACCCGCTGCGAACCGACAAGTCAAGAATGAGGTTCATACTAAATAATCTAATCAGTAATGCAATAAAATATCAAGACACTGCCAAGAAAGAGAATTGGGTTAAAATTTCGTTTTCAAACGATGCTAACGGAGGTGTTTTAGAAATTTCAGATAATGGAGTAGGAATTTCAGAGTCTCTTTTACCGAAAATATTCGATATTTATTATCGAGCATCAAACAAAAGCACTGGTGCGGGAATTGGTCTTTATATTGCTAATGAGGCAGCCGAATTGGTAAAGGGTAATGTTAAGGTAGATTCTAAAAAAAATGTCGGCACAACGTTTAAAGTAAGTATACCAAACCTTACCAAATAAAGATTACTACCCTACTTTTGATAGGTGATTGCTAAGTCCCAAAAGTTAACAGATCAAATAAAAGCTCTACCCAAAAAGCCAGGGGTTTATCAGTATTTTGATAAAGAGGGTAAAATAATTTATGTAGGTAAAGCTACAAGTCTTAAATCTCGAGTTTCAAGTTATTTTACTTCTGTTGACAAACACTCTGCAAAAACAAGGGTTTTGGTTAGTAAAATTGAACGCATTGAGTTCATTATTGCCGACAGTCCTTACGATGCCTTGTTATTGGAAAACACATTAATTAAGCGTCATCAACCTAGATACAACATCCTTTTAAGAGATGACAAAACCTACCCGTGGATTTGCATTAAAAAAGAACGTTTTCCCCGTGTGTTTTATACCCGAAATCTAATCAAAGATGGGTCGGAGTATTATGGGCCTTACGCCTCTTTAAAAGCAATGCACGCACTATTAAATTTTATTAATCGGGTATACAAGCTTCGAAATTGTAAGTATAATCTGAGCCAAGAGAACATAGAGGCGGAAAAATTTAGAGCTTGTTTGGAATACAACATAGGAAACTGTAAAGCGCCCTGCGTTGGTTATCAATCCGAGGAAAACTATTTACAAAGTATTTCAGGAATACGAAAGATATTAAAGGGTAATATTAATGAGGTAGTTAAAGATTTAGCGAGCCTCATGAACGAGGCTGCTTCTAACTTGGAGTTTGAGCGAGCACAAGAATTAAAGGAGCAAATTGTATTACTCGAAAACTATCAGCTTAAATCTACTGTAGTAAGTGCCACAATTAATAATGTTGATGTTTTCTCAATCATCTCTGATGATAAATTTGGGTACGTTAACTTTATGAAAATCAATAATGGTGCGGTTATTCAAGCTCATACTGTGGAGGTTAAGAAAAAAATTGATGAAAAGGATAGCGAGATTCTTGAAATGGTTATTCCAGAAATTCGAAGTCGTTTTAATAGTCAATCTCGGGAGGTTCTTTTGTCGATAAAATCGAGTTTAGAAATCCCAGAATTAAAACTTAACGTTCCTCAAAGAGGAGACAAACTGAAACTCATTGAAATGTCTTTACGAAATGTAAAGTATTTTATGAAGGATAGGCATAACAAGCAAGAGCTGGTTGATCCGGATAGAAGAAAAAATAGAATTTTAGGTCAACTTCAAAAAGACCTTAGAATGAAAGAAATGCCTGTTCATATTGAGTGTTTTGATAATTCTAATTTTCAAGGAACAAACGCTGTTGGCGCGTGTGTCGTTTTTAAAGACGCTAAACCTTCCAAAAAAGATTACCGCAACTTTAACATTAAAACCGTGGTTGGCCCAGATGACTTTGCCAGTATGCGCGAGGTGGTTTTTCGCAGGTATAAAAGACTTTTAGATGAAAACCAACCCCTACCACAACTAATAATTATTGATGGCGGAAAAGGGCAATTGAGCTCTGCACTAGAGAGTTTGGTTGAATTAAACCTAAGGGGGCAAATAACCATTATTGGAATAGCTAAAAAACTTGAGGAAATCTATTTTCCTGGCGACCAATTTCCTATTTATATTGATAAAAGATCTGAGAGTTTAAAGCTAATTCAACATCTTAGAAACGAAGCACACCGATTTGGAATAACTCACCACAGAAACAAACGGTCAAAAGATATAAAAAGCGGTTTAGTGGATATTCCTAACATTGGACCAAAAACAGTTGAAAAGCTTTTAAATAAATTCAAAAGTGTAAAGCGAATTAAAGAAGCTAGTAACGATGAGCTAAGTGAGGTTTTAAACCTCAAACAAATTGCGTCTTTAAAAGACTGGTCTAACCCTTCTTAATTACGTTCAGTAATACCCCGACAAGAACCATGGCCATTCCAACAAAAGTCATCCACTCATACTGAACACCAAACAAAATAAAATCAAAGCTCAAGGCATAAAAAATACCGGCATATTTAATTGGGGTTACAATATTGGCTTTTTCTGCATGGAGCGCTTTAGTCATATAAACCTGACCAAGCTGTGTAAAAATACCCATAGCAACAATAACTAACCAATCACTTCCCTGAGGCCATTCCCAGCCAGGAATACTTAATACAGTCATAATTGGAATGGCTACAAGTGGGAAATAAAAAACAATTACAACAGGTTTATCTGTACTTCGTAAAATTCTAATGCAATTGTAAGCTAGCCCAGCAAAAATTGCTGATAGTAAACCGGCACCTAAGTAAATAAGCTTTAGGTCTGGGTTAAAACCCTTAACAACAAAAACGCCCAAAATGGATATTAAAAAGAACACCCAACGAATTGGCTTAACAGGCTCTTTCAGTAACCAAATTCCAAAAAATGCAGTGAATATTGGAGAAAGGTACTGGAGCATTGCCGCTGTAGAAATGGGCAGGTTTTGAAGCGTAAAAAAGTAGAGGGTTAATGCAATTGTGCCAAAAAGCCCACGAAAAAACAGATATTTTTTATTTACACCAAAAGGCGAATAATTGTGTTTCCAAATAACAAAACTGCTAAGGGCTATAGAAACTAAAGAACGAAAAAGAACAATTTCTGTAGTAGGTATATGTTTGATGTATTTCACACAGAGTTGCATAAAAGCAAAACCTGTTACTGAAATAATCATAAGTTTTATTCCCTGATTCACGGTGCAAAAGTGGTTAAATACTTTCCAATGATGTTGTTTCCTCTATCTTTGCCGCCCAATTGGAATTTTTATGCTCGATAAGGTAGATGAGTTATTAAAGGAAGTTGAGGCTCTTAAGGCACAAACAGCCGAAGATGTCGAACAGCTTAGAATTAAATTTTTAGGTCAAAAAGGTTTGGTAAAAGGTTTGTTTGCAGACTTTAAGAACGTACCTAACGAAAGCAAAAAGCTATTTGGTCAAAAACTAAATGAACTTAAAGCTAAAGCTGAACAAAAAATTCAGGATCTAAAAGATGGCACTAATCAAGGCTCTGATGTTGGCGATATTAACTTAGACCTTTCATTGCCTGGGCTTGAGACTCCAGTTGGCTCACGTCACCCAATTAGCTTAGTTCGACAAGAAATAATAGAAATTTTTGCTAAAATTGGATTCTCGGTTTCTGAAGGACCTGAAGTTGAAGATGATTGGCACAACTTTACAGCGCTTAACTTTCCTGAAGAACACCCTGCCCGTGATATGCAGGATACTTTTTTTGTAAAAAATAAATTTAGCGATGAAGAACTTGCTTTGAGAACACACACGTCGTCTGTTCAAGTAAGGGTTATGGAGAATCAAAAGCCACCAATTCGCACAATTTCGCCAGGTAGGGTTTTTAGAAACGAAGCTATTTCAGCTAGAGCACACTGTGTTTTTCATCAAATTGAAGGGCTTTACATTGATAAAGACGTAAGTTTTGCCGATATGAAACAAACCTTACTGCATTTTGCTCAAGAATTTTTTGGCAAAAAAGCAAAAATTCGTTTACGACCTTCATATTTCCCGTTTACTGAACCAAGCGCAGAAGTAGATGTGTGGTGGGGTTTAGAAAACGAATCGGATTATAGAATTACCAAAGGAACGGGTTGGTTGGAAATTATGGGGTGTGGAATGGTTGACCCAAATGTTCTTAAAAACTGTGGAATTGATCCTGAAGAATATAGTGGTTATGCTTTTGGAATGGGTATCGAAAGAATAGCCATGAATAAGTACGGGATTAACGACTTGAGAATGTTTTTTGAAAATGATGTTCGCTTTTTAGGCCAGTTTTCGGGCGCAACCCACTGATAGCCAGTTGATAAAAACCAAATTAAAAAAGCATTGACTTATTTGAATTAAATATTTTTCTTTGCACTGAAAATAAAAACTCAAAACTGAATACGATGTCAGATATTAAAAACAAAGTAATCTCCATTATTGTTGACAAGCTAGGAGTAGAAGAATCTGAAGTGACAATGGAAGCAAGCTTCACTAATGACTTAGGTGCAGACTCTTTGGACACCGTTGAACTTATTATGGAGTTCGAGAAGGAATTCAATATTGCTATTCCAGACGATCACGCAGAAAACATTGGAACAGTAGGTGATGCTGTAACATATATTGAGAAAACTGTTTAATACAGTTTTTTCAATTTAATTTAATTTATGGAGCTTAAAAGAGTTGTAGTTACAGGGCTTGGCGCCCTCACTCCAATTGGCAACACTGCCGATGAGTATTGGGAAGGACTAATAAATGGTACCCCAGGTGCTGCACCTATAACTCATTTTGATGCTTCAAAGTTTAAAACACGTTTTGCATGTGAAGTAAAAGGCCTAGTTGTAACTGATTTTCTAGACAGGAAAGAGGCTCGCAAAATGGATCCGTTTACTCAATATGCGGTTATCGCTTCTAATGAAGCGGTTAAAGATGCAGGTATTGGCAACGACTCAATTGATCACGATAGAGTTGGAGTTATTTGGGGGTCAGGAATAGGTGGACTTCAAACCTTTCAACAAGAAGTTATTAGCTTCAATGAAGGTGACGGAACCCCTAGGTTTAACCCATTTTTTATTCCTAAAATGATTGCAGATATTGCCTCTGGCCATATTTCTATGCAACATGGGTTTAGAGGACCAAATTATTCAACTGTTTCGGCTTGCGCTTCATCAACAAATGCTATGATTGATGCTTTTAATCTAATTCGATTAGGAAAAGCAAATGCAATTGTTACTGGAGGTTCTGAAGCTACGGTGGCAGAAGCAGGTGTTGGTGGGTTTAATGCCCTAAAGGCGCTTTCTACTAGAAATGACTCTCCCGAAACAGCCAGTCGACCTTTTGACGTTGATAGAGATGGATTCGTTTTAGGTGAAGGAGCTGGAGCAATTGTTCTTGAAGAATACGAGCATGCCAAGGCAAGAGGCGCAAAAATTTATGCGGAAGTTTGCGGAGGCGGAATGTCTGCAGATGCACATCACATAACCGCACCTCACCCAGAAGGGCTTGGTGCTTTAAACGTTATGCGTGCAACACTTGAAGATGCTGAAATGGCACCGGAAGATATTGACTATGTTAATGTTCATGGAACGTCAACTCCTTTGGGAGATATTGCAGAAACAAAAGCAATTCAAAAAGTTTTTGGAGAGCACGCTTACAATTTAAATATTAGCTCAACAAAATCAATGACAGGGCACTTGTTAGGTGCTGCTGGAGCTATTGAAGCAATTGCTTGTATAAAAGCAATTCAAAACGATATTGTACCACCAACAATTAACCACTTTACTGATGACCCTGAATTGGATTCTAAATTGAATTTTACATTCAATAAAGCACAAAAAAGAACAGTGAGAGCTGCTTTGAGTAACACTTTCGGTTTTGGTGGCCATAACGCATCAGTTATATTCCGAAAAATAGAGGCTTAATAAGGTTGTCTTTTTTATCTCGATTTTCAAAGTCTAAGCTTAGTACAGAAGATCAAGACCTTGTTTCTTATATAAAGTCCTTAACGGGTTACAAACCAAAAACACTTCAATTATACGTAATTGCACTTACACACCAATCACATTCAGAAAAGTATGCACTTGGGTACAACAATGAACGACTAGAATTCTTGGGTGATGCTGTTCTCGATTTGGTGATATCTGATGTTCTTTATAATACATACCCTTCGAAAAATGAAGGTGAACTCACCCAGTTAAGGTCGGCTATAGTAAACAGAAAGTCGTTAGGTAAAATTGCTATGTCTATTGAATTAGTTTCACGAATTAGAACTGAAGTAAACCTCACACAACAAGGAGTTTCTTTGCCTGGAAATGCGCTTGAGGCTTTAATTGGTGCTGTTTATCTTGATTTGGGTTACGAGAAAGTGGCTGGTTTCATTAAAAATGTTTTATTGAGTAAACACTTTAATGTAAAAAAAGCACTACAAGAACATGAAAACCATAAAAGCAAATTACTTGAGTGGTCGCAGAAGGAGGGAACAACAATTGAGTTTTTGATTTCACAAAAAAAAGAACCGGAAAAAACCTTTTGTGCAGAGCTTAAAATTGATGGTCTGGTGCTAGGAACTGGAGAGGGAAGGTCGAAAAAAGTGGCTGAACAAAAGGCCTCTTTGGAAGCACTCAAGGCAATTGGGGTAAAGTAGTTGTTAGTATTCTTTTAACTTTTGATTTATAGAGTTTAAGAAGTCACAATTCGTACTAATATTGCAATTAGTATGAATAAAACTAAGCTTGAATTTGACTATGATTATGACTTCTTTTTGATTGGCATTTTTTGCCATCATAAAGATTACCGCTTAGCTTGGATGTTAAATAAATACCTAGAGTTAGATTTATCTAAATCTAAGGACTACGTAATGTATAACAAAGACCAAGAACAAAAGTTTTCTATGTATGTTGATTACATAGACAATCAAGAGTTATATTACTATTTAATTAGTAATCGAGGAGAAAACGGTTTGCTGATTCCTGAGCGAAAAGATGTTGATTATTTTTTAATGGTTGATGGTTTAATTGAGAGCTCAAAAAAGGGTGAACTGGTTAAAAAAATAAGAGAGTTAAAAGAAGTTTTGTCGGCAATTGAAATTAATCCAGCACAACTAAACTCTAAACAAAATTTATTGATCGAATAACAGATGAAATACCTTAATAATAAAACAAAAATTATTTCCACTATCGGACCCGCAACTTCCTCATACGAAAAGCTGAAGGAGTTAATTGAGAGTGGTGTAAATGTTTGCCGCCTAAACTTTTCTCATGGTTCTCATAAGGACCATTTGGATGTTATTGAATCGGTAAAGAAGATAAATAAAGAATTGAACGTTCATACAGGGCTTTTGGCTGACCTTCAGGGTCCAAAAATTAGAGTCGGTGAAATTGAAAACGGACAGTTCGATATTAAAACGGGGGACACTATAACCTTCACTTCAGAAGAATGCATTGGAAACAAAGACAAAGTTTGGATTAGTTATCAAAACTTCCCGGGTGATGTTAAACCTGGTGAAAAAATTTTACTTGATGATGGAAAAATTCAGTTAGAAATTACTGAAACTAACGGAAAAGACCTTGTTAAAGCGGTTGTAATTCATGGAGAAGTTTTAAAATCTAAAAAAGGAGTAAACTTACCAAACACGAGAATTTCGTTGCCTTGTCTAACCCCAAAGGATCTGAAAGATTTGGACTTTGCTTTAGATCATAATATTGCGTGGATAGGCCTTTCCTTTGTAAGAAAAGCGAGTGATGTATTAGAGCTTAAAGGAATTATTAAAAAGAGAAAAAAGAACGCGAAGGTTATTTCAAAAATTGAAAAACCAGAAGCACTTGAAAACTTAGATGAAATAATAGAGCATTCCGATGGTTTAATGGTTGCGCGTGGCGATTTGGGTGTTGAAATTCCAATGCAAGAAGTCCCATTGGTTCAAAAAGATATTGCTCAAAAATGTCGAAATGCAGGCAAACCCGTAATCATTGCAACTCAAATGATGGAGTCTATGATTGAAAACTTTTCTCCAACTCGTGCAGAAGTTAACGATGTGGCTAACGCTGTTTTAGACGGGGCTGATGCGGTTATGTTAAGTGGAGAAACATCTGTGGGTAAATTTCCAATTGAAGTAGTGAGAACCATGTACAAAATCATTCTAAGAATGGAGGAGTACCCCGCTTTATATCATACACCAATTGAACCCAAAAAGGTTAAATCACGATTCGTGACTGATTCAATTTGTAATTCTGCGGCAGAATTAGCGCGATCTTCTGATGCTGTTGGTATTGTCACAATGACTTTCTCAGGTTATACCGCTTTTAAAACATCGTCTTACAGGCCTAACGCGTTCATATATGTGTTTACGGCAAACCCAGAAATACTAAACGCGTTGAGTTTGATTTGGGGCGTTAGAGGCTTCTATTACGATAAATTTGTTAGCACCGATCATACTATTGACGATATTAAGTTTTTATTGAAAGAGAGTGAATATGTTGAAGCGGATAATTTCGTGATTCATATTGCAAGTATGCCCATTGCTAAAAAGGGAATGACCAATATGTTAAGGATGTCACATATTAAATGATGTGATCAAATACGGCAATAATCTGTCAATAATTAGCTTTGTAAAAATTAGAAATTAAACACTAAACATATGTATCCACCAGAATTAGTAGCTCCAATGAAAGAAGACCTTACTTCGGTTGGTTTTAAAGAGCTTACAACCCCATCAGAGGTTGACCAAGTTTTAAATAGCGAAGAAGGAACCGTACTTGTAATGATAAATTCGGTTTGCGGATGTGCAGCAGCAAACGCTCGGCCTGCCGTAAAAATGGCGGCTCAACACGCTAAGCACCCAGATCAGTTGACAACAGTTTTTGCTGGAGTTGATGCTGATGCTGTAGCTCAAGCGCGCAAGCATATGCTACCTTACCCACCATCTTCACCATCTATTGCCCTGTTTAAAAATGGAAGAATGGTTCACTTTATTGAAAGGCACCACATTGAGGGAAGGCCTGCCGAAATGATAGCAGAGAATTTAATCTCTGCTTTTGACGAATATTGTTAAACAAAAAACCGCCTCAGGAAGCTGAGGCGGTTTTTTTATATCATTACTCAATAGTGGTATTTATCAATGAAAGTAAATAGCACTATCCAGTCGAGTTACATTACTATCAACTAACGCGTTGTCAATTGAGTCGGCTAAAAAAAATGAGTTGAGTTGGCTCGAACTATTGTTGTTTAAGCCCATTTGAAAAGACAAAAACAGCACTAAACTAATGCTTGCAGCAGTGGCCATTAATTTCCAAGGACTCGACTTTTCAAATGCAACTAAAGAAATAATCCCACTTGATTTAGGTTTGAATTTGGAATTGAAGGCCTTGTCAAGATTGGTTTTTGTTTGGGCCGATGGTTCGTAGTCTTCAGAATTTATCTCAGAAGCAATACGTGATTCTAGTATATCAAAATCATTTAAATCTCCTAATTCTTGTTCAAGTTCCGCTAATTCTTTTAATGACATAGTATCTGAGTTTTTGTTCTCGAGCAGATCGAAATATTTTTCCAATTCATTCATAATCAAGCGTTAGGTTTAAATTCTGCCAAATTTTGGCTTAAATATTTTTTTACATAAAACAATCTTGACTTAATTGTTCCTTCCTTTACGTTCATCATTTTGGCAATTTCATCTATTTGAAACCCTACTTTGTATTTTAATAAAAAGGCCTCTTTCACTTCGGGATCAATCTTAGCAAGCAATAAGTCGAGCTTATTAGAAAAAAGAGCATCTTGAGTAAGGTTTTCAGGCGAACTTAAATTCGATTTAACGAATTCGGTTTCCGCGTTTTTATCCATTACTTTTCGTACTTCCAGTTTTTTGTATTCGTTTTTTATCATGTTATGTGCAATCGAATACAGCCAAGGTTTAAAACGCCTTGTAGAGTCAAAATAATGTGGCTTTTCTATTAATATCATAAAAAGATCTTGTAGAAAGTCTTCACACTTTTCGCGATCTCTACTGAGCATTTTCATATAAAAAGAAAACAACGGTTTATTGTATCGGGCGTAGATTTCGTCAAAGGCTTTTTTATCTCCTTGAGCAATTCTTACAACCAGATTTTCATCCGTTTCGGCTTTAATATTATCCATTATCTCGGGTGTGTTCATTAGCCTGTACATCTTAAGGATTCAAAAGTTCATTTTAAGTTGAATTGAGATTGTTAACCGCTGTTAATCAATAGAAACGTAGTGTTAAAATATGTCGGGTTAATACTCTCTTAGTGTATTTAAATGAAAGTCATATTTATACCTTTGCTCAAATGGGACACCACGACGAACATCATCATTCTCACGAGCATTCTCATGGAGAACATTTGCATGTACACCCCATAACCAAGAATTTAACAGTTGCTTTTATTTTAAATGTAACTTTTACAATCATTGAATTTATTGGAGGGTACTTAACCAATTCAATGGCCATTACTTCGGATGCTATTCACGATTTAGGTGATTCTATAGCAATAGGTTCAGCTTTGTTTTTAGAAAAGCGAAGTGAAAAAAAAAGAGATCATAAGTTTAGTTATGGGTACCGAAGGTTTTCTACGCTAGCAGCGCTTTTAAATATTGTAATTCTTACTGCTGGGTCAGTAATAATAATAGTTGAAACAATACCCAGGTTTTTAAATCCCGAAATAGTTCATACTCAGGGTATGATTGGCTTGGCTGTTTTGGGTGTTATTATGAATGGGCTAGCTGTATTACGATTAAAAAGCAACAGCAATTCTTTAAACAGTAAAACAGTAATGCTTCACTTACTTGAAGATGCATTGGGTTGGGTTGCGGTGTTAATGGGAGCTGTAGTGATGCACTATACAAATTGGGTAATAATTGATCCAATTCTATCTATTGGAATAGCAGGGTACATTTTGTATAACGCAATAAAAAACTTTAAAAGTGTTTCGCCTGTTTTTATGCAAGCAGTTCCTAAACAAGTTGATTACAATAAGCTGGAATTATCCATTTTGGCCATTGATGGGGTTAAAGAAGTCCATGATATTCATATATGGAGCCTAGATGGAGAGTTTAATGTCGCGAGTTTACATTTGGTAATGAAAGATGAATTAGGAGCGTATAATGTGGAAAAGGTTAAGAAAAA
Organism: Salibacteraceae bacterium; assembly: GCA_049599135.1. Taxonomy (GTDB): domain Bacteria; phylum Bacteroidota; class Bacteroidia; order Flavobacteriales_G; family Salibacteraceae; genus UBA2108. The sequence continues at coordinate 24,860 of JBMYOI010000009.1, forward strand.
GGTTCGACATCTGTTTCAACACGAATCAGTTCCACACGTAACTATAGAACTAGAAGGCCCAGAAGAAGATTGCGAATTAGAAGATTGCAACTACTAGTTTAATTCAACTGAAACGGAATCGGTTTGAGAGCTATTGGTATCTTTCTCAAAGCTTTCCACCATTTTACCGGTTTTACTATTGATTATATCTTGTTCTTTTTTACGGAGTAACTCAAAGTTCTTACGTTGTTCTTTAGCTTTAATATGGACAAGGGCTTCATAAATAATTAACCCAATTAATAGACCAATAAAAAGGCCGAATATAACAACCAACTTAACCCTTGTAGATTTATCGAAACCCGAACCCATAAACCAATTTTGAAATTAATAGAATGAGAAAACTCAGGCACAAAGTAGGCAGTATTTTATTACCTACGAGGTTTTAGCCCATGATTTTTGTAAACAGTAATATGTTATTACCGTAATAACTTGTGTTTCCATTACTTTTGGGCAAACAAAATTTTATGAAGTTTACAATAGCCATTTTATTTTCGGCACTCCTATTTTTAGGCTGCGAAAAATACCCACCAGACTCGGTTACAACAGAAGAAAACGATATGATTGGGTCACTTTACGACCAGAAAGTTGACTTTACATCATACAAAACTTTTGCAATAGTTGATACTGTATTGAGCATTCGACGTGAAGATGGAGAACCTATTCCTGATACGTCTGTTTCTCGTTTTAACGATAGAATAATAAAACAAATTGCAGATGAGATGTTGGCAAAGGGTTATTCAAGGGTAAGTAAAGACTCAACCCCTGACCTTGGAATTGATGTGTCAATTCTTGTTGACGAAAATATTGGATCATATACTTATTGGGGTGGATACCCTGGTTATTGGGGTTGGTATGGTTATTCATACTGGTACTCTTGGCCAACTACATCATATTATCGTTACGAACAAGGAACCTTGATAATGAATATGATTGACATTAAGAACAAAGACGATATAAATAAAGAATTGCCAGTAATTTGGAACAACATTGCAGCGGGTTTAGTTTCTGATAACGCTAATTACAATTACAGTAGAATTGAGCGAGCGATTAATACAATGTTTGAACAATCACCATACGTAAAAAGATAATAAGATGAAAAGAATATTAATTACACTATTGGTGATATTAGGGCTGAATTTAAGTTCTAAAGCTCAGGGTTACAATGATTTTCAAATGTCTATTAACTACAATATTGGCGTGCCAATGGGTGAGTTTTCAGACTATATTAACAAAGGAAGTTTTAGAGGAATGAACCTTCAGGTTGATTATTATTTAAATGACAAGTTTTCAATTGGAGGTTATTTTGGTTGGAACGGATATTATCAAAAGAAGGACAGAGAAAGTTATCAATTTGATGGTGGTGCAATTAACGGTGTTAGATATAATTACTTGTATCAATTACCAATGTACCTAAAAGCACAGTACATTATTTCTGACAACGGTAACGTTATGCCATTTGCTGCAATAGGTATTGGCACTCATTACATTGAGCAAGAAACTTATATTGGGTACGTTGGTTTTTCTGAATACTATTGGAAGTTTGCTACAGCGCCAGAAGTTGGAGCTTTAGTATTAATGGGACAGAGCGGATGGCAGTTTAAAGCGTCAGCTATTTACCACCTTTCATTTTACAACGAAAACAATATTTCAACTCTACAAAGCTTAGGGATCAACTTCGGTTTTAATTACGACTTTTAATACTTTAAAAGTTGGTAAAAGAAGTAGACGTCTCTTTGCTACCCGAGGAGGCTGGAAATCCTAATTCAAGGAAATTAGTTTGTGCACACTCACTTCAAATTGATGTGAGTTTAATAAACGACATTGAGGTAATTAAACGATCAATTGATGCGCGTAAATCACCCGTAAAAATTCGTTTGAGGTGTTTGGTTTATATTCAAGAACAGCGAATAGAAGCACCTGACCCGGAATTTAACTATCCAAATGTTTCTGATAAAAAAAGAGTAAACGTGATTGGTTCAGGACCCGCAGGGCTTTTTGCAGCTTTAAGGTTAATAGAACTTGGTTTTAAACCAATCGTTTTGGAACGAGGCAAGGATGTATCCACTAGGCGGAAAGACCTGAGTAAACTTCATAAAGAACATTTAGTAAATCCAGATTCTAATTACTGTTTTGGAGAAGGGGGAGCAGGAACTTATTCTGATGGAAAACTCTATACTAGAAGTAAGAAAAGGGGTGATTTAAACCGCATTTTGGATATACTAATTTCATTTGGTGCAGTTAAAGATATTCGAATAGATGCACATCCACATATTGGAACTAATAAGCTACCCAAAATTATTGCTAGTATGCGAAAGTCTATTCTGGATGCTGGCGGTGAATTTCATTTTAACTGTAGAATTGAAGATTTTGATATAAAAAGTGGGAGTATTAAAGCTGTAATTGATGCTGATGGTAATAAGTACGAAGCAGAGGCCACCATATTAGCAACCGGCCATTCAGCAAGAGACATTTATTATTTACTCAAAGAAAAAAACTTGACATTAGAGGCTAAGCCGTTTGCTATGGGCGTTAGAATTGAGCACCCTCAACCTCTTATAGACTCTATTCAATATCACTGTGGAACAAGTCGAAATAGAAACCTTCCGTCGGCGGCTTATTCTTTGGTTGAACAGGTGAATGGTAGGGGTGTGTTTTCATTTTGTATGTGTCCAGGAGGTTTTGTTGTTCCCGCGGCGACTGCACCTGGCGAGGTGGTAGTTAACGGAATGAGTACATCTACAAGAGACTCTCGTTTTGCAAATTCAGGAATGGTAGTGGCAATTGATTTGGAAGATTTGAAGTCATATGAAAAAAATGGAGATTTAGCTGGACTTGAATTTCAAAAACAACTTGAAAAAAGTGCGTGGTTAGCAGGTGGAAAAACCCAAGCGGCACCAGCTCAAAGAATGGTTGATTTTTGTGATGGAAAAGTAAGTAACGAGCTGAATCCTTGTTCATATATTCCAGGAATAACATCTTCGCCAATGCATGAGTGGTTACCAAGGCATATTGGAAAAAGACTACGAAGAGGGATGAAAATGTTTGATAATAAAATGAAAGGGTACTATACCAATGAAGCTCAAATACTCGGAGTAGAATCTAGAACGTCTGCCCCAATTAAAATTCCAAGAGATTATAAGACATTACAACATCCAGAATGTGAGGGTTTATTTCCTTGCGGAGAGGGAGGTGGTTACGCTGGTGGAATTATTTCTGCTGCTATGGATGGGGAGCGTTGTGCCGAGGCAGTAGCCAAGAAATTAGCTTAAGAATTTTTCTTGAGTACTTTAGGGACTTTAAAGTAAAAAGAATCTTTTTGAGGGGCATTTTTCAATGCTTCTTCTTGAGAAATTATCGATTCAGATTTGTCAGCTCTCATTCTACTTTCTTCGTTGGTCATATAAATAAGAGGTTCAACATTTTCAGTATCAATCTCTTCAAGCTTCTCAACAAAGTCAAGCATTCTACTCAAGTCATTTTTAATATTCTCTTTGTCTTCACCCTTAAACTCAAGCTTAGCCAAAGAAGCTACTTTATCAATTAACACATCATCAATTTTCATGATCCAAATCTTTATCAATTATATTAAAAATACGATCGCGCAAAGGTACAATATCTTCTTCCCTCATTCCAACAGTACTAATTGAGCCATGGAAAATTGCTGGAGCTAACCCAGGGCTTCCAAATGCTTTTAAAAACCCACCACTTTTCATTCGTTTGTAATTATTTGGAAAAGAAATAGGAACAATTGGTACTTGAGTTTCAATTGCTAGTCGGAATGCACCATTTTTAAAAGCCCTCATTTTAGGCACATAGTTAGGGATGGTAGCTTCTGGAAAAATAACCAGGCAGGTTCCGTCCTCTATGGCTTTTTTAGATTTGTTATACGCCTCGTGAGAACCTTTTCTACTTGCTCTTGGTACTGGAATTTGCATACCCGACTTGAAGAACATTTGTACTATAGGCCATTTTTCTAATTCGGCTTTCCCCAAAAAGGCAAAATAATCCGGAATTAGGGCAAACATGAAAACAATATCTAAGTACGAACTGTGATTAGAAACGATAATGTAAGGCGCTTTAGGGAGTTGTAAATCACCTTTTTTATATAAAATTAAGCCCGTAGAATACCTTACGAAAACACCCCAAAACTTGAGGAGGTATAATGCCCAAAGGTTTTTATCAAATGCAAATAATAATTTGAATATGGGAAACAACACCAACCCAGAAACTAGAAAAGACATAAAGAACCATGTCTTCCAAAAAACAACAAAGGGGCGCTGAATTATTTCTTTCATCCTCAGCAAAGGTAGTTTTAGCTGATTAATTATCTAATAAAGAAACCCCGTAAATCATTCTGTTCAAATAAATTCTAATCACAATCTATATCAATACTATTTTTGTGCTTGATATGGCAAGAATACTTACAGGAATACAAAGTACAGGAATACCTCATTTAGGAAATATTTTAGGTGCAATTCGTCCAGCAATTGAAATGTCCAAAAATGATGATAATGAGTCGTTTTTATTTATTGCAGATATGCACACTCTAACACAAACGAAAGATGCGAACGAGTTAAGTGAGAGTACTTATTCAGTTGCTGCATCTTGGCTTGCGTTTGGTTTAGATACTTCAAAATCTGTTTTTTACAGACAAAGTGATGTTCCTGAAACAGCTGAGTTAAGCTGGTATTTGTCTTGCTATTTCCCTTTTCAACGTTTACAATTGGCTCATTCGTTTAAAGACAAAGCTGATAGACTTAGCGATGTTAATGCAGGGCTGTTTAGTTACCCAATGCTTATGGCTGCTGATATTTTATTGTACGATGCAGAGTATGTTCCGGTAGGCAAAGACCAATTGCAACACCTTGAAATGACTAGAAAAGTTGCAGGATCTTTCAATCATCAAATGGGCGAAACGTTTATTGAGCCTAAAGATAAAATCCAAGAAAACACTCAGCTTGTGCCTGGTACTGACGGTGAAAAAATGAGTAAGTCTAGAAAGAACATTATCAACATATACCTTCCTGAAAAACAATTAAGAAAACAAATAATGGGGATTAAAACGGATAGTACCCCAATGGAAGAACCAAAGAACCCGGATACATGTAATGCCTTTGCATTATATAAAATTTTAGCTTCTTCTGATCAAGTTGAAAAAATGAGAGAAAACTACCTGAACGGGAATTATGGCTACGGCCATGCAAAGCAGGAGTTGTTTGAGCTTATTTTAAATGAGTTTGCTAACGAAAGAGACCGTTATAACGCTCTTATGGAAGATAAGGAACAACTAGATAAAGTTTTGGCTGAAGGCGCGCAAAAGGCGCGTAAAGTTGCTAGAGAAGTATTAAACAGAGTTCGAGAAAAGGTTGGCTTTTTACCCCAATAGAAAAGATGGTGCTAATTAGTCTCGGGGATAGCAACACCAGCATATCCTTGTAGGTCAGTAAACGAGACCGTGTTTCCACTTAATGATGTTAAAGTGCAGTTTAAGTTAAATTGAAAACGCATCACGCTTTGCCCCATTTCGTTTTTATGCTCATAACTTTCAACGTTTAAAATCTTAATAGACTGATCTTCATTTTGATTGTCTGAGAAATATACTTCGCCAAACTCATCCGTGTATTCTAATGAAAGTGTATTTAATTGATCAAACCCATTTTTTGGTAAAACTTCTTCAATGTCATATTCAAAATTAGCCGCAGTAAAAGCGTAATTTTCATTTACAACAAGGTTTTGCGAGCTTTGACTTACGCAACCGTTTTCATCAGTAATCGTTAAACGAATTAATTCTTGACCATAAATCTCATCAAAGTCGTAGTCGAGTTCTGCTACTGAAGCGGAATAACCATCTTCAAACTCCCAAAGATATTGAGATGGTCGACCCCCTGTGTGGCGAGCCACCAAGCGCATTCCCTTACTGGTCTTTATTAAATCGAACCAAGTTTTACATTCAGTCGAAGTATAAACCTTACTACTAAGGCTGCTCGGAACTCCTTTTGAAGTTTCAACCAATAATTCTACTTCATAATAATCCTTATCAGCATTAAACAGGTGATGTGGTTCTGGTTCCTGAGATGTACTTCCATCTCCTAAATTCCATATGAAATCTACTGATCGGGCATCACTCGTATACGTTTTGTCAGTATTAAACTGAACGCCATATTTCATTTGAGGGTCAACAATTTCAACGTCAATTTCTTTGTTGTTTAGTAAAGTTGGTGTTGGGGTTTTATCTCCTTTAAATCGGAAAACAAATTCATCGCCACAATTATTACAATCGTTTTTCGCTAACCGTCCTGAGTAATAATTAATATCCTCATTGTTTTTCGATGTTGAAGTAAACATATAATAGCTACCATCACCAGCGTTTATTGAAATGGGCTGCCCATCTTTATAACCTTTTAAATAAAAGTCGGGGCTATCTGTGCTATTTTGTGGCTCATCAGCTTTGTTACAAGAAGCAAGTAATACGATAGACGATATAATAAACAACCAAACTCTCATTATAACCTTACCAAATTATACTTCAAACTGATTTGAAGTTCTTGATGAAAATTCTTTGAATTATTGTCCCATGATTTATTGTTGGTGAAGTCAGTAACGCCAAATTGAGCATTTATTCCTAGTTTAATTTTAGGACTTAATTCATAATCATAACCACCTACAATACTTACATTAAGGGGGTTGTAGTACTCTTCCATCCCCCATTGAAGTTCTGTTTTAGTTTCTGTACCTGCAAGAGTTTCTTCAGTTCTGTTTACAATGTTGTTTTTAACCCCTGTTAAATAACCTAAGTGGGTTCCGGCAAATACATGATGTTTTCTCGCAATGTTATAATCTACCAACAAAGGAATTTCGATATACTGCAATGATCTAGCATCTATTTGTACCGAAGAAGTTGTTTTACCAAAGCCATATTCTTCAGATTCATAATTTCTAACGGTTCCATCACTAGCCTTACTTCTTAATTGAATACCTGTTATCAAGCGGATTTGATTGTTAAGCTGAAAGGTATATTCAAGACCAACTGTATGAAGAATGTTTTGGCCGAAAATGCCCGTTTTATTTTCAAAGCCCTTGTTGAATGAGTTGCCTAAAACGACACCGATATTGTGCCTCTTGTTGGAAATCTGCGAAGTAGCAACAGGATCTTGTGGAGCTACAGCTAGGTATTCGATATTGTTGGCATAATCCTCAAACGATTGCTTTTCAAGCATTGCAATATCCTCATTGTTATGAGTTCTTATTTTAGAATAATCATTATTAGTGGTAATCGGTAAAATTGATAAGTCGGCCAAAGAGTTGCCAACACTTGAAGAACTGATAGGAACTAAGCTATTAATTTTAGCCAATGAATTGTCTTTGCCCTGAACCTTAATTTCAGGCTTACTGTTATCATTATCGAGTCCTAGAGATGCTGATTCATATTGAGTGTTAGGGTTTTCAAAAGAGTTTTCTACACTCAACAACTCGTTATTGGATTGAGTTATATCAACTATATTTAGTGAACTAAGTGAATTGTAAGAAGTGTCAATAGTTAAGTAGGTAGCGAAAGAAGTCAAGAAAATTAAGATGGTCGCAACACTTCCCATTTTATACCAAAAAGAACTACCAGACCCCGCTTGGGCATCTAACATTTCTTCCATTTGAGCCCAAGCATTTTCGTTGAAAGCATGCTCAGTTTCATTAAGGTTGTTACGAAATAATCTGTCTATGTTATTTTCCTTGCTCATAATATATGACGCCCGCCTGTTTCTCAACAGATAGAGCAATCATTTCTCTTAATTTTTTTCTAGCGAATGATACATGCCACTTTGAAGTACCATCTGAAATTCCAAGCATCTCAGCGATTTCTTTGTGGGCATAACCTTCAATGGTATAGAGGTTAAAAACCTTTCTACTTTCTGGTGGAAGTTGTTGAACCATATTCAAAAGCTCTTCAGCTTCGAATTCTAAGTCCGCCGCATTATAATCAACCCAACGATTATCTAAACCGTCACCTTGTATGTCGCGAAACTGAAGAATACTGTTTTCTTTATTTGTTCTGCGGTATTCATCAATAATCGTGTTAATCATAATTCTTCGAATCCAAGCTTCAAAAGGCCTGTCATTTTTGTAAGAATCAATCTTGGTAAGAATTTTCATAAATCCTTTATTCAAAAGGAAATCGGCATCTTCACGATTTTTTTCATAGCGCAGACAAACCGACAGCAATGTACTGTAGCACGATTTATAGAGCAAAAATTGTGCTTTGCGTTCGCTGTTAATACAACGTTTCAGTATGTCTTTATTTACTTCCACTCAAATTAAGAGTTATGCCAAATGTAGTGAATATTTATTTCCATAAATTTCTGATTTACAAATGCTTAATTCTTTTTTATTATCTGATGTATTTCGCTCTCTTTTTCTCCTTTTAGAATAAGGTAATAAACTCCCTTTTCTAAATCTTCTAAATCTATTGCTTTATTGTCAATTAATTCTTTTGAAACGATAGTTTTACCGGTTAAATCAATGATATTAAATTGGTTAAACCCGTTCGTGTTTGTTACGAAAATTTCACGGTCAAAAGGGTTTGGGAATACTTGGATACCAGATATTGATTTTTCATCTACGTCAGTGTTATGATCAGGACCTGGCGCAGTAATGCTCGACTTTTCAATTAAAAAATTAACATCAAATTTGCTATCATTGGCTGAGTTTAGATTTATTAAATAAGGCAACATTGATTTTCCGGGAAAATCAACTATAACGTGATAATTTGAAATGGGAACATTATCAAAATTGTACTTGCCGTTATTATCAGTATACGTTCGGCGCATTAAATAATCTTCGTTCATTAAAAGAACAGGAATGTATTTGGCTGGATCGTTTTCTAATGCCGTTGGAGATGTTGCGCCGTGTATTACTTCGCCACTAATATTTGCCATTCCGTGTGCGTTTCCTTCAATAATTAAGTTAATATTTCTGCCAGTCATGTCATTTCTAAGTACAATTGCCTTAGAAGTAATCCAAGCAGGGTCATCACCGTAATAGGTGTCAACAAACTTTTCATCGTGGTGATAGGTCCTGGCCTTTAAATAGTATGTACCAATAACCATTTGTTGAAACTCATAAGCCCCTCCTTTTCCAAATGAGAACATAGAATCAACTAACTCAACAATTCCTTGCGTTTGTTCACGATATAGGTATACTACAACTGAATCAGTTGTGAAATTTGCCCTTAACACACGGCCTTTAAGGCTGTGGAAAGCTTCAGTTTCCATAAATATGGTATGTCTTTCTGAGCTCGACATTTGCGAAACACCAGTTAATGACAACAAAGCTAGGATGCTTAAAACGAAAATATTTTTAATGAAAATAGAGCGCACGATAGTATAGACGAAGATTTCAGGTAAAAAGTTGGCTTATGCCTTTCTTTTCTTTTTATAAGCTCTTATTGCTAACCATAACACGATAGACAACCCGATTATCCCAAGAGTTCCCCAAACCCAGCTTATGGTATCTTTTAATACAATTACAAAGATTATTGATATCAGAAATAGAGTAGCGACTTCATTCCACATACGCAATTTCAAAGAGCTTATTTTATACAGGTCATTTTGTAAGTTCTTAAATATTTTGTGGCAGGCAAAATGGTAAATAATTAGTCCAAAAACCAAAGCGAGCTTAAGATGCATAAATGGCATTTTTAAAAAAGAAGGCTGTTCAATAAGCATCCATGTGGCGGCAAGTAGAATTAAAATCATTGAAGGCCACGTGATACCATACCACAATCTTTTAGACATTAATTTGAATTGCTTGGTTAAAATTGTCTTTTCTGGTTCTTCTTTTTCGAAAGATTCTGTTTGGTAAACGAATAGCCGAACAATATAAAAAAGCCCAGCAAACCAAGTTACCATGAAGATTAAATGCAATGCTTTAAGGTATAAAAATCCCATATTATAATCGAAAGAGCAAAGGTAGTATTCGTTTAATAAGTATATATCGTGCTTCTAGGGTTACTTTTGCAAAAATTTTAGGTTATGAAAACAAAAACAGCACAAGAATCTCACGCAGTTTCTTCAAACATCGTTCTGCCTAACGATACAAACGTTTTGGGCAATTTAATGGGAGGGCAATTGCTGAACTGGATGGATATAACCTCAGCTATATCTGCCCACAGACATTGTGGAAGAGTTGTAGTTACTGCAAGTGTAAATCATGTTGCTTTTAACCACCCAATTGAACTGGGGGATATCGTTACTATTGAATCTAAAGTTTCTCGAGCATTTAATTCTTCCATGGAGGTCTATATTGATGTTTACTTTGAGCATCGAACAACCGGGAAGAAGATTAAGTCTAACGAGGCTATTTATACGTTTGTTGCTGTTGATCAAAACGGAAGAGCGATCGAAGTTCCGCGTTTGGTTCCAGAAACAACTCTTGAAAAAGAAAGGTATGATGGGGCTTTAAGAAGAAGACAGCTTAGCCTAATTTTAGCCAAGAAAATGAAGCCGGAAGAAGCGACTGAATTAAAGGCGCTATTTACCTAGGAGTTTTTAGCTTTTTCACCGTAAAGGGGGCCTGAGTACTCAGTATTAGCCGACATCCCTAAGTACATTACATAAAACCCGTTAAAAACTAACACCAACAGGTAATCTATGAGGCTTCTTTTGTTAAAGCATTTGCATAACTCTATGTAAAGAGTAATCATAAAAATGGCAAATAAAGCGAGCATTGATATCAGGGCTACATTGGCCACCATTGATGTGTCGCCAATGTACACTATGTAGGCAATAACAGGAGGAGGAACCATTATAAACATGGCTTGCCACGCTGGCCGTCCCATTATTTTTAGAAAAACAATGACATTCCAAACCGGTACTATGGCGGCAATACCAGGTAGGTTAGATTTATAATACAATACCCACTGTCCAAGTATACCAAATGCGGCTAACAAGGCCAATAATATTAAGGCGAATTGATTATTATGGTCAGTTAAAATGTGACCAATTTCTACAATCGGAAATTTTAATAAATCGTGAAGTGTTTCTATACCCATAAGACGTAAAATTTAAGTCCTATAAATATAGAAAAATCAATTTAAAAAAATTTAACAATTAAATAAGTGGAGGGTTATGCTGTTTTTTCCGCTCTATCTCTGTTGTTTTCGGAAATATCTTTGATTACAGCACCCATGTTACAAGATCCTGTAAACGAGGCTCCTGGCTCAATTGATAGCTTTCCGGTTTCAATGTCACCATGAATCCTAGCTGAGGCTTGTAGAGATAACAATTCAGCAACTTTTACTTTGCCTTTAACCGTACCAGAAAGGTTTGAGTTTTGACAAATAATTTCGCCATCGATTTTTCCAGATTCTCCAATTACCACTTTACCTGTAGAGGTTATGGTGCCTGTTAGTTCACCATCAATTCTAATATCACCGTTGGTATCAATGTCTCCAATAATTTTAGTTCCTGCTGCAATGTGGTTGCGTGAGGCTCCATCTAATTCTCCAGACTTTGACATATTCTTTCTGTTTTTAAGCATAGCAAAAAGTTTACGGCGCGAAGATAGACTTTATTAACAATTTAAAGTTTATAGTGTTTTTTCATGAAATCATCGTAGAATTCAAGACGTTGATCTTTAAAGAAAAGAGCGTAGTTGTTGTAAGACATTACGAAAAAATCAAAATTTTTGGCATTGATTTTTTTCAAGCTTGTTTGGTTGTCGTGAAAGTCCGTATAATATTGGGCGGCCTCTTTTTCAGTTGCAAATTGTTTTAGAGAGAGCATATGCATGTTTTTCCCAAATAGGACGCTAGAAATTTTAATGCCCTTACCAACGTGATATGCCTTGTTGTATTTTGAAATTGATAATTTAATATCCTCTACATCATTACCTTCTTTTGGAACCAGAATTACCACTAGGTGTTTTGAGCCTTTTTCATAAACATATTTTGGTGGTGGGTCAGACTTAATATCTTCAAATTTGGTGTTTAAAAGCTTAATTCTTTCATCAGCATCTTTTCCTTCTGCAGTTCCCGGATGAGATTTTGAAAATTCCTGAAGTGAGTTAATTAGTTTGGCCTTGTCCTTCTGCCCCCCAACACATAATGCTTTGAGATATTCCAATTTGTTTTTTAAATAATTACCGGGGTATTTGGAAAGGCATTCATCTACCTTTTCTATACAGGCTGTAAAGTATCCAGAAGAATAGTAGTAATATGATTTTTTATAATACCAATCTACTTGTTGCTTCACTTTGTCCAAGTTTTGAGCATATGAAGGGTCTTCAATAATTTTAGCGTAATCACTTTCAGGATACTTATATAAAACGATGTTTTTATAAAAATTAGAAGAGTCAATTTGTTGCTCATCAAGATACATTCGATATAGTATGTAACAACTGGTAGGGCGATGTCTGCTGGTATCAAACCTTGAAACTAAACTTCTAAATGAGCCAATTGCACGGCCATCATCACCCATATTTTCTTTAAAAATATTTCCAAGTGCGTAATACGCATCTGCCATTCGTTCGTTAGATGCTGAAATTGCTTCTGGATCACGAGGAATGTCTTTGAGATACTGATCGGTATTGGATAGCTGACTTAAAGTAGAGTCGGTTTCTTCTCCATCTATAGTTTCAAAGTCATCTAGGGCAATGGAAGATTGGTCGCTTCTTCTCCAGTTATCTTCATTTGCTCGTGATCCCCAAATCGATTTGAATTCATTCTTCCCTAATTCAATGTTTCTTGGATTGTAGAAATACCACTTGCCCTTGTTTTGTCCGTCATCAAATCCGTTTTGTTGAGCAGATGCTCCTCCCATTTCCGTTCCGCCTTGTAGTTCTTCTCTACGCGCCTCTTCTTCAGCAATTTTATCTTCAATAACCTCTTCAATGTATGCCATTAACTCTGCTTCTGGTAATTTTCCAAGAGCTTGGAGACTATCTTCGGTTTCAATTATTATTATTTGAGCAACCAAATCTTTTAAGCTCATTTGGGTGTTTGAAATCAATTCATGATTTGGAAAATCTTCGGGTAAAAATTTAACACAACTGTCATAACTAGCCTGGGCGTTTTTGTACTCTGGCTTTCCAAAGTATATTTTACCAAGAGTTAAAAATGAAAGTCCTTTTTGGTAGTTGTCATCTATGCTTGCTTTCGTAGATAATTCTAGAGCTCTAATTTGTTTACTCTCACTTCCTTCTTGCCTATAAATTTTGGAAAGCGCATAATAAAGTTTGTCTCGATATTCTTTGTTTTTGTCGTCCCTCAGCATTTTAAGTAATACCTTTTTTATGTCAAAGCTGCTTCCATCTTCCGAGTTGTATGAAAGAGCACGGTTCATTTGCGCCCAGAATTCCATTTCGTAGTTCGGGTGTGCCTTAACAATTTCTTTGTAGGCCGTATTTGCTCTAATTGTTTCGCCTTGTAATGCGTATAGCTGAGCTAAAACGAACGTCCAGCGAATTCTTCGTGTTTTGTCTTTTTCAAAAGTTACGGCCGATTCTAAATCAATAATGGCTTTTGTGTAATCTTCCTGCGCTATATGGTAGTCAGCCGAAATAGCCTTGTATAACCCTAAATATTCTTCAGTAATTTTAGATTCATTGTTTTTGAGAGTACGCAGTACGTTTTCGGCTCTATCGTAGTTTTCTTGTTCAACAAGGGTTTTAATGAGCCATAATCTTGCCTCTATTCTTCTTTCACTTTTTTTGTATTTTTTGGCTGCATACTCGAAAATAGGCTGGCATTCAGCCCAATTATGTTCAAAGAAATATGCTTTTCCAATCAATAACCAAGAGTCATCAATCCATTTACAATACTCTTTTCCTTTGATATCCATGGAATGGTATTGTATAACTCGACTACACTTTTTAATAACCACCTCCATTTCGGTTTGAACCGATTTTGCCATCTCTTCATCTCCGATAACGAAAAGGGGTAATAGTTCGCGGTAATTTTCTTTGTGACCTTGGTTAATTTTGAGTATACCTTTTTTATATTCTTCATTGGCGTTAAAGTACCCATTGTACTTGGCCGTCATATTGTGATATCCCCTGTGTATGGCGGTGTTCTTTTTTTGAGAACACCCTAACATCATGATGGAGACCATTCCTATTAAAAGAAAGTTTAGAAAATATGTGTTATACTTATTCAAATTGGATTACATAGACCCCCTTCAACGGAAGGTTTGCAAAAATATTTCATTTAGGGAACTGAGTTTTTTTTTATCAATAAGACTGTAATTTTAATGTAGATATTTGTGCTTGAAATGGAAAAGGACCCAAAAAAGAAAAGTAGCAAGAAGATATTTCATAAAATCAAGCACAAGTCGCGTTTGGTTGTAATGAATGATGATACGTTTGAAGAACAATTTTCGATGATTCTTTCGCCATTAAATGTTTTTACTTGGGGTGGCGTGTTTCTCTTGTTTTTCGCGTCTTGCTTAATTCTTTTAATAGCGTTTACGCCACTTAGGGAACTCATTCCTGGTTACGCAGATGTAAATACCAGAAAAATGGCGACGTATGCGGCTATTAAGGCTGATTCGGTTCAACAGGCTTTGGTTAGGGATAGTATTTATTTAGAAAATATAAGACTCATATTATCTGGTCGCGAGGGAATAATTTCTGATACTTCTCAGATGAAAGAGAATATTGGATTGGAGAACATTGACCTATCAAAATCCAGAGAAGATTCGTTAATGAGGAATCAAGTTGAGGAAGAAGAACGATTTAATGTTCACTCGAGAGATGGGACAGGTAAAAATAACCTTGATAAGATATTGTTATTCCCCCCCTTAAAAGGTTTGGTTACATCTCAATTTAACCCTGCTATTAAGCACTTTGGGGTGGACGTTGTTCCTACATCAGAAGATGCTGCTGTAAGTGCGGCTTTTAGTGGTGTAGTAATTCAATCCTCTTGGACTTCAGGCGAGGGTCATGTTCTTTACATTCAGCATTCAGGAGACTTAGTGTCGGTATATAAGCATAATTCCGTTTTGCTTAAAAAGGTTGGAGAAAACGTTAAGGCAGGCGAGGCAATTGCCATTGTGGGTAATTCGGGTGAATTATCTTCTGGTCCACATTTACATTTTGAGCTTTGGCACAAGGGGGCCCCCATTAACCCAGAGAACTTTATAGTGTTTTAAAACAGAAAAGGTTGCCGAAGCAACCTTTTCAATGTTTTAGTCTTTTGTGTAGTCCCAGTCTTCCAAGAACTTAGTTGTAAAGTCACCCTTACAAAATTGTTCATTGTTCATCAATTTTTGATGAAAAGGAATTGTGGTTTTGACACCCTCAACAATATATTCTCCAAGAGCTCGCTTCATTTTTTCAATAGCTTCTTCTCGGGTTTGTGCAACTGTTATCAATTTAGATACCATACTGTCATAATTAGGAGGTATGGTATACCCTGCATAAACATGAGTATCAATACGAATACCAATTCCTCCCGGCTCGTGATAGTCTGTTATTCTCCCTGGACTCGGCATCCAGTTTTTAAAAGGGTCTTCAGCGTTTATTCTACACTGAATAGCATGCATTTTTGGAGTGTAATTCTTACCAGTAATTGGCTCTCCAGCAGCGATAAGAATTTGTTCTTTGATTAAATCCCACCCGATTACCTCTTCAGTAATTGTATGCTCCACCTGAATACGTGTATTCATTTCCATGAAGTAAAAATTACGGTGTTTATCAACTAAGAATTCAACCGTACCAACACCTTCATATCCAACGGCTAGAGCCGCTTGAATTGCAGCCTCTCCCATTGCTTTTCTTAAAGCAGGAGTCATGAACGGAGATGGCGTTTCTTCAACTAGTTTTTGATGTCTTCGTTGAATAGAGCAATCACGTTCACTCATATGGCAAGCTTTTCCAAACTGGTCACCTGCTATTTGAATCTCAATGTGACGAGGTTCTTCAACAAATTTTTCCATGTAAACACCATCGTTGCCAAAAGCAGCAGCGGCTTCGCGTTGAATTGCAGCGTATAGGTCTTCAATTTCTTCTTCTTTCCAACCAACTCGCATTCCCTTGCCACCACCACCAGCAGTAGCTTTCATCATAACGGGTAATCCAATTTTGAGGGCTGTTTCTACAGCATGTTTTCCGTCTTTTAATAGACCAGGAGAACCAGGAACGCAAGGCACTCCCGCAGCTTCCATAGTAGCTTTTGCGTTTGCCTTATCCCCCATTCCGTCAATCATATCAGGTCCAGCGCCGATAAATTTAATACCGTGTTCTTGGCAAATTCTTGAAAACTTGGAGTTTTCTGACAAAAAACCATATCCAGGGTGAATAGCATCAGCATTAGTAATCTCAGCTGCTGCTATAATGTTAGGAATTTTTAGGTATGATTCTGTACTTGATGCAGGTCCGATACAAACTGCCTCATCTGCAAATCGCACAGGTAAACTATCCTTATCTGCCTGAGAATAAACGGCAACCGTTTTAATTCCCATTTCCTTGCAAGTGCGGATAATTCTTAAGGCAATTTCACCTCGATTTGCAATAAGGATTTTGTTAAAAAGCTTTGCTTTTATTTTCCTTCCCATATGTCTCAAGATTAGCTTGGGTCAATTAAAAACAATGGTTGATCGTACTCAACAGGAGTAGCGTCATCAACTAAAATTTTCACGATTTTCCCAGAAATTTCTGATTCTATTTCATTGAACAATTTCATTGCTTCAATGATACAAGTTACGTCACCCGGTTTAATGTCATCCCCAACATTTACAAAAACGGGTTTGTCCGGAGCCGAAGAACGATAGAACGTTCCAATCATTGGCGACTTAACTTCAATATAATTAGAGTTTTCTACTTCTTTGGCAGCAGGCGCTGGTGCTTCAACAGCAGCAGGCGCAGGCGCAGCAGCAACTGGTGCTTGTGCAGGCATACTCACCATTGGTGGGGCCTGAACAACTGTAGTTTCGACTGCTTTAACCCCTTTTGGAGGTGTTTTGATCAAAAGTTTTACATCATCCATTTCAAGTTCCACTTCGCTAACACCTGATTTAGCTACAAACTTGATTAACGCTTGTATTTCATCTATCTTCATAAAGACTAATTTACTTTAACGATTAAAAATTATCCTTGGCTATCGTAAGCCCATTTAACATAAACAGCACCCCAAGTAAATCCACCACCAAAAGCTGATAAAATAACATTATCACCTTTCTTTAGTTTCTTTTCCCAGTCCCACAAACACAGCGGAATTGTACCCGCGGTTGTGTTGCCGTATTTTTGAATATTAACCATGACCTTTTCTGGGTCTAATTCCATTCTTTTAGCGGTTGCGTCAATAATGCGCAAATTTGCTTGGTGCGGAACCAACCAATCAACTGTTTCTCCGGAAAGCCCGTTTTTTTCCATAAGCTCATAAGAAACATCTGCCATATTGGTAACAGCGAACTTAAATACTTGTTTGCCTTCTTGGTAAACATAATGTTCGTCGTTAGTTACTGTTTCAATTGAAGAAGGTTTAACTGAACCTCCAGCAGGTTGGTATAAGTGTTTTCTTCCAGAACCATCACTATGTAATGAAAAGTCCATTACGCCGAAATCTTCTGTTGTAGGTTCAAGAAGCACAGCGCCGCCTCCGTCACCAAAGATGACACAAGTCGTTCTGTCTTTATAATTTAATATTGAAGACATTTTATCTACACCAACCACTACAACTTTTTTGTATCTGCCTGTTTCGATAAACTGTGCGCCAGTTGCTAAACTATAAATAAACCCTGAGCAGGCGGCATTAACATCATAGCCCCACGCTTTGGTTGCTCCAATTTTATCCGCAAGAACATTAGCTGTACTTGGAAAATTATAATCAGCGGTAACAGTACCGCAAATAATCAAATCAATTTCATCAGGTGAAATACCTCGTTTTTTACATAGCTCTAAAACAGCGGGTGCGGCAAGGTCACTAGCACCTTTTCCAGGACGGTTTTCAATTCGCCTTTCCTTAATTCCAGTGCGCGTAACAATCCACTCATCGTTAGTGTCGACAAGTTTTTCAAGATCGGCATTGGTCATTTTATTTTCAGGGACGTAGCCCCCAACTGCTGTTATTGCTGCTTTGATTCCAGCCATAATAAAAGCTTTTTTTTATAGGAATTCCCCCTAAGTATTCAACTTAATAATTATTTTAAAGAATATTCAATTCGTCAAAATAATGAGCCAATATTACTATTTCATTTCGTTTGAGGCCCTTTTTTTTGGCACAGTTTTCAACGTTGTAAATGGTAAAAACTACTCGAAGATAGGGTTAGACAACAAAAAAGCCGAACCTTTAGGCCGACTTTTTTAATTTTTACACGAAATTTTTGACTTTCAATTTTTTGAAAAGTCTTTTTAACACACTCCTCTTAATTTGAAATAGGAGGGTGTTGAAGAAAATTAGGTCGCTTATGCTTCAGCAACTTCTTTTTCCATCACAACTTTACCTTTATAGTAAAGTTTACCTTCGAACCAATGAGCTCTGTGGTACATGTGAGGCTGACCAGTAGTAGGGCAGGTAGTGATAGTAGGAGCAGAAGTTTTGTAATGAGTTCTTCTCTTATCCCTTCTCGTTTTACTCGTTTTACGTTTAGGATGTGCCATGTTCTTTTTATTTAAGGTTTTTCAGTTTTTCCCAACGTGGGTCTACTGAGGATTCTTCTTTATCTGTTATTCTATATTTATCTAACTCTTTAGTCATTTCAGGATCACAATCTCCGTCTTCATGCACATTTTTAAAGGGTAACGATAGCATGATATATTCATGAAATAAATCTTTTAAATCGATTTTATATGAACTGGTAGGCAAATGAATTAAATCATCTTCATGCCAAGTTTCATCATCACTGAATTTACCAATAATTCGTTGGTGTGTCTCAACTGAATTAGTCATGTCCGCCATGCATAAATCACAGGCAACCGTAACATTTCCAATTATGTCAAACTCAAAAATAAGCATGGTTTCCTTTTTTTCAAGGGCCACATTAATTTCAAGTTTACCACCTTTTAATGTTGTGAATTCTTGATCTTGATTCTCAAAATATTTAAAGAACTTGTCTCCAATTTCAAATTTGAAGCTATGTAAGCCGAAACTTAATCCGGAAAATTGAATCTCAAAATCTTTCATTGCTTCTTAAAATTCGAGCCTGCAAATGTAATAATATTAACTATATAAAAAAGAGAATGAAATTGTTATGAATCACGAACAATTTTACCCTTTTTTATTTTTAATGGATCCTTAGACAACTCCTTGTATTCCAGTCGATTGTTGTATATGTCAATAGCAGAATATATTGCATTTCTAAAAGATCGTTCGGATGCTTCACCTTTACCAGCTATATCATAACCAGTACCATGGTCAGGGGAGGTTCTTACAATGGGTAGGCCTGCTGTAAAATTAATTCCCTTATCAAAGCTTATTGTTTTAAACGGTGTTAAGCCTTGGTCGTGATACATACTTAGTATACCATCGAATTTTTTATAGGTAGGAGATCCAAAGAAACCGTCCGCTGCATATGGTCCAAAAACAAGAAGGCCTTTATTTTTAGCATCTTCAATTGCCGGAATAATTATTTCGCGTTCTTCGTCCCCTATAGTTCCGTTATCTCCATTGTGAGGGTTTAATCCTAATACGGCGATTTTTGGTTTTGTGACGCCAAAATCTTGACGAAGGGATTTTTCAAACACTTCTAGCTTGGTCACTAATTCGTCGTGATAAAGATTTTCAGCAACATCCTTTATTGGAATATGTCCAGTTGCCGTGCCCACTCTTAGTGAGTCGTGAGTTAGGATCATTAATGGTGACTCAACATTAGCATAATCAGCTAAATACTCTGTATGTCCCGGAAAATCAAACTCATCACTTTGAATATTATTCTTATTTATCGGAGCCGTTACTAATACATCTATTTTGTTTGATGCCAAATCTTTTGTCGCCGCATCCAATGATTCAAAAGAACGTTTACCTGCATCTGGAGTTGATTCTCCAAATTGGATTTCCTCAGTGCCTTTCCAAACTTCTACTAAGTTCGCTTTTTTGTGATTCGCTTTATCGGCGTCGGGAATAAGATTAAAACTAAAATCTTGAATATTTAACGCCTTGCGATATTGCTTAGCTAATTCAGCAGAACCATAAACAATAGGTGTACATATTTCTAGCATTCTTGGATCCAGAAAGGTTTTAATAACTACTTCTAAGCCGACTCCATTGTAGTCTCCTATGGAAATACCAACGCGAATTTTATTTACGGGTTTAGGACTACCTCCCGCTTGTTTTTTTTGATTTCTCATTTATACCTAGAGGTTCTTAAAGAAGTCGAATAAGGTTCTAACTCCAACACCAGTCCCTTCAATGCCACGGTAGTTTTTTTCACTGTGGTTAAATGCAGGACCCGCTATATCTAAATGCAAATATGGGTAGCCTTCTTTCGTTTCGGTGTCTCTTGTAAAGTGCTCAAGGAATTTACCTGCGGTTATCATTCCTGCTTCAGGACCACCCAAGTTTTTTAAATCAGCCACTCTTGATTTTAAATCGTCATTGTAATCATCCCAAAAAGGAAATTGTGCTAATCTTTCATAGGTTCTAAAACCAGACTCAATCATTTTATCATGAACATCTTGTGAAAGGTTACCCATTGAAACAATTGCTTTGTCACCTATTGCTCTAGCTGCGGCACCTGTAAGTGTTGCTAAATCAATGACTAATTCGGGATCGTATTGCCTTGCATAAGAAAGTGCATCCGCTAAAATCATTCTTCCTTCAGCATCTGTATTCAGTACTTCAACGGTCATCCCATTGTGCATATTAATTACATCGCCTGGTACGTATGCATTGCCACCGGGTCTGTTGTCCGTAGCCGGAACCAACCCTATTACGTGAACAGGCAAGTTAGCTTGTGTAATTGCCGCCATTGCCCCAACCACAGCCGCAGAACCACCCATGTCGCATTTCATATAATCCATTGAGTTGGCCGTGGGTTTTAAGCTTACGCCACCAGTATCATAAACAACACCCTTACCTACTAAAACATAGGGTTTTGCGTTTTTAGCATTTTCTGGTTTCCACTCCATTATTGAAAATGTTGGAGGGTTTGGAGAACCTAAATTGACGGCCAATAAACCGCCCATTTTTAAAGCTTGAATTTTTGATTTATTGAAAACATCAACTGAAAAACCAAGTTCTTCGCCTAAATCCATTATATCATGAGCATATTGCTCTGCAGTTAAGTAAGAAAGAGGCTCATTAACAAACGATCTTGCTAAACATGTTCCAGAGGTAACAGCATTTAATTCAAGTATTGATTTTTCGCTACAACCAACTATTTCAATTTTTGAAAGACTGTTTTTTCTTTTTTCGGCATCAGAAAAGTATTTAAGAAATTGGTAGTTGCTTAAACCTAGACCTTCAGCAAAAGCGATGGTTAAATCTTCAGAAGCTGAACCAGAAATGGTTATTGCAGATAATTTTAGCCCGTTAATGGTTTTGCAAATTCCGTGTGCTGCTAGTCGAGCCTTTTCAAGTGTTAGGTTTTCATCACTTTGTTTTTCAACTTGGTAAAGAAAAACGTGTTGACCCATTCGGTTAATATGAATTGAGTTGTTTTTCTTGTTCAGCTGATCAGTAGCAAACGATAGTTCTTGGTCAGATAATGACTTGACATCATTAATTGAGTTAAACAGAATTACTTGATTTGATGTAGGATCAGCTTGTGCTGAAGAAGTGAATATTTCTTGCATATTATCTTGTTTTAGAAGTGGCAAATGTAATGCGCTAAATAGAATCAAGCATAACGTTTACGATCTACTTAATTAATAGATGTTATTGTTGGTTTAAGAACTACTTTTTTTCTCCCCCGCCATTATCTTGGTAACCTTCAGGCACGCCTATGGCATCAACTGGCGGACAGGTTTTCATGCGATAAGGCTGACACAGCATAAAGCGAATAGAAAATGTAATTGGCCAGTAATTACTATTGAAATAAGGCATATCCATTCGGCCACTGTTAAACGAATAAATATTGAAAACCGGTATTGCAACGGAGGGAATTACAATGAGTTTTTTACTCGCTCGAATTCCCCAACCAAGCTTGTAATAGATAGAGCTGTGGAATCTGCTTGAGCTATTTTCCTCAATACCGAGAACCGTGTGATTGTATGACTGTTTACTCGCAACGGCATAAGAAGCGTTTAGCCCAAGCGTATGCTGGATAAAGGATTTGTCTGATAGTTTATTGCGTCCGTTGATTTCAATATGAGCCCCAACAAAATGATTTGAAAATGTATTATTTCCCGAGTTGTATTCAGTTGGTGTTCCGTTTATTATTCTTTCGTCTTTGAAGCTTTCTTCACCCCTTATCCACGAATAGGATAAGCCGTAATTCCAGTATCTGAAAAAATACAAGTTGTTAATCATATGGTACCGGCCAAAGTTAACGGCAGCACCTAATTTTCCTTTTTGAGATGGGTTTGTTCTGTAAAGTGTGTCGGCAATTTGAAGCCCGTCAATTTCTTTTTTATTTATGATTGGAAGGGTGTAATTGGCACCTAAATCAAAGTACCAAAACTTTTTTTCAAACCGTGGTTGATCCGGAAATGCATCTTTTGTCTTGCGACCATAACCTTGACTATACCCGAATTGAAATAATCCAATAAATAAGAAGAAGAAAAATACTCGAGTATGATTCAATACTTAGAGTTTTGAAATAATTTCATTTTCAACTTCCTCGCTATCCCAAACTTCTCTGATATCAGGTCTGTCCATAACCACATCCATAATTGAGCGTTGTTTTTTGCCCAGCTCTAAGGCGGTAGCATAAGGGGTATGAGAAAACGTTACCATGCTATATAAAGGAACCCATTTATCGGGATGTTTATCGTAAATTTTCTTTTCAATTTTTTTGCGAAGCAAAAACAACTCATCTCCGACTAAATCGCGCATTTCAATATAGTTCTGAAGGGCTAAATCGGCAATTGCATCTCCATTCGGTTTTCTAACTTCAGAATATTCTGAGAATATTTTAGACCAATCATCTCCGTGTTCTTCGGTAAGTCTCCACCACTCTGAGCAATCTTCAAAACCAGAATTCATGCCTTGGCCATAAAACGGAACAATGGCGTGAGCAGCGTCGCCCATTAACATAATTCGGTTTTTGAATACCCATGGCTCGCATCGAACAATACAAAGCGAAGAGGCTGGGTTTTCATGGTAATCTTTTATTAAAGTAGGCATCAATGGAACGGCATCAGGGAAAGTTTCATTAAAGAATTTCATTATCTGATCTTCAGTTTTTAAACTTTCAAACGAAGTTTCACCTTCAAACGGAAAGAATAACGTAACTGTGAAGCTGCCATCTAGGTTGGCTAATGCAATCAACATAAATTGACCTCTTGGCCAGATGTGAAGTGCATTTTTATCGAGTTTATGAGACCCATCTTCATTTGCAGGAATAATTAATTCTTTGTACCCATGAGTCATGTAGGTCTGAGAGTAATTAAATCGATCGGTTCTTTGAAGACGGGTTCTTACAGCCGAAAATGCGCCATCGGCTCCGTAAATTTGAATAGCTTTACGATGAAATATTTCGCCATCGTTGGAATTTTGGAATGCAATTTCATTGTTTTTTAAATCAACATCAACACATTTTGCATTAAAATGAAGGTTTACATTCGGGTATGAATCTGCTTTTAGAATAAGTTTTCGATTCAGCTCTCCACGAGAAACAGAATATATTGCTTCATTTTTTTTGCCGTAAGATTGATAGGTTATCTCCCCTTCAACCGAGTGCATTTTTCTTCCGGTCATAGGAATGGCAATATCCATAATTTCATCACTAACTCCGGCAAGTTCCAATGCTTTCCAGCCTCTTGTACTTAGCGCCAAGTTAATTGATCGGCCACCTATAAATTTTGCTTCTCGGATATCATTTCTGTGATCATAAACATCAACTTGAAACCCCTTTTTTGCTAATAAAACCGCTTGTAAACTTCCTACTAAACCCGCACCAACAACAATTACTTTTTGCATATACTAATCTTCAAATTTCCTTTTAAAAAACCGGCTTTCTTTAGGATGCTTTCTCGTTGAACGAATAAATGTACGAACGAGCACAATTCCGACTAATAAAACGCCGAAAACCATCATTACTTCTTTTATACTTGACAAACCTATGCTAAATTTTACCCAAAAGAATTGACAATTATCAATCCTTCAGGTTTAGATAATCACTTTTATTTAATGTATATACTTGAGTTTTAAACCCATGATCATTTCCATGATGTGAAAATCGGAAACCGATTCGTTCCATAACACGAAATGAAGCTGCATTTTCCTCGACTGCCTCGGCAATAAGTTCTTCTAAGCCCAATTCTTCAAATGCATATTTAACACAAGCTTTACCACATTCGCTTGCGCAACCTTTACCCCATTTGTTTTGAAATAAACGGTAACCCATATCAATTTCACCTGAGTCGCGTTTTTTTAATCCACACCAACCCCATGCTCCACCTGTGGCTTTATCTTCGATAATCCAACGCCCGAAACCATTAAGTTCATAGTCTTTATAATTGTCTAAAAAATCCCAGGCCTCTGAAATGCTATTGAATGCTGTGTCTCCAGTGTAACGAGTAACTTCGGGATCTAAGTTTAGGGAATAGAATATTGGAGCATCCTCCAACACTAATTCTCTTAAAATAAATCTTTCGGTCTCGATTACAACTTTCATTTTCCAGCTTCTATGGCCGAAGATAATACATCTCCGAAACGATAACAATCTTCATATGAATTATACATCGGAACTGGCGCAATACGAATCACATTAGGCTCTCTCCAATCGGCAATGACCCCACCATCAGTAAGTGCATCAAACAATGATTTTCCGTGACCCTGAACAAGAATTGATAGTTGAGCACCTCTTTCGTTCGGGTTTTTTGGAGTAATTATTTCAAAGGTTGAATTTGGGTGTTTAGCCGAAACTTCATTGATAACAAACTCTAGGTAAGAGGTTAAATCAAGAGATTTGGCCCTTAGTTTATCCATACCTACTTTATCATGTAATTCAAGAGCGACCTTATGGACAGCCATAGCTAAAACAGGAGCATTACTCAGCTGCCATGACTCTGCACTTTTCATAGGTTTAAATCCTTTTTCCATCATGAACCGAACGTCTTTATCGTGCCCCCACCAGCCTGCAAGGCGAACTAAGTCAACATTATTGCAATGTTTTTCGTGTACAAAAGCACCTGATATAGAACCAGGGCCTGAGTTTAAGTATTTGTATGAACACCAGCAAGCAAAATCAACGTCCCAGTCGTGAAGTTTAACAGGAATGTTACCGGCACCATGTGCTAAGTCCCAACCTACCATTGCGCCAACATCATGTCCCGCTTTTGTTATGGTTTCCATTTCAAAAACCTGCCCAGTATAATAATTTACACCGCCAATCATAACTAGTGCTAATGAGCTCCCAGCTTCTTTAATAGCAGCAAGTGCGTCTTCAGTTCTTACATTATGTTCACCATCACGTGGGTTTAATTCAATTATAACGTCATTTGGGTCTAACCCATGCATTCTAACTTGACTTTCGAGCGCATATTGATCCGATGGAAAAGCTTTGCCTTCGCAAATAATTTTGTAACGTTCTTTGGTTGGGCGATAAAAACTCACCATCATTAAATGAAGGTTGGTAGTTAAACCATTCATAGCAACAACTTCAGTTGGTTTTGCACCAACTAAACGGGCTAATGGTTCCGCAAATAATTCGTGATAAGAAAACCATGGGTTTTTTGCTTCAAAATGGCCTTCTACTCCAAACTTTTCCCAATCGTCTAGCTCTTGTTGTATGGCCGCTTTTGCTCCTTTTGGTTGAAGTCCAAGGCTGTTTCCGGTAAAGTAAACCACTTCTCTTCCGTTGTGTTGAGGAAAAAGAAATTCGTTTCTATAGCTGTTAAGAGGATCGTTTTTGTCTTTCTGACGAGCGAATTCTAAGTCAAATTTATAATCCATATCGTAGTTTATCTATGTTCTATTAAACTTAATTTTGCGGTCGTCAAAGGTAGCAAAGCCTATGACAAATGTCTATTGAGAAAGCATGAAGAGAGAAAATTCTGACAAATTATACGCAAAAGCAAAAGAATTATTTCCTGGTGGAGTTAATTCACCAGTAAGAGCATTTAAATCGGTAAAGGGTGATCCTATTTTTATAGATAGGGGCGATGGTTGTAGAATTTGGGATGTAGATGGAAACGAATACATCGACTTTTGTTGTTCTTGGGGGCCACTTATATTAGGTCACAACAATGAAAAAGTAAGAACTAACATTGAAAAATCTCTAGAGAAGGGTACTGGTTTTGGTGCTCCAACAGTTCAAGAAAATGAGCTTGGAGATTTGATAGTATCGAACAACAGGTTCATTGAAAAAATACGTTTTACTAGTAGCGGAACAGAGGCTGTTATGTCTGCGATTCGATTGGCTCGTGGATATACAGGAAAAAACAAAATTTTAAAATTCGAAGGTTGTTACCATGGCCATACTGATGCATTGTTAGTAAACGCCGGATCTGGGTTAGTTACCTTTGGAACTTCTTCATCAGCCGGAATTCCAGAAGCTTTTGTGAACGAAACTTTAGTTGCGCCATTAAATAATCGTCAAGCGATTGAGGCCGCAATTGCTGATCATAAAGACGATTTAGCCTGTATTATTATTGAACCTATTCCGGCAAATAATGGCCTATTGATTCAAGATGTAGAGTATCTTCAGTTTTTAAGAGACATAACCAAGAAGAACGGTATCTTATTAATTTTTGATGAGGTTATTTCTGGATTTAGAGTTGGTTTTGAAGGGGCTGCAGGCCTTTATGATATTGCTCCTGACATTATTACTTATGGAAAAATTATTGGCGGTGGGCTTCCGGTTGGAGCTTATGCAGCTAGTAAAGAAATAATGAGCACTATTGCTCCTGACGGACCTGTTTACCAAGCAGGAACTTTATCAGGAAACCCGGTTGCTATGAGTGCAGGTTATGCTACACTTAAAGAATGTTTAAAGCCTGGGTTTTATGAAAAACAAGCAGAAAAGACAACGAAGTTTATTGCTCAAGTAACTGAAGGCATCGATCGAAATAAAGGGTTTCATATCCAAAACATAGGATCAATTTATTGGATGGCTTTTAGTGGAAACCGTATATCAGCAGCTTCAGAAATTGATGCTGATAAAATGAAATTTTTCACGAAACTTTATGCCATTATTCTCGATTCTGGAGTTTATATGGGGCCTTCAGGATACGAAGTTGGCTTTGTTAGTGAAGCGCATACAGAAGCCGATTTAACACAGGCTGCAAAGATTCTTAACAACGCTTTAACGCAAGTACTTGATAATGAGTGATAAATTGCTTACTTTCGCAATTCAAGAAAGTATAGTATGACATTAAACTCAATAACAAAAATTCGTATTCCTAGAAAACTTAAGAAACGCTTTAAGGCCGCAGAAATGTATGCCGTCAAGGGTGAGTCTTACAAGTATGCAAGGGAAGCTGAATTAAAAGAAAAATATCGTTACTCAAAAGAAGATTTAGAACACTTATTTGTTTAACAATCGGTTTTATCGTTTGTGAATATTGTTAATAACCGCGACGATCGAAACAATTTTGATTCAATTGCCCCCTATTATAATCGACTTCAAAAACTCGTTTTTGGCCAACAGCTACTGGTAGCTCAAATACATTTCTTTCAAAAAATTAGTTCACAATCAAAAGTGTTGGTTGTTGGAGGTGGAAGCGGTGAGTTTTTACCCCATTTATTAGCAAGAAACCCAAAACAAATTACTTACGTAGAGTCGTCGTTAGCCATGATGAATATTGCTAAAAATAATTTTAGTGACGTTTGTATTGATTGGCAACATAAAAATGTTTTAGACTGGAAAAGTGAGATTGAATATGACTTTATCCTTCTTCCCTTTGTGTTGGATGTATTTCTTCAAAATAAGGTCGATGAAATTGTGAAGCATATTAGTACATCACTGACCGTAAACAGTAAAGTGATATTAACTGATTTTTACTATACGGGTAAGTTTTATCACAAGATGTTGATTTCAATCATGATTTTGTTTTTTAGTTTGTTTTCAGGCATAAAAGCGCGTCGTTTACCAAATTATGAAAAGTCTTTTGCTCGTTTGAATTTAGTCAAAACTGACTCTGTAAACTATTTAGATGGAATGGTAAAGTCTGTAGTTTTTAGTTAGGTCTTGTTGAGGCAACAGGTATTGATTAAGATTGTCAAACCGGTTGACTTAAAAAATTCTATTTTTTTAAAAACAAATTCAATAACTTAATTTGGTTTCCCAATTTACCCATATCACAAATTAGCTCATTTCTTTGGCATTTTGAAACGTCCAATCGCCCACCCATATTGTGTTCTAGTTCTTGATATTGTTGAAGACAAATGTTTCCTCGCAGGTATAAAATTCGAGTAAAACGCTCGAAACTGGCTTTAGACTTTTCATTGAATTCCAATTCGGCCAAACTATTTTCATAGAGTCTAATCCATGATTGATAAGTTTCGCCTAACCCTTGAATTGAAGTATGGATAGTTGACAAGGTTTTAATTCCATCTTTATGATCTTTATATAGATCGAAAATATCGTTCTCTAACTGACCAATCGCTCCAATATTGTAGAGCATTTCGTTTTCTGTTTTAGTAGGTTCTTCAAAAAAACCACTTCGATAAAATTGAAGGAATATTCCACCTTTTTCTCTTGTAATAACCGAAATATCATCTTGGTTAATATCAACATTAGCCTGTTTTAAGCTTTCAACTTGAGCATAAAACCCCTTAACTAGCAACTTAATAATTTGTTCGCGGTTTCCTTGGGTAAGAGCTTTGATATAGAATTTTAAAAAGAGTGCTTCAAAGGAGCTTTTTGCTTGAGATTCGAGTGGATTGTTAACCATTTCTAAAAGGCGGTCTTGCTCTATGGCTTTATCATCGAAGAGGTCGTCGAACAAGCCCGTAAGTCCACCTAAATAAGTTTGAACAAATCGCTCACCCTCGGTTAATGGTTTACCTCTAAGAATTGCATATCCTTCTCCTAAAATGGCAGGAACAGCGTTCCCGTAATAGGTTCTAATTTTTTGTATGTCTTTGGAAGCAATGCTTCCGTCGTTGTTTTTTAAAGCCTCTGTTATATCGAGTTCGATGGTTTTCGCCATAAACTCTTTCTGAACAGAAAAATTCCGTTTATACGTAAGTACCAATCCCGGAAAAGCGAATAACTCATTGATAATACCCATAAATTCTGAATGCAATAAAACTTAATTATTTCGAAAGTAATTAAAACAGAACCCAAATTAACGAAAAGAATAAGGATCTTTCTCAGGTTGTGATGAGCACATTTATTTAAAAAACGTAATCCTTATGAGCCGAACCAAAAAACAATTAAGTAATATCTTAAAAATTTACCGATAAGCATTAGCACTGCCACTTTCCAAATATTGAGTTTGAAAAAGCCGAGGGTTACCGCAATTGGGTCGCCTATAAAAGGAACCCAAGTTAATAATGCAGCCCAGACACCGAATTTATCAATGTACTTCTGCGATTTCAGCATTTGCTTTTCGCTTATCTTCAAACGCTTTTCAACCCATTCCCATTTACCTAAATACCCCAAACCGAAAGAAGTAAGGCCACCTAATGTATTACCCAGGGTTGCGACAGACATTAGAAGTATTGGATCTAAATTGGCATAAAGCAAAGCCATTAGAACAGGTTCTGAGCCAATAGGCAATATGGTGGCCGCTAGAAACGACGCCATAAATAAGCCTAAGTACCCAAATTCAATGAAACTTTCCACGAGGCAAAAGAAAGGTATTGGGAGGAAAGGAAGTGTAAAAAGATTGTGTCGATTAAAGTTGTTTCAACGACATTATAAGCAGCTCTGTTTGTTAAAATTTAATGCTGTACAAGAAGCTTTTTAACATGGGTGGCGTTATTGTTATCACTAACGTAAAGTAAATACAAGCCGTTGGAAACATCAGATACATCAAGAGTAAAGCCTTTTTCTGAAGTGCTAGTTTTTGCTAATACCTCAGTGCCTTGCAGAGAAATTACTTTTAAATTCAGGCTTCTGTTTTCAGCGTAACCCGTAAAGCTTACACTAACTGTTTGAGAAGCAGGGTTAGGAAACACATTTACGATTGGCTCAATAACTAGTTCGTTTTTTACAGAAACATCATTACTATCTTTAAGCGTATCGCAGCCAGCCGTTAAACAACCCATGCTATCTAATTTTAATAACCACCCATGGGTGCCGCCAAAAGTAGGATATAGCAGTCCTGTAGTAATAATACCTCCGTCTTTAGTGAGTTTTATATCATTTAAGCCACTGTAAGGTGCGGGCTGTAAAGAATCATAAATAGCACTGGGGTGTTCATAGCTGCGTTGCCACAATTCGTTTCCTGCACTATCTATTTTTATAACCAAACCATGTCGGCCTTTATCTCCATTAAATTTGGGCCTACCGTCAACTCCACAACCTATTAGATCTCCGTTAGCGAGCTCGATCAACGATACTAACCCCGTACCATAACTGGGTTCAATAAAAGTTTTTTCCCAAATAATGTTTCCAAAAACATCAAGTTTAACAATGTACGGAGAAGAGTAACTTTTTAAATTAGAAGTAGGTAATCCCGTTTTTGTATAACAACCCGCCACATAGTATCCGCCATATTTACTCTCTACTATTGAATATGCGCAATCGCCAAGTGAATCACCCAATACTTTTTCCCACTCTATTTGGCCGGTGCTATCGGTTTTAATTAACCAAATGTTTAATTTATCATCTACACTGGGCACGCCGTAACTATTGGTCCACCCACCTATTAAATAACCACCATCAGAACACACCTCTATGCATTTAGCTTGATCTTTTTTAGTTGTTGTTCCATAAGTAGTATCCCAAACATGGTTTCCCAAACTATCATAATCTATCAATAGGTATTTTTCTTGTTGGTTTGGAAGCCCGTTGTGCCCAACCGAAACAAAACCCTTGCTATTGTTTTTGGGTTTCATTTGAGAAATAAACTGAAAGTGAGGCATTACACTTTCTACAAAACGCAAACTATCGCCGTTCGAATCCAATAGCATCAGCAAAGGGTAAATATTTTCAACACTTGAATCGATTAATGTACCCCCAACCGCAATATTACCAGACTCTAACAACGAAGCGGAACCAAACTGACCGCTATACGTTTGCTCTTGTGGATTTCCAAAAAAACGTTCATTTAACAGCACTCCGTTAGTATCAAAATCTGAAATTCGTAAACGCCTTGCGTGAACATGTAGTGACTCTCCACTTCCAATAACACGGTACATGGTATCGTAGTTGATTACGGCCACAGGTATAAACCAACCCGAATCAATGGCGACATTAAAGGTGGTTTGACCAATAGCTAATTGGTAAGTTAAAATAAATAAGAGAAGAAAAAGTTTTCTTCCCTTATTTATGTGAGTTTTAATGCTGTACAAGAAGCTTTTTAACATGGGTGGCGTTATTGTTATCACTAACGTAAAGTAAATACAAGCCGTTGGAAACATCAGATACATCAAGAGTAAAGCCTTTTTCTGAAGTGCTAGTTTTTGCTAATACCTCAGTGCCTTGCAGAGAAATTACTTTTAAATTCAGGCTTCTGTTTTCCGAAAAACCAGAAAAACTGATGGTAACCGTTTGAGATGCTGGGTTAGGTGCCATCAAAACCTGTTCTTGATTCAGGGTTTCGGTAGTTGAAGTAGTTTCTTGTTGAGGTGCTGCCGAATTTTGATTTTGTACTGGCACTGCTGGGTATATATAAACTGGTGAAATATTATTATTAGCAATTAATAGACTTTGAGTGGAAGCATAACCTGGGCTACTTGATGCATCGTTAATGGTTTCAAATACTGAGTACACATTTTCGTCTCCCAATAATTCACTATAGGTCATTTGTGCATCAATAGCACCAATAATAAGCTCACGTGTGGTTATGTAATCCGTCCAATCGTATTGGCCGCTTAAATTATCCAACTCTTGTTGTGCGTTGTTTGTGTTGTGCTGCATTAAATAAAAATCGGCCATTTGCGCCAATTGATATTCATTGGGGCTTTGGCTTAAATATTTAAAAAGCGTATCGTTGGGGTGAGAAATAGTATCCAATAACAATTCACTAATTACTCGGTTGCGTGCTTTACCAGCCTGTTTCCAATACCAGTTTTTTTCTTGTTCTAACTCTTCACGTTCTGAAAGTCCTGGCTGTTGCTGAACCCAATTTATGGCGGTCATAGTTTCTGACCCTATTTGAGGTGAGCGCTGAATCAAGGCATTGTAAACCGCTTGGGTTACGGGTGCATTGGCTACAACTATATCTTCAATAAACTCATCGCTTAGTGTGGTTGGCCTGTCATTGAGCATAGAAATTAATACTTGGTCAGACAAATAAGGGCTAGCCGCTCTAAGATCAGCATCCAAAATAGATTCTTCAGCGTTACTGTTTATTAAATCCAATAATCCATCGGTGTCGTCATTGTCAACCAACGAATTGTAAGTTCCATCGGCTTGCTGCCCATTGCCCGTATAGGTTTCTAATTTTGAAATCCACCAGTTGGTACTCGGTACAGGTGTAGAACCAAAATTAAAATGGCTTGGGCAAGCAGAAATTCTGTTCCAGGGTATGCCTGTCAATTGGTCATTAACTTCGGCAAGTCCCGTTCCTTTTGGGAAACAACCTGTTGTAAGTTCTGGAGTTAAACCACTACCCAAATAAGTATGATAAAAATATTGATAGTTTAAGGTGGAGTTGGCTAGTTCTCCATTTACTTGGGTACATCCATCAAATAAGTTACCCGCTGGGCTTTCGTCATCAAATTGGTTAAAAGCACCTTGACTTTCAGAAATTCCTTGGGTTCCTGTAGCAAAAACATCGTAATCGTTAGTTTCAAATGTGTTGCATCTAAAGTCTAAACCTTTGCTTGGGTCCGTTCCTCGGTTTTCATTCATACCGGTTGCCGATAGATATAAGTTTTCAAACTCGTTGTCTCTTATTTCGTTAGAGTTAAATTGGTTGGCTGTGTTTGAGTTGTTTACCAAAACGCCATAGTTTGAACCCACCGCTGAAGCGTGTTTTGTAAACTCATTTCTTTCAACAGCATACCCCGCACAGTTGTACAAATACAAACCTGAAGAGTTGTTGTTTACTCCAGATGGAGCGGATTCAAAACTGTTGTAGTTTACCTTGGCGTAGTCAATATTAAGCAGGTTAATGCCTTGGTTGCAATTGATAAAATTGGTAAAACTTATTTCGTTAGTTGCCATTGGGTTTATGGCAGAAGCAAAAATGCCTTGGTGCAAATTTTTGAAGTTAGAACGGTTAGTTGGTATGCCGGTAGCATTATAAGTAGGTACATTCCAAAACCTTACCGTTTCGGCCTTAATACCTGTACCATGATGAATGTTATTCGTGTTTTCAAAATCACACGCCTCTACTCTAACTCCGTTTATTTCACGCATCCAAATTCCAACGGGGAAGTTTTGGTTTTTGTTTAACCACGGTTTTTCAATCATAGCCTGTAACCTGCCATCTTTCAAATCAGAGTTTGATTTAAACGAGCAGCCTTTTAGCCAAGT
The DNA here is from genome assembly GCA_049599135.1 of Salibacteraceae bacterium. Lineage (GTDB taxonomy): Bacteria > Bacteroidota > Bacteroidia > Flavobacteriales_G > Salibacteraceae > UBA2108. Next base: position 58,522 of record JBMYOI010000009.1, read on the forward strand.
GTCGTGTTTGTGGTTAATTGGCTGAGAGTTATTGTATGAGTAACTCGTTGGTGCCATTTGAACTCCAACATAACAGTTTAAAAACTCTGCATTGGTAGCTTGCAAAATTGCGCCGCCTTGTTTCCAAACACATTGGTAATTTAACGAGTTACCGTTGTTTTTGCCCAACATTACACCTACTACAGCATTTTCAATGCTTGAATTGGTAATAATTACTTCTCCTCGGTTACCAAAACCATTGTTTGCATTTGCATCAAAGGTATAGTCCAAACCAAATGCGGTAATGCCGCCCCACATTGCGTTAGAACAAGCTTCAATAGCTGTTATTTTTGCGCCATTAATTATTTCTAATCGGCCACCTTCTTCTACGTAAAACCCAGTTACTTTATCTACATCTTTCATGCTTGTAAACTCAACTTTAATTCCGTCAACAACGAATTTAACCCCCTTTTTAATGCGCACAATTCCGTTAACTTTTCTATCAAAACCATCCCAAGTTATGGTAGTCCATATTCCGGTGTTATAATTTGTTGGATTGGCCTGATAATCATCAATTAAGTATGTTGGGCTGATGCCTTGGGTAGAGCAGTTATTGGTTAATTTGGCTAAGTAATAATCGTCGAAATTGTTGCTGTTGTTTCCGCAAATTACAAAACCACCAGCATCTGCTTCAACTATGGTATATAAACATTCTTGGTGTTTCATATCACCTGGAAAAGCTTCAATTTCTCCACCTGAATCAAACTGTTTGTCCCACTGTTTTACATAATTTGAATTTAATTTAGCAACATAGGCATCGGTTTCCCAGTATTTAATGTCGTTTATATGTTTTGGGTCTGAATAATACGTTACAATCCCAGGGTCCAACCCAAATTGCTGGTCGTATTGTGCTATAGTAGTGTATTGTCTGTTTGTGTTTTCCTTTGAGCTTACAATAGCATATCCACCATCGGCGGTTTGTGTAATTCCAACTTTTAAATCAAAGGCCCTAACTTGACCAAGGCTTGTTTTAAACGTTGCCGCACCGTTATTGGAAGGGTCTAATTCATAGATCTTACCTTCACCATCGTTGTAACCAGGCCCCCTGCAAGAAGTACAATTAGATATAATCGGTGCAACAATATTTCCGTTTGTATTATATATTAAAGAAGATAGGCTGCTCATATCGTTGTTGGGTTCAATATATTTTACACTTGGTGTCCAATTGTGTGAAATAGTAAAAGTCGCTGGGTCGTAATCAACCTCTGCAATGTATGCCCATGGAACAGTGTCTGGGACAAAAACAACCATTCCGCCATAAGCATAGGTATTTGAAGTTGCTTTTTGTGATATTGTTGAAGGTCGGTTACCAACTTGCGAATTAGCATTTCCCCTATTAAAAACATACTTGTTTTTTAAATAACCCAAATCATCTATTACAAATAAAACTGCCCCGAAAGCTCCTGCCGGGTCAGTTTGTAAATTAGCGCTTCGCCCTGTAATTACATAACCATTGGTTGTTTCAGCCAGTGCAGTAAATTCAGTACTTACTTCAAAGGCAGAAAGTCCATTTCCAACAAAGTCTTCTAAACCGTACAAGTATTGCCACTCAACATTACCGCTAATACTTAGCTTCACGGCAACCCCTTTATAATTTTGCTTTGTAGGACAAGTAGTACTGTTTGCAAAATTGTTGGTGCTTGAGTTGCTTGTGGGGTTATAAATAAGAGGTGTTTCTGTGGAACCAGAAGTAATATCCACGGTTGATTTGGTTAAACCTACAGCCAAAAAACCACCATCAGAAGTTTGAACAACATCAAACATTTCGTTTAACTGAAATGGTTTGCACCAAATCATTATTCCGTTCAGATCGTATCTTGCTATTGTTCCCCTTTGAAACCCTTTACGCACTCCGGGTGTTTCTAACAAATGAACATCCGGAGTGTTTAAATCAACGTTATATTTTCCACAACCCGTATTAATTAAATTGTCTGCTTCATCCCACGATTGATTGCGCCATGTTGCAAAGCCGGTGGTAATATACCCGGTATGAACTCCGTTTTCATAGATTTTTCCCATGGTGTTCCACCATTCTTCACCGCTTTCGTCGTTGGTTTGGTTAATCGTATTGTAACGATTGCCATAAGGTTTAACCATTGCCCAGTCAGATACGCGCCATTCAATGCCCGGTTCAGTGTTTTGAGAAAATAATAAAGATGATAGTAATAATGAAAGTGCTGTCGTAATAAATGCTGTTGTTCTCATTGTTTTAGGTTTTTAGTTAATAAATGAACAACCTAAACCAATAATAGATAGAAAGTTGGTGTCGGTTAATTCTTGGTTAAATGTAGTTAAATTTCTACAGAAATTCTACTTATTTTCAGAAACACAAAAAAAAAGCCCCGACAATACTGTCAGGGCTTTTCAATTAAATATGTGTTTAGGTGATTACTTTACCCAAGCCTTT
>JBMYOI010000010.1:0-59333 GCA_049599135.1 Salibacteraceae bacterium
CCCGGACAATCATTGAATTCAATTCAGTAGGAACGAGTTCATTGAGTTTGTTTTCCAAAATCGTTCGTTGAGGCTCAGGCCCTGATAAAACGACTAATACGTCAATATCCTTTGAATTACGTTTTTGCTGAATTGCTGATAGCCAGCCAATTTGTTCAGCGGGCAAGTTGGAGTTAGAAAGTTCTCCACTTAGTTCAGAATTAGTATCAGGTACCCAAATGCGATCAAATTTTGAAAGTCTTTTTTCAAGAAAATGATTTACCCAATTCGCAATTGTCGGAGTTCGAAGCTTAAGCTGGTGCGAAATAATAACAGAGGGGATTTTATTATCTCGAATTCCATAACGGTTATCTGAAATAATTAAATCGTATGGAGTATTCTTTAATTCAGTTTTCAAGAGCTTATTCTCCTGTTTAATTACTGTAATAAGCTTTGGAATCTGGCATAATAACGTAAATGGAAGTGCCCACTGACTTCTAGAATATTCAATGTTGTATGAAGACAACTCAAGAAAATCGCAATTTGGAAATTCATGTTTCAATAAATCCAATGCACCCCCATCTGACCCAATCGTAACTTTAATTCCATTGTCAATTAGGTATTTTATTATGGGTGTACTTCTACTAGCGTGACCTAAGCCCCAGTTCAACACTCCAAAAAACGCATGGTTTACAACTTTCACAGCGAGCAAAATAAGCAATTCAAAAATAGGAGGCATAATCACAAATTAGAAAAGGTTTGAACCAATATCTTTTGTTATTTTGAATCATCACAAAAAGTAGAAAATGAAGGCAATTATTACGGGTGCTACTAAAGGAATTGGAAGAGCTGTTACAATGGCTCTTGCCGATGCTGGTTATGATTTAGGGCTTGGTGCAAGAAACCTGCATGAACTTGATTACTTAAGACGTGAAATTGCTGCGCTGTATCCCAATGTTGAGGTAATTACCAAATCGGCTGATTTTTCTCAGAAACACGAAACACGAAACTTTGCGGAAACGTTCATTCATCATTGGGGCGAAATTGACGTTTTGATTAATAACGTTGGAAGCTATGAGGAAGACTCATTAGACACTTTTTCTGAAACCAAGCTTGATGATTTAATGAATGTCAATTTTTATAGTGCCATTCGAATGACTCAACCGTTTATACCTGAATTTAAAAGGCGAGGTAGTGGGCACATAATAAATATATGTTCTGTATTAAGTAAAAAAGTACGAAAAAATGCAGTCTCTTATACTATTTCTAAACATGCTCTTTATACTTATACTAAACTGCTTAGAAAAGATTTAAGGAAGTACAATATTAAAGTCACAGCTATTTTACCAGGAAGTACTAATACGTCTAGTTGGGATGGCTTAGATGCACCGATTGATGAATTTGTTCAACCCGAAGATGTTGCAAATGGAATAATGATGGCTCTTAACAGTAATGGTATGGTAGAAGAAGTTGAAATAAAACCAGTTAATCCAAAATTATAGTGGGACGAAAAAAGAAACTTCAACGCTTTTCTGATACTAAAGTGTTTCCGAATGTATTTGAACCTGAAATGGCCGATTTTTTTGATAAGGAAAAAGGAGGCGTTAATAAACACGAATTGGCAGGTAATTGGCAAACTAAATTCTTTAAAAATGACAACCCAATTATTTTAGAATTAGGATGTGGTAAAGGGGAATATTCAATTGGTTTAGGGAAGAAATATCCCAATAAGAATTTTATTGGAGTTGATATAAAAGGTTCTCGAATTTGGTTTGGTGCAAAAGAGGCAATCGATAACAATATGGGTAATGTTGCCTTTTTACGAACTCGAATTGATTTTATTACTGCCTTCTTTGAAAAAGATGAAATTGATGAAATTTGGATTACTTTTCCTGACCCACAAGAACGAGAAAACCGTGCCCGTAAACGGTTGACTTCACAAATGTTTATTGATCGATATCGTACTATTTTAAAACCAGGTGGGTTAGTACATTTAAAAACAGACAGTGCTTTCTTGTATGAATATACTCAAGAAGAAATTCAGGAACATGGATATGACATGCTTGAAAGTACCCCTGACTTGTACAACGAAGCAATCAACAACTACGATAAAGAAACGCAAGAAATCCTTGGGATAAAAACCTATTACGAAGGCGTATTTACCAAGAAAGGCCATTTGATTACCTACACAAAGTTTAAAATCTAAGTGAAGGATTCTACCTACACTTTCTTTGAAAACGTTTATGAGGTGGCTCGGCTCATACCTGAAGGACGAGTGACTTCTTATGGTGCTATTGCTAAATACCTTGGTTCAGCAAAGTCTTCAAGAATGGTCGGTTATGCCATGAATGGAGCACATCAACAAGAGCATCCTGTTCCTGCTCAACGAGTGGTAAACCGTTTGGGTATGTTAACGGGTAAACATCATTTTGAAAGCCCTTATCGAATGCAAGAAATCCTTGAAACGGAAGGTGTAAAAGTTGAAAATGATCAGGTGGTAGATTTTAAATCTTTGTTTTGGGATCCAAGTGAAGAACTTGGCCTATAAAATCTTCTTAAATTGAACACAATACTTAGTTATTAGTCCTTATTTAGAGTACTTCTACATTATTTTTGTCGCATGGAAATTACTTCTGAAAAAGTGCTTCACGCACTATCGTTTGTTATAGAACCAGACTTGAAAAAAGACTTGGTTTCATTAGGGCTTGTTTCTGACATAAACATACATGGAGATGTCGTTTATTTTAAGGTTCAAGTTAGCAACCCTGCAATGCACAATAAAAAGCGAGTAGAGGAAGCATGTGAACATCAAATCCATTTAAAAATATCTGACAAAGTTCAAGTACGTGCCGATATTGTTGGCATGGAAAAAGAAAATTCAGAAGATCCTTCTTTACGAAAAGTACTTCCGGGAGTTAAAAATATTGTCGCTGTAGCTTCTGGAAAAGGTGGAGTTGGTAAATCTACCATAACATCAAACTTGGCTGCTGGTTTGGCTAAGAAAGGATTTAAAGTAGGCTTGATAGATGCGGATATCTATGGCCCATCTGCACCAATTATGTTTGACGTTGCGGATCAGAAGCCGGGTATGAAACAAGTTGCCGATAAAAGCATGATGACTCCTGTTGAATCTTATGGAGTTAAAATACTTTCTATTGGTTTTTTTGCTCAAGATGACCAGGCTATTGTTTGGAGAGGTCCTATGGCTTCAAAAGCTTTGACTCAAATGGTAAGCGATGTCGATTGGGGCGAATTAGATTACTTATTAATTGACCTTCCTCCAGGTACAGGTGATATTCATTTATCAATTGTTCAAGCGGTTCCTTTAACTGGTGCGGTTGTAGTTAGTACTCCACAGCCGGTTGCTTTGGCAGATGCCAGAAAAGGTATCAATATGTTTGCTTTAGATTCTATTAAAGTACCTGTTTTAGGTCTTGTTGAAAATATGAGTTGGTTTACACCAGCTGAACTTCCTGACAATAAGTATTACATTTTTGGAAAAGATGGTGCTAAAGAATTGAGCGAGAAAATGAAGGTTCCACTTCTTGGACAAATTCCGTTAGTACAATCCATTCGAGAAAGTGGCGATGTTGGAAGGCCTGCTATATTGCAAGAAACTACTCCTCAAGCAAAGGCTTTTGAAGAATTAGTAGATAATTTAGAAGAGAGACTAAAATCACTGTAAATTAGCATCATTATGGAGATGAGTACAGAATCGACAGAGACCTTATTTGATAGAGTTGATAACGCACTAAATGACTTGCGAGTTTTTGTAAAAGAAGATGGCGGCGATTTAGAGTTAGTGGAGGTAACAGAAGACAATGTGGCAAAGGTTCAGCTTAAAGGAGCTTGCACCGATTGTTCTATGAATAATATGACCTTTAAAGCCGGAGTTCAAGAAGCCATAAAAAGTGCTGTACCAGAGATTGTGTCTGTTGAGGCTGTTGGATTTCAATTGAAGAAGTAAATTCCATAAAGCTGTTGATAGATAAAATAAAATATTTCACAATTTTAGCCCTTTGGTTTTCGCCGTTAATTTTTTTAGGACAAAACATAAATATTACTCTTCTTCCAGAACAAGATAGGACATATGGGTCGTACAACACCATAAGAGTTTCAAGATTAGGAGCTAATCGAATTTATACATGCGTAAATTCTGATACCCCTGGTGTATATTTACTCAATGATTCTTTGAGAATTGTTAAATCTGAGCTGAATAATTTCGGACCTCAAAATGCGGATGAATCGTTTTGTTATGGGTGCTCAATAATACCTTCAAAATCTATTTATGTAGAAACACATCACTTGTTCTATAATCCTCCTAGCCAAGATGAAAAACTTACGATTGTTTATAATTGGAATCTTGATACGATAAAAACCTTTAAAGGTTCGTTGGGTCTAATAAATGATTCAATGAGATTGTACACCATACATAACCCAAATTACACACTGATTTTAGTTAATACAAATACAGGAAAATCTGATTCTATTGATTACAAGCTCTTGGCTCCCGATTATTATGGCTCTTCAAGACATTTACGGGCAATAAATGCTGAATCGAAATATTTAGTTTACGCACACACTTCTGATCAACATTTTACAATAGGAAGGTTGAAATACGATGGATCGGAAATAAAATATATACGGAAAAAGAGTAGAATTCCGTATGAGAGAATTCTCACGACAAATGAAAGGATATACCTTGTAAATAAAAGTCGAGTTGTGAGCTTTAACTATAATATGGATACACTGTCTGACATGTCACTAGAAAACGACAGACAATTAATGGATGTTATCGGATCAAAATTTAACCAGAGCAATTATTATGTTGAAGCTTCAACCAGAAAGGATTCTATTTTTATTTATGCCGGAAAAAATTTAAATACCAGAATATTAGTTGGGGAAATAGGAAACCGAAATCTTGGAGTTAGATTTTCTACTATATCTGAAATAGGACTCAATAAGTTTGTATTAGGAGGGCAAATAGTAAAGGGACAGGAAATTCGTGATTTTGTTTCCAAATTTGAACTCTATACTGATTCAGTTATGGTCAATATTGATTCTATTAATTATGTTTTGCTTAAGCCCGAAGCAAAAAAAATTGACGTAATTGAATTATCAAGTAACAACAATTTTAAAGTTTACCCTAACCCGACAAGCGGAATTCTTTATGTAAAGGCCACAAATGGTAATCTAGATTATAATATCGAACTATATTCTATATCAGGCAGTTTACTATTTAATAAAAGGTTTGTAAACGAACTAGAACTTGATGTTTCAGTTTTAGAGAAGGGGATTTATCACTACCGGATTTTTAGTGGTAATGGTGAAGAAGTTTATAGGAACCGGCTAATAGTTCAATAAAAACTATTTTTTCTGAAATATTTTAGACTTGGCTAACCCTAATTTATTCAGGAAATAAATCCAGCTAGTCCATAAAACTCCCAAACCATAAATTGAACTTCTTTTAAAGTTGATTGAAGAAGCTTCTTCAAAATATTTAGTTGGGCAGGTTACTTCACCAATTTCAAATCCTGCATAAAAAATTTGAGCAAGCATTTGATTATCGAAAACAAAATCGTCTGAATTGATATTGTAATTAATTCCTTCAAGTACTTCCTTAGAGAATGCTCGATACCCCGAGTGATATTCAGAAAGCTTTTGATTCATTAATATGTTTTGTGAAAGAGTTAAGAAGCGATTGGCGATGTATTTATACATCGGCATTCCTCCCTTTAAAGCCCCTTTTCCAAGAATTCGAGAAGCTAATACAGCCGGAAATAATCCATTAGCTATAATATGAGCAATAGATGGAATTAGTAAGGGGGTATATTGATAATCGGGGTGAACCATAATTACAATATCAGCACCTATTTCTAAAGCTTTGTTGTAACATGTTTTTTGGTTTCCACCGTAGCCTTTGTTCTTTTCGTGGCGAATTACATGATTAATACCAATTTTTTTAGCTACTTCACTTGTTTCGTCACTGCTACAATCATCAACTAAAATTACCTCGTCAACTACAGTAAAATCAATTTCATTGTACGTTTTTTCAAGAGTTAATGCAGCATTATAAGCTGGCATTACAACAACTACTTTTTTACCGTTGACCATTAATCAATAATTTGTCGCAAAAATAGGATTCCTGAAATGGTGAGGATAACTGAACATTGAGAAATCTTCAAATTCATTGATCAGAACATTAGAGTTTAACTATTTTTTTTGAAATGACCCTTCCGTCTGAAGTTTCAATAATCAAATGAAAAACGCCAGACCGAGCCTCAGTTGAAATTTGAATTTCTTTTTCTGAAATAGTTTGTTTAACGGGAATCTGGTCCCCTATTTCATTATACAATGTGACTTTTGGATTTACTAAGGTCCTAAAGAATGCTACGCTAATTGAATTGTCAAAGGGGTTTGGATACACCGAGATATTCTCTTGATATTGTTCATAGATAGAGGAAGGCAAAAAGCTGTGGCAATTTGATGTGTCTTCACAGTTTTGATTATAAATAATAAGGGCAAAGCTGCCAGAATTTTTAGGATAAAAAGTCTTTGAAAACTCATTCGGAACCAATTTATTCGTTGAGCAACTTAACCAACGGTATGTCTTGTTTGAACTTTTGTTATTGGCGCTAATGTGGTTAGGGTTGACAGTCACCGAAGTGTCCAATGCATTAACAATTACATTTATAAAAATAATGCTGTCGCAACCTATTGAGTTGCTAATTGTGTCATAATAATTTCCAGTTTTAGTGAATATCTTCCCTGACGGAGAAACGTAGTCGTTACAGCCAACTGGTGTTATTCTTGAACTTGAATTTTTAAGTATGCTTAAAGAATAAAACAGAACACTATCACAACCCTTAATCGTAGAGAGGGTATCTGTGTAGTTTCCAGATTGGGTCCAGTTGAATTTGTTGGATGGAGATTTAAAATTATTGCAAGTTGTTACACTTAGTGAATCGGACTCCTTCGCATAAACAGTTAAAGAAATGGATATAACGCTGTCACATCCCTGAATATTGGAAATAGTATCAATATAATTTCCGGATTGTGAAAATGGTTTGCCACTCGGCGAGGTGTATATACCACAAGATGTATTTGCCAAAATAGAATGGGAGGATTGCTTAACCGTTAGTTTTATTTCTAACAAGCTGTCACAACCATATGAATTTGGTAGAGTGTCATAATAAACACCGTTTGTCGTCCAAACCTCAGTTCCACTAGGATTAACGACAGAGTCACAAATGGTCCAATTAGATTGACTACTTGAAATTGAGCTGTCAAGAGAGAGGTTAAAAGTGAGTATACTGTCACAACCATTAATGTTTGGTATGGTATCGTTGTAAAGCCCCGGCGTATACCATGTTTTAAAGCCTCCTGGCGATTTATAAGAACGACAAGCTTTTACGTTATTCAATGATTTTGTTCTGAGGCAAGTACTATAATGATAGACAGAACCTGCTCCACTTACAAAGTTTTGTCTGTTCGCATCAAAGCTATTATTTGAGCCTATTAAAATTTGATTGTTGCTAACGGCTACTCTACTTCCATAACGATCTGTTCTTGAACTATCATGAGGCCATATTTTCTTGTCAAAGTGCCATACATCATGAATATCTTTTTCAAAAATATAGGCAGCACCCGCATCCAGTCCAGACAGGGCTCCTAAATCTTCTCCAGGCTGTCCGACCAATAAAATATCATTATCAAGGTTTAAATCGTTACCAAACCACTCTCGAGAATTATCTGGGTTGGTTGCTAAAAGTTTTTGTTTTTGAACCCATCGTTTTGTAACAGGGTTTCTTTCAAAAAGATAAACAGCCCCAGCATGCCAATAATTTCCACTGCTACTAACGTGTTCTTTGTGGCTACCAACCGCCATAATATTTCCATCAATGTCCACTGAAATGCCAAAATAATCTCCGGTTGCTCTGTCGTTATGCGTAATTTTTTGCGTTTCAGTCCAAACACCGCCCGAAATTCTTTCAAAACAATACACTGCACCAGCATCATATACCAAATTAGTTTTAGCTCCATCAGTATCTTGGCCCCCACATCCAACCATTATAATGTTTCCTTCAACTGCTACAGTTCTACCAAAATCATCATTTCTTTGCCTGTCGCTAGCCATTAGTTTCGTTTTAAAGCGCCATACTCCGAAATTATCTCTTTCAAAAACATCTGCTGCTCCAACCCATGAGCCATTTCCACTAAATTTAGTAGAATCATGCCACCAAGTATAGCCAACTACTGCAATATCGTTATGTATAGCCACTTCGACCCCAAAACCCCAATTGGTTGTATTACTTGTTGCCGTAAATTTTGCAACTTCATGCCAAACGCCCTGAGCGTTTTTTTCAAAAATGTAAGCAGCCCCAGTATGGTAAGTGTGATTTACAGAACCAATAATAGCTCTGTTTCCTTTTAAGTCAACTACATTACCAAAGTTGTACGATGTGTCTCGGTCAGAAGCTACTAGTTTTTGTTTTTCAGTCCATATTCCGGAGCTTGAAAGTGAATAGATGTATGCTGATCCAGCTTGAGGAATATAGTTGGCATGGTTTTGATCGTACGGATCTATCGAGGCACTTATTAAAGCTTGACCACCATCGATTGATACATCTGATCCAAATACTTTGCCGCTATCACGATGATTTGATAATATCTTGTTGAAAGAATTCCATGACTGTGCATGTAAATTGAATAATAATGCAGAGCCAAGTATGCCTATTGCGAAAAAAACGAAACGGAGACTAAGTTGGAGAGAATTAAGCATTTAAAGATTTTATGCAATTTACACAAAATCGAAGAACCAGTTTTATAGCACTTCCTGCTCGATATATCCAATCAATGAATGAATCACCTTAATGTGAATTTCTTGAACGCGATCTGCATATTCAGAATGAGGCGCCCTGATTTCAACATCACAATTGTCGGCAAGCAGTCCACCTGATTTTCCAGTTAAACAAACCGTTTTCATTCCTTTTGCTTTGGCAGCTTCAACAGCGTTAAAGACGTTTTTGGAGTTGCCACTTGTGCTAATTCCCAACAACAGGTCTTCAGAACGACCTAAGCCTTCCACAAATCGTGAGAAAACAAAGTCGTAACCATAATCATTACCTACACAAGTCAAGTGTCCCGAATCAGAAATTGAAATAGCGGCGAGTGATTTTCTGTCGTCACGATATCTACCCGAAAGTTCTTCGGCAAAATGCATGGCATCGCTCATTGAACCTCCGTTGCCACAAGTAATTATTTTACCGCCATTTTTAAGGCACTCAACCATAAGGTTGCCAGCTTCTTGAATAAGCTGAAAGTTCTCTTCGGTTGAAAACGCTTCTAATACCGACTTAGCCTCTTTAAATTGCTGTCTAATAAACTCCATTACTTGGCAGATTTGTATAGTTCAAGTCCTTCTGATAACCATTTACGGAAATCATCTGGATCACTATGATGTTCAAAATCTGCCGAACCATTAGTTAAGTCTTCGCCATTTGGCCCAAGCATGATGTAATAAGGCTGAGTGTTGGTTTTATAATGCTCAACTTGATATACCATCCATTCGTCTCCAATGGTTTTGATCTTCTTGGTGCGATCTCCAATTTGAGCTTCTCGTTGTTTATCTTTAGGTAAAGGAGTTCTATCATCTACATAAAGTGAAACAATAACCACATCATTGGTTAGCATATCAATGATACCGGGTTCGCCCCAAACTTTTTGTTCCATTTTACGGCAATTTGCACAAGCGTGTCCAGTAAAATCAACGAAAAGAGATTTGTTTACCTTTTTGGCGTAAGCCATTCCTTCTTGTAAGTTATGGAATACAGGTAAGTTTTGAGGGCCAGGGTGAGTTCCTTCAATATATTCGGAGTGACCGCCGCCACCAGAACCGCTGCTCATAAAAGAACCTCCAGCAGATTCAGAATAATTCATCGGAGGAGGGAAACCAGCAATTAACTTTAATGGTGCCCCCCACATGCCTGGAATTAGGTATACAGCAAAAGTGAATACTACAACAGCCATCATTGTTCGTCCTACCGACAGTTTTTCGATAGGTGAGTCATGCGGCAATCTGATTTTACCCAACAAGTACATTCCAAGCATTATGGTAATAACAATCCAGAAAGCGATAAATATTTCACGAGTAATGTATCCACCTTGAACAACCAAATCGGCATTTGATAAAAATTTGATCGCAAGACCAAGTTCCAAGAACCCAAGAACAACTTTTACCGAGTTTAACCAACCACCAGATTGCGGTAAAGAGTTTAACCAGCCTGGGAATGCAGCGAATAATCCAAAAGGTAATGCAATGGCCAAAGAGAACCCGAACATACCTACAATGGGCATGATTCCGCCCTTAGCTGCCGCTTCAACAATTAAGGTTCCTACAATTGGCCCCGTACATGAAAAAGAAACCAAAGCAAGTGTAAAAGCCATGAAGAATATTCCGATAAGTCCACCTTTGTCAGCGCCTCTGTCAGCAGCATTTACCCAGGAAGACGGTAACACAATTTCGAATGCACCTAAAAATGAAATTGCAAATACAACAAGAAGTACAAAGAAAATTAAGTTAAACCAGACGTTTGTAGCCAATTCGTTTAAGGCCTCGGAACCAAATACAGCGGTAACTACTGTGCCTAAAAGAACATAAATAATAATGATTGAAAGTCCGTAGAGAATTGCATTTCTGATTCCTTGTGCCTTTGTTTTTGATTGTTTTGTAAAAAAGCTAACCGTCATTGGAATCATTGGAAACACACAAGGTGTAAGTAATGCGGCAAAACCACTTAAGAATGCAATAATGAAAATTTCCCAAAACGATTTTGAATCGGTACCTGAACTATCCATGTCTTCTGCTGAAGCTGTTTCTGATGCCGCTCCTTGTATACCTGGCAATGCAATATCAAATTCAATTGCCTCTGGAGGTAGGCATTTTGATTCGTCACATACCATAAAATATACTTCACCTTTAATAGAAGAAGCACCGTTGGTTTTAATAGTTTGTTTGAAAGAAACATCTCCAGTGTAAAACGATAGGTTCATCATGAAATTATCGTCGTACTCTTTAATTATATCTCCTTCTTCAGTAGTTTTTCCAAGTAACTCGAAGTTTTTGGCATCATTATAGAAAGTAAATTCAGTAGGTACGGGGCCGTCCATACTCTCTAGTGTTTGAGAATATAAATGCCATCCCTCTCCAATGGTAGCTGTCATAACAAGTTCGTATTCTCCCTCGTTAATTTTATTGGCTTTAAACTCCCAAGTTACGGGGTTGAAAATCTCATTCTGTTCCGATTCTTGAATTAACGGTTTGGCTTCCGTAAGCCCTTCGGTGATTGGTTTTTCTTCAGTTTTGGCAGCCTTCATTTCTTTCGTTTTTAAATCGAAAGAAAAATCGAGATAATCAGGTGGTAAACATTTTGAATCGTCACACACCATGTAGGTAAGTTCGCCAGTAACTTGAGCTTCTTCGTTCAGTAATTTTACCTTTTGAGTAAAAGTTACTTCGTTGTCAAAGAACAACAAATCCATTTCAAAATTTTTGTCAAACTCTTTGATTGGTTTGGGTTCAATGACTTTACCAATAAGCTCGTAATTACTATTTGGCTTAAAGTCTAAAGCCGTAGGAACTGGGCCCAAATCACCAGGAAGCGTTGTTGAATATACATGCCAGTGTGGTTCTAGCTTCGCTGAAAAGCTTAATTCAAATACATTATCTTCAACTTGTGTCGAACTAAATTTCCATTCAATTGGATTTTCTACTTGACTTGATCCTACTAAGGAAAACAACCCAATAACAACTCCTAGCCAATATTTCAACATAATTTTAAAATTGCTTTTTGTAACGCTCAAAAGTAGCCAAATTGCTAAATGTTAAAAGCAAGTTTGTAAAGCTTAACAGCTGCTGTTAATTCAAAGACATTTCTATATGTAATAAGTGAAGTTACGAGTTGATTTCTTGGTTTGGTTTTAAACCAAAATATTTGCGAAGGCCGAGAACAATCAAGTAAAATATGGGGGTGTCCAACAGTGCAAAAAGTGCCTTAAACATCCAGCCGTCAATGATTAAGCTGAGAAGTTCATTTTTAGGTTTTACATCAAAAAACAAAACCAATACAACCAAGGTAGTATCTAAAAACTGCGAAAAAATGGTAGATGCATTATTGCGTAACCAAAGCATCTTTCCAGCAGTTAGTTTTTTCCAAAAATGAAAAACTCGAACATCAATAATTTGAGCAAAAACGTATGCTAGCATTGATGCTCCAATTACACGCCACGAATTTGCAAAAGTGGTGGAGTAAATTTCATCACTAACAGGAGATTGGGTTATTGCTGGAAATAGGCTGCCGAGATATAGAATGAAAAGAACAAAAATTGAAACGACTAATCCGGTGTAAACAACGGCATTTGTTTTCTTACGGCCATATATTTCTGATAGAATGTCCGTAATTAAAAAAGTAACTGGATAGGGGAGTACCCCAGCTGAAATAATAAAGGTTTTAAAGCCTAAATCGACAGTCACGAATTTGTTGGCGATTAAATTACAAGTCACCAGTGCCGCAATGAATAACCCAGCTAAAAGCAAGTAAAGGTTATCTGCCTTATTTCTTTTCGCTTTATTCATGCCCTGTTTTTTCTTTCCTTTTGAAAAAAGACTCAAATGCTGGAACGCTCAGTATTGCCAAAATAGGAATTATTGGAATACGGAAACGACCATCTACTTCTGTTAACCCTGAAACCGCCATCATATATAGAACCAATAGGCCCAACAAACCAAATATGATAAGGTTGTTTTTGAACCAGTATTTAAGACTCAAGATTATTCCGAAATAGATAAAACCCAATTGAATAAGTTGAATAAGAACCAATATTAAGGTGGTTGTATCACTATTGTTTATCGTTTTGTTGAGTAAACTCCCTTCACTTCTTGATTCAACCGATGCTATCGATTGATAACTGGTAACTCCTTTTAGTTGCATATTGAAATAAGCTCGCATGGGTTTAATAAAAAACATAACCATAGAGGTAGTCCACATTTTTACAAATACAGCTGGGTTTTCAGAAATAACTCGTTTCGATTCTTTTCTTGCAAAATCGATGAAATAAGCATTTGCGGCAGGGTCATTTACGAAATCAAGATGTCCTAATTCATTTTCGCGGTAGCTCAATTCAAAACTTTTTTGAGGTTTGTTTTCGGCAATTGAACGAATTTGGCCTGTAGTATGAAATAGTAGATTTATTTCAGAAACGTTTGTGTAAAACGCTTTTCCAAAAACTTGTTGATTTCGATAAACCCATGGACCAATTAAAATTGAAATAATAACTAAATGCAGAATTAATGTTTTGATTTTTGTAAAAACACCAAACCCTGAAGTAAGGAAATAGAGGACTGGAATCAGAAATAGGAAGTAAAGGGATATTGGGCGGCAAAGAGTGGCAATAGCCATAAATAATACACTGAAATGAATGGCTTGCTCTTCTCTAAATCGAATTCCCTTAACAGCATAATAAATGGAAATAGTGAGCAAAAGCGTAAATGGGATTTCCGTTGCTACCATGTTTCCCATGAAAATACTGGGTAGGTTAATAGCCACCAAAATGCCAACAAATACATTAGCTAAGTTATTTCTGTTAATTAATTGCGCTGTTTTTACAGCCATTGATGCAGTTAATGCTCCCATTAAAGCTTGTGCGTATACAATCCATTCGCCGTTTAATTTTAGGTAATGAAACAGTAGAATAAAACTGGGGTACAAAGGAGTGCGGGTTGGGTCAGGTGAATTGGGAGGGTCAATCATTTGGCTAAATATTCCGTGGTCGAATAAATTTTTAGCAATGTTGAGGTAGCCCCAAGAGTCGAACTGGTATATGCTATCCGGATGTATTTGTTGGATAAATATAGAATAGCCCAGCCGAATAACTAGAGCAAGAATAAATGCAAACAAAGCAGGGTATCTGAACACAGTAAGGCGTTTGTTCAAATGTAGGTTTTTACAGAAATTACTAAGTAGAGTATTCTAAGGCTAATTATTCCACCAATACTTTCTTTCGAATTACCCCTTTAGCTGACACTAATTCCAGAATGTATTGGCCTTTTGGAATTTGGGTAACGTCTAAAGTTTGATTTTCATTTAGGTTCTCTTCTTTAATTAGCTTTCCAGTCATATTAAAAATGGTTGCCATTTTAAACTTTTCTTCTGATTGAATATTTATTTGATTGGATGCTGGATTAGGGAATATAACAACAGGTTTTCCATCATATTCTTCTATACTGTACCAAGGTAGCTTTTGTGTGGGAGAAGTAAGGACGCTGTCAAAAGCATACAAATATATTTGCCCATTTAATTGAATAGAATCGTTCACGTTAAGGTTTGAGTCAGTATTTAGAATAAAATACTCTTTGTCGGCTCGGTAGTGCAGATCTTGACTCCCAACCCCAAAGAATATACGATAAGAGTTTTCCTCAAATTGGGTAAATGTTGGAATATGGATGAAATAATTATCCCTGTTATATTGGTAATGGTCAAATACATTAATTCTAAAGTACTTGCGGAGTTTGTAGTTTAAGTTGTTGTCTAACATCCTCAGTTCGGGAATTAAAGACAGACTAAATTTGTTTTTGTCTACTTTGTTTTGAACTTGAACAAGATATCCACTTTTTATCTTCTTAAACTCTACGTAGTTCAAATCGTATTCATTGGAAAACGAATAGTGAGAAAAGCGAGTAGTTAATGATGTGTCTGTTTGTATTATTTTCAGAGTAGAATCATATTGAATAACAAATAACTCCTTGTTGAAGCATTTTATGTCTTGAATATTTCTTCCAAGAATGAACTTGTTTTGAAGTAAAGTTCCATTGCTATCAATTGATATAACTTGGAGGCTATCTTTTTTATTGCTACCAAACCAATATGAAATGGCGTTATATGTAAATACGCCAGTATTGTGATTCCATTTGTTTAATACAATCTGTTTTGTGAGGTCGATTTGCCATACCTTATTTCCCGAGTTGTCTATTCTATGTAGTCCAATGTTGGTATAATCGGAGGTGCCATAGATAATATCACCAATGGACTCCTCATAAGAATGATTGTATATCAGAAGAGAATCACATTTCCAAATGGCAGTAAAGTTAGTATCGTATTTCACAGAAAAGAAGTAGCGGTACCCGCTACCACCACCATTTGAATAATAATGAGACACAATAAAATCGGATTTTGAAAGCCATGGGCCATATTCAAATTCATATACGCTTGAAACTACATTAGTGTCAGTAGGATGTTTGATGGGGCCGAGTAGTTTTCCTGTGTCCGTAAATACTCGCATGTATTCCGTGCCTACACCTCGTCCATAAATTTTAAAGCGGCTAACTAAGTATCCATTGTCTATAAACTCTAATTTGTCATACGATTGTGAACGATCTCCAGAGCTAATTACATCAATTGACTTTTTGAACGTAACTTGTGCTTGCGTGTTGTTAAATGAAAGAAACGCGATGAATATTAAGATTGCCTTCCTCATTCTACCAATATTTTCTTGCGAATTATTCCTTTCGCAGTTTCAAGATTTAAAATGTACGTTCCGGCATTTAGTTCTGAAACACTAAGGTTGTTTTCAGGACCAAGAGTTCCACTCAAAACAAGTTTTCCTTCAATGTTGTAAATATTAAAACTGGTGTTGTTAGATTCTAATCCTGAAAGAAATATTTGGTTTGATGCAGGGTTGGGGAAGATGGTAATATTGTTTTCTGAAGAATTAGATTGAAAAGGGAGTGATGAGAATGGAGGGAATGGGGTTAAAATAGAATCGGGTTTGTTTAGATATAACCTGAATACAGGAATGACAATGGTGTCATTCGCTAAGAAATTGGAGTCGATTTTTAATAAACCATATCTTGCATCTGGAGTGCCTGCTTCAAGCCACATACTCAAGTAATAACCATAATTAGAGGTGTAATCAATTCCATTAATAATTGGCCCAGTTGCATTATATGGTTTGTATCCAGGGTAAGCACCATTATACCTTAAATAGCGTCGACGCAAGTAGTTGCCGTTTAAATCAATTACGCGTAATTCTGGTATGTTTTTAGTGCCGTAGATTTTTCCGTCAACTTCATTGTAAAGAATCAATGTAATTAAAGAGTCTTTGCGAATTAATTGATCGTACCTTATTTCGAATTCAGTACTAAGAGAATAACGATGCTTTTCTTTGAGAGAACTGTCTCTAAACACAATATGATATGATGTGTCCTTTTCAACAGTAATTATTAAATCGTCGAAAAAACGAATATCAACCATTTGCAAGTTGGTTTGAATCGTGTCTATTATCAAATTACCTAATGAATCAATTTTAAGAGTTTGAACAGAGTCTTTGTGATTACTTACAATAACATAAGAATGGTTTTTAGTTATTCCGGTAAATATTTTTTTAGAGTCGTTCAGGTAATCAACTTTAATATTATTGCTGAAATTAAAACGCAACAACCGATTGCCGTTTTTATTAATCCTCATAAAGTCAACGGATGAGTACAGACCGGTAATTCCGTTGTGGGTTGAGGACGTATTGGTAAGGATGGTGTCTCCAAGGAGCCATTTTTGTGTCAAATTATTATTATACTCTGTGGTTATATCTCTCTGACTGGTATTGTTGGAAGTAGAGCGCGTTATTAAAAAACCATTGGAAGTTTTTGTGAAACTTTTAATCTCAGATCTTTCTGGGAATTGAAGTTGAAATGTGTCATTTGGTGTAAATGAACCTATTTTTTTTCCTGAATCAGAGTAATGCGACAAACCGCTTGCATCCGCACCATGGCCCAAAATACCATACTTAACTATCAATTCATCGTCATCTACCAAGATGCACTCGTGGATAGAAGAATGTCGTCCGCCATCGTATCCATAGAATAAGTGTTTATAAAAAGTATTTTGCCCTGTAACTGTCGATGTCAAACCTATCTTAATGAACAAATAGGCTGAGAATATTTTTATTGTTAGTTTCATGACCAACCAAAGCTAAATAAAAATCCCCTCCTGATTGCTCAGAAAGGGATTTCAATTATTTGTATGTGTTTGATTTCTACATCATTCCTGGCATACCGCCGCCCATACCACCTGGCATTGGAGGCATAGCAGGAGCTCCTTCTTCTTTTTCTTCAGAAAGAACACATTCGGTAGTTAAAAATAGTCCAGAAATAGAGGCCGCGTTTTCTAATGCTACACGAGTAACTTTAGTTGGGTCAATAACTCCAGCTGCTAATAAGTTCTCATAAACGTTAGTACGAGCATTGTAACCATAATCGGCTTTACCTTCTCTTACTTTGTTTACAACAACAGCACCTTCGCCACCTGCATTCTTAACGATTTGTCTCAATGGTTCTTGAATAGCTCTGCGAACTATTGCAATTCCAGTTGTTTCATCATCGTTACTTCCTTCCATGCCTTCAAGTGCATCAATAGCACGAATTAAAGCAACTCCACCACCAGGTACAATTCCTTCTTCAACAGCAGCACGAGTAGCAGCTAATGCATCGTCAACTCTATCTTTCTTTTCTTTCATTTCAACTTCAGTAGCAGCACCAATATAAAGTACAGCAACCCCACCAGCTAACTTAGCAAGTCTTTCTTGAAGTTTTTCTCTATCGTAATCAGAAGTAGTAGATTCAATTTGAGCTTTGATTTGGTTGGTACGTGCAACAATTGCATCTTTAGTACCTGCACCATTAACAATAGTAGTATTGTCTTTGTCAATTTCTACTTTCTCACAAGTTCCTAAATCTTCAAGTGTAGCATCTTCTAGCTTTCGTCCTTGCTCTTCAGAAATAACAGTACCACCAGTAAGAATTGCAATATCTTCTAACATTGCTTTTCTTCTGTCTCCAAACCCTGGAGCTTTAACAGCTGCAATTTTTAAAGAACCTCTTAATTTGTTTACTACTAAAGTAGCAAGAGCTTCTCCGTCTACATCTTCAGCAATAATTACTAAACCTTTTCCAGACTGAGCAGTTTGTTCAAGTACAGGTAAAAGATCTTTCATGGTAGATACTTTCTTATCGTAAATAAGAATGTATGGATTCTCCAAATCAGCAATCATTTTCTCTGTATTTGTTACAAAGTATGGAGAAAGGTAACCTCTATCGAATTGCATTCCTTCAACAACGTCAACCGTTGTATCTGTTCCTTTTGCTTCTTCAACAGTAATAACCCCTTCTTTTTTCACTTTGCCCATTGCTTCAGCGATTAAAGTACCAATTACTTCATCGTTGTTGGCAGAGATAGAAGCTACTTGCTTGATTTTGTTGTTATCGTCACCAACTTCTTCAGATTGTGTTTTTAAGTTAGCTACAATTGCTTCAACACCTTTGTCGATACCTCTTTTCAAATCCATTGGATTTGCACCGGCAGCAACATTTTTAAGACCTGTAGTTATAATTGATTGAGCCAATACAGTGGCAGTAGTAGTACCGTCGCCTGCTAAATCTGCAGTTTTAGAAGCTACTTCTTTTACCATTTGAGCACCCATATTCTCTACTGGGTCAGATAATTCAATTTCTTTAGCAACAGAAACACCATCTTTAGTAATTGAAGGAGCGCCAAAGCTTCTGTCAATTACTACATTTCTTCCTTTTGGTCCTAAGGTTACTTTTACAGCATTGGCAAGTGCATCAACTCCTTTTTTAAGTTGATCTCTTCCTTCTACGTCAAATGTGATTTTTTTAGCCATTTTATAATGTTTTTATTTTAAAACTTATGGATTAAACAATTGCAAATAGATCAGACTCTCTCATAATTAAGTAGTCTTTTCCTTCAATAGTGATTTCAGTTCCAGAGTACTTTCCGTAAAGTACAGCATCACCAGCTTTTACTGTCATTGGTTCATCTGGTTTGCCATTGCCTACAGCAAGTACAATTCCTCTTTGTGGTTTTTCTTTTGCAGTATCAGGAATGTAAATTCCTCCAGCAGTTTTCTCTTCTGCTGCGGCAGCTTCAACAATCACTCGATCTGCTAAAGGTTTAATGTTCAGTCCCATGTTTTTTATTTTATAGTTAAACTTAAATTCTAATGTATGCTGGCTCTTTATCAGTTTGTGTGCCATTGCCTAAAGGCACCTTTTTGTTGACACAATTACCGTTTGGACAAAAAAAAATGTCAGTATGTGTGACATACTGACATTTTTATAATGTTTTATTTTCCTAAGTATTACTACTGAGCAGGAGCCTCTTGTTGAGGTTGTTGCTGCTGTTGTGGTTGAGGAGCAATAATAGTTTCGTTATCAATGTATTCTTGAATAGAAGATTTAGACTCTACTTCAACTTCTTGGGTTTTTCCTCCAAGTGCTGCAGCACCTAAACACAATACCAAAAGAGCAATAGCTAAAAACCAAGTAGCTTTTTCTAAAAACTCTGTAGTACGTTTTACTCCAATCATTTGATTGGCTGATGAAAACCCACTGGCTAATCCTCCGCCTTTAGATTCTTGTACTAAAACGACTGAAGTTAAAAGAATACAGTCAATGAAAATCAATATAAAAATAAATGTAAGTGCCATAATTAGTGTTTGTTACCTAGCTCTTTAATAAGGCGCGCAAAGTAATTGCTTTTTTCGGGAAATTTCAAACTTAATTTTTTATAAGCTTTTTTTGCTTTTGCAAAGTTCCCTTGATCTGCGTAAATCTTTGCTAATGTTTCAGTTACGAGGTCTTCATCTTCCATTAAACTCATTTTTGCCATGTTTTCTGGCGAAAAGAATTCTTGCTTCGGGCGTTCAATATTGACGTAAGTATGCTTATCAACGTCAATTTCTATTCTACTTGGAGACTTTTTAATGAAGTTAGAAATCAGTGAAGTTGGATCTGCAACAGGTTCCGTTTTTTCTATTGTTTTGGGCTGGTCAACTTTTAGCCAATCCAGTAATCCTAACGAATCATAGTTTTCTGGTAATTCTGTTTTTACAACAGTTTCATTGACCTTCTCAGATGGTGTTTCTTCTTCAGCCTCTTCAATAGTTTCTGATGATTCAAGAAGTATGCTCGATGAAATGGCATGATTCAGAATTTCTTGCTCCAGTAGTTTTCTTTCTTTTTCTGAATCAACATCTTCAAGTTTAGCTACAGGCTTTTCTGTGGTTTTAGACTCAGCAGAGTCTACTAATACATTTTCAACGACTGCCTTTTGAACTTTGGTATCAATAATTTCTTCAGGTTCTTTAGATGCTGAATTAGCTTGAACGGCTTCAATTTGTTCAACCACCTTAGGTTGAATCAAATTTTCGTAAAGTACTTTTCGATTGGGTGAAAAAATAGCAGCTTTTTTAAGTTGCTTTCTGTAATCTGGGTCAGATAATAGTTGAAGTTGCTTAGCCTTTAGGGTTTGAAATAAGGATACTTGTGGGTAGTCTTTAATGAACTGGTCAACTTCAGAAACTGACGACTTCAATAAATTGGAGTCAGTAAATAGGCTATGGATTCTATTTGCTTGCATTACCAGTTACTAACTGCTTTGTTGAAAATGTCTTGAGTAAGCAATTCATTTATTTCTACGATAAGGGCGGATTCAACATCGCTCAACGAGTTATTGGAATCGTAGTCAGAATACTTTGAAAAAGTTTGTTCAAAATTTCTTGATTCATCCTCTTTGTTGACGAATTTAACTGAAACTGTAATAGTGAGTCTGTTTTGGGCGGCAACTTCATTTGCTTGGATTCCAACCGGCCTGGTGTTATAGCCTGTTATTTTACCTGAAAACTGTAAGTCACCATCTCGCTTTACTAAATCCAATCGTGTTTGATTTAAAAAGATATCCCTTAAAGCTTCAGTAAATTCTTGCGAAAGAGTTGGCTGAGCCAAAGGCGCGAAGTTTGGAAATACATCAACCGAAACAGTTTTAATTTTGGCATAATCAATAGATGCATCGGTAAAACCATAGCTCATTTTGCATGAGGCATAAAGCAATGGAAGTAGTGCTGCAACAAGAAATATTAAAAAGTACTTTTTCATTTTAAATCGTATTCTTTGATTTTACGATACAGTGTTCTTTCGCTAATGCCCAATTCTTTAGCAGCTTGCTTTCGTCGGCCATTATATTTGGTAAGCGCCTTTGTTATCAATTCTTTTTCTTTGTCCTCTATACTTAAGCTTTCCTCAACCTCTTCATGTTCGTTATAGCCATTTTCTCCTGGTCGAATAACTTCTGGCTGATTAGAGTTTGAGTGAGAGCTAATTTGAAGGGAATTGTATTCTGATTTTATTGGAATATCAGAATTGGTTAATACCGGTTTAAAGTAATCATCTTTTTCATCTTCAGGTAAACTTATATTTCCGCCTTCTGAAAGAATTGTTACCCGTTGTTTTAAAGTGTTTAACTCTTGACGCATATCAAAAAGAACTTTATATAAAATCTCCCTATCATTCATGGAGTCAGTTCCCATTTTGTCAGCATAAACTGTAGGTAACTCCGGTTTTTGATAATCAGGTAAATACCCTAAAAGAACGTCTGAAGTAATCTCTCGTTCTTGTTCTATGACACTAATTTGCTCGGCTACATTTTTTAACTGACGAATATTTCCGTGCCAAGAGAAGTTACTTAAAAGGTGTTTAGCATCTTCGGTAAGCTTAACGGATGGCATTCTGTATTTTTCAGCAAAATCAGATGCGAATTTTCTAAATAATAAGGCTATGTCACTTCTGCGATCTCTCAGGGCGGGCAAATGAATCGGAACCGTACTTAATCGGTAAAAAAGGTCTTCTCTAAATTTTTCTTTTTGAATTGCCTTAGGAATATCAACGTTTGTAGCAGCTACAATTCTAACATCAGTTTTTTGCACTTTGCTAGAGCCAACTTTAATAAACTCGCCAGTTTCTAGTACTCTTAACAACCTTACTTGAGTTTGAAGGGGTAACTCCGCCACTTCGTCCAAGAAAATGGTGCCACCATCTGCTACTTCAAAATATCCTTGTCTTGTATTATTTGCGCCAGTAAAGGCGCCTTTTTCGTGTCCAAATAATTCCGAGTCAATTGTACCTTCAGGTATTGCACCGCAGTTAACAGCAATGTATTTCGCATGTTTTCGTGTGCTGGTTTGGTGGATAATTTTAGGGAAATTTTCTTTTCCGGTTCCACTTTCACCAGTAATTAATACTGAAAGGTCTGTTGGGGCAACCCGAATAGCAGTTTCAATGGCGTGGTCAAGCAATGCTGATGTGCCAATGATTTCGAATCGTTGCTTTATTTGTTGAGTAGTCATCTTTTAACTTATTACTTCACCTCGCAATGTCGCTGAATTACAATCTGTAATTTTTACATTTATGTAATCACCCTTTTTGTAATTCTTGTTTTCAAAAATAACCATGGTGTTTTCTGAAAGCCTACCTCCCCATTCATTTGGGTTTTTCTTTGAGGGGCCTTCAATCAAAACTTCTTTTACTTCTCCAATAAATCGTTTGTTCCTTTTCAAACAAGATTTTCGTTGCAACGTGATTATTTCTGTGAGGCGGTCCGCTTTTATGTTTTCGGGTACGTTATCCTCATATTTTCTTTCGGCTAATGTTTTAGGCCTTTCAGAGTATTTGTACATGTAAGCAAAATCAAATTCAACTTCTTCCATCAAAGAATAAGTATCTCGATGCTCTTGCTCGCTTTCATCGCAAAAACCAATTATTAAATCTGAAGTTATCGAACAGCCAGGTATAATTCTATTAATAGCTTCAATTCTATTTAAATACCATTCTCGAGTATAGCCTCGGTTCATTCTTTTAAGCATATCGCTATTTCCTGATTGCACGGGAAGATGAATGCACTTGCAAATGTTTTTGTGCTTATTGATCATGTGAAGAACATCATCAGTCATGTCTTTCGGGTGCGAAGTTGAAAAACGAACCCTTAAATCTGGGTGAACCAAAGCAACCATTTCAAGTAACTGGGCAAACGTAACCGTCTCAATAGATTCGTCTTTAATTTCACCTTTTTTGGTAATGTTCCAACGATAAGAGTCAACATTTTGCCCCAATAAAGTGACTTCTCTAAACCCTTTGTCAAACAATTCTTTTGCTTCTTTTACAATGGTTTCAGGGTTTCTACTTCTTTCTCTTCCCCTTGTAAAAGGAACTACACAAAAAGAACACATGTTGTCACAGCCTCTCATTATTGAAATAAAAGATGAAACACCGTTTTCGCCAAGCTTAACCGGGCTAATGTCGGCGTAAGTTTCCTCTCTGCTCAATAACACATTCACTGCTTTTTGGCCACTCTCAACTTGTCCAATTAAGTTTGGAAGGTCTCTGTAAGAATCTGGCCCTGCAACAATATCTACTAGCTTTTCTTCTTCTAGTAATTGGTCTTTCAACCGCTCAGCCATACAGCCCAACACACCTACAATTAAATTTTTATTGTGTTGGCGTTTAATTCCTTTGTAAAATTTAAGTCGGTTCCTTACTGTTTGCTCTGCCTTATCTCTAATCGAACAAGTATTAATAAGAACCAAATCTGAATTCTCTGGGGTTAATGAAGTTTCGTATCCTTCTTGAGTAAGAATTGAAGCAACAATTTCACTATCAGAAAAATTCATGGCGCACCCATAACTTTCTAAATATACCTTCTTGCCATTTTTGTTTTTAGGAGCTTCTTTCATTAAAGCTCTTCCTTGCTCGTTTTCGGCTAATTGTGAGTTTTCGTGTGCTTCTATCATGCTATTTCTCTTTCTATAAATTGAAAAAGGTGTGCAAATTTAGCCAAAAGAAGGCTGGTGTCAAAGTGTCATGTTGTTAAGGTAAGTTATTGATATTCAGATACAATAGGTTTTGTAATTTCCTATGGATTAGTGGGTTATAAAATAAAATACTCATTATTTTTACAATATTCACTTACTTTGCCGCCCTTGTTTGGGTCAATTTAATGATCGTAAACACAAAAAAAAGCGTTCTATATGAATCTTGTAATAGTAGAGTCACCTGCAAAGGCAAAAACAATTGAAAAATTTCTAGGAAAAGACTTTGTTGTTCGTTCCAGTTTTGGCCACGTAAGGGATTTGGCAAAGAAAGATCTTGGAATTGATGTGAGCAATCGGTTTGAGCCAACCTACCAAGTTATGCCGGATAAAAAGGCCGTGATTAAAGAATTGAAATCGCTGGCTAAAAAATCTGAAATTGTATGGTTAGCGACGGATGAGGATCGCGAAGGGGAGGCTATTAGTTGGCATCTTTTCGAAACTCTTGGGCTGAAAACAGATACAACAAAGCGCATTGTTTTTCATGAGATAACAAAACCGGCAATATTAAGGGCTATTGAAACGCCTAGGTTTATTGATCAAAATTTGGTTGATGCTCAACAGGCTCGTCGAGTTTTAGATCGTTTGGTAGGGTTTGAATTATCTCCGGTACTTTGGAAAAAAGTAAAACCGTCATTATCTGCTGGTCGAGTTCAGTCAGTAACGGTAAGGTTAATGGTTGAGCGTGAAAGGGAAGTGCAGGCGTTTGTACCTGTTTCTTCTTTCAGAGTAAATGCTGAGTTTTTAGTTGAAGGTAATACTGTTTTAAAGGCTGAATTGCCAAAAAAAATTGAGAATAAAGAAGCTGTAATTGAATTTTTAGAATCCTGTATAGGGTCGACTTATAGCATCGAAAATAAAGAGGTTAAGCCATTAAAAAGAAACCCGGCAGCTCCGTTTACAACATCTACTTTGCAACAGGAAGCTGCTCGTAAATTGGGTTTTTCTGTACAGCAAACAATGGTAGTTGCTCAAAAGCTCTATGAAGCAGGGCATATTACTTATATGAGAACTGATTCGGTTAATCTTTCTGATACTGCTATTCAGGCGGCAAAAGAAGAAATCGTTTCGGCTTACGGTGAAAACTACTATAAAGAAAGACATTACGCAACAAAATCTAAAGGGGCGCAAGAAGCTCACGAGGCAATTCGACCTACAAATTTTGCAAAGCATACGCATTCTGGGGATAGCGGTGAAGAACGTTTGTATGGATTAATCTGGAAAAGAGGGATTGCTAGTCAAATGACAAGTGCTGAGGTAGAAAAAACTACAGTTACCATTGGAATTAGTGGGTCTGATGAAAAACTCAGGGCAACTGGTGAAGTATTGAAATTTGATGGATTTATCAAAGTTTATACTGAGGGTAACGATGATGAGGGTGAGGAAGAGAAAGGAATGTTACCTCCTCTTAGCATTGGTCAAGATTTAAACCTTAATGTTTTAAATGCAACGGAAAGGTTTTCAAATCACCCTCCAAGATACACAGAAGCGAGCTTAGTTAAGAAGTTAGAGGCTTTGGGAATAGGACGACCATCTACATATGCTCCCACCATTTCTACAGTTCAAAAACGTGGATACATTGAAAAGAAGGATAGGGAAGGTGTAGAGCGTTCTTATTTAAAATTTACTATTGAAAATGATAAGGTTGCAGAATCTACTCAGACGGAAATTACTGGAGCTGAAAAGAAAAAGCTTTTCCCTACTGACATAGGAATCGTTGTGACGGACTTTCTGTTAGAGAACTTTTCAAATGTCATGGATTACGGCTTTACTGCTGAGGCCGAAAAAGAATTTGATAGTATAGCACAAGGTCAAAAAGAATGGAATGATATGATCGGTAAATTTTACGGTTCCTTCCATTCAAGTGTAGAAAATACTTTAGAGCATAGCGAAAGAGCTAATGGAGAAAGACTGTTAGGAGTTGATCCAAAGTCTGGGAAAAACATTTACGCACGAATAGGTCGATTTGGTCCAATGGTTCAAATAGGTCAAGTTGATGATGAAGAAAAACCAAAATTTGCGAAAATTACTGGAAATGGCTCCATTACCAACATTACTTTAGAAGAAGCTTTAGAGCTCTTTAAAATGCCTAAAGATTTAGGCTTGTTTGAAGAGAAAAAAGTAGTGATTGGTATTGGTCGGTTTGGTCCTTATATTAGACATGATAGCAAATTTGTATCTCTGGGAAAAGTTGATCCTCATGAAATTAAGCTTGATGAAGCTGTTGAAATGATAAAGGCTAAACGCATTGAAGAAGCAAATAAAATAATCAAACAGTTCCCTGAAAACGATACGATTCAAATACTAAACGGACGCTGGGGGCCATACATTAAGGCTGGTAAGCAAAACGTAAAAATTCCTAAGGGTACTGAGCCAGAATCATTGACTCTTGAGGATTGTTTAAAACTCGCTGAAAACGCTCCTGTCAAGAAGAGATATACCAAGAAAAAAACGAGCTAATTTTGGTTAACAAACCTTGAGCTTATGGATTTGTCCATTTATTTTTCTCCGATTGATATTGATAACTCAACTTTTACTGAGGGTGATATAGGTCAGAATGTGACCTTTTTCAATACCTTGGATAGTTTTCCAAATGTGAGTTTGGGCGATCTTGCAATTATTGGCGTTAAAGAAGAAAGAAACGCCTTTGATAATGTTGGTTGCTCCAAAGGGCCGGATATAATTCGAGAAAAATTTTATTCCTTAAAAAGTAACTGGGGACAAATTAAACTTACCGATTTAGGAAATATTGAGCCCGGAGAAACAGTTCAGGATACCTATTATGCTTTAAACGTAGTTATCGCGGAGTGTGTGAAAATGGGGGTTGTTCCTATTGTTCTTGGAGGTAGTCAAGACCTAACATACGCTAATTATCAGGCTTATGAAAAGCTTGAACAAGTTGTAAATATTGTAACAATAGATAGGTCTTTAGATTTAGGTGATGTCGAAGAAGATATTACTTCTAATGGGTTTCTGAACAAGATAATTCTGCATCAGCCCAATTATCTATTTAACTATAGTAATGTTGGGTATCAGACCTATTTTGTCTCCGAAGAGGAGAGAAAGCTAATGGAACGTCTCCATTTTGATATTTGTCGTTTAGGAGAAGCTAAAAGTGATATAAAGGAAATTGAGCCGGTGGTTCGTAATGCTGATATTCTAAGTTTCGACATTTCGGCCATTAGAAACTCTGACGCTCCTGGTTGCGCTCATTCCACTCCAAATGGTTTTAATGGCGAGGATGCTTGTGCTATTACCCGATACGCGGGCTTGAGCGATAAATTGTCCTCTTTGGGTATTTATGAATACAACCCAAATTATGATAGTCATGACCAAACGGCTTATTTAATTGCAGAAATGATATGGTACTTCATTGAAGGTTTCTATAACCGTAAAGGTGATGTGCTTCATAAAAAGAATCAAGATCTATTAAAATATATTGTGGCAACAAATACTGAGATTGAAGAATTGGTATTTTATAAAAATTTAATTTCAGAAAGATGGTGGATGGATATTCCTCACCCTCAAAATGAATTGTCAAAATACAGGCGTCATCAGTTAGTGCCGTGTTCATATTCTGATTATCAGAAGGCTTGCAATAACGAAGTGCCAGAAAAATGGTGGAAAAACTACCGTAAATTAAAATAAAATCATTGTTAATAACTCGGGTAATGTCAGTCATAGATGTTGATTCCATTGTTAAAAAACATTGCTGAATTTAAATTTTTAACTATTTTAGCCGCCTTGGAGCAGAAAAATTAACTGTTATTATGAAGAGAATTCTATGCATTATATTGGTTTTTAGCGGGTTGACTACGGTTGCTCAGCAAGATCCTCAATTTACGATGAACTTTGCGAATAAGCTTTTTAATAATCCGGCTTATGCAGGAACGAAAAAAATCTGTGCTACGGGCATATTTCGTCAGCAATGGACGGGTTTTGAAGGTGCTCCGAGAGATATTGTATTCTCTATGCATTCTCCAATCAACCTTAAAGTGTTTGAAGACTCAAGAATGATTAATCCTGGTGTTGGTTTCACTTTTGTAAATGATAAAATTGGGCCAATTTCAACTAACATTATTAAAGCGTCGATTGCAAATCATTTTAAATTTAGTTCAATTGGAACCATTAGTCTTGGAGTTGGGGTTGGTGCTGTTGGAGTTGATGTTGATCCTTCTTCATTCGTTACTCCAGATGGATTGATTGGTGGGCAAATTGAAGATCCAAATATTAACCCAGATGAAAATGCCAAAAAATATGGTTTTGATATGGACGTAGGACTTTATTATCGTTCAGCTGATGAGAAAATATGGGCAGGGGCAAGTTTGGTACATATGATTCCAAGTGATGTGGAGACTTCAATTAGAGAGACTAATGGAGGAAGTAACCCTGACCAAAAAACGACCTATAGTGTAAAATCACATGCCTATTTTATGGGAGGCTATAAGATTGAAGGGTTCATGGGAATGTCTGATTGGGACTTGCTTCCTTCGGCTTTTGTGAAGACTGAATTTAAAACAACACAAGTTGATTTAAATGTAAGAGCATTGTATCAGCAAAAAATATGGGGCGGCGTTTCTTGGAGGTTTCAAGATGCTGTAGCCATAATGGGGGGATATAACTGGAGTAATGTTGGTGGTGGTAATGGGAATGCTAAAGTTGGCTTCTCATATGACATAGTTACTTCAAAATTATTTAGACATAATGTGGGGTCTTTCGAAGTTTTCGTAAACTATTGTTTTGGATTTACACCAAAACCAAAAATTTCAATTCATAAAAACCCGCTCTGGCTATAGGATTGTCGAGCGTACACAATAATTATATTTATTTGCGTTAAATTTGGCTCAAGCTGAATGAAAAGAAAATTAAACATAAGGTATTATTTAAATCAAGGAGGTAGCATGAAAAAGTTACTGATTTTGTCATCGGCTCTATCTTTATTGCTTGTTGGTTGTTTCACTGATGATGGTGGACAATTAATTGGTGTTCAAGGTAGACAGGTTTGGTATCAACCAGACCCTTACGGTATGTTGTACATACCACCAGGAAGTTACAATATGGGTCCTAGTGATCAGGATGCGCCATATTCTTATACTTCTAAGAGCAAAACAGTGTCAATCTCTCCGTTCTATATGGACGAAACAGAGATTACGAATAATGAGTATCGTCAGTTTATTGCATGGGTAAGAGATTCTATGGCTTACAAAATTCTCGGTGAGGAAGTAAGTGAAGAAGAATACCTTATTGCGACTAATGAGTTTGAAGAGGATATTGATCCCCCTTACATCAATTGGGACGCAGAAATAGATTGGAACGAAGCTGAAAGTCGTGAGGCATTGTCTGTTATGTTTTTACCAGAATATGAAAGGTTCTATGGTCATAGAAATTTTGATACACGTAAATTCGTTTATGAGTATTACTGGATTGATTATAAAGACGCTGCTCGTAAAAATCCTACAATTAATGGTGATCCTATGAGAGAAAGAGGGATGACTGATCGTTCGGTTTTTATTAAGAAAGATGCGATTAGTGTTTATCCTGATACAATGTGTTGGATTCATGATTTTACATATTCTTTCAATGAGCCTCTAACAAATATGTACTTCTGGCATCCTGCTTATGATGAGTATCCGTTAGTTGGTGTTTCTTGGAAACAGGCTAGGGCGTTTAGTATTTGGAGAACCTTCGTTCATAATAAGTTTTTAGGAACTATGGGTGATGCGTTTGTGCAAGATTACAGATTACCTAATGAGTCTGAGTGGGAGTATGCTTCACGTGGTGGATTGGATTTAAGTCCTTATCCATGGGGTGGCCCTTATATCAGAAATACTAGGGGTTGTTTCTTGGCGAACTTTAAGCCATTACGAGGAAACTACTATGATGATGGTGGAATTCATACCGTACCTGTTGTTTCATACGAGCCGAATGATTTTGGTCTGTATTGTATGGCTGGAAACGTTTCTGAATGGACTAGTAACGCATTTGATGAATCTGCAATGGATTTTGCCCATGATTTGAATATGGATTACGTTTATGAAGCAAAAGATGATGATCCTCCGGTACTTAAAAGAAAAGTAATTAGAGGTGGTTCATGGAAAGATGTAGGTTATTACTTGCAAACAAGTACAAGAACTTATGAATATCAAGATACAGCCAAATCATATATTGGCTTCAGGAACGTAATGAGTTACCTAGGAATGGGTAAATCTCAGATATAATTTTAAACTCAATTAATTTAAAACGATAAATACTTAATAACGAATACTTATGTCAGGTAAAAAAGGTGGATTAGCTCATTTCCTATATGGAACAGAAAAAGGAAAGACAATTGTAAATATGGCCATGAGTTTAGGTGCGGCAATTGTAATTTTAGGTGCATTGTTTAAAATTCAACACTACCCTGGAGCGAGTGCGATGTTAATTATTGGTCTTTGTACTGAGTCAGCTTTGTTTGCCCTTGGAGCAATTGAACCGCAACACTTAAAGGATGATTGGTCAAAAGTATATCCTGAACTTGCACACAAACCTGATGAAGAGGATGATGAGTTCGAGACTGAAGAATTAGTTGAATCTACATCTTCTGATGAAGATAGTTTGACTGTTACTCAGAAGCTGGACGAAATGATGGCGGATGCCAATATTGGGCCGGAACTTCTTGAAAGTTTGGGAAGAGGCCTTGAAGGGTTGAAGAATAGTACAGAACAAATGAGTGATATCTCAAATGCTTCAGTAGCTACCGAAGAGTATGTTTCAAGCGTGAAAAATGCGTCATCACAAGTAAATACTTTGACTGATACTTATGTTCAAGCTGCAAATTCTATTGCTGGCTTAGCTGAGGAGAACTCAGAAGGTGGAAGTTTTGGTGAGCAATTAGGCAGAATGTCTAAAAACTTAAATGAACTAAATTCAGCTTATGAACTTCAATTAAAAGGAGCTCAGGAGACATTAGAGAACTCTAAAGGATATTTCTCAGGGGTTGATGAGTTAATGGGAAGCTTAAATGAGTCAGTTGCAGATGCGAAGATGTATTCTGAGTCTATGTCAGAGTTGTCTAAAAATATTAGTAGCTTAAATACCATTTATGGTAACATGTTAACAGCAATGAATCCTACGAACCAAGGATAAGATAATCAGGTCGAATTAATCTATAACAATAACTTTAAATAGAGAAAATATATGTCTTTAGGTGATATGGAACCCAGGCAGAAGATGATCAATCTGATGTATCTGGTTTTGCTTTGTATGCTTGCCATGAATGTGTCAAAAGAGATTCTTCAATCATTCCTGATTATTAATGAAGGTTTAGAACGAACCACTGAAAATTTCGAAAGTAAAATTGAACAGACTTACGAAGTTTTTGGAAGAAAAATGGCTGATGATCCTGCCAAAGTTGGTGAGTTTTATGAGCATGCGAAAGAACTAAAAGAGAACGCGGATGAAATCGTTGAATTAATTGAGTCGATTAAACGTAAACTAGTTCAAACTGGTGATGGGCTTCCAGATGATGCTCCAGATTCTTTATTCTCAATCGAGCATTGTCATAGTAAGGATAACCAGGATATTGGTGCTCAAATTATGATTGGCCCAGACTTAAATAATCCATTGGGTCCAGAAGAAGAGTTTAGTGCATTAAATCTTAAAAGTAAAATTGAATTGTTCAACGAGCATTTAGAGAGCTTTATTTTGGAAAAGAGTTTGGTTGAAGAAATGCAAATTCCTTTAGGTCAGATGCAAGAGCACGGTATGTTGGTGAATTGGGAGATTGGAAACTTTAACCACCTTCCTCTTGCTGCAACAGTTACGAATCTTACTCGATTTCAAGCTGCAGTGAGAAACTCTGAGGCGGATGCACTTAAAGAATTAATGTCTGAAATTGGAGCTGATGATTTTAGCTTTGATACTTTGGCTGTAAAGGTAATTCCTAGGAATGGTACTTACATTTCGCAAGGGGATTCTTTTAAGGCAGATGTAATTGTTGCTGCTTATAGTACTACTAAAAATCCAAAATTAATTATTGGTAAGGTTGATACTACAGGTGAGCAAGTTTCTGTCATTGATGGTGACACTTCTAATGTACGTTTTGAAAACAGAGGTATTCCTACATATGGTGTTAAAACATCTGCTTTAGGAGAACAAACTTGGGGTGGTGTTATTAAGATTTTAAAGCCAAATGGAAAATGGGCTCCTTATAAATTCGAACATAAGTATATGGTTGCGACCCCTTCATTGGTTGTATCACCTACTAAAATGAATGTTTTTTATAAGGGTCTTGAAAATCCTGTTGAAGTATCAGTTTCAGGTATGGCTTCTGAAAAGTTAAATGTTCGAGTACAAGGTGGTGGCTGTAAGGTTACGAAGAAAAAAGCTGGAACATATGAAATTGTACCAAGTGATAAAACGAAGGATAAAGTAGTAAAAGTAATTGTTTCGTCAACGGATCCTGGTGCTAAGCCTTTTAAACCTTATGAGTTTAGACTTAAATCTGTTCCAAAACCAATTCCATTTTTTAACGGAGCTACGGGTTCTGTAGATATGAAATTGAGTAAAGTTCGAAATGGTAAATTCATTAGTGCTAAACTGGAAGATTTTCTATTTGATTTAAGATATAGAGTATTAGGTTTTGAGATGTTTGTTAGTGTTGGTGGGAAGTCTTCAACGTTTAAATCTAAAAGTGGTAAATTAACTGCTCAAATGATTAAAATATTGAAGAGCATGAAACCAGGTCAAACTTTGATCTTCCAAAAGGTAGTTGCTCAAATGGATAGACCAGGTGCTGGTAAGGTTCCATTGAATGGTAATATTATCGTTCACATAAAATAGTAGATTATGAATAAGTCAGTTTTATCTATATTAGTTGTTATAGCTGTTGTATTTTCTTTAGAAGGATTTTCTCAACAGACAGTTCTAGATGGTATTTATATTAAAGAAAATACACCTTCTAGAAGAGTTATACCATATACTAACCTAAGAGAGGCTGATGTGATGTGGAATAAGCGAATTTGGAGGAGAATTGATTTACGTAAAAAGCAAAATCAAGTTTTCTATTATCCAGAAGAACCTGCTCAAGGCAGAAAAAACTTGTTTGATTATATAAAGCAAGCTATTCTTGAAGATGGGACGTTGACCGCTTATGATGCCGGATCTGCTGTTGCACCTGATGATGAATTTACTCGTGCTTTAACAACGGATGATGTGTTAAAGAAAATGATAACTGAAACAGAGGTGGAGGATTATGACGAGTTTGGTGATGTGATTGGAACTCACCCAGAGGCAGACACCATTCGTTCAAATAAGATTAAGTTTTACGAAGTAAAAGAAGAGTGGTTTTTTGAAAAACAAAAATCACAAATGGAAAGTCGTATAATTGGTCTTAAGCCTGTTGTTGAAAAAGAAGGTCCCGATGGGAATCCTACTCTTGAGGATTTGTTTTGGATTTATTTCCCTGAAGCACGTTATGTTTTTACGAACTCTGAGGTCTTTAATCGAATTAATGATGCAGAAAGACGTACATACGAGGATATATTTTGGAAACGTCAGTTTGAGTCTACCATTATTAAAGAGTCAAATGTGTACGATAGAAGCATCTCGAATTATAAGACTGGTTTAGATGCTTTGTTAGAAGCTGAGTTAATCGAAGAAAAAATGTTCAATTTTGAACATGACTTATGGCATTTCTAATTAATGTTAGATAACAAAATAAAAAAGGCTCTTAAAAATATTTTAAGAGCCTTTTTTTATGGGATAGTTTAATGTTTTATTGCCCCTTATGTTAACTGTTTTTATAATGACTATTGTAATAATCAAGGTAGTCTCCAGAAGTTACATTATTAAGCCATTTTTCATTGTTAAAGTACCAATTGACCGTCTTTCTTAAGCCTTCTTCAAAGTTAACAGAAGGTGTCCAATTGAGCTCATTGGTTAACTTAGTGGCATCAATAGCATAACGCATATCGTGTCCAGCTCTATCAGTAACATAAGTGATTAATTCCTGCGATGTACCCGTTGGTTGTTCTAGCAACTCATCGCAAGTGTCACAAAGAAGTTTAACCAAATCAATGTTCGTCCATTCATTAAGTCCTCCAATGTTATAAGTATCGTTCAATTTTCCATTATGAAAAATTTCGTCTATTGCGGTAGCATGGTCTTCAACAAATAGCCAATCTCTAATATTTTCACCTTTACCATATATAGGCAATGGCTTTTTATTTTTTATATTATTGATGCATAATGGAATTAACTTTTCAGGAAATTGAAAAGCTCCATAATTATTACTGCAATTGGATATTTTAACGGGTAATTTGTAGGTGTTTGCATAGGAACGAACAAAGTGGTCGGAAGATGCTTTAGAAGCACTGTAAGGGCTCTTAGGGTCGTAAGAAGTGTCTTCTAAAAAGAATCCAGTTTCACCTAAACTCCCGAATACTTCATCGGTTGATACGTGATAAAATAACTTGTTACTCATATTGCCGGCCCAATGCGACCTAGCAGCATTAAGTAAGTTAACTGTGCCAATCACGTTTGTTTCTACAAAAATTAAAGGATCTTCGATAGAACGGTCTACATGAGATTCAGCAGCAAGATGAATCACGGCGTCAATGTTATGAGTAGTAAATATTTGCTCTATGTGTTTAGCATCTCTTATGTCAGCCTTAACAAATGAGTAATTCGGCAATTTTTCAATGTCTGAAAGGTTTGCAAGATTACCGGCATAAGTCAAGCTATCGAGATTAATGATGTTGTAATCTGGATATTTAGTAACAAATAACCGTACTAAGTGGGATCCAATAAACCCGGCACCTCCTGTAATTAGAATATTCTTCATAGTTTAAAAAGACCAATAAGTAAGATGATTGATTTTACCTCTATAAATTCCTTTCAGGTCAACCAAAATCCCTTCATTATCCATTAAGGCTTGGAAATCTGATTCCGTCATGTTTACATATTCTGCGTGGTTAACGGCTACAATAACAGCATCATATATTCCTGTTGGTTTATCAACTAATCCGAAGTGATATTCTTCCATTAGTTCTTTGGAACACGCATAAGGATCAATTACCTCAACATCTGCTCTGTAACTCTGAAGCTCTTTAACAACATCTGATACTTTGGAATTTCTTATATCAGAAACATTTTCTTTAAAAGTAGCTCCCATCATTAGAATACGAGCGCCTGCAATATTTTTCCCTGTTGCAAGTACCTTTTTGACAGTTTGTTTAGCCGTATAAAACCCCATGCTGTCATTCACATAACGACCAGAATTTATAACCTTAGCATGATATCCAACTCCTTCGGCTTTAAAAGTTAAATAATATGGGTCAACACCTATGCAATGTCCCCCAACTAAACCGGGTTTAAAAGGAAGGAAGTTCCATTTTGTGCCAGCAGCTTCTAAAACTTCAAAAGTGTTTATACCTATTCGATTAAAAATAATTGAAAGCTCATTCATTAATGCAATGTTCAAATCACGTTGAGTATTTTCAATAATTTTTGCAGCTTCAGCAACTTTAATGGAAGTAGTTCTATGAACCCCTGGTATGATTATCATTTCATAGACTTTTGCAATAATGTCTAGCGATTCTTCATCGCATCCAGAAACAACTTTTAAAATTTTAGTAATGGTATGTTCTTTGTCTCCTGGATTGATTCTTTCTGGTGAGTAACCAACTTTAAAATCTTCAACGAATTTTAACCCTGATTCAGCCTCTAACACAGGAACACAATCATCTTCTGTGCAACCTGGATATACTGTTGACTCAAAGACGACATAATCTCCTTTTTTTAGGACTTTACCAACAGTAGACGAGGCTCCTAATAAAGGTCTTAAATTGGGCTGGTTATATTCGTCGATTGGAGT
This sequence comes from Salibacteraceae bacterium, assembly GCA_049599135.1. Lineage (GTDB taxonomy): Bacteria > Bacteroidota > Bacteroidia > Flavobacteriales_G > Salibacteraceae > UBA2108. The sequence continues at coordinate 35,600 of JBMYOI010000010.1, forward strand.
AGGAACTGCGACGATAAAGAATTTTACATCTTTCAAGTCGTCAATATTTGCTGTGAATTCAATATCACAACCTTCAAAGTCTTTAGCTTCTAATTCTTCACTTGGGTCGACGTGATTTTTCATCATGTCAACTCTTACGGCGTTTATGTCAAAACCTACAACTGAAAGCTTTTTTGCGAATTCAAGTGCAATTGGAAGGCCTACATAACCAAGCCCAATAACACCTAATTTCTCTTGTTTGTTTATTAGTTGTTCAATCATAATATCTACTTAAATTTGGAAACTACTCCATTACAAATAATATATTTTTCACCAGACTCTTCACAAGTTGCTTGGCCTGAGTCATTAAATTCTAATCTTGATCCATATTCACTCATCCAACCAATTTGTTTAGCGGGGTTGCCTACCACAAGTGCATAATTTGGAACCTCTTTGGTAACCACAGCACCTGCTCCTATGAAAGCGAATTCGCCAATATCATTTCCACAAACAATAGTTGAATTTGCTCCAATTGAAGCACCTTTTTTTACTGTTGTTTTGTCGTATTGCCCTCTTCTATTTACAGCACTCCTAGGGTTCATGACGTTAGTAAAAACCATAGAAGGTCCTAAAAAAACATCATCTTCACAAATAACACCTGAATAAACCGAAACATTATTTTGGATTTTTACATTGTTACCAAGAATAACGTCTGGTGAAATAACACAGTTTTGACCAATATTACACCCTTTTCCTATTGTACAATTAGACATTATATGAGAGAAATGCCAAATTTTGGTGCCAGATGAGATTTTACAGCCAACATCAATAACTGCTGTTTCGTGTGCGAAAAATTCGGCCATTATTTTTTAATATAATTGCTGAAGTCATTGTGTTCTTTAGAATACAACTCTTCCTCAGAAAGAGATTTAAAGTATTCATAAGTACGCTTTAACCCTTCAGCTCTATCAATCGTAGGTTCCCAATTTAGAATGCTTCTAGCTTTAGAAATTTCGGGTTGACGTTGTTTTGGATCATTTACAGGTAAATCTTTGTAAATCACCTTTTGCTTAGTTCCTGTAAGCTTAATAATTTCTTCAGCAAAATCAGCAATGCTAATTTCATCAGGATTACCAATATTCATTGGTTGATCATAATCAGAAAGGAGCAGTCTGTATATACCTTCAACTAAATCGTCAACATAACAGAATGAACGAGTTTGAGAACCGTCTCCAAATACTGTTAAGTCCTCACCTCGAAGCGCTTGTCCAATAAATGCCGGAAGCACACGACCGTCATTTAATCGCATTCTAGGTCCGTACGTATTAAATATTCTTATCATTCTAGTTTCAACACCATGAAAAGTGTTGTAAGCCATCGTAATTGCTTCTTGGAAACGTTTTGCCTCGTCATAAACACCTCTAGGGCCAACAGGGTTAACATTCCCCCAGTATTCCTCAGTTTGTGGATGAACCGTGGGGTCACCATAAACCTCGGAAGTTGAAGCTACAATTATTCTAGCATCCTTAGCTTTAGCTAATCCCAAAAGATTATGTGTACCTAATGAACCAACTTTTAGAGTTTGGATTGGTATTTTAAGATAATCAATAGGGCTTGCGGGAGATGCAAAATGTAAGATATATTTAACATCACCAGAAACGTGAACATAATTTGAAACATCATGATTATGAAATTCAAATTGTTCTAAAGGAAATAGATGTTCAATGTTTTTTAAGTTTCCTGTAATAAGGTTATCCATTGCAATAACATGATAACCTTCTTTAATAAAACGATCGCAAAGGTGCGAACCTAGAAAACCAGCCGCTCCAGTAATTAATACTCTATCCATTATCTTCCTATACTAAAATATTCAAATCCGAATTCTTTCATTTCTTCTTGATCGTAAAGATTACGACCATCAAAAACTGCATTTGATTTTAAAGACTCCTTCATTAATTCAAATTTGGGAGTTCTAAATACTTGCCATTCAGTACAAATTAAAAGTGCATCGGCATCTTTTAAGGCCTCATATTGATCTTCAGCATAGCTAATTTTATCTCCGAGAACACCACGTACATTTTCCATTGCTTCTGGGTCAAACGCAGTTATTTCAGCACCGGCGGCTAACAATTCTTCAATGTTATAAAGGGCCGGAGCTTCTCTAATGTCATCTGTATTTGGTTTAAATGCTAAACCCCAAATAGCAATTTTCCTTCCTTTAAGATCATTGTTAAATTGAGCCTTAATTCGTGGAATAAGAATGGTTTTTTGGTTTTGGTTTACTTCCATTACTGAATCCAATATTTTGAATTCATAATTTACTGAATTCGAAGATTTAACCAAAGCCTGGACATCTTTAGGAAAGCAAGACCCCCCGTAACCAATCCCTGGAAATAAAAATCGTTTACCAATTCGATCATCAGAACCAATTCCAATTCTAACTTTATCTACATCAGCACCAACGAGTTCACAAACATTTGCAATTTCGTTCATGAATGTAATTTTTGTTGCAAGGAAAGCATTAGCAGCATACTTTGTCAATTCAGCAGATTTTTCGTCCATGAATAAGATTGGATTTCCTTGACGTACAAACGGTCGATACAAGTGATCCATATGATCTTGAGCCTTTTTTGAACTAACGCCAACCACTACACGGTCCGGTTTCATAAAATCATCAATAGCAAAACCTTCTCTTAAAAATTCAGGGTTAGAAACTACGTCAAAATCAACTGTAGAGTTCTTCTCAATTGCAGCTCTTACTTTGTCTGCGGTACCCACAGGTACAGTACTTTTATCAATAATAACTTTGTATTCAGTCATTATTTTACCTAGTTCTTCAGCAACACCAAGAACATATGAAAGGTCAGCTGACCCATCTTCACCTGGTGGAGTAGGCAATGCTAAAAAAATGTAGAGAGAATCTTTAATTGCTTCTTTAAGGTCTGTAGTAAAGCTTAATCTGCCTTGTTTAATGTTACGATCAAATAATGCCTCTAAACCAGGTTCATAAATAGGAACTTCCCCATTTTTCATTTTTTGAACCTTGGCAGCATCAATATCTACACAAATTACATCGTTGCCAGTTTCGGCTAAGCAAGTGCCTGTAACTAAGCCAACATATCCTGTTCCAACTACTGCTACTTTCATTCTAATATTTTATTTATTGATAAATTCAATTACTGAATCAGTAATGAATTTTAATTGTTCGTTATCTAATTCTGTATGCATAGGAAGAGACATTACTCTTTCCTTCAAATAGTCAGTATTTGCAAGACTTACTCTTTCTTCAAACCTTCCTTCGAATGATTTTTGCTCATGTACTGGAAGTGGATAGTAAATATTAGCAGGTATACCTTTTGATTCTAAATGATCCATTAATCCATCACGATTTACATTGTGAAGGACTAAAGTGTATTGATGAAAACCATGATTGCTCCAAGAATCGATGTGAGGAGTTTCTAATTGGTCAAAAGGTGCAAACGCTTCGTTGTAATAATTTGCCGCTTCATTTCTTGCATTTAAGTATTCGTCAAGATGACGAAGTTTAATTCTTAAAATCGCCGCTTGAATACTATCTAATCTTGAATTAACACCAATTACGTCATGATAGTACCTTTTGGATTGCCCATGATTAGCAACCATTCTGATTTGAGCAGCAAGATTGTCATCGTTTGTCATTATTGCCCCTCCGTCACCATAACAACCTAAGTTTTTAGAAGGAAAGAAAGATGTACAACCCACAGTACCAATAGTTCCTGCTTTTTTTATTGAACCATTTTTGAATGTGTAGTCACTTCCAATTGCTTGAGCAGTATCTTCTATTACAGGAATTCCATATCGATTAGCAACCTCCATGATTTCTTCCATATTGGCACAATGACCATACAAATGAACAGGGACAATCGCTTTTGTTTTTTCTGTAATCGCTGCTTCTAGTGATTTGATATCAATACAAAAGTTTTTCTTGTCAACATCAATAAAAACTGGAGTAAGCCTTAATAGGCCAATTACCTCAGCAGTGGCTATGTAAGTAAAACTAGGTGAAATTACTTCATCACCAGGCTCTAAACCTAGAGCCATCAGTGATATTTGCAGTGCGTCCGTTCCATTAGCACAAGGAATTACATGCTTAACATCTAAATATTTTTCAAATTCAGATTGAAAAGATTTTACCTCTGGTCCATTTATATATGCTGTTGATTTTAATACGTCTAGAACAGCTTTGTTTACTTCGTCTTCTATTCTTTCGAATTGAGTTTTTAAGTCAACTAATTGAAGTTTTTTCATAGATTTTTATTCCAAAAATTTGCGAGTGCGAATATAATTAAATTTGCCCCTCGCTATTTTGGCAGAGTGTCCATAATTAAAGGGAAAATGAATAGAATATCGATATTTTTTAAATCTTGTCTTATAACAGCTTTGTTGGTGGTTGGAATTAAAGGAAATGCCCAGATGAGTGTCAAAGATTCTTCTATCATTATTCCTCACTTTGATATTGTTTATTCAATGCAGGTACCTACGGCTGATTTAGCGGAAAGATTTGGTGTTTTTAATACCATTGGAGGTGCTTTTTATGTGAAAGATAGGAAAGGTTTTATCTATGGTTTTGACGGCCAATACCAATTTGGAAATCGAGTTAAGGAATTGACAATAGATAATTTATTAACCGAAACTGGTAATGTAATCAATGCTGATGGTGAGTATGCAGCATTGAAACTGTTCATGCGTGGCTTTCGATTTTCGGCTCAGTTTGGGAAAGTTTTTAAGGTAGCTGCACCAAATCCTAATAGTGGCCTGAAAATATTAATTGGGGCTGGGTTTTGGCAACATAGAATTAGAGTTGATGATATTCAACTTAATACTCCCCAAATCAAATACCCATATCAAAAAGGGTACGATAGAATGACTAATGGGTTTATGCTAACTCAGTTTATTGGTTACCAGTTTTTTAGTAACACACGATTAGTAAACTTTTATGTTGGTTTTGAATTTAATGAAGGTTTCACAAAGAATAAAAGAGCTTATAATTTTTCAGAAAAGAAAAAAGATGACTCTCCTAGATTTGATATGAGTTACGGTATTAAGTTAGGTTGGGTGATACCCTTTTACAAAAGAGCTCCTCAAGATTTTTATTATCGCTAATCCAAAGTTTTGATTTTAATTTATTCATTCTTATTAAAGCTTTACAGACTCGCAATTGGAGTTACGTCCTTATTCTCTCAAAAAGCAAGTTTGTGGATTGTCGGTCGAAAAGGTTGGCGAAATCAGGTTTCTGAGGCGTTAAAGGATATTCAAAGTCAACCCATTTGGATTCATGTTTCGTCGGTAGGTGAGTACGAACAGGGTAAGCCAGTGCTGGATGCTTTAAAATTGAAGTATCCTAATGCTCCAATTGTTCTAACTTTTTTTTCACCCTCAGGCTACGAGTTATTAAAAGAGAAAACCCAAGCTGATTACGTATTCTATTTGCCTCTTGATGGTAGAAATAATTCTAAAATATTTTTGGATTTGATTAACCCAAAAGCGGCTGTATTTATAAAATACGAATTCTGGTATTTTTATTTCAATGAGTTGTATAAAAGAGGGATTCCATTTGTATTGATAAGTGCCAAATTAAGGCCTGAACAGTTTTTCTTTCAGTGGTACGGGAAGTCGTATCAGAAAATTTTTAAGTTGCCTAGTTATTATTTCGTTCAAGATGTCGAGACTAAAAGGTTATTAAATCAAATTGGGATTACAAAGGTGTCGATTACTGGCGACACAAGAATTGATCGAGTTGCTGAAATTTTAAGAGAAAACCAAAAGGATAAAATTGTTGAATCGCATATAAAGAGCGATAAGGTTTTGATTCTTGGCAGTGCCTGGGCAGAAGAGCTAGATATGCTGAGTAATTTTTTAAATCAAAACAATGTTTCCGGTTGGAAATTTATTATTGCCCCTCACGAGATTAGCGAAACTAAAATAAACTCTTTTGAAAAAAGCTTAAACATATTGTCTTTAAGGTATACTCTTCAATCGAATGATAAAGTAGATGAGGATGTTCCTGTATTAATTGTTGATTGTATTGGGAAACTAAAGCACTTTTACAAATACGGAAATGCCGCTTTTATTGGTGGAGGGTTTGGTTCGAGTATCCATAATATTTTAGAACCAGTAGTATTTGGATTACCGGTTATTTTTGGCCCTAATCACCATAAATTTCCAGAGGCAAAAACATTGATTGGAGCTGGGGGGGCGTTTGTGGTAAATAATCAGAATGAACTTGAAGTTAGGTTAAATGATTTAATGAAAAGCTCTAAGTCACTTGATGAAAGCTCAAAAGCATGCAAGAGTTTTATCAATGATAATTTAGGAGCCACAGAAAAAATAATGGTAGAATTAGAAAAAATATTTAATGTTTAATAATCTAGCATTAGTTTTCATAGGTGGTGGCTTAGGGAGTGTTTTAAGATTCCTGATAACACGTTTTATGACCTCCAGATTTGAATACGGCTTACCAATAAGTACACTTTCTGTAAATGTTATTGGTAGTTTGTTACTAGGCTTGTTTATAGGTTTTGCACACAAAAACAACTGGGGTGAGTCTCAATATCTAATTCTTTTTACAGTTGGGTTTTGTGGCGGATTTACGACATTTTCCACTTTTTCGTATGAAAATATAATTCTGTTAAAGCAAGGAGATTACCTAATGACAATACTGTACACAACCTTGTCGTTAGGGCTGGGATTAAGCGCAGCATTTTTAGGAATTGAGCTTTCCAAGTAAGCTTTTATTGAAGAATACCCTCTTTGTACTTTTCTTCCTTCAACACTTCGCCGCCCTTTTTATACCACGTCGACTTACCGTTTCTTACTCCTTCTTTAATCTTAAACTCTACTTTGGGTCTTTCAGGGCCATACCAAAGAACATATTCTCCTTTATCTAATGGATTTCCTGTGTGTTTTTCGATAAAGGACTCGGAAATGAGTAGTCCGTCAGCAAAAACTTTTCGCCATATGATAGATGTATTGTAAAAATAATCCCAATTTCCATCCATAAGGTTCATTTTATAATTCCCACTTAACTCAATACTACCACTTTTTCGAACTGTGTATCCGCCATTCAAAACAAAAATTGAGGTGTCATTAGCTTTTTCTTTGAACAGTTCCATAAAATGTTCGTGATGTATTTTTTTGTCTTCTGGAGAGAATAAAAATGTTTTTGAAACCACACTATCTTCAAATAATTCTTCGGTTACTATTTCAAATCCGTTGTCAACCTTTGAAATTTCTAAAGATAGAATATCAACTTCATGATCATTATACTCTGTAAGGGCAACTAATTTATCGTTTTCAAATTCTTTAGTAAAGGCAACATAACCTTTGAAATTGTAGTATTTCCATTCACCCGTTTTTATTCCTTTATCATAGCCCTCCTCTCTAATCAGGTTGCCATTATCATCATGGAATTTCCAAGTTTTATTCTTTTTCCCCATGGCATAAACTCCATCAATCAATATATGTTCATCAACTTGTTTTATATAAGGGCCATTTAATGAATTATTCAAATGAGTTTTGGTTTCTTTTACAAGCGTCTCTGGGTCGTAATACACCCAAGTGCTTACTTTTTGGTCTTTGCTATAATTGCCTTTTATTAAGATATCTCCGTTTTCATTTTTTTTGAAGTAGGTTCCAAGTTTTTGGTCCCCCTGCCAAGGAATTTGCTCAAACTCATTTATTTTAATTGTATCAATTGTTCCGTCATCATTCGTTTCATATTCATACCTAAAATATCGAATTTGATTTCCTGTTTTTTTACCTTCAAAGTAACGCGTTTCATTAATAATAACATTCTTGTCTGACTTTTCCATTAAGTCATAAGTCATCCAGTTTTTAGATTTTTTTCCGTCCTCAAAAAAGCCCGTTTCATATAATCTTCCAGAAGAAAAATAAGTCCATTGACCATAAGGTACGCTATCTGCAAATTGGCCAGAATCAATAGGAACCCAAATGGTAAGGCCAGAATCATTTATGATTGAATATTCACGTTTATAACTACCATTTAAAAGGTTGTTTTTGTTATTTCCCTGAATTCGAATGGAGTCTTCCATTTTTTGAAATGGACCATTTAAGGTATCATTTAAATAAGTGTAGAATGCTAAAGTGTCAAGTACCCCAATTGAGTCTGTTTTAAAGTAATACCAAATCCCTTGTCTAGCATTGTCTATTGATTTTCCTGAAAAGGCTATAGTTTGATCTGAAAGGTTGTAAGCAGTAACTTCACCATTAACCATTCTTTTTTTGAACGGATATACTATTTTTAGATTCGAAGTGGAATCAATAAACTCAACTTTGCCTTGGTTTACTGTATCGATTTGGGAAAATCCGATAAGTGGAATAAGTAAAATAGTTAGTAATAAATACTTCATGAACTTTGAGTTAAAATAGTGACTCAAAAGTAGCTTTTTAGAGTTTTGATAAAAAGGATAGATGTCAGTAAATGATTATTGATTCTATATTTATTGAACTTTATAATTCGCTGATTTTTGACTTTGTATTTTTAATAAAACTAATTTCATGAGCATGGATATTGTCTTTCATGATAAAACGAGTTAATCAGACCATAATTAATTTTAATTCTTTGTGAAATGGGTTACTTTTGCCGCCCGATTTTTACACACTCTATTTATGGTGTTTATAAAATTGATAATTAGACATTTAGCAATAGAAACAAGTTCATAAGATGGATATCAAACAAGAATTAATTGACGATTTAAACGCAGTTATTACCATTAAGATTACTCCAGAGGATTACCAAGGTACAGTAAAGAAGGTGTTAACAGATTACCGTAGAAAGGCAAATATACCTGGGTTTAGAGCTGGTCAGGTGCCATTTGGTATGGTAAAGAAAATGTATGGCGAAGCAGTAATGGCTGAAGAAATCAATAAAATTCTTAGCAGTAATCTACACGAATACATCAATAAAGAAAAACTTGATATTCTTGGAAACCCAATTCCTAACAAAGACGAAAAGCTTAAAGATTCTTTAGTTGATGGGGAAACTTATGAGTTTAAATACGATATCGGTTTAGCTCCTCAGTTTGAAGTAAAACTTGATGGAAAAACTAAAATGGATTACTATAAAATCATTGTTGATGATGAATTAGTAAATAAATACACCGTTGACCTTTCTAGAAGGTATGGTTCAATGAAAGAAGTTGATGTAGCTGGTGATTCAGATATGATTAATGGAAATCTTGACGAATTAGATTCTAAAGGGAATAAAGTTGAAGGTGGAATCCACAGCCATACAAACATTGCAATTGACTACCTAGAAAAGGATAAATCTAAGAAAGCCTTAATTGGTAAAAAAGTTGGTGATACATTGGTTATTAACCCTCGTGATTTTAGCAAGGGCGACGCTGATTTAGCGGCGATGTTGCATGTTGAAAAAGATGAGCTTGACAAAGTGGGTAAGAAATTTCAATTAACTATTGAAAGAATCAATGAATTAACTCCTGCTGAAATTAATCAAGAATTTTTTGACAAAATATTTGGTCCGGGTAACGTTAAATCTGAAAAAGAATTTAAAGAAAAGTTAAGTGAGGACTTAGGTAAGACTCTTGCTAATGATTCCGATAAAATTTTCATCAGAGATTTGCAAGACAAGTTAAAGGCTAAGTTAAAAATTCAAATACCGGGTGATTTCTTAAAGCGTTGGATGGAAATGACCAACGAAGAAGCCACTGCTGAAAGTCTTGAGAAAGAATGGGATAAAATTTCGGCTGGCATGGAATGGCAGTTGATTGAAAATCGCATCATAAAAGCACATAACGTGGAGGTAAACCATGAAGATGCTATGAATAGAACCAAAGAGCTATTTAAAGCTCAAATGGCTAGTTACGGAAATGAAATTGAAGATGCTGATTTAGAAAAAGCAGCTCAAAATTATTTGATGCAAAACAAAGAAGATGCTGAAAATATTTATCAGCAACTTTACAGCGAGAAGCTGTTAAATCTGTATAAAGATACGTTAAGTGTAAAAGAGAAAGAAGTTTCTTTTGATGATTTCGTTAAATTAGCAACCGGCAATACAGCTAAGAAAGGAATCTTAGATAGTTTGTCGAACCTAGTTAAAATGTAATTATGGACGGTAGAGAATTTAGAAAATACGCAATAAAACACCAAGGCATTAGCAGTATGGTTATGGATCAGTATATTGATTCAAGCATACGACCGATGACTGGTATGACCCCATATATCCTTGAGGAAAGACAATTAAATGTTCAAGCTATGGACGTTTTTTCAAGGCTAATGATGGATAGAATCATTTTTTTAGGAACTGGAATTGACGATCAAGTAGCAAATATTGTTCAAGCACAATTGTTGTTTTTAGCCAGTACAGATAACTCAAAAGACATTCAGATTTATTTGAATTCTCCTGGAGGATCTGTTTATGCTGGATTAGGGATTTACGATACTATGCAATATGTAGCTCCAGATGTGGCTACTATTTGTACGGGTATGGCAGCTAGTATGGGTGCTGTTTTGTTATGTGCTGGCCAAGAAGGAAAGCGTTCTGCTTTGCCTCATGCAAGAGTTATGATTCACCAACCAATGGGTGGTGCTCAAGGACAAGCAAGTGACATTGAAATTACCGCTCAAGAAATTCAAAAGTTAAAGAAAGAATTATACGAAATCATTTCTAATCATTCTGGTCAGAAATACGATAGAATCTGGGAAGATGGTGATCGTGATTACTGGATGACTGCTAACGAAGCAAAAGATTACGGAATGGTTGACGAAGTATTAATAAAAACTAAGTAATGTCAAAAGGAGAACCTCGGTGCGCGTTTTGTGGAAAGAGTAAGAGTGAGGTAAACATCCTTATTGCTGGAATTTCTGGGCACATTTGTGATGGTTGTATATCTCAGGCTCAGCACATTGTTGAAGAAGAAGTTACGCAGCGCGTTGAGTCAACCATTAGCTCTACCCTTAACTTGCTTAAGCCAAAGGATATTAAAAGTCATTTGGATGAGTTTATTATAGGTCAAGAACAAGCTAAAAAAGTACTTTCCGTAGCAGTTTATAATCATTATAAGAGAATTACTCAAAAGAACACTGAAGACGATGTAGAAATTGAAAAGTCTAACGTTGTTCTATTGGGTGAAACTGGAACTGGTAAAACGCTTTTGGCAAAAACAATTGCAAAAATTTTAAATGTGCCTTTTGCTGTTGCTGATGCTACGGTAATTACTGAAGCAGGTTATGTAGGTGAAGATGTGGAAAGTATTTTAACGAAGCTTTTACAATCGGCCGATTATGACGTTACTGCTGCTGAAAGAGGTATTGTTTTTATTGATGAGATTGATAAAATTTCGCGTAAAAGCGATAATCCTTCCATTACTCGTGATGTTAGTGGAGAAGGGGTTCAACAAGCATTGCTTAAATTATTAGAAGGTGCCGATGTTGGTGTTCCTCCAAAAGGTGGTAGAAAACACCCTGAACAAAAATTAGTTCAAATTAATACGAAGAATATTCTTTTCGTAGCTGGGGGAGCATTTGCAGGAATCGATAAGTTGATTGGTAGAAGATTGAACACTCAAACATTGGGTTACTCTACAAAAAAGGAAACTGATCATATTGATGAAACAAACATCTTTCAATACGTAACTCCTCAAGATTTAAAAAACTTTGGACTTATTCCTGAATTGATTGGTAGGTTTCCTGTTCAAACTTATTTAAACCCTCTTGACAAAACGGCCTTAAGACGAATCCTTACCGAACCTAAAAATGCTTTGGTTAAACAATATTTGAAATTGTTTGAAATGGAAGGAATCAAACTTTCGTTTGACAAAGAAGTTTTGGATTTTATGGTTGACAAAGCCACAGAATTTGGATTAGGTGCTAGAGGTTTACGAACCATTTGTGAAGCAATAATGATGGATGCTATGTTTGACCTTCCTTCCGCAGAAGAAAAAGTTACTGAATTTAAAGTAACTCTTCAATATGCTGAAGAAAAGTTGGCGCATTCAACAGTAAAAAACATGAAAGTAGCGTAAACTACTTTTAAGTAATAGAATTTAAAAAGCCGCTTTTAGCGGCTTTTTTTGCTCTATTTAAAACTCATAGTTGATTTCAATTCCCGTTTGGGCGTCAGGTGCATTGTCTACCGTTAAATCTTCACGTAAATAAACAGAAATGGAATAGTTTTTTTTTGCATAAGAAAAAATAATGCTATTTGACGATAATGGACGGTAAAGGTGAGTGGTTGTTAAGTGCCAATGAGTTGTTGTTCGCTCGCCTTGCAGCACAAAGTCATCAAATTTATCGGGTTCAATGAATGAACTTTGTGCCCACCAATTAATTCCAACTGTCCACGATGCTTTTTTCTTTGTCAATAAAGTGTAGGTAAGCACAAATTCACTACTAAAAAGAAAAGGGCTATTTATTAGTTCAATATTAGTTTTTGATTCGATAATTCCTATTGATAGGGCTGATGCGCTGGCTCCAAATGTGATTTGGTTTTTAGGGTTTAGTTTGAAGTTTTTCGAAGTCGTAGCAGTAATTCCAATATCGAGACCTGTATTGGCTTTTGAGAAGTTCGTTCCAATATTTAGATCCATATGAGAAAAAATATCGTGGTTTTGTGCAAACGACCATGTCGGAAAGTATGAATATGTCAAATCAATTCCTGCTAAAACAAAGTCCCCTTTTTTCATTATTAACGAATCTCCATTGAAATCTACATACCTTACATAAGCTTGGTTGTATTCTGCTTCTTTTCTTCCAAAAGGATCTTCACCACCTGCCACATTACTATGGAACCATTCTACGAATTGATCAGATGTAATTAGAGAGCTAGGAGGTGTCCCGCCATCAATTGAAAATGCTCTTAACCCTATTTGTAGTTCTTGGTTTTTTGCCAACGGTACGCCAACATTAAATCGGTAAACACGATAAACTGCATCAATTTCCAGTTCTCTTTTGGCGGCAGGTATGCTATCAACATTGTATAACACTGGTTTGTGATGCCAAATAATGTGGTCAACCTTTTCTAATTCAGATTTGTCGTAGGGGCTGTATGCCGTGGTTTTAGGCATCCAAACATTAGCGTTGGATAAGTTGAAATTAAGTTTGATTTTATTGCTAGCGCTTTGTTTGAAGTTATGGCTTGTTCGTCCATAATAAAGACCAAAAGGATGTGCTTGAAGTGTGTTGGGTACTATTAATTGTGGTTTTAGCGTTGTAGTATCATTTTGAGCAAACCCAACTCTTTCAAATGAGAAAAGGACGAGAATTGAAAGAGCAATTGAAAGAATTATTTTCATTCCTCAAACTTTTAGAGTTTCGTAATTGATACTTTACTAAGCAATCAAATGGTCCTCTACAAACTCCCGAACACAACCATCACCACCATTTTTTGAAAGGACTACATCGGCTATTGAAATTACTTGTTGTACAGCATCTGCTGGGCAAGCACTAAGTCCACAAGCTTGCATTACTTCAATATCTTTTACATCGTCACCAATGTAGGCGATTTCATCAGCCTGAAGATTTAATTCTTTGAGCCACTGATTAAAAATTTCAATTTTTGGAGTTTTTCCAACATAAACGTGCTCAACTTTTAGAACATTAGCTCTCGCCGATACTAAAGGAAGTGAGTGTCCTGCACTAATAATTCCGTATTCAATACCGTTTTCTCGGCACAATCCAACGGCCATTCCGTCTTTGACATTGAACCGCTTCATTTCTTCTCCAGTGCTACTGAAATACATGCCGCTGTCCGTCATAACACCATCAACGTCAGTAATTAGCATTTTTATTTTTGAAGCCTTACTATGCATTTAAAGCCTTTCTAATGTTCATAGCTTTAACCAGTATACCTTCCAGTTTATCCAATTGTAACATGGTGTGTGGGTCACTTTTGGCTGTTTTTGGATTTGGGTGAACTTCCATAAAAAAACCATCGGCCCCTGTGGCAATAGCAGATAACGCAACTGTTTCAATCATTCTAGGGTCGCCACCTGTTACGCCTTCAGTTTTGTTGGGTTTTTGAACCGCATGAGTGCAATCCATGATCGTTGGTGCGCCAAGGTCTTTCATTCGTTTGATGGATGTTGCATCAACAATTAAATCTGAGTAGCCAAAACTATTTCCTCGTTCGGTAAGCCACACTTTGTTATTTCCTGTACTTCGGACTTTTTCCAACGGAAACATCATTGCTTCCGGAGATAAAAATTGACCTTTTTTAATGTTCACGCCTTTTCCCGTTTTTCCTGCGGCTAATAGCAATTCTGTTTGTCGGCATAAAAATGCTGGTATTTGGATGTTATCAATGTATTGCGCCACAAAATCTGCTTCATGGGATTCATGAATGTCTGTAATCGTTTCAACTCCCAGCTCTTTCCCAACGTTTTGTAAAATACCTAAAGCAAGTTTATCGCCAATTCCGGTAAAACTGTCAAGCCTTGACCTATTTGCTTTTCGGTAGCTTCCTTTGAAAATGAATTCAATATTTAAACTATCGCAAATACGTTTTACTTCTTTGCCAATTACCAAAGGCATTTTATCGTCTTCAATGGCACATGGGCCCGCAATTAACTTGAACTTATTCATCTCCACGAGCTTTTGAGCCTAAGTAACCACTATGGTGACGAAGGGCGTATTGTTCTTTTGTAAATTTTATTTTTTCCATAAGTAAAACCACCAATACATCTCCTACTACAGTCATAACCGTGGTGGAAGTGGTTGGTGCTAAACCGAGTGGACAAATTTCTTTTGGATTGCCTGTAAGTAACGCAACATCGCTGAATTTGGCTAAATCACCTTCAGGGTTTCCAGTTAACCCAATGATTTTAACGTTTGGATAAATTCTTTTAATTAAAAATTCAAGTTCAACGATTTCTCTCGTTTTACCAGAATTCGATATCATAATAAAGATGTCGTTTTCTTGAGCAATTCCTAAGTCTCCATGCTGAGCTTCGCTTGGATGCATAAATACAGCAGGTGTTCCAGTTGACGAGAGGGTAGTGGCAATGTTAATTCCAATTTGGCCTGCTTTTCCCATTCCCGAAACAATAACTTTTCCCGACTTTTGATGCACTTGTTCAAAAATTAAGTTGACTGCACTTTCAATAATCCCATCAACTGGAATGTTTCGAATAGCTTCAACTTCCTTTTCTACGAGTGCTTGAATTTTAGATTTGACCATGTTAAATATTAAACGACAAAATTAATTATTAATGAAAAGGTTAAAGTTGTCTTCTCAAGTGGAATGTATGATCTTAAATTGACTAAGAGCTCACATTTATTAGAGTATGAATACTAGCCTCAAATTTATTTTTTTCATTTATTGGAAGCTTTTTAGTGGATTCGGTTTTCCATTGAGATGTATCAAAATCAGGGAAAAAGGTATCAGCTTCAAAGTCTTCATTAACTTCGGTTATATACATTTTGGAAACGAGGTCTTTTTCAATTACCTCTTTATAAATCTGCCCACCTCCAATAATAAAAGTTTCAACCTTTTCTAAAGTTGAAGCCAGTTTAATAGCTTCTTCGACTGAATGGCAGACGTGAATCCCTTCTTCAAAAAAATCTTTATTTCTAGTAACTACTATATTAGTTCTGTCTTTAAGTGGTCGGTACTTTTCAGGTATTGATTCGTAATTTTTTCTGCCTGTAATTATGCAATGATGGGTAGTAGTTTCTCTGAAAAACTTCATGTCGGCAGGCAGATGCCATAACAAGCTATTGTCTTTACCTATAGCGTTGTTTTTTGCCTTGGCAACAATTAGTGAAACTATCATACTGATACTGCTGCTTTAATATGAGGCATTGGGTTGTAGTTCAATAATTCAAAATCCTCGAATTTAAAATCGAATATATTTTTAACGTTAGGGTTTATTTTCATGGTTGGTAATTCACTAGGCTCTCGGGTTAGTTGAAGCTTGGCTTGATCGATATGATTGTTGTATAAATGAACATCACCAAAAGTGTGAACGAAGTCTCCTGGCTCAAGGTCGCAAACTTGAGCAACCATCATGGTTAACAGTGCGTAGCTAGCAATATTAAAAGGAACACCAAGAAAAGTGTCAGCACTTCTTTGATAAAGTTGGCAACTCAACTTACCATCTGCTACGTAAAATTGGAACATGGTGTGACAAGGAGGTAGAGCCATTTCGTCAATAAACTCAACGTTCCATGCGCTTACCATTAGCCTTCTCGAATTCGGATTGTTTTTAATCATTTCAATCAAATTTGAAATTTGATCAACACTATTTCCTTTTGAAGTAGGCCAACTTCTCCATTGATATCCGTAAACAGGACCTAGATTTCCTTCCTCATCGGCCCATTCATCCCAAATACGTACGCCATTTTCTTTTAAATATTTAATGTTGGTGTCACCACTTAAAAACCAAAGCAGTTCGTGAATAATAGATTTTAGGTGAAGCTTTTTAGTTGTAGCAACTGGAAATCCTTTGCTTAAATCAAACCTCATTTGATATCCAAAACAGCTTAAGGTACCTGTGCCTGTTCGGTCTCCTTTTTGAGTCCCGTTTTCCAAAATGTGGTCGAGTAAATCTAAGTATGCGCGCATTAATCAAATATAAATTGTACGCTGCAAAGTAAGATTAGTAATGCCCAAAAATGAATTTTGACATTACATTTTACAAACATTAAATACACATTTAAATGAAAATAACTCAATCGAAAATTGAGAGTTGTTTTTTATGAAAATACCCCTACAATGGTCGCTGAAAACAACGAAGCAATTGTTCCTCCGATGAGTGCTTTTACTCCAAATTCAGAAAGAAGTTTTCTTTGACTAGGGGCTAATGAGCCGATGCCGCCAATTTGAATTCCAATGGAAGCAAAATTTGCGAACCCACATAAAATATAGGTGGCCATAATAATTGATTTCTCTTCGGCAAAAGCACCACTTTCTTTTAAGCTTGCAAGACTTGAGTAACCCACAAATTCAGAAACAATTAATTTCTCACCAAGCAATTGCCCAACAAGCATTATGTCCTGAGTACTTACTCCAATTAACCACATTAACGGAGCGAAAATGTTACCTAACATATATTGAAGAGAAAGACTGCTGTATTGTCCACCAGTACTTGAATGAATAAGGTCATTTAATCCCATCATTGAACCTGCCTTTACAAAACAAAAGTTTACCATGGCAATGAACGCGAAAAAAACCAAAAGCATGGCAGCTACATTTACAGCTAATTTTAATCCTTCGGTAGTTCCATTACTCAAAGCATCTAAAAAGTTACTTCCGACTTTTTGTTTGCTTACTTCTATGTTTGAGTTTATCGGCTCGGTTTGTGGCATTAATATTTTTGCGGCAACAATTGCTCCTGGAGCCGCCATAATTGAAGCTGCTAGTAAATGTTTTGCAAATAACACGCGTTGAACTGGGTCGTCTCCCCCTAAAAAGGCAATGTATGCGCTTAAAACACCGCCAGCAACGGTGGCCATTCCGCCAATCATAACTAGAAGAATTTCAGAGCGATTCATGGATGGTAAATATTCTTTTATCATCAACGGGGCCTCGGTTTGGCCAAGGAAAATGTTTCCTGCAACCGACAAGCTTTCAGCTCCACTTACATTTAAGAGTTTTGTAAATACCCAAGCTAATCCGTATACCACTTTCTGAATAATTCCAAAATAGAAGAGAACAGAGGTAAGTGCTGAAAAGAAAATAATAGTTGGAAGAACTTGTAATGCGAAAATGAAACCGTAAGAGGATACATCTAATAAATCGCCGAATAGAAAAATTGAACCATCCCTTGTAAAATCAAGGATTTTCACGAATCCTTTTCCAATAATTTCAAAAATCTTTTGAATAAAAGTGACTTTGAGAATTGCAATGGCTAAAATAATCTGGGTTAGAATCCCCACACCAACAACTTTCCACTGAATCGCTTTTCTGTTAGCACTAAAAAGGAAGGCTATGCCAATGAGAACCGCTATTCCGAGTAAGCCTCTAAGTATTGATGTAATTTCCATAGAACTGAATGAGGGTGCGAAAGATACTACTTTCTGTTATTCAGTTCATCTCGAACTTTAGTTGCAAGTTCATAATCTTCATTATCTATTGCTTCAATAAGTAATTCTTGAAGTTGGTCTACTGTTTTAGAACTTAATGAATCAGATGAATCGTTCTCTAGGGAGTCAGGGGAGTCTTCTGCAGCAGTTCTTATTTCTGCATCTTCGTCTATGATTACACCTGCATTTTTCAACACAAATTCAAATGTGTAAACTGGGCACTTAAAGCGAACCGCTAGTGCAATTGCATCTGAAGTTCGGGCATCTATTTCTGTGTTTTCACCGTTTGGACCTTGACAAATAAGCTTAGCGTAAAAAACGCCTTCTTTAAGATTGTAAATCACAACTTCTTCCAGAATAATTCCAAATGAAGTAGCGAAATTTTTAAATACATCGTGAGTCAAAGGTCGGCTAGGTTTCATTTCTTCTAACTCAATGGCAATTGCTTGTGCTTCAAAGCTTCCAATAATTATTGGTAAACTTCTATTCCCATTAGTCTCACTCAAAACAAGAGCATAAGCTCCTGTTTGAGTTTGACTGTAAGAAAGTCCAGAAATGTCTAGTCTAATTTTTTCTTCCATAAAGGAAAAATAGAGTTGTTAAAGGTTTTTTGCTGCTTCTAAAATTTTAGGAACAACTTCAAAAGCATCTCCTATAATTCCATAATCCGCTGCCTTGAAAAAAGGTGCTTCAGGGTCAGTATTAACAACAACAATAACTTTAGATCTATTTACACCTGCAAGGTGCTGTATAGCTCCAGAAATACCAATTGCAATATAAAGGTTAGGGCTAATAGCGATACCTGTTTGTCCTACATGCTCGTGATGTGGTCTCCAACCAATATCTGCAACTGGACGTGAACATGCTGTAGCAGCGCCTAATGTAGAAGCTAAATCTTCAACCATTCCCCAGTTTTCAGGGCCTTTTAAGCCTCGGCCTGCACTTACTACAAGTTCTGCTTCGGTAAGGTCAATAATTCCTTCTCCGCCTTTTTTCTTAAATTCTTTTACCGTTATGCTTTTAGATCCTAAATCAGAAGAGTCTGCAGTAACGTTAGATGAATTATTTGATGTTTCAATATCAATAGAATTAGGTAAAAGTGATATGACAACCTTTTCAGAATTCACTTTATAAGTAGCAAAAGCTTTTCCAGAAAAAACTGATTTTTTAATTACAATTCCACCTTCAAAAGAAGGGTAGTCAACAGCTCCAGAAACAATTCCTGCATTCATTTTTGCAGCTACTCTAGGAGCAATTGCTTTTCCTGCAAAATCATGACTAAAAACTACCACTTTAGCACCTTTTGAGGTTGTCGTTGATTCTATCAATTTAGCGATTTGTCCGTTGTCCGCACCAACCGTTGAATTATGAATTACTTCAGTAGCTCCATAATTTCCTAAAGATGATAATGTGTCATTGGATGCATCGCCACAACAAACAGCAATACAATCTCCGCCCTGAGAAGCGGCAATTTTAGAAGCATAATAAACAGCTTCAAGAGAAGATTTTACAAATTCTCCTCCGTTTAAGTCAGCATATACAATTACTCCCATTTTAAATCACTTTAGCTTCGTTACGTAATAAATTAATTAACTCACCAGCATTTTCTGGGTCAATGTACTTACACTCCGATTTTGCTGGAGGAGTGCTGTAAGCAACAACTTCAGTAAGAGTTTCAGCACCTGAAGCTGGTATTACTTCAAGTTTTTTAGAACGAGCAGCCATAATTCCTCTCATATTCGGGATTCTTTGCTCTGCCATGCCTTTTGCTGCACTTAATACTAAAGGAGTATTACATTCTATTGTTTGTGTACCACCTTGAACATCTTGGTCAATTGTAGCAACTGTACCCGCAACATCCATTTTGCTGGCTTGTGATACATATGGTAATTCCATGAATTCAGAAATTAATCCAGGAACTTGAGCTCCGTTATAATTAATGGTTTCTTTACCACAAAGTACCAAGTCATAGCCCTTGTCGGATGCATAATTGGCAATTTCTTTTGCAATTTTAAAAGCATCTGTAGCTTCCGTGTCAATTCTTACTGAATCATCAGCTCCTATTGCTAGTGCTTTTCTAATAATTGGGTCGTTTTCTGCCCCTCCTACAGTAATTGTAGTTACTGTTCCACCATTAGCTTCCTTCAATTCAAGGCCTCTAACAAGTGCATACCATTCATCGTAAGGGTTTACAATGAATTGAACACCAGCTTCATTGAATTTGGTGTCACCATCGGTGAATGCAATTTTTGAGGTTGTATCAGGAGCCTTGCTAATGCATACTAAAATCTTCATAAATCTCTGTATTTTATCTCCACAATAATTTGATGCAAAAGTAGTCAAAGACGTCTTTATAACATTAGGTTCATTTTGTTGAATTGGTTTATTGCATCTATTGCTATTTTTGCGGACTATAAAAAAATAAGCATGAGAGTTATTCAATTCAGAGAAGCACTAAGAGAAGCAATGAATGAAGAGATGAGAAAAGACGAAAATGTCTTTCTACTCGGAGAAGAAGTTGCTGAATATAATGGCGCGTACAAAGTGAGTCAAGGTATGCTTGATGAATTTGGTGAAAGAAGAATAATTGATACTCCGATTGCTGAATTAGGCTTTGCGGGAATTGCAGTTGGTGCGGGAATGAATGGTTTGAGGCCAATCGTTGAATTTATGACATGGAATTTTGCAATTTTGGCTGCTGACCAAATTATTAATAGTGCCGCTAAAATGCTTCAAATGAGTGGTGGTCAGTATAATGTACCAATTGTTTTTAGAGGTGGTAATGGAACCGCGGGTCAATTAGCGGCGACACACTCGCAAAGTTTCGAAGCTTTTTATGCTCATGTTCCAGGCTTGAAGGTAATCACGCCTTCAAATCCTTACGATGCAAAAGGGTTGTTAAAAGCCGCCATCCAAGATGATAATCCAGTCGTTTTTCTAGAATCGGAAAAAATGTATGGTGAAAAAGGAGAGGTTCCTGAGGAAGAATATATAATTCCTATTGGAAAGGCAAAAGTGGTAAGAGAAGGCGCAGATTGTACTATCGTTTCTTTTGGTAAGATTATAAAAATAGCTCAAGAAGCAGCTGAGGCGGTAGCTAAAGAAGGAATAAGTGTTGAAATTATTGATTTAAGAACCATTAGACCTTGGGATAAAGAGGCTGTAATTAGCTCAGTGAAGAAAACGAATCGATTAGTTGTGGTTGAAGAAAGTTGGCCTATTGCATCTATTGCCTCTGAAATAGCTTTTAGAGTTCAAAAAGATGCCTTTGATTATTTAGACGCTCCTATTGTAAGAATAACACAGACAGATACCCCATTTGCTTTTTCTACATCATTAATTGATGAAGCTCTACCAGATGCAAAAGATGTTATTGATGCTGTAAAAAGGAGCATGAACCAACTATAGAATTTAATATTTGTAATATTGAATATGAATAAGTCCTTAAAGATAATCTTAGTAGTAATAATTGTTGCTCCACTTTTCATTTTTAATTCGTGTAACAAAGAAGATGATTCGTTTACTGCTATTAAAGTAGCGACAGTTGAAGATAAGCTTGTTGGTGCGTGGCGTGTGGTCAATGTTAGAGCTGTAGGAGATGTTGATGTAAATGGCATTAAGATACAGGCTGTTGGAAAAAACGATGGGACACCAACTGGTTCTTATGTTCTGGAAAGGACTGAAACGGAAAAGAAGTATACCTACGATTTAGAGGCTAAAATTGTTGTTGAGGCTCTTAATGGAATCGTTAAGCAAGAATTTAACTACGATGATCATGACGCAGGGACTTGGGAAGTTTCGGATAACGAAAAATCCGTAACATTTGCTGGTAACCAAGGTTTAACACAACAGCTTTTCTTTACCCAATATGATAGTAATGCTACCCTTTTTATGGAGGTTGCAATACCAGTAGATACTGTTATAAGTGGGTATGATTATGAAGGTACTCTATTTATAGAAATGTCGAAGAACCAATAGGCATTTTACCCAACAAAATCACCTTTCAAAAAACTTCTTGATTAATAGGTTCATATTTTTACTTTTGCAGCCTTTTATTTTTAACCCCGTGGTGGGTTAAGTTATTAATACACAAACAAAAACTTGATTAGAATGGAATCAATGATGATTTATATGCCTATAGTTGCGGCATTAATAGGTTTAGCTTATATGTTAGTTAAACAGTCTTGGGTAATGAAACAAGATGCAGGTGATGGAAAAATGAAAGAAATTTCTGACCACATCTACGAAGGGGCTTTAGCATTCTTAAATGCTGAATATAGACTTTTAGCAATTTTTGTTGCCGTTGTAAGTGTTTTATTATTTGTTGTTTCAACAGTTGTACCATCAACACATTGGTTAATTGTTATTGCATTTATTATTGGTGCTTTTTTCTCTGCTTTTGCAGGGAATGTTGGGATGAAAATAGCCACCAAAACAAACGTAAGAACTACACAAGCCGCACGAACAAGTTTACCAAATGCATTAAAAGTGTCTTTTGGCGGGGGTACTGTAATGGGGCTGGGAGTTGCCGGTTTGGCAGTTTTAGGCTTGACAATGTTTTTTATATTTTTCTACAACTATTTTATGGGTGGCGCCAGTGGTGCTTTTTCTGTAGACAAAATGACGATTGTATTAGAAACATTAGCTGGTTTTTCTCTAGGTGCTGAATCTATTGCCTTGTTTGCTAGAGTTGGTGGTGGTATTTATACTAAGGCTGCCGATGTTGGGGCAGATTTAGTAGGTAAAGTTGAAGCGGGTATTCCAGAGGATGACCCTCGTAACCCAGCTACTATTGCTGATAACGTAGGTGATAACGTAGGTGATGTTGCTGGAATGGGAGCTGATTTATTTGGGTCATATGTGGCAACAGTTTTGGCTGCAATGGTTTTAGGTAACTACATTATTAAAGATATGGGTGGAAGCATTCAAGATGCTTTCGGTGGTATTGGTCCAATTCTTTTGCCAATGGCAATAGCCGGTGCCGGAATTATCATTTCCATGATAGGTACGATGCTAGTTAGCATTAAATCTAACGATGCTAAGGAAGCTCAAGTTATGGGTGCTTTAAATAAGGGTAACTGGGTGTCAATCTTTTTGGTTGCTGTTTCATGTTATGTATTAGTTACATACATGTTGCCTGCTAATATGAAAATGCACTTTTTTGGTGAAGGGTTGATTGATATCTCTGCTATGCGTGTGTTCTATGCAACGTTAGTTGGTTTGTTTGTGGGTGGTGTTATATCGTCAGTAACTGAATATTATACTGGTTTAGGTAAAAAACCAATTTTAAACATTGTAGAAAAATCGGCTACAGGTGCTGGAACAAATATCATTGCTGGTTTAGCAACTGGTATGATTTCTACATTTCCAACTATACTATTATTTGCTGCAGCAATATGGTCTTCTTATGCATTAGCTGGATTTTACGGTGTTGCGATGGCTGCCTCTGCAATGATGGCAACTACAGCCATGCAATTAGCTATTGATGCTTTTGGTCCTATTGCAGATAATGCAGGTGGAATTGCAGAAATGAGCGAACAAGACCCTATTGTAAGAGAACGTACCGATATTTTGGATTCTGTTGGTAATACTACTGCCGCAACAGGTAAGGGTTTTGCTATTGCTTCAGCTGCCTTAACTTCATTGGCATTGTTTGCTGCGTATGTAACTTTTACTGGAATTGATGGTATTAATATTTTTAAAGCACCAGTTTTAG
>JBMYOI010000011.1:0-54650 GCA_049599135.1 Salibacteraceae bacterium
CATTGGACTTTTTAGTTCTTGCGACAAATGCAAAGATGTAGATTGCTTGAATAGCGGAACTTGCGATAAAGGAGAATGCGAGTGCACCACCTTTTATTCAGGAGATAAGTGCGAAGCTGAAATTCGTGCAGATTATAATGCTACTTATGCTGGAACATTTGGATTTGGTGACGGAACCTCTTTCGCAGACACCATACAGTTAAGGTCGTTTGGAACCGATGTAAGCAAACTCGAAATTATTGATGGTGAGGGAATCATTCTTACCTTAACTAGCGCTACTAATTTCAACCTATTTGCGGAAGAAATTGACGACTCTGCAAAATATACAGTTTCAGGAACTGGAAACTTTAGCTCTACGGCTATGTCTCTTACAGGAACCTCTACCGAGGCTAAAAACGGACAAATTATTGACGTAGAAACTATTAGTTTTAACGGAATAAAAATTTAATTTTAATAATCACTAAATAATAAACAAAATGAGAAAATTATTAATGGCATTTGCCGTATTATCAATGGGAATTTTCGCTTCATGCGATAAGTGTAAAGATGTAGATTGTAATAATGGTGGTTCTTGTGACGATGGAGATTGTACTTGTGCTTCGTACTATACTGGTGATAACTGCGATACAGAAGTAAGAGCGAAATACGCAGGAGATTATAATGGTATAATTGATATTCCTTCTTTCCAATCATTGCTTCCTACTAAAATTACAGTAACAAACCCAGGCACTGTTGCTTCTGTTCAAGGAATGCAATTAGTTGTTGTGACTGATAGTATGGGAACTACCACAACTATTGACCTAAGTACTAATTTAACTTCTAACACTGAAATTGAAGTACCTGAAACGAAAGTTCCATTTACTCTAATTCCAGGTGAAACTGAGGCTTTAATTTCTGGAACTGGAGTTTATTCTGGTGATAGCTTAACTGCTGACATTACAATTAAAGGTGCTGTTTCTGGATTTACGGCTCAATCAGTTTACAAAGGATCAAAATAATTTTCCTTTATATAACTTAATTTTAAAGCCCTGACGGTACCGTCAGGGCTTTTTGTTTTATGATAACTAAAGAAGACTTACTACTTGCTCACGAGAGAATAAAACCGTTCGTGCATCGAACGCCAATTATTTCTTCATCAACATTAAATGACTTTCTTGATTGTGAAGTTCACTTCAAATGCGAAAATTTTCAAAAAATTGGAGCGTTTAAAGCTAGGGGCGCTTTCAATTTTGCCCTTAGCATGAGCAAATCGGAACTCTCTAAAGGAATGCTCACTCATAGCTCTGGCAACCACGCACAAGCCGTGGCATATGCGGCTAAAACACTTAATACAAATGCTTATATAGTAATGCCCGAAAATGCTCCTCAGGTGAAGATTGACGGGGTTCTTTCATATGGTGGAAAAATATCATTCTGTAAACCAACATTAAATGCGAGAGAATCTACCGCCAAGCAAATTCAAAATAAAACCGGAGCCATTTTCATCCCTCCATACAACCATAATAAAATAATTGCCGGTGCAGCAACCGCAGCAAAAGAATTAATTGAAGAAGTAAAAGGACTTGATATCATAATTACCCCAATTGGTGGAGGTGGATTATTATCAGGAACCGCACTTTCTGCTAAGTATTTCGAAAAAAACACAATCGTTATTGGTGCCGAACCAAAGGGGGCTGACGATGCCAAACGTAGCTTTGATTCAGGCAATCTTGTCCCATCTCATAATCCTAAAACAATTGCTGATGGGCTATTAACATCCGTTGGTTCTATAAACTTTGAAATAATAAAAGACCACGTATCGGAAATAATAACAGTTTCTGAAGAAGAAATTAAGTCTTCCATGAGGTTTATTTGGGAAAGAATGAAAGTGGTTGTGGAGCCCTCTTCCGCCGTAGCATTGGCAATTATGTACAACAAACCAAAATTATTTAAGAATAAAAAAGTTGGGATTATTCTTAGTGGTGGAAATGTGGATTTAAGTCAATCCTATTTTTAAATTCGTGGTCAATTAAAAACAAAAAAATATGAAAACATTTGCAACAATATTATTAGCATTATCCGTAACTATTTTGGGTTATTCTCAAAACATTAAAACGCCACAACCAAGCCCTGGAGCTTCAGTAAAACAAGCATTAGGACTGTCGAACGTTTCAATAAAATACTCTAGACCAGGTGTAAAAGAACGAAAAATATTTGGTGAATTAGTTCCTTTTGGAAAGGTTTGGAGAACAGGTGCAAATCAAGCCACAACAATTAAACTAGGAAGTGATGTAACTATTGAAGGAAAAGAATTAAAAGCTGGTAAGTATGCTATTATGACTATTCCTGGGGAGAATGAATGGACTGTAATTTTTTCGAACAACTTAAAAGTATCTCAAAACAGTTATAAAGAAGAAGATGACGCTTTAAGGATTACCGCTAAACCAAGAGCATATTCTGAAAAAGTTGAGACGTTTACAATCAATTTTACAGATGTAAAAGATGACAACCTAAATGTTCAATTTTTATGGGAAAATACTTCAGTTAGCTTTAATGTAAAAACTGATGTTGATGCTGCAGTTATGAAAATGATTGACAAAACTATGGCAGGTGTAAGTTCTGGTGATTATTACAAGTCTGCACAGTACTATTACAAAACCGACAAAGACATTAACCAAGCGGTTATTTGGATTGACAAAGCGGTAGAATTAGACAAAGAAAATCCTAAGTTTTGGGTAATTCATGCTCAAGCTAAAATCAAAGCAAAAGCAGGTGACAAAAAAGGTGCAATAGCTGCTGCTGAGTTGTCAAAAAAACTAGCGGTTGAAGCAAAATATGATACTTACGTAGTAAAAAACGATGAGTTGATTAAAGAATTAAGCAAGAAAAAATAGTCGGTTGAGAACCCCAATTATTGCAATATTATTAAGCGTTATATTTTTCTTTTCATGTTCTAATGAAGAGAAAAATATAGCGCTTTCTTTTGACAACCAACGCATTTACTTTACCGATCAAGGTACTGGAAAACCGACAATATTATTCGTACATGCTTGGTGTACTGATGGTACATTATGGAAAAACCAAGTTGAAGCCTTTAAAAAAGACTACCGGGTTGTCACTATTGATTTGGCTGGCCATGGGAAATCAGGTAAAAGTCGTAAGCACTGGAACCCTGAAAATTTTGCACGCGATGTAGTTGCTGTAATAAACAGGCTAGAACTCAAAAAAGTAGTACTTGTAGGCCATTCAATTTCAGAAGAAACAGTTATTCGTGTCGCTCGTATGGAACCTCGAATAATAGTGGGTATCGTTGGTGTAGATAATTTTAAAGATGTGGAAATGGCGTTTAATGACTCTATTAAACTTGAAGCAGATCGCTTTTTTTCTATGATGGACAAAAACTTTGGAATTGCTGCTGAAGTTTATGCTTATGACTTTTTATTTTCTCCTTACACGAACGGAAAGATCAGGAATCAAATTATGGATCAAGTAAAAGCCTCTGACCCCGAAATAGCCAAGCCAATTTTAAAAATACTTTATACTGATTATCAAGAAGACAAGAAATTCATAAAGGAGTTAATCACTCCATTATATCTTATAAATAGTGATTTTCAACCAACCGATACTGCGGCTTTAGGCCGGTTCTGTTATTATGGTTACGATATCACTTACATGTCAAGAGTAGGCCATTACCCAATGATTGAAAAGCCTAAAGAGTTTAACGAGGAATTAGCCAAGATTCTTAAAAAAATTGAAGGTCAAAACTTCAAACCAAATTAGATTCCGTAAAGCAACCTTCCAATTGCAAAGTAGATAAACAGCCCAGTAATATCATTTACTGTTGTAATAAAAGGTCCCGTGGCTAGCGCAGGGTCTACGTTATACTTATCCAAAACTAGTGGAACAAACGTTCCAAATAATGCTGCAAATATTATTACGGTAAACAATGCAATACTTACAGTATAACTCAACATCATTGAATTTCCAAAGCTGAAATTATAGGCTAAAGCCAAAGCCGAACATACTGAGGCGTTAACAATACCAACTAAAAATTCTTTTGATAATTTTTGCCACATGCCTCCAAATCCCATCGAGTTATTCGCTAGTCCTTTTACTACAATTGCAGAAGATTGTACTCCTACATTTCCTGCCATTGCCGCAACCAAAGGAATAAAAAAGGCCATTTCAGGATAAAGGTGCAAGTCGTTTTCGTAAACACCAATAACCCTTGCCCCCAAAAGTCCACCGAGTAAGCCCAGCACTAACCAAGGCAATCTACCTCGTGTTAAAACCCAAATGCTATCAGTAGATTCAATGTCTTCAGAGATACCTGAAGCCAGTTGATAATCTTTTTCTGCTTCTTCCTTAATTACATCTAAAGCATCATCAATGGTTATCCGACCCAATAAGCGACCTATATCATCAATAACAGGCATAGCCACCAAATCGTATTTCTCCATTAAGCGAGCAACTTCTTCTTGATCTTCAGTTGCTTTTACCATTTTTAAATCACGATCATAAATGTTATCAATTTTTGACCGAGTATTGGCAACTAATAATTTCTTCAGCGATAGACGACCTAATAATCGATTATCACTATCCACCACGTAAATAGTATATATAGATTGGATTTCATCCGCTTGTCTTCTCAATTCTAGAACACATTCACGAACGGTAAGGTTTGCATTTACTGAAACCAACTCCTTACCCATTATCGAACCTGCTGTACCTTCTTCATAGTTCAACAAATCAACAATGTCTCCGGCTTGTTCAATATCCTCAATTTTGGATATTACTTCCTCTCTTTTTTCATCAGAAAGGTCTTGAATAATATCAGCAGCATCATCAGAATCTAAATTCTCGATAAATGTTTCAGCAATTTCAGCCGATGAATATTCAACTAAAAGTTTCTTTCGTTCTTCCTCATCCAAATTAGAAAGCACTTCAGATGCCTTCGCAGAATCAATATACTGCAGAATGGCCTTTCCTTCTGAGGCCCCTAAATCATCAATGATTTCTGCTAAATCGGCAGAATGAACGTCTCCAATAAGTTCAAGTACACGTACTTCGTTAGCAGAAGCAACAGCTTCTTTTAACTCAGAAACAAACTCACGGGTGATTTCAAAATGCATGACTGCGATAATACAAATAAGATTCTAAAATGGGGTGACCCAAATGTAAAGCTTCTCCTAGGATTGCTCAATTGCACATGTCAGCTCAATAAACTCATCTACAGAAAGCTGCTCAGCTCTTTTAGTTAAGAAAGGAAGTTTCTCCATAGATCCACCATTCATAATTGGTTTAAGAGCATTTCGTAAAGTCTTGCGTCGCATTCCAAATGCAGCTTTTACTACACGAGTAAACATAGTTTTATCACATGCCAAGCTCTCCACTTTGTTTCTAGTCAACCTTATTACTCCCGAGTCTACTTTTGGAGGAGGGTAAAATGCAGAAGGCCCAATGGTAAAAAGATATTCAATGTCGTAAAATGCCTGCAAAAGCACACTTAAAATGCCGTAGGTTTTATTTCCTGGGCCAGAAGCTACTCTCTGTGCTACTTCTTTTTGAAACATTCCAACCACTTGAGGAACGATTTCAATATTCTCGTATGCTTTAAACAATATTTGAGATGAAATATTATATGGGAAATTTCCGATAATATTAACGGTACCTGAAAATCGATTTTTTAAATCTAGCTTTAAAAAATCCTGATTTAATATTCGTTGATGTAACTGAGGGTAGTGATTTTGTAAGTAGGCTATCGACTCAACATCAACTTCACAAAGAATTAAATCGAGTTCTTTTTTGGCTAAAAACTGAGTTAAAACTCCTGTACCTGGGCCAATTTCAATAACAGAATCAGCTAAAGAATAATCCATAGCTTCAACTATCTTTTCTGACATAGACATATCTGTCAAAAAGTGCTGGCCAAGGTGTTTTTTTGGTTTTACCATTACAATTCTTCAAGAAGTGTTCTAAAAGCGACGAATTTGCCTTGGTACTTTTCAGTATGCTCCTTTTGTAATCTTGGGGCGTGATTGTTTTGATAATCTTCGAGTTTTTCCCAACTTTCGACTCTATATTGAATAGAATAAGTAATTCCATCTTCCTCATCAACAAGTACTTTCAACATTTTACTATCGTGAAACATTTTGGTACTCATTACATCAGGAATATGAGTTTCTTTCATCCAATTCAACCATTCATCGTGAACAGAATGCTCAACTTTAACCGTAACGTTATAAACTATCATATCAATTTAAATTATCACCCCTTAGCTCTCGAAACCTTTTACGAGCCTCAGTTGCATAAAGGCTATCTTTAAAATCTAATAAAATTACCTGGTAGTATTCTTGCGCTTTTACTTTGTCATTTAACTGGACATCATACAATTTAGCCAGGTGAAATACAGCCTTATCAGCAAGTATATCATAACTGTATCCAGATATTAGTTTTTCTAAATACCCCAATGATTTCTCATATTCTTTTCGATTAAACTCAATCTCGTATCTTAAAAACAAAATATCGTCATCAAGCGCATGTCCAGGATATATTCGATTTATAGAATCCAATTTAGCAATAGCAACCTCTGTTCTATTTTGTAATAATAATAAACTGGCATCGGCGTATAATTTTAATGGTTCAGTAGTGGTATCAATGGTTGAGTTATCAGTAATTAAAATCGAAAGCTCCATAGCATCATTTGATATCAATTTTGAGGTTGACCCTTTTAAAATATCAAGCTGTGCTTTAGCTAACGAAAAATTTCCGGTATAAAACTTTACTTGCGCCGATTTAAGTTTAGCCATTTCACCAAGTCGATCGTATTTGAACATAACATCAACCTGTCCATAAACTAACGCTGCATCCCAAACAAAACCAGCTGCAACAAGCGCATCACCGTAATCAAGTTTTATATAACCTCTTGTAGATTCATCAACTCCTGGAACTGCCAATGCAGCTTCATAGGTATTGAGTCCAGAGTCTAAATCATTTTTGTAAAAAGATAAAATATTGGCTTTTTCTTGAAGTAAAGTAACTGTTGACGAATTGGTGCCTAGCTCACTAATTGTACTACTATAATCACCTAAAAGTAACTCTACATCAGCATCAGAATAGATACCACTTTTTGTTACTTTTTGATTTCTACATTCTAATATTAAAATTCTAGACTCAATATAAAATGGGTTTCCCTGACCTTTGTCAATCACGTAATTACATGCTTCGGCACATATGTCGTATTCCTCGTTATTTAACAAAATTTCCGCCATATTATAGACCAATTGCCCCCTTGCTGATTTTCTTTTATCTAAAGCTTTTGCTTGAGTAAGAGCTCCTTTCCAATTCCCTTCCTGCTGATATAACCATAACAAGAGTTGTGAGTATATAACTTTGTTTGGAAACTGATTAATCTTCTTAATTAGCCGAGTCTTCAATATTTCGTTCTGCTCACTTCCTTGATCAAAAGATGAGTATTTGGTCAAAGACGTCTGAACACTGTTTAAATAGCCATTATTTAACTCCAAAAGCGCCAATAGCTCATCTATCATTTGGGTTTTGTCACCGAGCAAAGCAAAAATTTCGGCCTTTTCAATATTATAAGGATAACCTGTTTTAAAAGATTCTGCCTTTTTGTAGCAAGCCAAGGCTAATTCATATTCTTCTATGCCAATAAAAGCGTCAGCAAGGCCCTTTACTGATTCATAATTAGGAACAATCTTAGATATGAGTTTATCATATTCCTTGTTGGCCTGTTTGGTTTTTCCTTGTTGGGTATAAATTACACCCAAATCAACCTTTATTTTAAAGTTGTCAGGGTAAAGCCTAGAATGAAACTTCACAAGCTTTTCAGCAGAATCAAAGTCCTCTAATTGGGTAAGGCATTTTAAATAATAGTTATAATGAAATCCCGAATGGTCTTTATCGTATAACCTTTTATAATAAAGGGCGGCTTTCTCAAAATCGCCCTCCTGATAATAATGAGCAGCTAATTGACTATCGGTTGTTGCTTGAGAATATAATGAGCCGTTAGTGAAAACAAGAGCAATCATTAATACACATATCCTCAATATTTTGATCATTAATAACCGTTTTGCTCTTTTATTTCTAAAATTATTGAATCAATTGGCAATTTATAGGCCTTAAACGTTTCTTGAATATTCTCAAACCAAGTTTTTAAACCAACATTACTTTCTATCATTCTATTCAGAGCTTCTTCCTCTGAGCCTATGTACATGTTAAAACCAGTTGAGTCCATTATACCAGATTCTAGGTCTGCTTTCATGTCACTCAATTGATCTATTGAATAATCAACATCTTTTCTCTGAGCGTTGTATGCTTCATCAAATTTTCTAATTGATTTTACATTCCTCAAGTAAGTGTCAATTTTTGTAGCCAACTCCATGGTCATAGTATCCGAATATTCTTGTTGAATAAACTTAACATCAAAGTTGATAGTATCTACCAATGGTTTTACATCAGCAGGGTTAAATTCACTTAATTGAACACTTGCCTTATTCGCTTGCACCAACAAACTATCTATTTTTTTTATAGCTTTTTCATTAGGGCTACTAGAACAACCAATTAACAACAACGAAATAAAAAAAACAACACCTCTCATTACTAGTTAATTATATTAAATGATAAATATTTTTGAATGCTCTCTGGCACCTTAATTCCTTCTTCAGTTTGGTAATTTTCAAGTACACAGGCCATAATCCGAGGTAAAGCCATTGCACTACCATTCAAAGAGTGAACCAACTGGGTTTTTCCATCTTCACCTTTGAATCTACATTTTAATCTATTTGCTTGAAATGATAAGAAATTACTTACAGAGCTAACTTCTAGCCACATTTCTTGAGCTGCGCTCCAAACCTCAAAATCATAGGTAATAGAAGACGCAAACCCCAAATCTCCACCACATAATCTAACAACTCGATAATGCAACCCTAGTTTCTTTAAAATACCAGCAACGTGTCCAACCATCTCATCTAAAACCTCAGCAGATTTATCAGGATGAGCTATTTGCACAATCTCTACCTTTTCAAATTGATGTAATCTATTTAAACCACGAACGTCCTTTCCATAGCTTCCAGCTTCCCTTCTAAAACAGGGTGAAAAAGCTACGTTTTTAAAAGGCAAATCACTTTCATTTACCATTACATCACGGTAAATGTTAGTAATTGGAACCTCAGCTGTTGGTATTAAATAAAGATGATCCCTTTCTGTATGATACATTTGGGCATCTTTATCTGGAAGTTGTCCCGTTCCGTATCCACTATCTTCATTTATTAAATACGGAGTATTTAATTCTTCGTACCCCGCCGATTCAGCTTCGTCAAGAAAAAACTGTACTAATGCACGTTGTAATTTAGCTCCTTTGCCACGATAAACTGGAAACCCGGCACCAGCAATTTTAACCCCTAATTCCCAATCAATTAAATTAAAGTTCTTAGCTAATTCCCAATGAGGAATTTTCTGAGTCAATTTTGGTTTTTCACCCCAAACAGAAAGTTCAAGATTTTCAGTATCATCTTTACCTTCAGGGACAAGTTTATGAGGAACATTAGGCAGTTGGTACATATGTTCTAACAGCTCAATATCTAACCTTTTAACCTCTTCATGCAATAGTTTATTATCTTCCTTCAGAGACCCCGAATTCTCTCTTAGAGCATTCCCTTCCTTATGATTTCCAGCTTTGAATAAATCTCCAATCAACTTTGAATTTTCATTCATTGTGTGTTGATTATTTTCAAACCGTTTTAATACTTCACGTTTCCGTTTGTCGACCGCAATAATTTTATCAACCAGATCAGTAACATCAATGTTCCTAACCTTCATACGCTCTATCACTTCTTCGTGATTATCTCTAATTTCTGATAACAATAACATGAAAAAAACTTTATGTATTAACTCGCTCTTTTTAAATAAAAAAATCCCGTCTCTTGATCCATATTTTCAGGATTAAGAAGCGGGATTTAAGTCTTAATATGACGTATTACCGATTAATCCTGAACAGGCTCAACCGACACGTATGATCTATCGTCTCTCTTTTTCTGGAAGACAACTCTTCCGTCAACAAGCGCAAAAATCGTGTGATCTTTTCCAAGACCTACATTATTTCCAGGCTTATATTTTGTACCTCTTTGTCTTACAATGATGTTACCAGCTTTTGCTACTTGACCACCACTCAATTTAAGACCTAATCGTTTACTTTGCGATTCGCGGCCGTTTTTCGAACTACCTACACCTTTCTTATGTGCCATGAGTTTATAGTTTTAGGCTAATTAGCCGATTTAATCTTCTTTTTTAGTTTCTTTCTTAGGCGCGGCTTTTTTTGCTGCTGGCTTTTTTGCCGCGGCAGGTTTTTTAGCTACTTCCTTTTTTACTTCTTTTAATTCTTCAGCTTTTTTAGGAGCTGCTTTTTTAGCGGCCGGTTTCTTTCCAGAACCAATTCCTTCAATCAAAAGTTCAGTAAGGTACTGACGGTGTCCATTACTTTTTTGGTAACCTTTTCTTCTCTTCTTTTTAAAGACAATTACCTTATCACCTTTAAGGTGTTTAATTACCTTAGCATTAACTGCTACTCCGTCTATAACCGGGGCGCCAACAGTAACATTGCCGTTATCGTCTGTAAGCATAACTTTATCGAAAGATACTTTAGACCCTTCTTTTGCTTCCAAACGGTGAACGAACAACTGCTGATCTTTTTGCACTTTGAACTGCTGCCCTGCTATCTCTACAATTGCGTACATCGTTTTTTATTTAAAATATTAATCCGTAAAAAATCGGACGGCAAAAGTAATTCTTTTTTTAATTCTATCAACATGCCACTTTTGTTTATTCAAAAGTCTTATTTCCAATTTGATACAACTTTCTTTTTTCGATTCACAATATATACACCAACCAAAATTAAAATCATTCCAACCCCATGACTGAAAGACAACTCTTCGCCATCTACAATTCCCCATGCCATTGCAACAATTGGTATCAAGTAAGTCACAGAAGATGCAAACACGGCGGTCGTAAATTTTACCAATTCATTAAACATAAGTACAGCTAACGCGGTTCCTAAAACACCCAATAAAGTTATATATCCTAAACTTGATAAATGACTTGGGGATGAAAATGCGACTTCCCAAAACCCTTCAGCAAACAATCCAATTGTAACAAAGGGTCCTAAAATCATAAAGGCAAACGATGTAATCATAACTGAAGGCACATCATGAAGCCACGCCTTTATAGTATTTAAACTAATCGCATAACACAATGAAGCAACCAATACCATTACAGAATACCCAATTGGAATGCTGCCATCTGAATTTGAAGTAAAATAAATTAGTGTTATTGCACCAATTAGACCAATGACAACCCCAATAACCTGTCTAATTAAAACCTTAGACTTGAAAAATAGAAAGCCAATGATCAAAGTAAATAACGGAACCAAGCTATTTAACATACCTGTTACACCACTTGGTAATTGTGTTTGGGCCTCAGAGAATAGGAAGGCGGGGAAAAAGTTTCCAAACAAAGCCACAAATAAAACCCCTACTTGTTCTTTTCTTTTTTTTGGAAATCGTCTTATATTTTTAAGGGCAAATGGCAGGAGAGTTATACCAGCTATGAATAGTCGGTATTCAGCAACTTGAATTGACGTGAAACTTTCTAACCCTCTTTTCATCAAAATGAAGGAACTACCCCAAACTAATGCCAGCAAGACAAGAACAATATACTGTTTTGAGGGAGAATCTATCTTCATTTTAAGTTTCGCGAAATTAGATTTATTTACCGCTGATAATAATTCGTAATTTAATGTATCGGAACTAAATCTATTTTTGAACAGTGAATTCCATCATAGAAACAGAGAACATAAAGAGACACTTTAAAGTGGGCAAACAACTTGTTGAAGCACTAAAAGGGGTATCCATAACGATTAAAAGAGGTGAATACGTTTCATTAATGGGAACATCGGGATCCGGGAAATCCACATTAATGAATATTTTAGGATGTTTAGACACACCCACATCAGGAAACTATTGGTTAAACGGTCACCAAGTAAGTAAAATGTTTGATGACCAATTAGCAGAAATTAGGAATAAAGAAATCGGTTTTGTTTTCCAAACATTCAATTTATTGCCTCGCTACACTTCACTAGACAACGTAGCCTTACCTTTAATTTATGCTGGCATTTCAAAAACAGAAAGAAATGAAAAAGCCGCAAAGGCACTAGAAATTGTAGGGCTTAAGGATCGAATGACCCATCAACCCAATGAGCTATCCGGTGGCCAAAGACAGCGCGTAGCAATTGCAAGAGCATTAGTAAATTCTCCAAGTTTAATTCTTGCAGATGAACCAACAGGAAATCTCGACTCAACTACTTCACATGAAATTATGGATTTGTTCGAAAACCTGAACAATCAAGGAAATACGATAGTAATGGTAACTCATGAAGAAGATATAGCCCTCCGTTCTCAGCGAATAATTAGACTAAAAGACGGCAATACCCAACCCTAAGAAAATTCATTTGTATATGTCATTGAAGCTGCAAAAGCTAGATGTACGGTTCGATTAAAGGATAAATGGATTACTTTTGCGGTTTTACTCCAAGTTTTTGGAGTTAATTAATTATTAAAATTTTAAACAAGTACTAATTAAAACAAGAATTATGAGAAAAATTACTCTTGGTCTTTTGGGCTCTCTTGTAGCATTTTTTGCGACAGCTCAAATTTCATCAGTAGACCCTAACTCGGCGCCTGTTATGGTAAGTCACCAAGTAGCAAGCAATGTTTACTCGGGCCCTATTAACGTTGCTCACTCAAAAAGCGCTGGACAGTTGTCTGCATTGGGTGATACAATTTTTTACAGCAATTTTAACTCGTCTGCAAACTGGACTGCTCAATCAAACGGAACTGTAAGAGGATGGCAAATTGGTACTGCCAATTCATGGTACTTTGGTACTACTGGTATAACTTCTACTTCGGGAGCGGATTGGGCTTGTTTAAAACCAGGTGATCCTAACGCAGGGGCACTTACTGCAGCAAGTTTTAATTTAACTTCTTCTCCAATTAACTGTGTTGGAAAAAACGCGGTTAACTTATCTTTTGAGCAATTCTATGCTAAATTTGAAGATACCGCAATGGTTCAAATTAGTACTGATAATGTTAATTGGACTACAATTTATGACAATTCATGGGTTCCAATTACTTCTGCATCTAGTGGAAATCAAGCAACTTCAAACCCGCATTACGTAACTGTTAATGTAACTCAGTATGCTGCTAATCAAGCTACAGTATATGTTAGATTTAGATGGGTGTCAAGACAAACCGTTCAACCAGGAATTGGTTATGGATGGTACATTGATGATGTGTTGTTGAGCGAAGGAGACGATAATGACATCAATCTTATAAGTGGGTACGTTGCTACCGATAGTGATACAACCAAAGGAAACTTCGAAAATTACTATAGCATGATTCCAGCTAAACAAGCTAATAAGGCTCCTATGGAATTTTCTGCTACTTACAAAAATGCTGGTGGAGTTGCACAAACAAATACTCGTGTAAACATGCAATTGAGCGGACCAGGTCTATTTTCTGCTTCTGGAACTAGTTCTGCTAAAAACCTTCCTTATTTAGGAATTGATTCTAATACTGTAAACCTAGGCCCTTACTATTTAAGCAATGGTGTTGGTGCTTATGAAATTGATTTATTTGCTACTTCTGATTCTCAATTAGCTAGAGGTGCAGCTGATACTGTTACTTACAACGTAATGGTTTCTGATTCAGTTTATGCACGAGATGATAACAATGCAGATGCAGCTTCTCAGGTTTATTACAATCCTTTTAATGTATCTCAATACGAGGTTGGTACTTTATATGAAGTTTTCGAAGTAGATACAGTAAGTTCTGTTTCATTCTACTTAGGTTCGGCTAATGCTCAACCAAACAAAAATGGATCTATTACTTGTAACATTTATTCTGCTGGTGATTTAGGAGTTAGTGGCCCATTAACTTTGGCTAATGCTCCTATTTTCAGTTCAAATAAGGTTACTGTTTCTGCATTAAACGTTCCTGCAAATGGTGGTTGGATTACATTACCTGTTGCTCGAGTTGGTGGTGGTTTAGATACTATAAACCCAGGAAACTATGTAGTTTCAATTATTGCTGACCAATTCTTTGGTTCAGATACAATTTACTTATCGTTAGCTGAAAGAGGAACTGCATGGCAAGGTCATTATTTCTTACGTCAAGAACAAAGTACTGGATGGGGAAATTGGAGTTACAGTACAAACGCAACTTACGTTCGTTTAAATACTACTCCTAAAGTATGTCCAGTATTAAACGGAATGGCTACTGCAACAGCAACTACTACATGTGGAGCTACAGATGGTAGTGCAACAGTTGTTGATCCTACAAACGGAACCGGGCCTTATACTTATGCTTGGGGCATTACAGGGAACCCAACAACAAAGACGGTTTCTAATTTAGGTTCAGGTGCTTATGATGTAACTATTACTGATGTTGAAGGATGTAAATTAATTACAAGTGCTACTGTTTCTGATGCTGGTGCTCCAGTTTTCAAAAACGAAAACACTACTGATGTATTATGTGCTGGTAATGGTGAGGGTGCAGTAAGTTTTGAATTAACTGCTGGTGCAGCTGGACCTGGTTATACGATTGTATGGAAAAAAGGAAGCTCAGTAATTACTCCAGGTGGAGGTGCTACTCGTGCAGATTCTGTCCTTTCTGGTGTTGAAGCTGGAATTTATACAGTTGAAATTACAGATGGTGGAAACCCTCCATGTAAACAAACTAAAACATATACGATTGGCGGTGCTACACAGGCTATTTCTTCTTCACACATATCTAGTGATGTAACTTGTAATGGCCTTACTGATGGTGAAGGAATTGTTACTTCAAGTGGTGGAACGGGTACTTTAAGTTTATTGTGGCCAGGTGGACAAACTACTGCCACAGTTACAGGTTTAGCAGCTGCAACGTATCCTGTTACAATTACTGATGGTAACTCATGTACTTCTATCGAAAATGTAGTTGTTAATGAGCCGAATGCAATTGTTATACGTCCTGTACCATTAACTACCGTTACTATTGATTTAGGTAATAAAACGGTAACTGTTGTACCAAGCGTACTTGGTGGAACTGGTACTTTAGATTATTCATGGGTAAACCCATCTAATGATCCTTGTGTAGCAAATTCAACAACTGGTGAGTTAGTTATAGGCCCTGCACAAAACGCAGCTCAACGAGAGTACGGTGTATATAAATTAACTGTTACTGACTTCAATAATTGTAACACCACTGGTGATATCACTATTGGGGAAGAGAATTTCTTAAACGCTACAAGTGTTGTAGAATTTGGTAATGATTTCAAACTTCAATTGTTCCCTAACCCAAATACAGGCGCATTTAACATTCAAATGACAAATGCAGATAAGAACGATTACACTTTTGAAGTGAAAAACGTAGCAGGTCAAGTTGTTTACAATGAAACTACTGAAATTGCCGGTGATTACTTCAAGTCTGTTGAATTAAATAATTCTGGAACTGGAATTTACTTCCTTACAATTAGTAACGGATCGGGTTCTGCTTCTTACAAAATCATTGTTGAGTAATAATCTCAATAACTGCAAAAAAAAAGGGCGCTCATTTGAGCGCCTTTTTTTTTATCCAATTATTACTAATATCTATTAGTTATTTATTCTATCCTACATTTTCAAAAGCTGCTTGCGAACTTCTTTCATGTATTTAGAAGCGTAGATAAAGTCAGTCAGCTCAATACAATCTGTCTTAAGGATTTCGCTATTAGAACCACTCCACAAAAGCTCACCTTTGTGAATAAAAGCCAAGTTAGCCCCAATTTCTAAAACAGAATTCATATCATGCGTAATCACTATTGTGGTTATATCTAAATCTCTTGTAATATCGTCTATCAACTTGTCAATAGTAAGAGATGTAGTTGGGTCAAGTCCAGAATTAGGCTCATCGCAAAACAAATATTTTGGTTTAAAAGAAATTGCACGAGCTATTCCAACACGTTTCTTCATTCCGCCACTGAGCTCACTAGGTAATAGTTTGTTTTTTCCGGACAACTCAACTCTTTCTAGACAATAATTTGCCCTATCAACCATTTCTTTTTGAGACATATTTGAAAACATTTTCAATGGAAATTTGATGTTTTCTTCAACAGTCATTGAATCAAAAAGTGCACTTCCCTGAAAAAGGAATCCAATTTCTTTCCTTATTTCTTTTTTCTCAAAACGATCCATTTTATTGAACACCCTGCCATCGTATGAAATTGATCCTGTATCAGGTTCATGTAAACCAACAATACATTTTGTAAGCGTTGTTTTACCAGAGCCAGAAGCCCCAATTATTAAATTTGGCACTCCCTTTTGGAAATTAAAATTAATGTCCTTTAAAACGTGATTATCACCAAATGACTTATGTAATTCTTTTACCTCAATCATATCAATAACATTTGAGTAATTACATAATTTACAATCAAGATTACAATGCTGCTAAAAACTACTGCCTTTGTACTGGCACGGCCAACTTCTAATGCTCCACCTTTTACAAAATATCCATGAAAAGCAGAAATTGAAGCAATGAAAAATGCAAAAACCACACTTTTAAATAAACCATAGGAAACATGAAAAGGAATAAAATCATATTGTATTCCCAATAAATATTGACTTGGAGGGATTATTTCTGTAATCTCACAAATAAGATAGCCAAAAAAGATACCTACGAACATACTTACGATTACTAAAAAGGGCATAATAAACATAAAGCCATATATTTTTGGAATTACCAAATATCCAGCTGAATTAATGCCCATAATTTCTAAAGCATCTATTTGTTCAGTAACTCTCATGGTTCCAATCTCTGAAGCAATATTAGATCCGATTTTCCCCGCTAGTATCAACGCCAACATAGTCGGCGAAAACTCCAATATAACCGATTGTCTTGTTGTAAACCCAACCAAGTAATCCGGAATAAAGCTACTATCCACTTGGGAGGCTGTTTGAATGGTAATTACCATACCCATAAACCCACTTATAACGATAATGATTCCAAGTGAGCTTACACCTAATTTTACAATCTCATCTATAAAAAGTGACCAATAAACGCTTCTTCGTTCTGGCTTTTCAAAACACTTTTTTAAAAAAATACTGTAACGTCCTATTTGATAAATTAATCCCATTATTCAAATACAAAACTAATACTTGAAAGCTTTCCTTTAATTTTGCTGCCAATGCAAAACTATTTTCGAAAATCATATCTTTTAATACTTGCAATATGTGTCCTTGCCGTTTCCGTTGAAGGCTGCAAGAGTTCTAAAAAAGATTGCGATTGCCCAACCTTTGGAGACCAAAAGAAAAAAGTGAAGAAAACTCGTTATAAAAAAAGACGATGAATAACGAGCGCCATCAACTCTCGTCATATTTACCCGAAGAAAGAGTCGAGTCAATTTTAGAAATGCTGAAGGTTAAGAAGGCCGTTCTAAAAATTACCCGTCATAGAAAATCAAAATTTGGTGATTATCGTCCTCCATTTAAGGGGGCGCCACACACGATTACCATTAACGGTAGTTTAAACAAATACGCATTTCTTTTAACCTTTCTACATGAGTTTGCTCATTTGCAAATGTTCGAAATTTTTAAAGGTAGAATTCTACCACATGGCAAAGAATGGAAAACCGCATTTTCACTTCTAATATTTAATGAATTAAGCTTAAACACATTTCCAGAACCTCTTTTGAAATCCATAAAAAAATATGCGCTAAACCCAAAAGCAAGCACCTTTTCTGATCCCGAATTATTTAATGCACTTCGTAAATTTGACTTGAAACAAACTGATCGGGTTCAATTAATTGACTTAGATAATAACGCCCAATTTGTTATAGGCAAAAAGGCTTTTATTAGAGGTGAGTTACGCCGCACGCGCTTTTTGTGTGAAGAAAAAAGCACCGGTAAGAAATATTTAGTCCATAAAAACGCCGAGGTAACTCCGGTATAGCTTTTCATAGCATTTGGATAGTTACTTTCGCAAACGAATTTTTAGATATGAATAATTACTGTTTAATTATGGCAGGTGGCATTGGAAGTCGCTTTTGGCCATGGAGTAGAAAAGAAAACCCAAAACAATTTTTAGATATTTTAGGTACAGGAAAAAGTCTTATTAGACAAACTTTCGAACGTTTCGAAGAGTTCATTCCTGCTGAGAATATTTATGTCGTAACCAATACTGACTACAAAGGTCTCGTATTTGAGCACTTACCAGAATTAAAAGAAGGGCAAGTACTTTGTGAGCCAGTAATGAGAAATACAGCTCCATGTATTGCCTATGCCAGTTACAAAATCAATAAAATAAACCCAAACGCCAATATTGTTGTAGCGCCAAGTGATCATTTAATTTCAAACACCTTAGAATTTAAAAATAGAATTACTGAAGGATTTGAAGTTATTTCAAAAGGAGATCTTTTAACTCTTGGCATAGCTCCTTCAAGACCAGACACTGGTTATGGGTATATAGAATACGATAAAGATGTGAATGCCAACCTCGTTAAAACAGTTTCTCAGTTCAGAGAAAAACCAGATAAACAAACTGCAATAGAATTTATTAAAAAAGGCAATTTTGTATGGAATGCGGGCATTTTTATGTGGTCGGCTAAATCGATTATTCATGAAATGGAAACACATCTTCCGCAAATAAGTCAAGTTTTCAAAGATGGTCTCGATTCACTTAACACATCTAAGGAAGTTGATTTTATCAATCAAAACTTCCCGAAATGTGATAATATTTCGATTGATTATGGAATTATGGAAAGTGCCGAAAATATAAAAGTTATGTTATGTGATTTCGGCTGGTCAGATTTAGGAACATGGGGGTCACTCTACGATAACTTATCTAAAGACGAAAGCAACAATGCGACCCTTGGAGATAATTTTTTTATTAATGAGACAAGTAATTCTCTTATTAAATCAGACAAGAACAAAAAGATTGTAATACACGGATTAACAGATTTAATAGTAGTTGATTCGGGTGATGAGCTACTCATTTGTAATAAAAACGATGAGCAAAAAATTAAAGGGCTGGTAAGCAAATTAAATGAATAAAAAAAAGCCCTGAAATTCAGGGCTTTTTTATTCTATAATGATCCAATCATTTTTTTCGGGTCAACCCATTCATCAAACTCTTCCGGAGTTAGATATCCAAGGTTTACCGCTTCTTCTTTCAAAGTAGTTCCATTATTGTAAGCCGTTTTCGCAATTTTCGCTGCTTTTTCGTATCCAATTTTTGTATTCAAAGCTGTAACCAACATCAATGAATTATCCAAGTTCTTTTTCAAAAGAGCATAATTTGGTTCAATTCCAACTGCACAATTATCATTAAATGAAACACATGCGTCTCCAATTAGTCTCGCAGAAGTTAAAAAATTGTGCGCTAACAAAGGTTTAAAAACGTTCAATTCGTAATGACCGTTCATTCCACCTACGCTTACCGCAACATCGTTTCCAACTACTTGGGCGCAAACCATTGTCATGGCCTCAGCTTGGGTTGGATTTACTTTACCCGGCATTATTGAAGAACCAGGCTCGTTTGCAGGAATAATAATTTCACCAATTCCACTCCTTGGACCAGAAGCCAACATTCTAACATCATTGGCTATTTTCATCAACGAAACTGCAATTTGTTTTAATGCGCCATGAGATTCAACAATTGCATCATGAGCAGCTAATGCTTCAAATTTATTATCAGCACTAATAAAAGGGAGTTTCGTGAATTCCGCAATTTTTTCGGCAACCAATTTAGAATATCCAACCGGAGTATTTATTCCAGTACCTACAGCAGTTCCACCCAAAGCCAATTCAGATAAATGATCTAGAGTGTTTTTAAGAGCTTTGATACCATGGTCTAATTGAGAAACATACCCAGAAAACTCTTGACCTAAAGTCAAAGGAGTTGCATCCATCAAATGAGTACGCCCGATTTTCACAACATCTTTAAACTCCTCACTTTTAGCTTTAAGAGTATCTCTTAGCTTTTCAATTCCAGGAATGGTGGTTTCAATCACCATTTTATAGCACGCGATGTGCATTCCGGTAGGAAAAGTATCATTTGACGACTGACTTTTATTTACATCATCATTAGGATGAACAGAACTTTCACCTTCACCTAATTTTCCACCAGAAATTACATGAGCACGATTTGACACGACCTCATTCACATTCATATTCGATTGTGTTCCCGATCCAGTCTGCCATATCACCAAAGGAAATTGATCATCTAATTTTCCTTCTAGAATTTCATCACAAACTTTAGAAATTAAATCTCTCTTTTCTTCACTCAACACACCCAACTGACAATTAGTATGTGCTGCTGCTTTTTTCAAATAGGCAAATCCATAAACCACCTCTAAAGGCATTTGTTGTTTATAGTCACCAATTTTAAAGTTATTTCTAGATCGCTCAGTTTGAGCTGCCCAATACTTATCGGAAGGTACTTTAACCTCACCCATAGTATCATGTTCAA
Source organism: Salibacteraceae bacterium (assembly GCA_049599135.1). Lineage (GTDB taxonomy): Bacteria > Bacteroidota > Bacteroidia > Flavobacteriales_G > Salibacteraceae > UBA2108. Next base: position 20,532 of record JBMYOI010000011.1, read on the forward strand.
TTCTATAATCCATGTGTTGTAATTATTTAAAACAAATTTACATCAAGGGTTTTTTCAGAAGGGCGAATTTTTAATTTCTTTTATTCTAAATTTGCCACTCATTTCAACATTTAATAAATGGAAATTTTAGCTGTATTATTCTTCTTAGTTATTGCCGGTGGCGCATTCTTCACTTTAATATTTCTTGCGGTATTTTTACCTTACTGGGTAACGAAACAATTAATTGAGACGTTTACGTTTAACCCTAAAACCGATGTAGAAGAATCTAACTAATTCTCTATAATCCTGTTTACCTCTTCAGGTGGACGTCCGATAACTGCATTGTTTTCTGTAACAAGTATTGGCCTTTCGATTAACTTAGGGTGTTGTACCATGGCTTTAATCCAGTCGTTGTCTGAAAGTTCTTTTCCCTTAAACTTCTCTTTAAAAACGGCCTCATTCCTACGAATTAAATCATAAGGTTTAATTCCTAGTTTGCGAATAACTTCTTTTAATTCATCTAACGAAATAGGATTCTTTAAATAATCGATAATTTCGAATTCTAATCCTTTTGACTCTAATATTGCCAAGGCTTGCCGGCTTTTAGAACAACGAGGATTGTGTATAATTTTATAAGACATAAATCTAAATTTTAAAACAACCTCAAATGTATACAACCATTGAAATTTTCAATGAATTGTAAATGTGGTTATCTTTAGTATTTTTGGGCGCAGAGGAAAAGAAGGGACGGATATAGTGAATACGAGTAAAACACAAAATTTGAACTTACCAAAACAGTTGCTAGCACTGGGTTTGCAGAGCTTTTTTGCCTTGTGCTTCATTTTATTATTTTCATTTAATGGTCAATCTCAATGTAAAAAATCAGCAAGTAGTTGTGATTTAACCGCTATTTCTGGGGCTTTTACTCCAACAGCAACCTTTTTAGGCTGCTCAACTGACACATGTTCGCTATATTACCTTTTACCAAATGCGGTTTCTGCAGATAGTGCCGAAAACTGGGCAAACAGTCTAGGCGGCCACCTAACATCAATACATTCACAAAGTGAAAATGACAGCATAGTAAAATGGGCTGCTCAAGCAGGAATTACAGGTTCGGTTTGGATTGGTTTTAATGATAAAACTCAAGACGGAAATTTTGTTTGGACTGATGGATCGGATTCAACTTTTGTTAATTGGAAAACTAACCGCCCAAATGGCATTGGTATTAACGACGACTGTGTTCAACTTTATGTGAGCGGTGCGGATTCTGGAAGCTGGAATGATACATCTTGCGCATTAATCTTGCCTGCTATTGTAAAGGTTAGTCTTTGCATGAACCTTGAACTGGCCGATGACACAATTTGTAGTGGAGATACTGCCCACGTAATAGCTAACCCCACTTTTGGCTCTACCCCTTATTCATATGTATGGCAAAATGCCTCTACAAACGATACTTTATCTTTACCAGCAACATCATACACTAAGGTTACAGTTACCGTAACCGACAATTATAGTTGCTCAATTGTTGATTCTGCATTTATTACTGTTGATACTATACCAGTTTTTGATTTAGGGGGTCCGGATACCATATGTGACGATTCTTCGTTTGTCATTGATGCTGGCCCTGGCTACTCTTACCTATGGTACAATAACAGTGTTCAGCAAAAAGACTCAGTAAAGTTTGCCGGGGACTATTGGGTCCAAATTACAGACTCGAACGGTTGTTCTGCTACTGATACTTTCACACTGGTAACTGATACCATACCAAATGTATCTATAGGTTTAGATTCAACTTTTTGCGATGGTGATACTGCCATAGTTACGGTTAATAATATTCAGGCGAGTTACATTTATTTGTGGCAAGATGGCTCCAACGGTACACAATTCAAAACAGACTCTACTACAAATATAACATTGACTGTTACCGATACTAAAGGTTGTTCGTTCACTCAAAGTAAAATAGTTACCAAAGCGCTAAACCCAGTTGTTCATTTAGGTGGTGATACTGCCGTTTGTGACTCTAACTTTTTTACCATTAATGGCGCTCTGGCTTTTAGCTATCACCAATGGAACGTTAACACCGATACTGTTCCTATTATTAGCCCTAACATTACAGTTAACACTCCTGGGTTTTACTATTACTTCGGTTTGGATACAAATAATTGTCCTGGTTATGATACAATCAGTGTATCATGGAACCCTGAGCCTCCTTTAGATTTAGGAAATGACACATCCATCTGTCAATTTGATTCGCTCACCCTCTGTGTTGACTCAAGTCTCGTTGTTAGAATTTGGTCTACCGGAGACACTACCCCATGTATAGATGTGAGTCTACCTTCTATTTATTCCATTTATGTTCAAGACACAAATGGGTGTAACAATACTGCTGTTGTAACTATTGCAAATGATACCATTCCGGAAATTGGAATTCTAAGAAATGGGTCTTCGGGTGATACAAGTATTTGTAAAAACGACTCTATTTACTTACATAACTTTAATACAGATCCAAATATCCTTTACAGATGGAATTCGGCCCCCGCAGTTTTAGGTTACGATTCGCTTGTAGTAGATACTGCCGGGCAATACATTCTTACTGTTCAAGATACCAATACCTGCCTAAATAAAGACACCCTAACGTTATCTATTGATAGTCTTCCATCTACTAACCTTACCTCTGACACTACTTTTTGTGTAAATGATAGCATCATGCTAGTGTCTAACCCTGACACCAATTACTCTCATATTTGGGATGGTATTGATTTAAATAACCAAGATACATTATGGATAAAAAATGCTAAAACCTACCACCTCACATTGATTGACAAAAACACAACATGTAAAAGTTTAGATAGTGTAATAATCATGCATGACACATTACCAATCATTAACCTAGGTGTAGACAGTGGCTTTTGTGAAGGTGATACGATTTCTCTTTTTGCGGGCAATGGTTACTATTCTTACAATTGGAGTACAACTCCACTTCGCGCAGCAGATACAAGCCATACAATAAAAGTTTACACGGCTGGAACTTACAGTGTTGATGTTGTGGACAGCAATTTTTGCAAGGCGAGTGACTCCAGAATAATTGCCAAATTTTTATTGCCGTTGCCAAATTTAGGTGCTGATAAAGAATTTTGTGCTGGAACACCTGTAAATGAAGTACTTGACCCTGGCGCTGGTTATAGTTATTACAATTGGGAACATGGACCTCAAGGTGATTCAACTGCAGCAAGAAAAGTTACGGTAATGCTAGAAGGTGTTTATTCGGTTCTGGTTACAGATAGTAATGGTTGCCAAAACACTGATACTATGTCTATTAATGCCAGTTTTCTTCCTAGCATTGATTTGGGTCCTGATACCGCTTTTTGTGTAGGTGACCGATTCAATTTATTGGTGGATGCGGGGCCAGGATTCGTAAAATATGAGTGGTTCGAAGCTAAAACGGGAACAGAAGTATTATTACCTACTACTGGGCAAATACTTTTGATCAAAGACACAACTTCTACTGTAGTTTGCCAAATTACAGATGTTAAGGGCTGTTTAAATAAAGACACTATGAACGTCACTATCAATCCAGTTCCAAAAGTAATTTTTGCGCCTTCTAGTTATTGTGAAGCAGCAAAGCGAACTTACTCTGAAATTATTGATGCAGGTGGAGGCTATACCAATTATATATGGTCGACTGGTGAAACTACACAACAAATACAAATTATAGAAGCAGGTGAATACTATGTTACTGTGACTAACAACAACAACTGTAATGGTGTTGGTAATAAGTCTGTGACAGAAATACCTAAACCCAATATTGATTGGACGGCAGATTCGGTTCTTTGTGAAGGACAAACAATTATTTTGGATGCTCAAAAACCAGGATATGACCATTATTGGTGGACTGAAATTTTAGAGGATGGATCATTAGATACTCTAAACCCATTATTAGCGCCAGTTCCTCCTGACACAGTGTCAAAGGATGTTGATTCTACCGTTTCGACTTTAAACATTGACAGAGCTGGAAACTATAAATTATTCACAAGATATTATCAAGCGCCATTTTGTGTGGATTCTGCATTTGCAACAGTTCGGGAAGACATTTATCCTAAAATAATGTTTGACGTTGTATCACCAGATACCACTTTATGCATTGGTGAAACATTGAGATTAGATCCAAATTTTATTGGTTCAAGTTCAAAAGTTATTATTTACGATTGGCAAGATGGTAGTGATGAAGAGGTCTATGATGTTACAGAGTCAGGTTTGTACTCATTGTCACTTAGAAATGATTGTGGAGCGGATATTAGCGAAGTTTATGTAAACTTCGATGATTGCAGTAACATTTTCATTCCAAATACATTTACCCCAAATGGTGATGGCGATAACGACTTATGGTCGATAGTTTCACTTCAACGTTTCCTTGAATATGAAGTTCAAGTTTACAATCGCTTTGGCCAAGTTATTTGGGAAAGTAGTGATCCAGAGGTTTTATGGGATGGAACCCACATGAAAACAGGAGAAGAGGTGGCTATCGGTAAATACATCTACAGAATATCATACCGTTCTACCTTTGAATACATCGAAGGAGTAAACTCAGCTCCAACTAGAGAGATAAAAGGTCCTCTCTATATCGTACGATAGGTTGTAAATTCTTTTCTATTTATTTATTGATATGGTCTTTTGACTGGCCAAATTCCATCAAATAAGATTTAATAAAACTTTCTAAATTGCCATCCATAACTGATTGCACATCCGTGGTTTCATGATTGGTTCTTAAATCTTTTACTAATTTATATGGGTGCATAACATAGTTACGAATTTGACTACCCCATTCCACTTTCATTTTAGAACCTTCTACCGCAGCCTTTTCTTCGTCTCGTTTTCGGATCTCTAACTCATACAATTTCGATTTCAAAAGTTTCATCGCATTTTCTTTGTTCTGCAATTGTGATCTCGATTCTGTATTTCTAATAATCAAACCTGTGGGTTTATGTTCTAATCTTACACCCGTTTCAACTTTATTTACGTTTTGACCTCCTGCACCACCAGACCTAAATGTATGCCATTCAATATCTGAAGGAGGAACTATTATTTCAATCGTATCATCAATAATTGGGAACACAAATACCGATGCAAAAGATGTATGCCTTCTTGCATTACTGTCAAAGGGAGAAATTCGAACAAGACGATGAACACCATTCTCACCCTTTAAGTATCCATAAGAAAAGTCACCAGTAACCTCAAGTCTAGCAGATTTTATTCCAGCACCATCACCATCCAATTTTTCAGTTATACTGACCTTGAAACCCATCTTTTCAGAATACATTATATACATTCTAAGAAGCATTTCAGCCCAGTCCTGACTTTCTGTACCGCCTGCACCCGAATTTATTTCAAGAATCGCAGAGAGCCCGTCTTCCTCACCCGAAAGCATGTTTTTAAACTCTAAGTCTTCTAATTCACTTAAAAAATTATCAAAAGCTTGGTCAAGGTCTTCTGATTTCCCCTCACCCATTTCTAGAAATTCTTTTAGAACTTCAATATCTTCAAATGCAGACTCTAAATCTTCAAAACTCTTTACCCAGAATTTTTTTTGATTGATCTTTTTTAAAGTCAGTTCTGCTTCTTTTGGATCATCCCAAAAATTTGGAGACAATGTTTGCTGTTCCTCGTCTTCAACCTCTTCCTTTAATCGAGCATAGTCAAAGATGCCCCCTTAAGGCGTCAAGCCTCCTAGAAATATCCTTTATCTGATCCGAATTAATCATGGATTTCTTTGAATTTATTTTTAATTAGTTCGTACTCGTAACCTTTTTGAACTAGGTAAGCGAACAACTTTTTTTTCACCTCTAAATGATGACCTGAAAGAGAATTCCTTTTCTTTTCCATTAACTCAGCCAATCTATTCTCGTAATCTTCTTTGTTTATCTCTTGATAAGCCTCTTTTACACAATATTCTAAGATACCCTTTTCATAAAGCCCTTTCCGGATTTTATTCCACCCCCAAGACATTTGATTGAATTTACTACGAGCATACAATTTAGCAAACCTACTTTCATTTAAAAAGTTATGCTCAATTAAATATGCAATTAAATGATCAGTATGCTTATAATCAACGCCAAGCACCTTCAGTTTTTCTTGAACTTCTTTATGACACCTTTCTTGTCGGGCGCAATAATTAGAAATCTTAATCTTTACTTCAGAAAGAGAGTATTTCTTTTTATCATCCATTGAAAATTAAAAAGGAAAAGAGATTAAACCTTAACCTCTTTTCCTTCATTATTTAAAAATGTGTATTGAACTAACGACAATGAATTTGACGATGTTATACCTATCCATGTTTTATATTTCATTAGCCATTTCCATTGAAAATTTTCTTGCTTTAAATAAGCACGTATAAATGGGTGACAATGAATCGTTAGTTTTTGGTTTTTAGTATCCATTATTCGGAATAACATATTCTCAACATCATCAATCAAGAGAATTGTAGCTCGAACTTGTTTGTTACCATCAGCAGTTGGAATGGTTTCAGAAGTTTTAATTTCCATTTCAGGACGCACACGTTGACGTGTAATCTGCACCAAACCAAATTTACTTGGGGGAAGGATATGATGTTTAGCCTTGTCTAACTTCATGAATTCCTTCATTTTGTTCAACAATTCTTTACGACTTTCAGCCTTTCTAAGGTCGATAAAATCAACAACGATTATACCGCCCATATCCCTCAACCTTAACTGCCTTGCAACTTCTTGAGCCGATTCAATATTAACCCTTAATGCATTGGTTTCTTGATTATCATCGCTTTTAGAAGTATTTCCACTATTTACATCAATTACATGCAAAGCCTCAGTATGCTCAATAACTAAATAAGCGCCCGATTTCATGGTAACATTTCGTCCAAAAAGTGACTTAATCTGCTTCTCAATTCCAAAGTGATCCAAAATTGGAGTCTTCGATTTGTGATGCTTCAAAATGTCAACTCTATCTGGAGCAATCGTAGATAAATACGCACGAATTTCTTCGTACATAACTCCATCATTAATCGTAATAGCATTAAAACTAGGGTTAAGCATATCACGTAACATAGCCGTAGATTTATTTAATTCACCTAATATTTTTTTAGGTGGCTTTGATTCTACGATATTATCATGTAGCCCTTCCCAGCGACTAACCAAATCTTTTAAGTCTTGATCGAGTTCGGCAACCTTTTTATTCTCGGCTACTGTTCGTATAATTACACCAAAGTTTTTGGGTTTTATACTTTCAATCAGACTTTTTAATCGCACTTTTTCATTCTTGTTTCTAATTCTTGAAGAAAGAGAAATTCGATCCGAAAATGGCACTAATACCAGATATCTCCCAGCAAGAGAGAGTTCACAAGTAATACGCGGACCTTTTGTAGAAATTGGTTCTTTAGAAACCTGAACTACAATTTCTTGTCCTTGCGTAAGTACTTCTTTAATGTTTCCGTCCTTAGGTATATCAGCTTCTAGTTTAAGGTTATTAAGAAGTTTGTCGTTGTTTTTACCCTTTCGGGTTGTGGCAACATACTTCTGTAATGACCGTAACTGAGGCCCAAGGTCTAAGTAGTGTAGAAATGCGTCCTTTTCGTAGCCCACATCTACGAATGCCGCATTCAATCCGGGTACTAATTTTTTGACTTTTCCGAGGTACAAGTCACCAACGGCAAACTGAGTATCAGTTTTTTCGTGATGTAATTCAACAAGTCTTTTCTCTTCAAGAAGAGCAAGTCGAACGCCTTCGGAAGATGCGTCAATAATTAGGTCCTTTTTAACAGCATCCATCATGAAAGAAGACCGAAATAATAAGAAATAAGAGCTAAGCTCTTATTTCTTATTATTTACGTTTATGTCTATTCTTTCTGAGACGCTTTTTTCTTTTGTGAGTGGCGATCTTATGTCGCTTTCTTTTTTTACCGCTTGGCATATCTCAAATGTTTTTAATATTATTAATTTCTTTCTCAACAAGCTCTTTGAGCTCACTATTCACAGTGCTTTCTAACACTATTTGGTAATTTTTTAAGGCCGCCGAAGTATCACCCAACATTTGTTGAGAGTGAGCAAGTAAATACCTTGCTTCTTCATTCTCAGCATCTACTTTCAACAAGGCTTCAAAACGAATAACCGCCTTATCAAATTGACCCGATTGTATCGAAAAATTTCCCAAATAATAAAGCGCTTGCTCATTATTTGGATTCTCTTCCAACACCTCTTTCAATAATTTAATCCCCTGCATTGGGGCTCCCGCTCCTTGTGTAATTATTTTAACAGCTTCTTCAATTTTTTGATTTGCAGTTAATTCAATTACTTCGGCAGAGCTTACCGTATTTTTTTGAGGCAATAAAGCTAAAACAGCTCCTAAAGCTACCATTGAACCAATGGCTATTATTTTACCTCGAGTAAGGTTCATGCTATTTTGCTTGAACACTATCTTTCACCTCACCAGCGAAAGTCTTAGATGGTTTAAAAGCAGGAATGTTGTGCGCTGGAATAATAATACTAGTGTTTTTAGAAATATTTCTTCCCGTTTTTTCTGCTCTTCTTTTAATGATAAAACTACCAAATCCTCTTAGGTATACATTATCACCATTTGCCATGGATTTTTTTACAACTCCCATGAAGGCTTCAACTGTGTTTTGAACAATATGTTTCTCTACTCCAGTCTCCTCTGCTATTTCATTTACAATATCAGCCTTAGTCATGCTTAAATAATTTTGCTATGTTATTAATATATAGTATGTTATCCTACCGCTATCAGATTTTTAAAGCGGCGCGCAAATATAATACAATCAAAGACATACTTAGCACATAGTAGTTTCTAAATTTGAGACTCTTTAAAATGACGGAAATACAACTACATTCGAAGCTCTTAAATTGGTTTGAAAACAATAAAAGAGACCTACCTTGGAGAAACCAAAAAGATCCTTATAAAATATGGCTATCTGAAGTAATACTCCAACAAACTCGAGTATCTCAAGGAATTCAATACTATTACAATTTCTGTGAAGCATTTCCAACAGTTCAAGACCTAGCCAAAGCCAACGAAGAAGAAATACTCAAACTATGGCAAGGACTGGGATATTATTCAAGAGCTAGAAACCTTCATTTTGCGGCTAAACAAATCGGGAAATCAACCTTCCCTAATACTTATAAAGACCTTTTACTCCTTAAAGGTGTGGGAGAATATACTGCAGGCGCAATTGCTTCAATTGCTTTTGGGGAAGCCGTAACTCTGGTTGATGGAAATGTTTATCGATTGTTTGCTCGTTTATTTGGAATTGATACCCCTATTGATTCTTCAAAAGGCAAAAAGGAGTTTTCTGAATTAGCAAAAAGCCTACTCTATAAAAAAGACCCAGGAACATGGAATCAAGCTTTAATGGAATTTGGTGCTTTGCATTGCAAACCCAAAAACCCGCATTGCGAAACCTGTATTCTAAAGTCATATTGTAAAGCTTTTGAAAACTCTTTACAAAAAAAATTACCTTACAAGAAAGGTAAGACGAAACAGCAAACATTATACTTAAGCTACGCATACTTTGTTGATGGAGATTATACATATATAATACAAAGGCCAAAAAATGGGATTTGGGGTGGTTTATTCGAATTCCCTAGAATTGAATCAAAACAAATAATTACCCCAGAAATATTTGAAAAAGAACTGTGTAATTTATTCCCAAAATTATCCGATTTCGAAATTTTAAATATTAGTAAAAGCTTCAAGCACATTTTGAGCCACCGCATTTTCCACGTCAACTTTCTTGAGATTAAGGTCAACCAACAAATACAAGCAGACAGCTTTATACGTATACCACTTTCAGAACTAAATAAATACCCAGTTTCAAGACTTATGGAAAAGTATATTCAAGGTCATTTAACCTCAAGTAATATTATTTAGCTTTGTTTTAAATAGTTAGAGTATGGCTGGAAGTGTAAACAAAGTAATATTATTGGGTAACTTAGGAAAAGACCCTGAAGTAAGACACTTTGAAGGTGGGCGTTCGGTTGCTAATTTTTCACTAGCAACTACGGAGTCGTATAAAGACAAAAACGGCGAGCGACAAGACCAAACTGAATGGCACAACATTTCTATTTGGAGACCAGGCTTAGTGGGTATAGCTGAAAAATATCTTAAAAAAGGAAATAAAGTTTACCTTGAAGGACGACTTAGAACAAGAAGCTGGGAAGACCAAAATCAGGTAATGAAATACACCACAGAAATTGTGGTCGAGAATTTAACATTACTCGGTGCACCCAACTCAAATGAAGCTAAACCAAGTACAACGTCAACTTCAAATACAGCAAAGAATGAAACATCTATAGATGACGATTTACCTTTTTAATTATAAACGATCGAATTATTAATGGAACCTCCTTCGGAAAGTGTATTAGTAATTCTTTCACTATTTAACCCAATCACATTTGAACAAGTGTTTGAATTGCTTGGGCTTATAGTTCTTCTAGCCTGTTCAGGATTAATTTCTGGTTCTGAGGTAGCTTTTTATTCTTTAGAAGCTGCAGATATTGGGGAGATGGAGTCCTCAGAATCAAGAAGTGAAAAGCTCGTTATTGAATTGTTGGAGCGCCCAAAGCTGCTTCTTGCTACAATTTTAATTGCTAACAACTTCATTAATATAGCAATTGTAATTCTGTCTACCGCCTTAATGGGCCAATTGTTCAACTTTGGTGATGATTCGATTGTTGGGTTTATCATACAAGTGGTTTTAATTACTTTCATTATTCTACTTTTTGGCGAAGTTTTACCTAAAGTCTACGCCGTTAGAAACAAAAAGAAACTCACCTCTTTAATGGCATTGCCTATTCAAGCCATTCAAAAATTATTTTACCCTGTCAGTATTGCTTTGGTAAGAAGCACAAGCTTTATTGATAAAAAGATTAAAAGTAGAGTCGATAATATTTCTGTCGACAACCTTTCGCATGCACTTGAACTTACAACTGACGAAACAACCGGTGAGGAAGAAAAAAGGATATTAGAGGGAATTGTAAACTTTGGGAATACTGATGTAAAGCAAATAATGATTTCGAGGGTTGATGTGTTTTCCTTGGAAATCTCAGAAAAATATGAAGAGGTCAAAAGGCAAATTATAGAAGCGGGTTTTTCAAGAATACCCGTATACCGAGAAAATTTTGATAAAATAGAAGGTGTACTTTATGTTAAAGATTTACTTCCGCATATTAGTAAAGATGACAGCTTTGACTGGACGAAGCTTCTAAGGGCTCCTTTCTTTGTCCCGGAAAACAAAAAGATTGACGACTTATTAAACGAAATTAAAGAGAAGAAAATTCATTTAGCAATTGTTGTTGATGAATACGGCGGAACCTCAGGAATTGCTTCATTAGAAGATATTATTGAAGAAATAGTAGGAGATATCTCAGATGAATTTGATGTCGAATCTGTTACTTACTCTAAACTAGATGATCAGAATTTTATTTTAGAGGGAAAAACATCCTTAAAAGACTTTTATCGCATAGCCGATTTTGAGGAAACTATTTTTGAAAATGAAAAAGGTGAATCTGACACGGTCGCAGGATTTATAATAGAAATTGCAGGTAAAATTCCTAAAAAAGGAGAAGCTATAGAGTTTAATCAATACACATTTACCGTTGAGGCGGCTGATTCAAGGAAAATAAGCACGGTTAAAGTGACAATAAATCCAATTCAAGAAAATGAATCAATTGATTAAACCGTTATTCTTTCTATTTGCCTTATTCGTTCTTAGCAGTTGTGAGGAAGCTTTCACACCGAAACCGTTGGGGTATCATAGAATTGATTTTCCCAAAAAAGAATATTTAAAATACCAAGGTAGCTGCCCTTTTGAGTTTGACTATCCTTTCAGGTCCTTTTTAGATACAAATTTAAAAGGGAAGCCCAGTTGTTGGCTCAATCTACATTACCCTCAATATAGCTCTACCATTCACTTCACCTACAATTCAATTACTAGAAACGAGCTAAAAACTTATATAGAAGATTCTAGGAAATTAGCAATGAAACATTTGGTTAAGGCCAATCACATTGAAGAAGAGTTTATTCAAAATAACGAAACCAATGTTTATGGAGTATATTACGATTTTGGAGGGTCAACGGCCACCAACTTTCAGTTTTTTGTTACAGATAGCAATAATCATTTTTTAAGAGGTGCAATGTATTTCAATTTACCGCCTAATCCAGATTCTTTAGAGCCGGTCGCTATTTTTATAAAAGAAGATTTAAAGCGTTTACTTAATTCTTTTGAATGGAAGGCGGAGTAAATCTGTGTATTGTAAACACCAACGAAATCAATAAAAACAAAGCCCCAACTTGGTGTAAAATAGCAAATGAAATGGGTACTTCCATCATTAATGTAGCTATACCCAAAGATACCTGAAGCAACGCCGCAATAAAAACCATTCGAACAGACAAGACTTGAAACCGGTCAACAACCGACCGTATACCTTTGAAATAAAAGACAACAACCCATACAAGTGCCGATATTCCAAGCAACCTATGAATAAACTGAACACCTGACTTTCCCTCAATAAAATTCAAGTAAATTGGCTCCATAACGAAAACAGCATCCGAAATTATTTGCCCATCCATTAAGGGAAAAGTATTGTGAACCCAACCAGCCTTTAACCCGGCTACAAACGCGCCATAAACTGACTGAATAACTACTAAAATAAATATTCCAATTGCTTGTTTTCGAAAACCAAATTCATGGGCAAGCGATTTTGTCCTTGGTAAGTTAATTTCGAGTATCAACCAACTTATATAAAGGCAGGTCATAAAAGCCATTAACAAATGAGCGGCTAGGCGAAAATGACTAACTCTAGGCATATCTACCAGTCCACTTTTAACCATAAACCAACCTAAAAAAGCTTGGAAACCGCCCATTAAAAACAAAATCAAAAATTGCTTTTTACGTATTGGACTTAACCATCCCTTTAAAAGAAAAAAGATAAACGGAAACAAGAAAACCAATCCTAATAATCTGCCAAGCGCACGATGAATATACTCCCACCAAAAAATGGATTTGTAATCTTCTAATGTGAAATTGTAGTTTAACTCTTTGAACTCTGGAAATTGCTGATAATGCTCAAACGATGCTGACCAATCTGTCTCAGTTAAAGGTGGTATACTACCCATAAAAAGATTCCAATCAGTCATACTCAAGCCTGAATGAGTAAGCCGGGTAATTCCTCCAATAGCAACCATTAAAAAAACAAGCGTGGCCCCAAGAATTAACCAAATAGTGATAATCTTTCTATGTTGTAAAGGCATTTCCATGGTGCAAAATTACACATGGAAAAGAAGCGAATAATAAGAATTAATAGATTCTTTTATCGTTGAATAGGAAATACTAAAAATATATTGGGGAATGATATTCTATTTGAAACTTCAATTCCTCCAATACCAATTTCTTCAGAACCATCTTTTGTAAGCTCTATTTCATTGTTAGTTTTAGTGTTTTTGACAACTGAATAATCACTAACCAAATATTTATCGCCGCCTCCCATTGATTCAACTTCGTTCACAATTGACGAACGGTCAATAATTTCAATCGAATACTTAATGGTTGCTTCATTCTCAGAAAAATTAACCTCAGCATAGTCAACCCCAGAAAGGCTCGCCAACTTTTCTTCAATAGCATTCGCACACCCCATTTGGCAAGTCATACCTTCAATTTTAAACGAAGCCTCAACAACCTTTGGTTCACTAGCTGATGTCGAACAACCAAAAAAGAAACCAATTATTACACCTACCAATATATACTTAATCATGACCAACAAATAATAAAAACCAAAATTACAACTAAATAACTGTCAACTAGTCTTTAAGCACTTTTTAACATCAATAATAATCAAACAAAGATTGGGTAGTCTACGCATTGTAAAAACTATATTTGCCGCGTTAAAAATGAGCACAGATCACAACACAGAAACTCAGCCGCATGAAGAGATGTCATTCTTAGAACATCTGGAGGTTCTACGGTGGCATATTGTAAGAAGTGCAATTGCAATAATTTCAATATCAATTCTTGCATTCGCCAACAAAAAGCTTGTGTTTGATGGCTTTTTATTAGGGCCAAAAAGAGCTGATTTCCCCACCTTTAGGTTTTTATGTTGGACCAGTGAAAAACTACATTTGAAAGCCCCTAGTTTTTTCTCAAAAGATATTCTTTGCATCGGTCAAAATATGCCAGAACTTCAGAATATTCACATGGCTGGACAGTTTACCACGCATATAATGATATCACTTTTTACCGGAGTTATAGTTGCTTTTCCATTTGTTTTTTGGGAGTTCTGGCGATTTATTAAACCTGGATTAAATAACGCTGAAACAAATTATACCCGAGGCGCTGTATTTTTCACATCACTATTATTCATTTCCGGAGTTTCGTTTGGGTATTTTATCGTTAGCCCTTTATCGGTCAACTTCTTCCTGTCGTATTCTGTCAGTGATCAGGTGATTACTATCCCCACTTTGTCAACTTACATTTCTACTGTTACTACTGTTGTTTTGGCATGTGGGCTTGTCTTTCAACTTCCGGTAGTTATTTATTTTTTAACTAAAATGGGGTTGGTCGGCCCAATGGAACTTCGAAAATTTAGAAAACATGCCTTTGTCGCTTGCCTAATTTTATCTGCTGTTATTACGCCTCCGGATGTGTTCAGTCAGTTTTTAGTGAGTCTTCCATTGGTAATTTTGTATGAAATAAGTATCTATATTTCAAGTCGAATAGTTAAATCAGAAGAAAATTAAACCCACGAAACTGGTTCGTAGCGTTTTCGCTAATTCAATAAGGATATTTAGCCTGTTGGCTATATTGTGTTTTGCTGTTAATCTAAACGCCCAAAAAACGATTGTTTCGGGTAAAGTAATCGATGCTGAAACTAATCAACCTCTACCCTTTGTAAACATTGCTTACAAAAACTCTAAAATAGGCACTTCAACTGATCTCGACGGAAATTACAGAATCGAAACTTATTATCCTACTGACTCATTAGTTGCTTCATTTATCGGTTATTTACCACAGTCATTTAAGGTCCGAAAAGATGAATCCCAAAGCATCAATTTCAAATTAAATACCGGGCAAGTCAACTTAAATGAAGTAGTAATTCGACCTGATAAAAAAGCCGTAAATCCTGCTCATGTCATTCTCGATCAAGTTATTCAAAACAAAAAAATAAACAACAAAGTGAAGCTTGATGCCTATGAATATGAAGTTTACAATAAAGTAGAATTTGACCTTAACAACATAGACGAAAAGTTTATGGAGCGAAAAGTTTGGAAACCCTTCAAGTTTATTTTTGACAATGTAGATAGTACTGGCGAAAAACCATTTTTACCAGTTTTTATGACCGAATCAATGTCAGACTACTATTACACTCGGTTACCTAAAAGAAATAAAGAAATTATTAAAGCCGTTAAAGTTTCTGGAATTGAAAACGAAAGTGTTCAACAATTTTTAGGAGATATGTACCAAAACGTAAATGTCTACGATAATTACATTAAACTTTTCAATAAAAGTTTTGTAAGTCCGGTCGCTAATATGGGTAAAGCCAGTTATCGCTACTACCTGCTAGACAGTGCAAATATTGACAATCACAAATGCTACAAGATTAAATTTATTCCTAAGCGGGATCATGAGCTAAACTTTTCGGGTATTTTATGGATTGCAGACACGTCTTACGCAGTTAAGGAAATAGAAGCAACTGCATCTAAAAATGCGAATATCAACTTTGTTAAAGATATGTATATCCATCAACAATACAATCAAGTTGAAAGTGAGGTATGGATGCTTACAAGGGATAACCTTATCGTTGATTTTAACCTTGCTGAAACAACAATGGGTATCTATGGCAAAAAGACCACTACATACAAAGACTTTGTCATTAACAAGCCTAGATCTACAGAGTTTTTCGCCGAGGGATCGAATACCGTAGTTTTAGATAGTGCAGATGGATATTCGAATGATTACTGGACAAAACACCGACACGAAGGACTAGGTGCAACGGAAGCCCAAGTTTATCAAATGGTAGACACATTAAATACTATTCCTGCCTTTAGAACCTACGTTGACGTTATTAAAATAGTAACCACTGGTTACAAAGAATTTAAAAAATTCGAATTAGGGCCCTATTTCAACTTATACAGTTTTAATCCAGTGGAAGGTCACCGGTTCAGATTAGGTGCCAGAACACTTAAAGAGTTTAATGAGACTATTCGACTCAGAGGATTTCTAGCATATGGGACCAAGGACACCAAGCTTAAATATGGTGCAGGGTTCGACCTCTTTTTAAATCGTAAAAGTTGGAGCATGATTCATGTAGACTATAAATACGATATCGAACAGCTAGGCACAAGCCCTAATGGTGCCGGACAAGACAATATTCTTGCTTCTGTTTTTCGATCAAGACCTGCAAACCAACTAAATGGAATTGAAGAGTACAGCATTAGCTGGGAACACTGGTGGCGAGAAGGATTTTCAAACGAAATATCACTTAAACATCGCCATTTATTTTCTGTAGGTGATGGACTTAAATTTCAGAACGTAGCCGAAACTGGAGAAATCGTTGATGAAGCTTTCTTAAAATTCTCTGAAATTGAAATTAAAACTAGAATTGGAATTAGAGAAAAATTTGTTCTTGGCGGATTTGATCGGTATAGTCTGAAGTCGAAATACCCAATTTTAGGTGTTAATGCCACATTTGGACTTAAAGGTGTTTTGGGTAGCGAGTATGAATACCAAAAAGTGTTTTTATATGGTTACGACCGAATATTTATCAATCCAATTGGTTACTCTGATATTGTAGTTGGAGCAGGTAAAATCTGGGGAGCAGTTCCGTTTCCTGTGTTAGAGTTGCACAATGGTAATGAAACTTTCTTTTATCAGGATTTGGCTTTCAACTTGATGAACTTCTTAGAATACGCAAGTGACGAATGGGTTGAAGCCTCAATTACCCACCATTTTAACGGTATCTTTTTTAACAGAGTTCCTCTTCTTAGAAAGCTTCAATGGCGCGAAGTCGCTCACGTAAAAGGTGTTTACGGAACTCTATCAGATGTAAACAATCCTGATGTGAACAAACAACAAACTTTGTTTCCTAATTCAATGACCGAATTGCCAAAACCATACTTTGAAATGGGCGTTGGGGTTGAAAATATTTTTAAGGTAATTCGAGTAGATGCACTTTGGAGACTAACCAATTTGTCAAAAAATAATAATTCTCCTGCCAGAAACTTTGGATTAGCGGTATCGTTTAATTTCACCTTCTAACTTTGCACCATGAAGCTATATGCCGAAAACATTATTAAAAAGTACAAAAGCCGAACTGTTGTTAAAGGCGTTTCTGTTGAAGTAAATCAAGGAGAGATTGTTGGCTTGTTAGGTCCCAATGGGGCAGGTAAAACTACTAGTTTTTACATGATTGTTGGTTTGGTAAAACCCAATTCTGGAAAAGTATTTTTGGATAATCAGGAAATAACCAAACTACCAATGTACAAACGAGCCCAGTTAGGCATTGGATATTTACCTCAAGAGGCAAGTGTTTTTAGAAAACTGACTGTAGAAGACAACATAAAGGCCGTTTTAGAAATGACCAAGCTGTCAAAAAAAGATCAAGCCGAAAAACTAGAATCATTAATTTCTGAATTCAATTTGGGGCATGTTAGAACTAACCGTGGCGACCTACTGTCAGGGGGCGAACGGAGAAGAACTGAAATTGCACGAGCCCTTGCCGTATCTCCAAAATTTATTTTGTTGGATGAGCCATTTGCCGGTGTTGACCCCATTGCAGTTGAAGACATACAAGGCATAGTTTCTACATTAAAAAAGAAAAATATTGGCATTCTAATCACCGACCACAACGTACAAGAAACACTCTCAATTACAGATAGAGCTTATCTACTATTTGAAGGAAACATTCTAAAAGCGGGTACTGCTGAAGAACTAGCCAGCGATGAACAAGTTCGACGCGTTTACCTAGGAAAACACTTTGAGTTGAAGAGGAAGGTCTAATAAGCAAGTCGGACACCCATTACAATCATATTAATTGCACTTTAAATAAATAAAAAGCCCCTCTGTTACCAGAAGGGCTTTTTTAATTCTGGTGGTGCCTCCAGGAATCGAACCAGGGACACCAGGATTTTCAGTCCTGTGCTCTACCAACTGAGCTAAGGCACCAGAATTAGGGCGGCAAATGTAATTATTTTTTCACTTATACCACAAATACATTCATCATTTCGAAACAACTCGCCGCAAGGTGCTTATATCCATATATTTGCGGTCAATTATTTTTTATGAATCTGGTCGCCGATCTTGGAAATACACACATTAAAATTGGTGTTTTTCAAAACAATTGCATTCTAAATCAATTTCGTTGGTCTTATAAAGAGTCAATCGACCAGTTAAACCAATTGGCCTTATCCTATCCAAAAATTAATAGAGCCATTATTAGCACGGTAGTTTCATTCGACCACCCAACTATAATCCATATCAAAGAGCTCTTTCCGAGCATTGAACTTTCAACAAAAACTAACATTCCAATAAGTAACAAATACAAAACTCCTGAAACACTTGGAAAAGATCGCCTTTGTAATGCGGTTGGAGCAGCCCACGAATTCATAAATGAAAATTGCTTAATAATAGATTTGGGAACCTGCATCAAGTTTGATTTTATAAATGAGAATCAGGAATATTTAGGTGGCGCAATATCTCCAGGACTTCAAATGCGGTATAATTCTTTAAAAACTGATACTGATCGTTTACCTCTTATAAATAAAACTTCAAATACGCCGTTATTGGGTTCAAACACTTCAGATTCTATTTCAAGTGGTGTTATTAATGGAATTATTTTTGAAATAAATGGAGCAATAGCAAGCTATATGAGCCAGTTTAATAAAATTAAAGTTGTTTTAACGGGAGGAGATCATATTCATTTTGTAGAACGCATTAAAAATGACACTTTTGCGCGACCGAATCTGACCCTTATTGGATTGTACCAGATTTTAAAATTTAATGAAGTTAACTAGCTTTTTAGTCATTTTTATTTTTGCTTCCTTGCTTTGTCAAGGACAGACAACAACTCAATCCCCATACTCCTACTACGGTATAGGAGACGTAAACACTCGTTCGTTTGCGAATCAGAGGTCGCTTGGTGGAGCCCATACCGCAGCGGCAAGTCCATTAATGGTTAACACGCTTAACCCAGCAACATTTGGAAACCTGACTCACACAACATTTGCTGTTGACATAAACATGGATTTTAGAAAAATTGAATCTTCGACTGTTACACAACCTACTAATAACACCTACTTTAACAATTTAGCCATCGCTTTTCCACTTGGCAAAAGAGGAGGTATGGCCGCTAGCCTGCGTCAATTCACTAAAATTGGCTACAATATTAATATCCAACAAGAGGACCCAGATATTGGTAATTATGAGTTTATTTATGATGGCCAAGGTGGAATAAATGAGTTTCTTTTTGGTGCTGGTTATAATGTATACCAAGACACTAACACCACAATTTCCATAGGAGCAAACTTCTTATACTATTTTGGATTCGCTGAAACAAATCGAAGGACCGATAATTTCGATACTGATGCAAATGCATTAAGCAGTAACATTCAGAGAAAAACAAGTGTTAATGATATTTCATTCGATTTCGGTTTATACGCCGATCATAGATTCTCTAAAAATTTCAAAATTGGTTTCGGCGGTTCATATACCCCGTCTAGAAAATTAAAGGCCAAACAAAGTTCTTTAACCTATACTTACAGAAAAATTTTAGGTGATGAAATACCTAAAGATAGCACTGAAGTTATAGATGCACAAGGCACTATAACTATGCCTTCTTCATTAAACATTGGCCTGTCGTTTTATTTAGGAAAAAGTTGGAAAGTTTTTACAGACTATAAAACTCAAAAATGGTCGGATTTAGAGGTTTTTAATAACCCTCAAAATTTGAATGATCGTACAGAATACTCAATTGGAGTTGAAAACCAACCAAATGCAGACGCATTAGCAAAATATATTCAGGGTGTGAATTACCGAGTGGGATTTAGATATGCTGATACACGGTTGAAAGTTTATGGAAATGACTTGACTGAATATGCCATTACCGCGGGGTTAGGTTTACCAATAATGAAAACAAAATCTAAAAGTTCTATTAACCTTGGCATAGAATTTGGCTCAAGGGGTGAGAAAGGGTCAAACCTAGTTGAAGAAACATTCACAAACATATTTTTAGGAGTGTCATTCAATCCACATAAATTTGACACTTGGTTTAAAAAGAGTAAGTACAATTAAGAGATATAATAAGATTAGTTATGAGAGTTAGAGTATTGTTGGGAATCTTTATGTTGGCCAGCGTTGCCATGTCGGCACAAAAATTTGGAGCCACTCCAGAAGACAGTTTAACATGCGTTCAAAACATTTCACTTGGTAACGAAAGATATGGCCAAAAGGCATATGCAGATGCCGCAAAGTTTTATTTAACCGCAATAGGCGTTTGCCCAAAAGCACAAAAAACTCCTTATGTTAATTCTGCAAAAAGCTACAAGAAATTAATTTCAGCTACAAAAGGAAACCCTGAATTAAAGGATAAGCTTGTAGACACGTTAATGATGGTTTACGATTTAAGAATCGAAAACTTTGGACAGCGTGGTTATGTTTTAGAAAAAAAAGCGAGTGATCATTTAAAATACCGTAAAAAAGAACCAGAAACTGCCTTTGCCATGTTTGAAGAAGCATATGCACTTAGGGGAAATAAAATGGGGGCTGGAGCAATTGTATATATGTACAAATCAAGATATGATATGTACAAACAAGGTAAATGTGAAAAAGTAGAAGTTATTGAACTTTACCCTGTTCTAAAAGCTATAGCTGATAACGGAATTAAAAACGGTAAAAACGAAAAAACTAAATCTAACTATTCTACAAGTGCAAACAATTTGCTGCAGATATTTAAAGAAGTAGCTAGTTGTGAAGATTTAGTTTCTTCTTTCCAACCTCGTTTTGAGACTCAAAAAGATGACTTAGAAGCAGTTCGAGGAATATTAGAATTATTAAATGCCAAAGAATGTGAAGAAACTGATTTTTACATTGTTGTAGCAAAACGTTTGCAAGAGTTAGAGCCTTCTCCACTTGCAGCTTGGAGTATAGCCAACTGGTATGTTAAAAAACAGAATTGTGGACAAGCTATCGATTATTATTTAGAAGCTTTTGCCTTGGCAGATTCAATGGATGAAGCTGAAAAAAACCCTTTTAAAGTGAAAGCTTCTACGAGAGCAGCTTATTGCTACTTATCTAATGGTCAATACGCTAAAGTAAAATTAATGGCTAAAAAAGCCTTAAGCATTGACCCAAATAATGGAGAGGCTTATATGCTTTTAGGTGACGCTTATACTGGAGGTGCAAATTCTTTCGGTGAAGATGCTTGTGCAAAGCGAGCTGGTCATTGGGCTGCCGCCGATAAATATTCAATTGCCATTGCAAAAGACCCTATGCTAAAAGCTAAAGCATCTGCAAAACTTTCTAAAGCAAAAGGAAGATTCCCAAGCAAGTCTGAATGTTTTTTTATTGGTGTTAAAGAAGGTGATGCATATACAGTTGGTGGATGGATTAATGAAACAACAACTGCTAGATTTTCTGAATAACAAAGGATTGATTACTACAACCTTATATAAAACTATTAAACTGAGTGCCGCATTACTTTTTGCGGCATTCACTTTTTCTTGTCAATCTGAATCTACAAACATTTCAGAAATAACAGGCAATTCGGATTCATTGAAGCCTTCGGAAATTTCACTCAACACAGATATTCTATTAAGTGATTCGGCACTTCTTCAAATTAAAGTAGTGACTCCGAAACTACTTCGTTTTTCTGACATTGAAAATCCTTATGTAGAGTTTCCTGAAGGGTTAACCTTGTTTCTTTATGATTCATTAGGTGAAATAGAATCTTCATTGACTGCTAATTATGGGATAAACTATACCGAAGAAAAAAGGGTTGTAGTAAAAAATAACGTAATTGTAAATAACAACAGAAATGAGACCTTAAATACAGAACAACTAACTTGGATTCGGTCCGAAAAAAGAATATTCACCGAAGAATACGTGAAAATTACTACTCCTGATGAAATTATATATGGCGACGGTCTAGAATCGAATGAGTCTTTTACCAAATATCGAATAAAGAATATTAAAGGAGTAATTTCAGCCAGTTCTGGTGATGAAGAATACGATGACGACTTATGAAAAATTACAATAAAATAATGCAGAACTTTTGGCTAGTGGTTGGTGTAATAGCGTCAATATTCGCCATATATCAATTGCTTACAGAAGATGAAGTAGACCCTCTCGTATTTTTTATGCCTGTACTTGCTTTCATTTTGTTTGCGATGCGACGTTGGTATAATGGCAAGCTGAACAAGCCCAATGAAGAATAATTATCTTCACTCATGTTGTTTATCTTTGATTAAGATAACTTCATCATGAACGAGTATTCATACTTAATCATTTTTCTTTCTTTAGTTTTTTCTGCCTACTTCTCAGGCATGGAAATCGCCTTTATCACTTCCAATAAATTAAAAATTGAACTCGATAAAAAAAGCGGGACAATCCAGGCTAGTATATTTTCTTATTTTGTAAAGCACGAAGGCGCTTTCATAACCACAATGTTAGTTGGCAATAACATTGCCTTGGTTAGTTATGGATATTTCATGGCTAAAGTACTAGAGCCTCAATTAGCTATCTATTTCCCTCACCCAGTTGCCATATTTATTTTACAAACTGTTCTGTCGACAACTTTAGTATTAGTAACTGCTGAATTTTTACCCAAAACCATCTTCAGAATTAACCCAAATCAAATCCTTAATCTATTCGCCTTTCCAACTGTATTGTTTTATGGAATTCTCTCTCCTATTGTATTGGTCACTTTAAGTATTACAGATTTTATCTTGAAAAAATTTAGCAGTTCAAATTCTCAAGAAAATTCTGTTGGATTTGGTAAAATAGACTTGGATAATTATTTAAGAGAAGCAACCTCTGCAGTAGACAATAAAGAAGATCTCGAGCACGAAGTTCAAATATTACAAAATGCTCTTGAATTCAATGAAGTTAAAGTTCGGGAATGTATGATTCCAAGAACAGAAATAAAAGCGCTATCTGAAACTGAAAGTGTAGAAACTATTCGGAGCTTATTTATTGAGACAGGCCTTTCAAAAATTCTCATTTACAGAAACGATATTGACAACATCATAGGTTATGTACATTCATTTGAATTACTTAAAAACCCTTCTTCAATTAAAGAGTTTTTACTACCTGTTTCCTTAATTCCAGAGGCAATGTTGGCTAATAATGCACTTAAGGTTCTCAATAAAAACAAGAGAAGTATTGCTGTAGTACTTGACGAATTTGGCGGTACTGCTGGCATAGTAACAACTGAAGACCTTATAGAAGAAATTGTTGGTGAAATAGAAGATGAACATGACAAAGACATTCTTCTTGAAAAAAATATAGGCGAAAACACCTACAAATTTTCAGCGAGACTAGAAGTGGATTACTTAAATTCGACGTACAAATTAGACCTGCCAGAGCACCTCGAATATGAAACCTTGGGAGGTTTAATCACCCACACATGCGAAAGTATTCCTGACAAAGGTGAGCACATAAACATTGGAGACTGTAACATAATTATTGAGGAAGTAACTGATAATAAGATAGAAAGCGTAATCCTCACGAACTCGCTTGAAGAATAGAGCAAAAGTCATCAACCCAACACCGACAGAATACAAAGTCCTCATTTTCAGTAATTTAAAATTAAAATCAAATTTTGATATTAAGTATCAATGATTGTATATTCGCGCTCCAAAATTCAAGCTAAGTAATGGCAGTAATAGGAAAAATAAGAAGTAGATCAGGATTACTCATTGGTATCATTGGCGTTGCCATGGTTCTTTTTGTGGGCGGAGATTTAATGAAAGGTAATAGTAGCCTATTCAGTCAACCTGACACAGATGTTGGAGAAATTAATGGAACTAAAATTTCGTATCAGGAATTCGATAACCGTGTAAGCCAAGCTGCGGCAAATCAGAATATTTCTGGTGATCAAATTGATCAGTTAAGAAATCAAATTTGGAATCAACTTTTACAAGAGCAATTGGTTGAAACTCAATACGCGGAATTAGGAATTTCAGTTTCTGATGAAGAACTGTGGGAAGAGATTAAATCAAATCCAAGAAACCCAATTTTATTGCAATACTTCACTAATCAGCAAACCGGACAAGTATATGAGCAATTGCGCGATGAAGCTACTGGTGGATTAAGTTCTCAAAAGGTG
The DNA here is from genome assembly GCA_049599135.1 of Salibacteraceae bacterium. Taxonomy (GTDB): domain Bacteria; phylum Bacteroidota; class Bacteroidia; order Flavobacteriales_G; family Salibacteraceae; genus UBA2108. The sequence goes on from JBMYOI010000011.1 coordinate 44,864, forward strand.
CTTTATTACGTACAGCAAGTACTAAACAGTGAAACTCCTGAAAACTGGTTGCCTGTTGAAAAAGCTATTAAGAACACATTATTAAGCACTAAATATAACGACGCTATTAAAAAAGGTCTTTATGTTACTGCATTTGACGCTGAAGAAAAAGCAAAAGAAGATAACAATAGAGTTTCTTTAGCTTTTGTATCAATGAAGTATGACGAAGTTTCAGATGATGAAATTTCTTTTAATGATGCTGATTTAAAATCATATTATAATTCCCACAAATCTGAAGCTGAATATGAGCAGAAAGAAACTAATCGTGGAGTTAAAATTATTTCTTGGAATGTTAATCCATCAGAATCCGATATTAGAAAAGCAGAACAAGCTGCTGGCGACTTAATTGCTCCTTTTAAAAGTGCTGAAAACGACACTTTATTTCTTCTTCAAAATTCAGATGACCGCAATGGTTTTATTTCTGTTGGAAGATACGAAATGCCAGAAGAAATTGATTCTATTTTATTCAATGCAGAAAATGGAACCGTAATGGGACCTTATTCTGTTGGTGGCGCATTTAGAATTACCAAAAGAATTAAATCTAAAATGATGGCAGACTCCGTTAGAGCTCGTCACATTTTAATTCAACCGAGTGCTGAACTAGATACTGCAACTGCAAAAGCTAGAATAGATTCATTGAAAAATGCTATTCAAAATGGTGCAAAGTTTGAAGATTTAGCAACTGACTTTAGTGCAGATTTAGGGTCCGCTAAAAATGGCGGTGATTTAGATTGGTTTGTTTCTGGCCAAATGGTTCCAGAGTTTGACAATGCTTGTTTTTCAGGGAACGTAGGTGATATGCCAATCGTATTCACTCAATTTGGCTACCACCTTATTGAAATTACGGACATGACTGAAAGAAAAGAAAAAGTAGAAATAGTTAACATTACTAGAACCATTGAAGCTAGTGACGAAACATTTGAAAAAGCTTATAATAAGGCTTCTGAATTTTCAATTCAAAATGGTACACTTGAAACCTTTATAGTGGCAGCAGAAGAAAACCCTGAATTAAATGTTCAATCTTTTGATTTTGTTAAAGAAGGTGATAAAACTTTAGGTTCTATTGAAAACCCAAGATCAATTATTCGATGGGCTTATGGCGCTGAAGTTGGTCAGGTATCAGATGTTTACGAAATCGGGAATCAATTTATTGTTGCTTCTCTTTCTAGCATAAAAAACAAAGGTGTGCTTCCATTTGAAGAAGCAAAAGACAGACTTGAAGAAGAAGTTAAGAAAGAAAAGAAAGCAGAATTTATCCTAGCTAAAATAGGTTCTACTAAAGGAATTGAAGCTATAGCTAAAGGACTAGGAAAAAGTGTTCAAACTACTTCTGACGTTAGTTTCGCGAATTTTTCAATTCCACAAATAGGCCCTGAATCTAAAGTACTGGGAATAGCCTACGGATTGAATGAGGGCGAAGAAAGCGAAGTTATTAAAGGTGATAATGGTATTTATGTTATCCGTGTTGACAGAATCGCAAATTCTGACGCTGGAAACCTAGACTTAACTAAAAACCAAATAGCACGTAGTATTGGTACTAGAGTTGATTATGAAGTTTTTGAAGCTTTAAGAGAAAGAGGAAACGTTGAGGACAATAGACACAAGTTCTATTAATAGTCACTACATACACAGAATTATAAAAAAGGGAAGTTAGCTTCCCTTTTTTTATTCCTATTTTCGAAGCTATGTTTTCCTTTAAGCAATTCGCAATTTTAGCTCTTTTAAGCGTCCTTGTTCTTTCTTGCAACAAGAAAGACCCCGTTGCTTGTTTTGTCGTTGATTCAAACCTAGAAAAAGGTGCTCAGTACAAACTAAAGAATTGCTCTGAACAAGCATCAAATTATACTTGGGATTTTGGAAATAGTGAAACTTCCGAGGAAGAAAACCCAACTATTTCCTATTCAGAGGACGGTAAGTATGTTATTAGTTTATCTGTCGAAAACAAAGGAAAAACGGACGAACTGGTTCGGACGGTACGAGTTGGAACAACGGATTTAACCGTTGGGTCTGACGGAAATTACACTGGAAATTACAACGAGGCATATTCAGATAGTGCTTCTTTGGATAAATCCTATCCAGGAACTGCCATCATAGAAATAATCAATACAAAAAGAATTCGAGTTCAAACTACGAGGGGTAGTTTTCAAGCAGATGTAACTGGAGATGAATTAACGGGTTTCGCTTTTAGTTCAGTTGATAATTTAAACTCACGAATAATAAATATGACCTCAGCTTCGGGCTCATTTACAAAATCAAGTAAAACATTTCAGTTTACTCTTCAAGGTACTGACCCTCAATTTGGGGATATCGCTTGGACATATTCATATTCAGGCAAGCTTTAGTTTAGCGCACTATTATTCTAAGCCTTTTTCTTAAAATTAAGTGTGTATTTCGCTCCTACTCTCAACCATCTTCCGGGTTGAGGAACGATACCAATATCACGATAAGTTGTATTGAAAATATTTGCTATCTCAACATACCAATTTAAGCCTTTGAATTCTTGATACAATCTAAAATCAACAAGAGCATAAGGAGTAAATTCAACTTCTTTTCCTAATTCTTTATCAAAATAGCCACCTGTTCGATTTTCTACTCGGGCAGACCAACGCCCCATTAAATTTCCGGCAATTTTGTGATCAAAACCTGCATAAAACTTATGATTTAAATAATCCAATACATAATTCGATTCAAACCCATCACTTGTCTGGTCAGCTTCCATTCCTGTGTATCGAAGCGCGAGACCTTTCAAAAACGCCCCTTTTTCTTCTGCGTTAAATCTCACATAACCATCAAATTCAACTCCAATAAAATTCACTTGTGTAATGTTTGCCGCTTGGGTAGTTGTAGCTCCATTATAGCGCACCCAATCAATCAAATTATCTCCTTTGCGATAAAAACCTGTTGCTGTTGCTTGTACATTATTCTTCTTGTAACGAAGACCCAATTGATAATTTTGAGATTCTTCAGGCTTTAAATTAATGCTACCTTGGGCTCCTCCCAAAGAATAATACAAATCGGTAAATGTTGGAAAACGAATGTTTTTGTTCGCGCCAGCAAACACCCTAAATGAATTCGTGAAGTCATAACTAACATCAAGTCCAGGCATATAATCGTCTCCATAAACTGAATGAAAATTAGCTAGCATTCCTATCGAAAATCGGAAATTTTGAATTTTTCCATTGTGTTCAAAAAATACACTCGTATTTTCTCTTTCAGCGTATTTAGTGTAAAATGCACCGTCGTAATCTGTCAAAGTATCACCAGTTACATCTCCTAAATTATTACTGTTTACAGATTCATGGCGATACTCGGCACCAAAATGAGTTGTTCCAAATTTGGATACATAAGCCAAGTTTAATTCTCCTGCTCTTACCTCGTTTCTATGATAATTTGGATAGTTATACCAAGAGCCAGCAGTATCGTCTCCCATTACAAGATGTGAACCCTCCCATTGGTACCAATCTTTTTGCTCACGGTACAATTCAAATCTATCATAATGTCTTCTGTAGTACCCCCTTGGTGTAATGGTGAGCTTTCCTAAATCAATTTTTGCTTGAGCAGATCCAAAAAAGCTTCTTGTTGCTTCAAATTGATTGGGATAATTCGCTGTATAAAAACTTTGAGCGCCAAAATTTTTATCCGTCATTCCAAGATTAAGCTTAAGCTCAACTGGCTTAAAGTCAATAGTAGAAATTAAAGACAAATTAGTCATATCAAAGTCTGTATTTGAGATATAACCATCAGACTTCCTATGATTCATAGAAATAGTAGTAGACGTTTTTTTTGTAACAATTGAGCCGGCTATTCCTGCATCAACATAACCATATTCACCACCACTTAACCGAACTGTTAATGCGTTTTCAGTGGCTTTTTTAGTAATCAGGTTAATTGCTCCCGAAAAGGCATAAGGTCCAAACCAGCGACTACCTCCGTTCGAAATCATTTCCACACGTTCTAATTGATCTACAAAAACAGGTAGGTTCATCATATGATGTCCCGTTTGGGGATCTGACATTTTAATGCCATCAACCAATACCAGACTTTGATCATAAGTTCCACCACGAATACTAATATCGCTTTGAACTCCTAAACCACCCCTATTTTTTACATCGATTCCGGACGCGAAATTGAGAAGTTCAGATGTACTTTGAATTGGAGCATTTTCGACCTCTTTCTTACTAATTACTACCGTATTAATAGGTGAATTAAACAGTGAATCAATAGTTCTAATTCCCTGAATAGTAAATGCTTTTATCGTAATGGTAGTATCAACTTTTTGCGCTTGAGTATAAATACTGAATAGACTCAAAACGCCCAGTATTAGGCTTAATCTCATGTAATTTAGTTTGTCGCGCAAAAGTACTTTTAAACTATAACCAACCAAATTTTTATAGCACTATATTCACTATTCTTCCGGGCACCACTATTACTTTCTTAGGGGTTTTACCTTCTAGGTATTTTGCCGCTAAATCATGACCTAACACTTGGACCTCAACCTCGTCTTTCGAAAGTGATTTTGAAAGCTCCAATTTAAATCTCATTTTTCCATTAAAGGAAACCGGATAAGCAAAGCTATTTTCAACTAAATATTCTGGTTTAAACTCGGGCCATTTAGCCAAAGTAATGCTATCCGTATTCCCTAGTTTTTCCCAAATTTCTTCAGTAATAAACGGACAATGTGGTTGCATTAAAATAGTCAGCTGCTCAATAATTTTTCTTTTGTTGCATTTTAAATCACTGAGTTCGTTTACTGCTATCATAAAGTTTGAAACCACGGTATTAAAAGAAAACCGTTCATTATCATCAGTAATCTTTTTAATGGCTTTGTGCAGTGCCTTGTATTCTTCTTTGGTAGGCTCTTCTTCAGACACATCAAAGTTGTTTTCTTTATCGTGAATTAGCCTCCAAAACTTTTTTAGAAAACGATGTGCCCCTTCAATTCCTTTAGTATTCCAAGGTTTATGTTGTTCAATAGGACCTAAAAACATTTCGTGCAAACGAAGTGAATCTGCACCATGTTCAGAAACGATGTCATCTGGGTTCACAACATTTCCATATCGCTTGCTCATTTTCTGACCATCTTCAGCCTGAATCATTCCTTGATTAATCAACTTTTTAACCGGTTCTTCAAACGGCAAATAGCCCAAATCGGAAAGTACTTTGGTCCAAAATCGGAAATACAACAAATGCCCCGTTGCATGTTCTGCTCCGCCCAAATACAAATCAACATTGCCCCAATAATCAATTTTGTCTTTCGAAACAAACTCATTTTCATTAGTAGGGTCTTGGTATCTCAAATAGTACCAACTTGAACCAGCCCAACCCGGCATGGTATTTAACTCTAACGGATAACGGTTTGAATCTCCTTCTGGAGAATAATTCCAATTATCTGCTCTTCCCAACGGTGGATCACCTTGTTCAGTAGGCAAATATTTATCTACTTCTGGTAAAACAAGAGGCAGGTCTTTTTCAGAAACAGGATAAGGAACTCCATCTTTAAAATACATTGGTACCGGTTCTCCCCAATACCGTTGACGGCTAAATACGGCATCTCGCATTCTAAAATTGACTTGTTTTTTGCCAATTTTTTTCGTCTCCATTTCGTAAATCACTCGTTTGATTGCGTCTTTCACTTTCATTCCGTCTAAAAACGATGAGTTCATTAAAACTCCGCCTTTATCTTCGTTGGCACCCTCAGAAACATCGGTTCCTTCAATTACCGCTGGAATAGGTAATCCAAAATGATTTGCAAAATTCCAGTCTCTTTGATCTCCCGAAGGAACTGCCATTACAGCACCAGTACCGTAACCAGCAAGTACATAATCTGAAATCCAAATTTGAATTTTATCGCCAGTAAAAGGATGAACTACATAAGCCCCAGTAAATGCCCCTGACACATCTTTCACGTTAGTCATTCTATCGCGCTCAGATTTGGCTTTTGCTTTAGTAATGTAAGTGTCAATTTCTGCTGTTTGTTCAGCAGTTGTTATTTCAAGAACCAACTCATGCTCTGGCGCTAAGACCATAAACGACACACCAAATATGGTATCAGGTCGGGTTGTAAACACTTCTATTGATTCATTAGAACCGTCAATTTTAAAATTGACCGATGCCCCAACACTTTTTCCTATCCAGTTTTTTTGAATTTCTTTTAGTGAGTCAGACCAATCCAAATTCTCTAATCCTGAAAGCAATCGTTGAGCATAAGCAGAAATTCGCATACTCCATTGGCGCATTTTTCTTTGCTCAACTGGGTGTCCACCTCTTTCGGATAATCCATCTTTAATTTCATCATTGGCCAAAACGGTTCCCAAAGCTGGGCACCAGTTTACAACACTATCTGAAATATAAGTAAGACGATAATCCAGTAATATTTTTTGTTGTTCAACCTCTGATTTTGATTTCCAATCGGCGGCAGTAAATTCTATTTCACAATCATGTGCGGCATTCACTTGAGCATTTCCGTTAACCTCAAATTCTGAAACTAAACTTGAAATTCTTTCCGCTTTTTGGCTCTCGTTATTAAACCAGCTATCAAATAATTGAAGAAACACCCATTGTGTCCATTTGTAATATGAAGGATCTGCCGTTTTTACTTCTCTAGACCAATCGTATGAAAAGCCAATTAAATCTAACTGTTCGCGATAGCGATTGATATTTTCTTTTGTAGTAACAGCAGGATGCTGACCTGTTTGAATAGCGTATTGTTCCGCTGGCAAACCGAATGCATCATACCCCATTGGATGAAGTACGTTATACCCCTGAAGGTTTTTAAATCTTGAATAAATATCAGAAGCAATGTACCCTAAAGGATGCCCAACGTGTAAGCCAGCTCCACTTGGATAAGGGAACATATCCAAAACATAAAGCTTTTCCTTGTCCTCTAATTCGGTAACTTTATAGGTTCCGTTTTCCGCCCAATGCTTTCTCCACTTGGCCTCTATCGACCTGAAATCGTAATCACTCATACTTCAATTTATCCTCTAAATTTTCCCAAAAAAAGGTGTACAAAAGTAAGAATCAATGGCGTTTAGCTCCCTTGAATAATTTCTTATTTTAGCGGCGTTCAGATACTTAACAAACGTATGGCTACAGCTGAAGACAGGTTTGCAAAAAAAAGATTAAGATCATCGTATTTTACGGTCATTATCAGCATCTCTTTGGTGCTATTTATGCTCGGGCTTTTAGGTATGATTGTTCTTCAAGCCAAGAGTTTATCTAACTATGTAAAAGAAAATATTGGTTTTTCGGTAATACTTAAAGACAATGTAAAAGATGTTGATGTTGTAAAGTTTCAGAAATCATTAGATGCCGCAGTTTACGTAAAGTCAACAGAGTTTATTGATAAAGAACGAGCTGCGAAAGAATTAACTCAAGAACTGGGTGAAGATTTTATTGGCTTTTTAGGTTACAATCCTTTACTTGCTTCCATTGAAGTTCGGTTAAATGCTGATTACGCAAACCCTGATAGTTTATCTTGGATTGAAGCATCAATGACTAAAAACCCAAGGGTAAAAGAAGTTTTTTACCAAAAAGATTTGGTCGTTCTGGTGAACGAGAATATTAGAAAAATTTCGATCGTAATTGTTGTCTTTAGTGCTTTACTTCTGTTTATTGCCATAGCATTAATCAACAATAGCATTCGATTAAGCCTGTATTCAAAACGGTTTATTATTAAAACAATGCAGTTGGTTGGTGCTACCCCTGGCTTTATTCGCAGGCCTTTTATTTTTAGAGGCGTTTTAAACGGTTTGTTTGGAGCCCTAATAGCAATTTTGCTTTTAATGGTGGTTTTGTACTACGCTAGAGAAAAGCTACCTGAACTTTTTGAAATTCAAGATGTACAAATGGTTGCAACGTTATTTGGATTGGTACTTTTGCTGGGCGTAATAATAACCTGGATTAGTACTAGTTTAGCGGTGCGCAGATTTTTAAGAATGAAAACAGATAAACTCTATTCATAATGAGTGCAGATAACAACAACGAAATGGTTTTTGGAAAAATCAATTACATGCTTTTAATCGCTGGTGCGGTTACGGTTTTAATTGGCTTTATTTTAATGTCGGGTGGTGGTTCAGACGACCCAATGGTATTTAATCCAGAAATTTTTAGCTTTAGAAGAATTACTCTTGCCCCTACAGTAGTATTAATTGGTTTTGCTATTGTTATGGTTGGTATATTTAAAAAAGCAAATCCCGAAAAATAGACTAAGTGTCGATACTAGAAGCGTTCATTTTAGGTATTATTCAAGGTCTTACAGAATTTTTACCTGTTAGTAGTTCTGGTCACATTGAACTAGGCAAAGCTGTTTTGGGTGTTGATATTTCAGCATCAGAATCTCTATCTTTTTCGGTAGCAGTTCATGCCGCAACGGCCTTAAGCACAATGGTTGTTTTTAGAGATGATATAATCATGCTCTTTAAACTACTTTTTGAACGAACTTGGTGGAACGCCGGCCGACAATACATCCTTTTTATTATTATTTCAATGGTGCCAGCCGTTTTGGTAGGGCTTTTCTACAAAGATGAAATTGAAAGTTTGTTTGATGGCAACTTGCTTCTTGTTGGTATGATGCTTATTGTTACGGGACTTCTTTTATTTATGACCACTCGTGTAAAACGAGAACGAGGCAAAATGAGTATCGTAAATTCTATTATTCTGGGTGTATCACAAGCTATTGCAATACTTCCTGGTATATCTAGATCTGGAGCTACAATTGGAACTGCATTGCTTTTAGGAGTAGAAAAAACAAGGGCTGCTCGATTCTCTTTCTTAATGGTAATACCTGTTATTCTTGGAGCAATGTCAAAAGACATTTTAGATATGCAAGGTGGCGCTGAAGTGGTATCAGAATCGTCAATGATTCCACTTGCAGTTGGGTTTATTACTGCATTTGTTACTGGCTTATTGGCTTGTACTTGGATGGTAAATCTTGTAAAGAAAAGCAAGCTGGTTTACTTTGCCTATTACTGTTTTATAGTTGGTTTTATCGCTATAGCGTACGCCCTATAATTCTTTCCCATGAAATCTTTTCAGTTTTTAGAAGGCGAAACTCTTCTCATTGACAAACCACTTACCTGGACTTCGTTTGATGTAGTAAATAAACTTCGTTATGGCATAAAGCGGCATTTAGGAGTTAAAAAAATAAAGGTTGGTCATGCTGGCACTTTAGACCCATTAGCAACTGGGTTGGTAATTATTTGTTCTGGCAAAAACACTAAAAATATTGAACAGTACATGGGCCTTAAAAAGGTTTACACCGGCTGTATTACTCTTGGTGGAACAACCCCTTCATACGACCTAGAAACCGAAATTACACTTGGTATAAACCCCGAATTCACTTTAGAACAAATTCAAGAAAAAGCAAATAACTTTTTAGGCGAAATACAACAAACTCCTCCCATTTTTTCAGCCAAAAAAATTGACGGTAAAAAAGCCTATGACCTTGCTCGTGCCGGAAAAGAAGTGGTCATGAAAAAGAATCCGGTCGAGGTAAATGAGTTTAAAATATTGGATGCTCAAAAAAGCAAACACATTGAAAATGGGCTGGATTGCAATTTTACGGTAACCTGCTCGAAGGGAACTTATATTCGTTCATTAGCCTTTGATTTGGGCGAAAGTTTGGGTTGTGGTGGCTTTTTAAGTTCACTAACAAGGACCCAAATTGGTGATTTAAAAGTGGAAGACGCTATTTCGCCTGAAGAGTTTATTGATATGCTTGACGATATACCAAAATCGCAAGGCTGAA
>JBMYOI010000012.1:0-47771 GCA_049599135.1 Salibacteraceae bacterium
GAATGATTGTCGAACCACTTCCAAAAAAAGCCACCGGCAAACCAGTCTTCTGACCAAAAAGATTGAAAAAGTGCCTCATATGCATTTACCTGAGCCTGCATATTGACGCTACCAGACTGGTCTGGATTCCAAGGTTCTTTACCGCAATAATCGATGCTTGAATAACCGAATTCGGTAAATAAGATTGGTTTATTCGCACTTTTAGACAATGCCTTCATTTTTACTTTCGGTTCTTCCCAACCTTTTAAGCATTCTGTAACAGAAGGTGTAATTTCTTGACTTACGGGAAAATAAGCATCGACTCCGATATAATCCAATTGAGTCCAAAAAGGAATTTTTTCAAAATTATCCCAGTTGGCAGCGTAAACGATCTCGCCTGAATAAACCGTCCTTACTTTTTGTATTAAGTTGTTCCAGAATTCAGGTCGTTGTTCAATAAATGCGGCTAATTCGGTTCCTATGCAAAACAACGGAGCCTTATTGGTTTCACTCACACGTGCAAACAGTAAAATAAATTCTTCGTAATTCTTTTCAAACTCCTGCCAGTCTTGGCTATTATTCAATTTGAAATGTCCCGTGTATTTTCCGTCCCAAAACCAAATTTGTGGTTTTATCATCACTTTCAAACCTTTAGCCTCAGTCAAGCTAATCGCCTCAGAAATCCCTTTCTCCGTCTCTCCGTACCATTGACCTGCTTCATTATACCTCAATGCAGTACTGTCCCAATACCCCAAGGCAAATGGCATTAAACAGACCCAATTTGATTTTGTTTCGAGAATTGGTGAAATGTGTGAATCATCAATAGCTAAGCCGCTAGCGACAAAGCTGGCTCCGTTTATTTTTGTTTGAAAAGTACCTTGGGAATAAACCTTTTCTTTTGTACACGAACAGGCCAATACAAGAATAAATATGCTTACTAGTATTCTTTGGAGTACCATTCTAAAATTATCTTTTCTACAGGTTTACCTTGAGGCGTATAACCTGAACTAAAATTAAGTTTGTTTTCGTATTCTTTTAAATGCCATTTCCAGATAAAACCACCTGCGCACCAATCATTTTCCCAAACGGAGTTGTAAAACCCCAAATAAGCGTTATTCTGAGCTTCTAAATTAATATTCCGATCATCTGGTATAGACTCTATTAGCCACTGTTTATTGGCTGTGTTATCAATACTTCGATAACCGTACTCGGTGAAAACAATCGCTTTGTTTTGTTTCTCTGAAAACCGCTTCAAACTTCTTGCAATAGGCATCCAAGCTTGACTTATTTCGGTAACTGCTGGAGTGGTCGCATCAACTAACGGGAAGTAGCCATCAATGCCTATGTAATCCAATTGTTTCCAGAAAGGTATGTATTGGTAATTGTCCCAGTTAGCCGCATAAATAAGTTTACCACTATAAACTTCACGAACGCTTTCAATTAGTCTTTTCCAGTAACCAGGGACAGTCTTTACGGAATTTTTAAATTCAGTTCCTATGCTAAGCATTTCAACATTTTCCTCTTGGCAAAGGTTTGCCAATTCAAGAATGAATTGAGTATAGTTACCTCCCCACTCTTTCCATTTTCCTACTCCAGGGGTAAAATCCCCAGGCCAACCTTCTCCCTCGACCCAAACGTGAGGTTTTATCAAAACCCTAAGCCCTTGTTGGTGGGCATTTTGAACTAGTTTTTTAAGGTTGGGAGTTTTGTCTCCCCAGTAGTTATTTATTGAATTGTACTCGACATAAGTTTCACCAGATTTCATAAAAGCAAACGGGCAAAAGGAAACCCAATTGGTATTTATTCTCGAAAGGTTTGATAAAGATTTAGCGGCCAATTCGGTTTGAGGTGAAACCACATTTACACCGTTGATTTTTTGATTAAAACCAACTTGATAACCAAAAAGCAAAATAATTAGCCAGACAAATTTCACAGGGTCAATATAGAAAAATTGACATCAATTTAATGTCTTTTAGTCTGCAATTAATTTATGAATTTCGGTACCACAACTCCCTTCAATTTTTAAAATTAAAAGGTTTTGGCTTTTTTCATTTAATAGAAATTGCGTCTCTGTTTTTTGGTCAGTTTTTCTTCCGGTAACATCATAAATACTACACGATTGAAAACAATTAAAATTGTCTTGAATAGTAATAAAACCATTGTTTTTAATCACTTTAAAATTTTTGACCTCAACCTTTTCAGCTTCTTTAATTGAGGTAGGAGAACGAACAAACTGTACCACAAAACCAGGAGGTGGAATAGAGGTTAATACCCAACATGAGTCTTCATTATTATGGATTTTATGAGGATTATTGTGGTCACCCCAAAAACAAGCTCCTTTGCTAAAATCATTGGTGTTTATAGAAACCCATGGGCCGATAATGTTTCCAACAGGGTCTGAATTATCAATACTAAAACCTTGACCTGGAAAATAGTATGAACATTTACTTAAATCTATATCTCCAAAATGGACTTCTATTGTTCCATCCTCGTAAAACCAAGTTTGAAAATTAATGAAATGGTTTTCTCCATTTATTGACCACTCATCGTCAAAATACATATTCCTATATTCCAGCTTCAACACTTTTAACCCATTAATTGTATCACTTTTGTACCTGTTCTCTGATTTTGGCATTGTCCCAACCGTATAGTTTGCTTGAAAAAGGAAAAGGTTATAATTAGGAGAACCTTTGAATGTTCCAGAGCCATCATACTCCATATTCACTTCTCTATATACTTTATCGAAAAACAAAAAATCAAATCCAAAATCAAAAGTGTTAATCCAAACAATTGGATCTTCACCTTTGCCAATAAGCTCCTGATTTAATGAATTATAATCTGTGAGGGTATCAAAACTAGTTTGAAAGTGGTTAATTGTATATGACTGGGCACTACAAAAGGTGATTATAAATAATTGAAGGGTTATTACTAAATATTTTTTCATGATTTGGAAAACTAATATTTAACCCCGGTAGAAATTCCAATGTCGATTGAAATCAATATTGAACGACAAATTCTTGTTCCGAGGAGTAAAGAAATGGTCTTTTGATTTTTCATCAAATTCTTGTGCAAATACGGGGTAACAATTCAACAAAAGAAACAAAACAGGTAGGCCGTTTACAAAATGTAGAATTGTTTGTTGCGTTATTTTATTCAAGTAGGTGGTATTTTAATAAACGTCTTGTAATCACAAACTTAACTCATTCTAAATAATGATTGTTCAATGATTTACTATTCACCTATTATTGTTTGTGATGTTACCCAAATCATTTGTGAGTAAGGTTTTTCTTGGAGAAGAATAAAGGTTATGAAATAAGGCGTGCACAAAAAACAGCAAAACGTGTGTACGTTACTTTGTCATTCACAAGAAAAGTGGGTTTGGTATCTACGTTCAGTTTCTAATTCTTGACCAAGTTTACGTGCAAGTTTCTTCCCTGAAAAGAAAGACAACAACTAAGTCTTTTGAATTAACGGATTGCTTCACTCCGCTCGCAAAAGAGAAATAATATGGAAGAGTTTACTTTCACTTAACTAATTTCAGTGGAACTTTCATAAGGCAAATATGTAAGGTATTAAGAATTCATCGCTTCCAACGCCTCCATAAATGCCGATTTTTTTCTTCTAGAAACATCTACTTGGGTTCCATCTCCCAATTCAACATAACAGTGTTCGCCTTTGTTGTACTTTTTAAGATGCGATAGGTTAATCAAATGGCTACGGTGAACTCTAAAAAAACCATCTCCATCTAGCATAGATTCGTATTCACCCAGTGTTTTTGAAGCTAAAATCTTCTTGCCAGAAGTCAAGAATATTTTAGTGTAATTCCCGTCCGACTCACAACGAATGATTGTTTTAATTGGAACGAAAATAATTCCACTAGAATCTGGAATTGCCAATTTTTTATTATCCCCTTCAATCGATTCATTATCAACCAAATTTTGATAGCTCTCCGCCGCCTGTTCAGGGTTGCGTTTTTTGTGTTTATCTACCGCCTTTTTCAGCTCTTCAATATCCACTGGTTTTAGTAAATAATCGAGGGCGGAAAATTTAATTGCTTTCAATGCATAGTGATCATAAGCCGTCACAAAAATGATATCAAAATTGATGGGCTTCATTCTGTTCAACAATTCGAAACCACTACCAAAAGGCATCTCAATATCCAAGAATACCAAATCGGGAGTGTATTTCTTAATCTTCTCCATTCCCATGGCTATGGAATCTGCTTTGGCGACAATTTTTACACCGTCGACGTATTTTTCTAATAAAATGGATAAACTTTCTCTTGCGCCTTCCTCATCATCAATGATCATTGCGCGAATGCTGTCTTTTTGCATGGCTAATAGTTTTTAAAGGGTACATAAATAATTACTCGTGTTCCGGTATTCTCTTGCCCCGGAAATAGGTCCTCAACCACTACACTCAGTCCTGATTCTGTCACTCTATTAATGATTGACAGCCTATCACGCGTAATGTTCATGCCCTGGCTTTTGTGTTCTTTCGATCTGTTTTCTTGCATCTTGGCAGCCTTGTTTCTACCAACTCCATCATCTTCTATTCGGCAAACTATGTTTTCACCTTCATGACTCAGTTTTACCCAAATATGACCAGCTTCTCTTTTGTTGTTAATGCCATGAAGAATTGCATTTTCTAAATAAGGCTGTATTAACATAGAAGGTATTTCATCATAACTGGGGTCAATGCCCTCTCCTATTTCAATGTTATAATCAAACTTATTTTTAAACCTAAGTTTTTCTAGATCTAAATAAAGTTGGATGGCTTTTAATTCGTCGTTAATGGATATTTCTTTTCGCTTACTGTTATCTAAAACAACGCGCATTAATTTGGCGAACTTGCTTAGGTACCTCAACGCTTCTTCAGTATTATTTGCTGACACAAAATGTTGGATTGAACTCAGGGTATTAAATAAAAAATGAGGATTCATTTGAGCTCTTAAAGCCATCAACTCCAAATCGGCAATTCGCTGACTAACCTTGGCTTTTTCTGCTTCTTTAGTTCTTACATTTTTGGTATATAAAAACACGCTTAATCCTATAAAAACGAGAACTAAAACAACCAAAGCCCCTTTAAACCAAAAGGTTTGATAATAATGTGGGCGAATCACAAATCTGACTTCGGCATTATTTTTACTCCAGAGGCCTTCTTTACTCATCGCACTTACTGAAAACAGGTATTTCCCCGGAGGAAGCATTGGGTAACTCACGGTATTCATGCTTGAATAGACCCAATCGTTATCTACTCCGTTTAATTTGTATCGGTATTGAAAAAGACCAGGGTTACCCGGAAGAGAACCCACAAAACCCAACCTTAAAAAATTCTGATTTGCCTCTAAATCATATTGATCCAATAGCACAGTATCCTTATTATTAATTTCAAAAGAGCTAATAAATATTTCGGGTGCAACGGTATCCCAAAGAACGCGTTCAAGGGTCAATAAATTTGGGTCTTGATCAAGGACTATTGCCTTTTGCTGGCGAACAAAAGAAGTATCATCTCCTTCAAATAATTCGGGAGCTTGATAGGTGATTACCGGGTTTACATTATAACTGTAAACTCCCTGACCGTTAGTTGTAATCCATAAATTTTGTTGAGAATCTTCGTAAATATCAGTTATGGAAGTATTTCCCAGATAATCTATCCGATTTCGTGAATTTATCTCACCTGTAGGAAAACACTGAATCCCTCCATTTAATAAACCTACCCATATTTTACCTTCTGCGTCTGCTAAAATGGCTTGTATGTTTTTTTCAGTAAATAATCGAGCTATTACCTCTTCCTTATTAAAATGGACTAACTCGCTACCCACTGAAAAAAGAAAAGAACTATCCTTTAGGGCAACGACTTTACTCTTACTATACCCACCTTTTCCGGAGAGCGGTATTTCAAGGGTTTTTCCAGTTATTTCAACATAGAGAATTGATTCTTCGCCTGCAGATTCATTTTTAGAACCGGAAATAAATAGCCCTTTCTCAAGTTCTTTAATCCAATAAGTGGATTCCTTTATTTCTTTAGAAAAATTGTCTATCGTAAGCGAACTTGGGCTCATACGGTATAACCCTGGCCCAATAATTACCGAAAGCCAAACATTATCCCTAGAATCGATAGCAATGCCGTTAGTGATATTGGTCGAAATAAGCTGTTCAAGTTTATTGTTTAATGCAATGGGTTTAAAAACATCGCCATTTAACTGATATAGCCTCCCTTGTGAATCGTATGACCATATTCCTCCTGTTTTAGTTTTATTAAAACCGATAATAGAACCCTCATTATTAGGCAACTCCATGCTTCTGAAATTAAACCCTTCCAGAACAGAAAGGTCGTTTTCATTTGCAATCCATAACCTTCCAAAATCGTCTTCAATAACAGAATGAGTGCGATTGCTTCCAAGGCCATTTTCCGTTGTGAACTGATTGAACAAAGCATCTTGACCGAGTACATTCAGCGAAAGCAAAGCAAAAAATATGGCAACTAACTGTTTCAAATATTTGAATTGAAAAAAGGAAATTAGAACAAAAAAGACGACCTCAGATGACGAACGGTCAGTTAATTGGAATTCAATAAATAATCGGTTGAATTAAACGAATGAGTGGGGTTTTACTTGGCTTTTTTAAATACAGGCACTGTACTACAAGGCTCTCCAAACATTAATGACTTTGCAACTGGCTGCAAAACGCTGGTAATAGTCACCCAAGCAGATTCAGAAACATGCTTATCTCCACAACCTTTAATCACTATTCGAGTATCATGATACTCTTCTGCATTAATTGACTGAATAGACTCTAACAAAAGCAATTGTTCAACCTCAGATTTAGTTCCAAAATGAACGCTTAAAGCACAATCTTGGAGAGCCGAACTTAATAACATATATGCCCAACTAGGAATTATAGCGTCTACCGAGCAAGTCAATCCAACATGTAAACCTTTGTACTTGGTCCAGTCATTTGATTTGATAAACTCACGGAAATCCTTTTCTTTAAGAGCGATTCCTTGCCACAGATTTTGAGCAATATCATATTCGATAATATCATTGGTTGGAAAAAAATCAGCCATATCTAACTGAACCAATCCAGATTTGGCGACGCGATTTACTATTTCGACAGGTTGCTCCATTACATAAAACCTAACTCAAGCTGAGCTTCTTCAGACATCATGTCTTTTTCCCAAGCAGGCTCGAATGTGATGGTTACTTTTGACTTTTTTACATCCGAAATACCTTCAATTTTTTGCTCAACTTCTTCTGGAAGGCTTTCAGCAACGGGACAACTAGGTGAGGTAAGAGTCATAAGAACATCAACGTTAAAATCATCGTCAATTTTAATGTCATATATAAGACCTAACTCATACACATCAACGGGTATTTCCGGATCGTATACAGTTTTAATGACCTCGATAACTGTCTTTTCTAGAATTTTCTTATCCATCTTTAGTTTGCTTTCACTGAATAAGCCAGTGCATAAGTCTTTATTTTTTTAATCATAGATACCAATCCATTTGAACGGGTTGGAGATAAATGTTCTTTTAGTCCAATTTGATCTACAAAAAAGAGTTCAGCATTTAATATCTCTTCGGCTGTAGCATTACTTAAAACGCGAACAACCATACCTACAATCCCTCGAGTTATTATGGCATCTGAATCAGCCTCAAAATGCAATTTACCCTCTGTTCTCGATGGCACTAGCCAAACTCTACTTTGACAACCTTTTACTAGGTTATCTTCCGATTTCAGTTCTTCTGAAATACCAACTACATCTTTTCCCATATCTATGATGTATTCGTATTTCTCCATCCAGTCGTCGAACATTGCGAACTCTTCTATTAATTCTTCTTGTCTTTCTTTTATAGTCATAAATATTCTCCCGCAGATTACACTTTTTCGTCATTCCTGCGAAGGCTGGAATCTATGTTGAACATTGTTGAGATTCCCAACTCGTACTCACGTACTCTTGGGAATGACTTGCATAATATGATAAACAACTTGGCTTTCATTATCCAAACATCTTCTTTACTCTCAATAAACCGTCATATAGTTTGTCTATTTCTTCGGTAGTATTGTAAAATGCAAATGACGCTCTTACGGTTCCCGGAATGCCAAACCGAGTCATAATGGGTTCAGTACAATGATGCCCCGTTCTAATAGCTATACCCAACTTATCTAATATAGTTCCTGTATCATACGGGTGTATATCGTCTAACAAAAAAGATATTACAGACGCTTTGTTCTCCGATGTTCCATAAATGGTTAAACCTTCTATAGAGCCTAATTTTTCAGTAGCATACTCCAACAATTCGGTTTCGTAAGCCAAAATGTTGTCAAAACCAATTTCATTGCAATAATCAATGGCTATTTTCAAACCTAAAACTCCAGCTATGTTGGGTGTTCCAGCTTCAAACTTAAATGGCAATTCATTATAGGTTGTTTTTTCAAAAGAAACCGACTTAATCATATCACCTCCACCTTGATAGGGTGGTATTTTATTCAGCCATTTTTCTTTGCCGTATAAAACTCCAATTCCTGTAGGACCAAATAATTTATGACCCGAAAGCACATAAAACTCGCAATCTAAAGATTGAACGTCAATGGCCATATGCGGTGCAGCCTGAGCTCCATCAATTAAAACTGGAATTCCTCTTGAATGCGCTGCTTCAATTACTTCACTTATGGGGTTAATGGTTCCTAATGCATTAGACACATGATTAACCGCAACCAACTTCGTTTTATCAGATAGTAGGTTATGAAATTCATCCATAATCCACTCTCCAGAATCATTAATTGGAATCACTTTTAAATTGGCACCGCTTTGTTCGCATGCCATTTGCCATGGAACAATGTTAGAGTGATGCTCTAATTGGGAAACGACTACCTCATCTCCCTTGTTAAGAATACTTCCGGAAAATCCGTTAGCGATTAAATTAATGCCATCGGTTGTTCCTTTTGTGAAAATAATTTCGTGATCGTGTGTTGCGTTTAAATGAGCTTGCACCGTTTTTCTTGCAATTTCATATTCTTCGGTTGCGGCTGCAGAAAGCGAATGCACTCCTCGATGGATATTTGAATGCTCGTTAGAATAGTAATCAGAAATTCGATCGATAACAACTTTTGGCTTTTGGGTAGAAGCTGCATTATCTAAATATACCAGTGGTTTACCGTTAACTTCTTGATGAAGAACAGGGAAGTCTTTTCTGATTTTCTTTATATCCAATCTTGTCATTTCTATTCGTCATTCCCGCGTAGGCGGGAATCTGTTTGTTCAGCTTGAGATCCCCAACTCGCTTTGCTCTTGGGAATGACACTCTAATTAATCACACTTTAAATTTTTCATCTACCAACTCTTCAACATGAGTTCTGAATGATTCTAGTTTAATTTCTTCAAGTACATCAAAAACAAAAGCACGTATCAGCATTTTTTTAGCACTAACTTCACTCACTCCTCTGGTTCTTAGATAAAACAAAGCTTCGTCATCTAATTGACCGGTTGTAGATCCATGAGAACACAAAACGTCATCCGCATAAATCTCTAACTCTGGTTTTGAGTTAATGGTAGCATCATCACTTAAAAGAATATTTTGATTGCTTTGAAAAGCGTTAATCTTTTGAGCATCTGGTTGAACCATTACTTTACCATTAAAAACAGCCGTTGCTTTGTCGTCAATGATACCCTTGTAGTTTTCGCTAGAATTACAATTCGGGGCAATATGATCTACGTAAGTATGATTGTCAAAATGCTCAGAACCAGAAGCCAAATAAACTCCGTTCAATTTTGTTTCGCAATTTTGTCCTTGTACCGCAATGTTCAGGTTGTTTCTTAGAATTTTACCTTCTAAACAAATGGTATGAATCGCAAATCGGCTATCCTTTTTTTGTTGAACTTCAGTAGTATTTATCAAGTAATTATCGTCACCACCCTGTTGCAACTGATGAATATTTAATTCAGCATTTTGAGCAACCTTCATTTCAGAAACTACGTTCCAGAAGTTACCCGTATTGCCATGGTTTTGAAAATTCAAAACAAATTGCGCAGAAGCATTTTTTGCCACCTTGATTTCAATTCTAGGCTGTGCTTGTAAATTATTTGCAGAGTTTGCAAAATTCAACTGCATCGCTTTTTCCATCGCCACACCTTCGTCAACCGTAATGCGAATACCTGAGGTAAAGTAGGCAGTATTTAAAGCTGCAAAAAACTCATACTGGTATTCAACCAAAGTAGAGTTAACCTTTTCAAGGGGTGTTATAGTAACCCCTTTTGGTAAATCGCCATTTAATTCGCCAAAAAAACCATTGACACAATTTAAGCTTGGAGCCTCTTCGTTTATGGATATTACATCAATAGTATCAGAAGGATCTGCAATCGAAAAATTACCGTTTTGAATTTTAGACAAGCGGGTGTATTTCCAATATTCCTCTCGAGTAGTAGGAAAGTCAAGGTTTTGTAACGCTTTTTCCGCCCGAACACTTTCTCCTAAAAGACCTTCCGAAACTCTGAATTGCTCTAAAAACAATTCTTTTTTATCGTTTACTAATACCTCCATTAGACTTCCTCTTTGTCTCCTTTGGTGAGCCAATCGTAGCCCTTCTCCTCTAACTCTAAGGCCAACTCTTTACCGCCAGTTTTTACAATTTTTCCTTGGTAAAGAACATGAACATAATCAGGTACTATATAATCCAACAATCGCTGATAATGTGTAATGACTACTGTTGCATTGTCTTTCGTTTTTAGTCGATTAACACCGTTAGCTACAATTCTAAGTGCGTCTATATCTAGACCAGAATCGGTTTCATCAAGAATAGCCAGTTTTGGGTCAAGCATAGCCATTTGAAAAATCTCGTTACGTTTCTTTTCTCCGCCAGAGAATCCTTCGTTAACAGATCGACTGGCTAAATTATCTTTCAACTCAACCAATTCTTTTTTCTCTTTCACTCGTTTTAAGAAATCCTTAGCAGCCATTTTTTCTTGACCTTTATATGCTCTGATTTCATTAATAGCAGTTTTAAGGAAATTGATATTGCTAACACCTGGTATTTCGATAGGATATTGGAAAGCCAAAAACAAGCCTTCCGCTGCCCTTTCTTCAGGTGCTAAATCCAACATATCTTTCCCATCAAAGCTCACGGTTCCACCATCAACATCATAGTCTTCTCTCCCCGCAAGGACAGAAGCTAATGTACTTTTACCAGAACCATTTGGTCCCATTATAGCGTGAACTTCTCCAGCTTTAACTTCTAAATTAAGGCCTTTGAGAATGTCTTTACCCTCTACACTTGCTTTTAAATCTTTTATTGATAACATAGTTTTACTTGCTTGAAAACTGTTCGTCTTTGTTTTTAAATAATACGTTGAATGTGGTAAGGCTGCCATAACTTCTAGTTATGTATTGCTGTAAATGCACCTTATCTTCATCTGTTAATTTGCCGTGGCTATTGATATTTTGTTCTAAAACTCTTAGTCGATCGCGAACCATTACAATTTTGTGAAAGAACTGTTCGATTGGAATTTCCTTAGATTGTAAATCTGGATTTGCTGGTTTGAGAACCATTGTTCCTCCTTCCCACTTATCCCCTAAATCAACAACTTCCGAAAGGCCATTGTATTCTTCAAGAATTCTTCTCAGCATTCCAGCAACTTCAGAAGCGGCTATTCCGTCCACACTAGGAGATTCTCCATCGCCTTCTTCTAGTATTTCAAAATCTTCGTTCAGGCGAGAAAATGTCATTTTTCCAGAGCGTTCAAAGATTACAGTAAACCCTGCCAAATTACTTTCGGTAATTACGCCTTGGCCATAACGTTCATGATCAACTTTAGTTCCTGTTTTAATATCTTCCATGCTAGTCTATTTTACCCTACACTTCCTTCTAACGAAATGTCTAATAATTTTTGAGCTTCAACGGCAAATTCCATAGGTAACTGATTCAAAACATCTTTACAATATCCATTGACAATTAACCCTATTGCTTTTTCCGTGTCGATACCTCTCTGATTGCAATAAAAAATTTGATCTTCCCCAATTTTAGAGGTGGTCGCTTCATGTTCAACTCTCGCCGATTTGTTTGACGTTTCTATGTATGGAAAAGTGTGCGCCCCACAAGTATCCCCGAGCAAAAGTGAATCGCATTGAGAGAAATTACGAGCATTGATAGCACTTTTATTGATCTTTACTAAACCTCGATATGAGTTGTTGCTTTTGCCAGCAGAAATGCCTTTTGAAATAATGGTAGACTTGGTGTTTTTACCAATATGTACCATTTTAGTACCCGTATCTGCCTGCTGATAATTATTTGTTACAGCAACGCTATAGAATTCGCCTACTGAATAATCGCCTTTCAACACACAACTTGGGTACTTCCAAGTAACTGCAGAACCTGTTTCAACTTGAGTCCAAGAGATTTTTGAATGATCGCCTTCGCACAATCCACGCTTAGTAACGAAATTGTAGATCCCTCCCACGCCGTCCGCATTACCTGGATACCAATTCTGAACTGTAGAATATTTTACCTCAGCACCTTTGTGAGTTACAATCTCTACAACTGCAGCATGCAATTGATTTTCATCGCGCATAGGAGCCGTGCAACCTTCCAGGTAACTTACATAACTATCTTCATCGGCAATAATCAATGTTCTCTCGAATTGCCCAGTATTTGCTTCATTAATTCTAAAGTAAGTTGACAATTCCATTGGGCATCTTACCCCTTTTGGAATGTAACAAAACGAACCATCAGTAAATACGGCTGAGTTTAAAGCAGCATAGTAGTTATCGTTAACTGGAACTACCGAAGCCATGTACTTCTGTACTAAATCAGGGTGATTTTTTACCGCTTCAGAAAATGAGCAGAAAATTATTCCTTTTTCAGCCAAAGTCTCTTTGAACGTAGTAGCTACTGAAACTGAATCCATTACAATATCAACAGCAACATTGGTCAACCTTTTTTGCTCATCTATCGATATTCCAAGTTTTTTGAAGGTGTCCAATAATTCTGGATCAACCTCATCCAAGCTATCTAGCTTTTTCTTTGGCTTTGGTGCCGCGTAAAAAATTAAGTCTTGAAGATCTGGTTTAGGATATTCAACATGTGCCCATTCAGGCTCGGTTAAAGTTTCGAACTTTTCGAAAGCCTCTAATCTAAAGTCGAGCAACCATTGTGGTTCATTTTTCTTTGCAGAAATAAAGCGAATGATATCTGCGTTAAGTCCTTTGGGAGCATTGTCAGATTCAATATCAGTAGTAAAACCATATTTGTATTCCGACTTTATGTGTTCGTCAAGCGCTACGTCTTGTTGTGCTAACTTATCTGCCATAACTTCTATTTATGATCGGTGGTTCTGAATGATAAACCCTCCCCGTTCGCCATGCGAACACCCCTCCCAAAGGAGGGGACCCTTCCCTTTTGGGGAAGGTGTCACGCCTTAGCGTGACGGAAGGGGTATTAAATAATATGTTCATTTTAAATAGAAAAACTTTCACCACAACCGCAAGTGCGAGATGCGTTTGGATTATTAAAAGCGAAGCCTTTACCATTTAAACCTCCACTATATTCAAGGACGGTACCTGCCAAGTACAAAAAGCTTTTTTTATCTACGGCAATTTTAATTCCCTGATCTTCAAAGATTTTATCATCTTCTTTGGGCTGAGTTTCAAAATCCATTTGATAAGTAAGTCCTGAACAACCACCACCCTCAACACCAACACGAATTACCGCATCTTGAGGTATCTTGTCGTCTGCCATAAGGCGAAGGACTTCTTCTTTTGCTTCATCTGATACTTTAATCATAACCTTAAAACAATTAAGCCAACCTCTTGGTTTAGGCTTTTGCAAAGTTATTTAGAATAGTTCTAAATAAAAACTTTTCAGAGTATTAAAATACCCTAAATAGGGTATGCGAATATCCAATGACGAACAAAGAATTTTGAACTTTGACATTTCAACTTCCTTGCTTGTGAATCTTTAAATTCGAAAACACAAAACCCAAGTCATGAGAAATCTCTTTTTTCTATTCATCGTTCTTTTTTGCCTCCACTCCTTTAGCAACAGCAACCTAGACAGCCCCCAACACAATTGGCAAAACGAATCCTTAAGTGACAGTATCCGGCTTCAAACTTTAAAGGATTACATCTGGAACAAAATCATATATACGAACCCTGATTCTGCTTTTACACTAGCAAAGGAACTTGAAACTCGGGCGAAAGATTCCAAACAAATAAATTACGAAATTGAAGCTCTTCAAATACAGGGTACCACTTACGCTTTAAGAGGTCTTTACCCTCAATCTATTGAAAGGCTAAACCTGAGTCTTAAAATGAGTGAAAAATTAGGCGACTCAATATTAATTTCTTCTTCGTTCAATAAATTAGGGGTAGTATATAAACGAAGAGGGATGTATGCTGAAGCGATTCCTTATTACCAAAAAAGTTTAAAAATCTCCAAGGAACTGAAAGATACCTCAAACATGTTTACTGTATTGAACAATCTAGCAGATGTGTGTATGTCTATGCAGAACTATGAAATAAGCAAGGAGTATCTCGAGAAAGTTTTACCTCTTGCTCAATCAAAAGGCGATGACGTAAAAACCGCAACAGTCCTGCACAATTTTGGAAGGCTATATAGGAATTTAGAAAATGACTCTGCGGCTATTAGCTATTACTTGGAAGCACTTGCTCTGCGAAAGAAAACCGAACATTATGAAGGGATTCAGACGACGCTTTTATCTCTGGCATACATCTATCGTGATCAAGGAAGGGATTCCGAATATTTTAAGCTAATAAAAGAAAGTAAAGACATCAATGTAAAAACAGGTAACAAGGCTGGTGAAGCAAGCGCAAGTTATTATTTAGGCCGTTATTATGATGAAAAACAAGATTTCCATCGTGCAGAATTAAATTATTCACGATGCCTCACATTGGGTTCCGAGATTGGTTCACTAGAAGATCAGAAATTAGGAGCATGGGGTTTGTACTCTGTTTATTATCAAGAGGAAAAAGGTATGCAAGCACTAGAAATGTACCAGCTATACACCGAAATACAGGAAAGTATACAAAATGAGGAAGCAAAAAAAGGACTTCTGAAAATGGAGGTAGAGCATGAGTTTGAAAAACAACAGCTTATTGCTGAACAAGAAGCCGAAGAAGCCGCCCGTCTTCAAGCCGAAAAAGTAGAACGCAGAAATACTATTCAATACTCGGGCATTGGGCTTGGAATTTTTGCTTTGTTTGGTTTGGTTTTTCTGTTTGGAAGAATCCAACTGCCCAACTGGGCGGTAGAGCTTTCGGTGTTTTTGCCGTTCTTGATTTTGTTTGAGTTTTTACTGGTTATTTCGGACCCATACGTAGATGCTTGGAGCAGTGGTGAGCCACTCATAAAACTTGGATTGAATGTACTGATGGCGGTCTTAATCTTTCCTGCTCATTCGTTTCTAGAAAGATTTTTAAAGGGTCGATTATTCAAAACAGCAGTTTAAGCCTGGCGCACAGTCCCGCTCATATCTCCACAGGAGATATGCCGTCACTGCACAGCTTTTTCGAAAGATTTTTAAAGCAGCGACTTTTTAAAAGCACCTAGCTTTTTCTACCTTGCATGACTTAAACTCTAAAGTCATGAAAAAGCTGTTAATTGTACTCTTCGTTTTTATTGGAATTTCCTCGAATGCACAGCAAGTTAACCTCGATAGTCTCAACCAAATATGGCTAGACGAAACGCAGCCAGACAGCGCACGTTTTAAAGCCATGAATAGAATTATTTGGGATGGATATATTTATACGAACACGGACACGGCATTTGTGATGGCCGAGCAGATAAAAAAACTGGCACAAGAAAAGCAGAATAAGAAATGGGAAGCGAATGCCTTTCATATTCAAGGTTCAGGTTTTTATTTAAATGGCAGCCTTGCTGAAGCGATTAAATATTTCACTAACAGTTTGAAAATAAAAAAAGAGATTAAAGATAATAAAGGGATTGCAAGTTTATTGAACAACATAGGACTTATTTACAATGCTCAAGGAAAAGCAGCAGAGGCCCTAGAATATTATACCAGTAGTTTAAAAATAAAAGAAGAAATTGGAGATAAAAAAGGAATTTCTGCTTCATTATTTAATATTGGAATCTTTTATAAAAATCAAGGCAAAACTTCTGAGGCATTAGATTTTTACAACCGCAGTTTGAAAATAGATGAAGAAATTGGATTTAAAGAAGGAGTTGCAACGAATTTACTTAGCATTGGCCTAGTTTATTATGGCCAGGGTAAAATCGAAGAAGCTTTGGACAATTATGCTCGTAGTTTAAAAATAGGTGAAGAAAGAATAGATAAAAGAGGAGTCGCATATACCTTAAATAACATAGGGCTTATTTACGATGATCAAGGCAATACTAAAGATGCACTGGATTATTACACCCGCAGTTTACAAACCTCTAAAGAAATCGGAGATAAAAAAGGAATTGCCATAGCTTTAAACAACATAGGACGCCTTTACAAGAAAAAGGGAAAGAATAAAGAGGCTCTGGATTACAGTTTAAAGTCATTGAGCATAAGTAAAGAAATAGGCTCACCATTTCAGATTGAAAAGGCAGCAGCTACTTTAAAAGAAATTTACAAGCTCCAAAACAAAGGCATGCAAGCCATATATATGTTGGAGTTAGAAATACAAATGCGCGATAGTATACAAAGTGAAGAAGTAGCAAAACAAATTGCACAAGCAGAAAGCAGAGCAGAATTTGAAAAAGAACTTTTAATTCAAGAACAACAAGAAAAGGAAGCCGCGCGTCTCGAAGCAGAAAAAGTTTCTCGTAGAAACACCATCCAATATTCAGGTATTGGCCTTGGCATTTTTGCCCTTTTTGGCTTGGTATTTTTGTTTGGCAAAATCAAGTTGCCGAATTGGGCGGTAGAGCTTTCAGTGTTTTTACCTTTCTTGATTTTGTTTGAGTTTTTACTGGTTATTACCGATCCGTATGTAGATTCTTGGAGCGGCGGTGAACCGCTAATAAAGTTGGGATTGAATGTACTTATGGCAGCTTTGATCTTTCCTGCTCATTCTTATCTCGAAAGTTTTTTAAAAGGTCGTTTGTTCAAATGAACAGAATAACTCACCCTCACAGGCCTGCCCATATCTCAACTAGAGCTATGCTGTCATTACATAATTTCATTGAAAACAGGTTGTTTAGCAGTAGAATGTAGATTCTAATAGGACTGCAAGGCAAGACCCATTTTAGTTTGTTGTTGGTACATCTCTCTTATTCTTAATTTCGAATTCTACAAACTACCTCGAGTATGAAAAACCTATTTATTCTATTTGTAACCTTTTTTATTTGCTCTACAACAATTGCAAGCACTAAAGCCGATAGCTTAAACCAAAACTGGGAAAACTCTAGTCTTTCTGACTCAACACGTTGTTCGAGTATATACGATCTAATTTGGAGTGAATACCTTTATAATAATCCGGACACAGCATTTAAACTGGCCAGAAATCTCTACTTTTTTGCCCAAAAGAATCGCCTCGTAAAATGGGAGTATCGTGCCATTCGCCTTCAAGGATTATCTTCTCTTTACACCGATAGATACCGGAATGCTCAGAGATACTTTAAAATGTATTTAGACTATCACTTAAAAAACCAAAATTTAGCTGAGGTTGGTGAAATACTGCACGTTATTGGAATGACAAATGTTAACCAGGGAGATTTAGCTAAAGGTTTAGAATATTATAAAAAAAGCTTAAAAATAGTAACTGAACTAAAAGACACTTCATCAATAGGGGCAACATTGAATAACATTGGAAACATTTATTACGAACTGGAAGATTTAGATCGTTGTTTAGATTATTACCAACGTTCGCTTGAATATAAAAAGAAAACAAATAATCAGAGAGCGATTGCAAATTCATTGAATAACATTGGCCTTATTTTACATGAACAAGGTCACCTAGATAGTGCACTGTTATACTACGAAAAAAGCTTAAAAATTCACATAGAAATAGACAACCAACCAGGACAAATACTCGCATTTACCAACATAGGTGCCCTGCATGAGGAAAGAGGTCACCTTGATGATGCATTGAAATTTTTTAAAACAAGTTTGAATATGGCATTTAAACTAAAAAACTACACTGAAGTTTCCAACTCATATTCAAATATTTCGGAGATTTTTATCGCAAAAAACCAACTTGATTCGGCTTTAAACAATTCATTACAAGGACTTCAAATAGCAAGAGATATAGAATCGGTAAATTTTATTGAGCATGCAACCGAAAACCTATATGAAATTTATAAAGAAAAGGGAAATGATAAGTTGGCTCTTGAAATGTACGAAGAGCATATTCTTATGAGAGACAGCTTAAAATCGGAAGCAACTAAAAAAGGACTACTTGAAATGGAAGTTAAATACGAAATTGAAAAAGAAGAAATTGAAGAAGAGCATCGTCAAAAAGAAATGGATTTAGCAGCTACAGAAAAACAAGAACGAAGAAATAGCTTAGAATATTCAGGAATTACTTTTGCCATTTTCGTTCTTTTCGGACTTTTATTCTTTCTTGGAAAGTTTCATTTACCCAACTGGTTGTTAGAATTATCAGTATTCCTTCCTTTCTTACTACTATTTGAATTTTTGTTGGTTTTATTCGATCCTTTTGTGGAATCATACGCCAGTGGTGACCCAATGGTCAAACTACTAATCAATGCAGTTTTAGCGGGAATGATATTTCCGTTGCACAGTTTCTTTGAAAGGTTCTTGAAAAAGCGACTTTTTAAAGCAAATTGAGTTATTAGAAAATACCTATCTGTTTTTTGAGGCTAGTTATTGGTTTCTCGATGGGGCGGCAGGCTAAGAACGTCTATGACTCGAATGCGGTAAATAGCCACTAAGCTTGTTATATCTTTTCAGTTTTAATATTCATTCCATATTCTTTCTTACTAAATAGTACTTTTCAAAACTCAATGTATAAAACAAACAGCGACGAATTTCTAAATGAAGGGTTAATATCCGAAAAGCAACATGCTTTTATTTCAGAAATAGAAACGGGCCAGCGGTTTTCATTGTTCTATGAGTCCAAAACTCTCCTTTACTTGGGAGTATTACTTTTTACTACTGGAATAGGTTTTCTTATTTACCAAAACATAGGCCAAATTGGCCATTTTTTTCTCAGTACAATTCTCATATTGGGCAGTGGGTTTAGCTTTTATTACGCTTTTAAAAAAGGTGACGATTATTCTCGCAACAAAGTGGTTTCTCCAAACCCCTATTTCGACTACATTTTGCTAGCAGGCTCTCTGCTATTTCTTTCTGGGCTGGGGTATATTGATTTTCTTACTGATATTTTCTACGATTATTTGGGGCTAGTTTCTCTTGTTATCGCCAGTATTTTCTTTTTTTTAGCCTATAGGTTCGATCATTTAGGATTACTAACTCTAGGAATTACGGCATTAACTTCTTTTTTTGGCATCAGCGT
This sequence comes from Salibacteraceae bacterium, assembly GCA_049599135.1. Taxonomy (GTDB): domain Bacteria; phylum Bacteroidota; class Bacteroidia; order Flavobacteriales_G; family Salibacteraceae; genus UBA2108. The sequence goes on from JBMYOI010000012.1 coordinate 19,420, forward strand.
TACTCCTCAAAATTGGTACGAGTTCGATTTTTTCGACTCCAATCAACTTCATTTTGCAGGGCTATTTCTTTCAATATCAATACTAGGAGCTGCTTTGTATTTAGATCACTCAAAAATCAAACAACACTTTACCTATACTTACATCAATTATTCTGCAATATTATTTTGTGTAAGTGCTTTAGCGGGCACTTTCAATTCTGATTATGAAGTTGCTTTTGCAATTCTGCAATTATTGGGCACGGGTGCCATCGTATTTGGGGCACTGAAATTAAAACGCCCCATGCTACTATTTATTGGTACTATAGCTGGCTATGTGGCGCTCACCTATTTGTTTATTACCATAATAGATTTTGAGCCTGGCCTCCTTTTCTTTTACCTCATTTTTTCAGCTTTTGGTTTAGTTACTTTTATTATTCGTTTGGTTAAATTCAACAAGTCGATATGAAGATGCTAGCCTACAAATTGGATGAACTCAAGCGATTCAACAAATTGAAATTGGGAGAGAAGCTTCAGAATTCAGGAATTATTTCAAAAGACCAACTCCATGAAATTGAACTGAAGCATTCTCCCAATTGGTACAGCCCAGGAATAATATTAAGTATTGTACTTGCCCTAGGCACTTTTATTGGGTCTTTAGGAGTATTTGGTTTATTCATTTTGGGCATGGCTCAAGGTGGCGAAGAAGGAATAAGTATAATGGGTTTCATTTGCTTCATTATATCATTCGCTTCTTTGGAATTCTACTTCGTTTCAGATAAAAAACATTTTAGATCTGGAGTTTCAGAAGCATTAATTGTTCAAGGTATATTTTCTTTATTTGGAGCAATATTCATTATAGAAGAGCCTCATGAAATAGTAGGCATTTTTATAGTCGCTGCTCTTTTCCTTTTTTGTGCTATTCGGTACAACAGCATTTTATCTTTTCTAATTGGACTGGGTTCTTCTACAGCATTAGTGGTCGTTATTCTCAATACCCTAGGTGGTTTTTGGTCTAGTTTAATTCCCTTTATAAGTCTTACCATCTGGATTGGCGGCTATTCTCTCTCTTTGAGAATAGAAAAAAATCATAGTCTGTGGCCTTGGCACGAATTGAGCCAATGGTTAAAAGGATATAGTATGGTTCTAATTTACCTTTCTGTAAATTACTATGTAGTTCGTGAACTAAGTGCAGAAATGTTAGGGTTTCGAGTTCCTCAAGGCGAGGACATTCCATTGGCTATGATATTCTATACCTTAACCATTCTAATTCCAATTGGATACTTGTACATAGCTATCAATAAAAGAGATTATCTATTTCTAAGAATCGGCCTGGTGGCTGCTATTTTTAGTGCAATTACTTTTAAAATTTACTACAGTACCGGACATCCAGAGATAAGCTTAACATTGGGCGGGTTAGTTCTCATGGCATTAGGGTATTCGGTAATGAAATATTATAAAGAACCAAAAAACGGCATCACCATTGTCCCTCTTTATGCCAATGATTGGCTCGAATCTGAAATGGAGGCTTTTGTTGTTGGCCAAACACTTGGTGGCAATGAACCTATTGAGCCCTCAGAAACACCAATAGAATTTGGAGATGGCGAATTTGGTGGCGGGGGTGCTGGTGGAAGCTTTTAGATTACCATACTTATCTGACCATTAACTTGATTGGCTTTCCTCCCAGTTTTTCGTTCACTAAAAAGTAGAGCCCAGCGCTCATGTTAAAGTCCATTGGATTCAGAGTTTTCATATTCTCAACTTCTCTAGAATAAACTAAAACTCCATTTAATTGATATATCAACGTTTGGCCGTTTAAAGCCTTCGAAAAAGTCATTGTTTCATCTATTCTAGCTGGATTGGGGTGTACATTTATAAGATCACTTTCAAACTCTGCTATTCCATTTGAAATACTCGAATTAGCTAATAAAACGTCAATATTTCCAGAGATTAATAATCCATTTCTACCCGGTTCAATTAGCTCCAACCCGTACTTTTCTTTGTGTTCTATTGCCCACGTTACACCACCATCCGAAGTACCATAAACATATCCGTTTTGGGTAATCAAACTACCTACAAATTCACTTTCAAAATGAAAGTCGTTGGCTTGATCCATGCTGTCCGTCAAAAAAGAAAGTGATAATGTATCCCAAGTCATACCTCCATTATTTGATTTGTAAAGTGCCAATCCAGTAAACCAGCTTTGTCCGCCCATGGCAAAAGACAAATCTTTGGTCACCTGCTGAACCCTAGTAATTGAGGTATTTACTGAATCAAATTGCAAAGAATCCCAAGTAACTCCGCCATTATTCGTAAAATAAACAGCTCCCTTGTAATTAAATGTTCCATCCCAAGTTCCCATTAAACCGTAATCTTCATCAACAAAGTCAATTTCGTGAATAAGGCCGTGTACTATGGAAGTGAAACGTTTAGACGTCCATGTTTTTCCTCCATCAGTAGTTTTAAATATTTTATTATCCACGCTTATATAACCCGTTGTTTCGCTAACAAAATCAACGTTTATCAGGTTATAACTTGGATTTACATTGAGCGGAGTAACATCAGTCCATGAGTTACCACCATCTATAGTTTTTAAAATTTTACTGGTCAGGCTAGGGGCAAATCTGTTGACAGACAAATAACCCACTAGCTGAGTCGGAAAAGAAATATCTAAAAAATTAGCATTATCAAAATTGGAATCAAGCGCAATTTTAACCCAATCATTTGCCCCATTAGTTGTTTTGTATAATGACTCTGCTCCACCTCCATTTTTGTCCATAAAACTGTAACCAATACTTTCAGTTGGAAAACTCATGCCGTTTAAACGCAAAGTTGAATCAGAAGCAGTTCCCAAATTGGTCCATTGAGCGAACGAGGTGGTCGTTACAAACAAAGTGAATACTCCAAGTAACAAGGCCTTTAATAAATTCATGATTTATAGGTTTAGTAAGAGTTCAAATATCCATATTCTTTCATGGTCCAAATTGTAGATTTGAGATTAAATCAGGTATATTTTGAATTTACTCGGAGCACAATAGCGACGCACCGAGCACTATTAACGACACTACAGAATTTTTACTGATATTTATATGGTTACCCCAATAACACAAACATCGTCTACTTGTTCAAGGTCATTTCGCCATTTTTCGAAAACCTCATCAAGCATTTTGGTCCGCTTGCTATTCTGTTCGTTGATTACATCGGATAACAATTTTTTGAATGGACCATACTTAAATTTACGAGCTCTTTCTCCTCCAAACTGATCTGCAAAACCATCAGAAAAAATGAAAATATGCTCGCCTTTTTTGGCTTGAATGGTGGTGCTTGAAAACGGCGTTTCAGACACATATCTTCCAACAGGCTGCCTATCTCCCTTTATCTCTTCCAACAAAAGAGAACCGTTAAAAACCGATTTATCTGAGAAGGTTTCACCTTCTTTTGGATACCTAAAATGATACAACGGACACTTGGCTCCACTAAATTGAACTTCCAAATTTGTGTTATCTAATCGACAAAGGGCTATATCCATACCGTCTTGAATTTCTCCTTCACCTTTTGATAAGGTAGAAATCACAATTTCTCGAACTAAGTCGAGTATTTTGTTGGTTTCAGTAATGCCTAATTCCACAACAGCTCTATTCAATGCCGCCGAACAAACCATACTTACCATTGCACCAGGAACCCCATGACCAGTACAATCTGCTGCAGCGAAGTAGGTGTATTTATCTGAATTATGAACCCAGTAAAAGTCACCCGCAACAATGTCTTTTGGTTTGTAAAGAATAATGGGATTTACCAAATACTCTTCAAACGACTTTTTAGAAGGTAAAATAGCACTCTGGATTCTTTTGGCATAGGTAATTGAATCCATTATTTCTTTGTTTTTAGTTTCAACAAGTGCCTTTTGCTTTGCCAGTTGCTGGTTCGATCGTTCTAGTTGTAGCCTTGAAATAATTCCAGACTTGGTTAACCTATACCTTACATCAACCAAGAAGATAAAAATGACGCACACCAAAAAGGTTAACGCGCCTCCATTAACCAGAATTTCTTCAGCAGACAATTCACTAAAAAGGTAGAAAAACAAAATGTTGATGAAAAAACTCAAATACAAAACTTTGAATGACCAATGTTTTCTCCAAAGAAGCATCATTCCACCTCCAATTATTAATGCGATATAAGAAAAAGTGTGCTTTTGCAGTCCTTCCGCATCCATGTGGCTCCACATGTAGGCATTTTGTATACTAATGAGCATAAATGGTATAAAAGCAAGCAGCTCTGCAATCATATTCCAACGGGGTCTCATAAAAATGAGAAATACCGTAATTAAAGAAATCGATATACGAATGACAAAATATTCGAACCAAGTGCTGGCATCGTTGAAATAATCAACCAGACTAAAAAGAGAATTAAATATCGCACCTACCCAGCAAATAATAAGGTGGTAGCGCAAGACATCTTTGTCCATTACTTCTTCCCACAATACCGATATTTCTTTCTTAGCCATTTTCTTAATTAGTGAAACGAAAGTATTGGATAAATTCCTTTTGTATACAAGCCTATATAAAAAGAAATGAATCATTTTATAGGCTATTGATCTCTACTTTTGTTTTATGCTAAAAACAATCTTTACTTTTTTAAGTTTTATTACCCTTAGTATTTGTCAAGCACAATACACCCAAATTCCAGACAAAAACTTTGAACAATGGTTGATTAATGGTGCTTATAAAGCTCCACCAATTGAAGGAAAGGTTGAAACTAGACTAATTAAAAACGTTTCGACCCTTAACATTTCTGGTTGGAATATAACCGACCTTACCGGAATACAAGACTTTGAAAGTTTAAGAAATTTTAGTGCAAGTGGTAGCCGATTTGACACACTCGATTTGAGTAGTAACTTAAAACTCCAGTCATTTGTTTGTGTAGATTGTGGCATAACTGAACTTGATTTTAGTACCAATACATTTTTAGAGACAATCACTTGTCAGAATAATGGATTGAAGAAATTAATCATACCGCCAACCATGACCCAACTCAAAATTAATTGTACCAATAATTCTCTTACTAACATAGATGTATCATCGGCACCATATCTTGAAAGATTAGTTTGTGATAGTAACCTACTAACAGAATTGGACGTTTCGACCAATATTCGAAGCCGCATAGTATCCTGTGAAAGTAATCGTTTAAATCGTTTTAAGGTTCACAATAAGGACTCGTTTCAAATGACATTACCAACTATATCGTGTCGAAACAACCCTGAACTACTTTGTATAGAAGTCGGAGACAGCGTGGCTTTTAAGTATTATTCAGCCATTAGTGTAAGAAAAGATAGCATTGCTAAATATCAGCTTGAATGCCCTGAAATAGAAACTAACATATCGGCAAAAGAATACGAAAAAGAGCAGGACTTTATCATTTATCCAAATCCGACTTCAAATTTGGTTACTATATCGGCTAATATTGAGTTTATAAACCTTACACTACTTAATTCAATTGGCGAAACCCTTCTGAAATTCAATTCATCTAATGGAAGATACACTTTCAATATGGATGAGTATTTACCAGGAATTTACGTTGTGAGGCTGAGTTCCGATAAAGGTGAAATACGAACTAAAAAACTGGTAAAAGAGTAATTTATAATTCTCCAGACCTAAGTTTAGCTCCCGCTTGTTTAACCAACTGATCGTAAATTTTTCGAATAGCCTTCTCCACTACCTTATCAGTAAGTGTTTTGGTTTCGTCTTGAAACTCAAAATTCATAGCATAGCTCTTTTTGCCGGGTTCTAATCCTTTGCCTTCATAAATATCAAAAATCCCAACTTGCTTTAAGTATTGCCTTTCCGCTTGTCTTGCAATTTTCTTTAAATCATCAAACTTTACGCTTGAATCAACCAACAATGCTAAATCTCTTTTTACAGATGGGAATTTAGAAATCTCTTTGAATTTAGTTTTTGAACGTTTTACCAACTCAAACAAATTATCCCAATTTAAATCTGCGTAAAAAACTGGATTTTTAATTCCAAAGTCCGACTTGTATTTACCAGATACTTCACCAATATCCGCAATTTTTAATTTCTGGAGCGAAAGCTGAATGCCATATTGCAACTCTTCGCTTTTAGACTCTTTACTGACAATGGCATCAATGTTCAACCCTAACTTCTTAAGTAAACCTTCCACCAAACCTTTCAACTGAAACACAGTAGTTTTTTCAGCTGGCGAATTCCACGAAAGCGTGCTTTTATCTCCTGATAGATATATTGATATGTGTTGTTCTTCCTTGTTTCCGTCTTGATATTGATTGTAGATTTTACCAAACTCAAATAATCTAATATTGGTCAAGCTACGGTTTTGATTGTACAAAACAGCTTCTAGTCCAGAGTAAACCATACGTTGGCGCATCACCCCTAAATCTTGACTTAATGGGTTTAATATTTCAACAGCCGTATTTAAATTCTCACCATAATAATCTCCTTTAGTTAAGGAGTTCGCCATCATTTCATTGAAGCCGTTATCGGCCAAAAAGTTCAATGCAATGTTCTTAATTGTTTCTGGGTCTGGTTTAGAAGTAGGAACCAACGAAATGCTCATTTTTTGAGGCAATTCAATTTCGTTATAGCCATAAACCCTAAGAATTTCTTCAACCACATCGGCCTCTCGTTGAACATCAACTTTAAAGGCTGGAACTTTTAATTCAAGTCCTTCAGCTGTTTCAGAAACGATATCAATTTCTAAATCTTTGATGATTGATTTTATGATGTCACAATCTAATGAAACGCCTATTAAACGATCACAATTTTTATAACTCATGCTAACATCAAACCCTTCCAATTTAGTTGGATAATGTTCCATTACATCAGAAGTAATTTTTCCTCCAGCAATTTCTTTTATCAAAAGTGCAGCTCGTTTTGCTGCATAAACCGTCATATCAGGGTCAATTCCTCTTTCAAATCGAAAAGAAGCATCTGTATTTAAACCATGCCTTTTGGCCGTTTTACGAACCGAAACCGGATTGAAATATGCCGACTCTAAAAATATTCGAGTGGTAGAATTAGTTACTCCACTAGTTAGCCCACCAAAAACACCGGCAATACACATCCCTTCATCGGCGTTACAAATCATCAAATCTTTATCCGACAACTCTCTTTCTACCTCATCAAGGGTTGTGAATTTGGTTTTGTTGTTTAATTGCTGAACCACTACTTTGTTACCAGTTATTTTATCAGCATCAAATGCATGCAATGGCTGCCCTAATTCGTGCAACACATAATTAGTGACATCAACAACGTTATTAATTGGATTTAAACCAATCGACCTCAAGCTCTTTTGTAACCATTCAGGCGAATCTTCCACTTTAATTCCATCAATGGTAATTCCAACATATCTAGGACATGCATCTGAATCTTTTACGTCAATTGAAATCTTATTCGTGTTTTCATCTGCTTTAAAATCGTCAACGCTCGGCAAAGTCAATTTACCATGCTCAATCCCAAAACGATTAAACACGGCAACCAAATCACGCGCCACACCATAATGGCTCATAGAGTCTGCTCGATTTGGAGTTAATCCAATTTCAAAAGTTGATTCAGCCTCTATATTAAAGTATTCTGCAGCAGGAGTTCCAACTTTAGCCGAATCATCCAATACCATAATTCCATCATGGCCTTTACCCAATCCAATTTCGTCTTCAGCGCAAATCATGCCTTGTGACACTTCACCGCGAATTTTTGATTTCTTGATTTTGAATGAATCCCCATCTTCTGGAAAAAGTTCGGTACCGACTGTAGCAACAATTATTTTTTGACCTTTTGCGACATTTGGTGCTCCACAAACAATAGGAAGTAACTCTTCTCCACCTATATTCACAGTAGTTTTTTTCAGGCGATCAGCATCGGGGTGTGGGTCACAAGACATAACTTCACCAACCACCAAGCCTTTTAGCCCACCAGGCACAGAATCCACAGATTCAATACCTTCGATTTCGAGGCCGCAATCTGTAAGTAATTCACCTGTTTTTTCCACTGGTAAATCAAATGCCAAATAGTTCTTTAACCAGTTATAAGAGATTTTCATAAAAAGTCCTTTTAAACGGGGGCAAAAGTAACTAAATCCTATGTTGTTAAAGCTCGCTAAACCATACCTATATTTAATAATTCTATTACCTTCGCTCATCTATAAAAAACAAGCCTAAATGAAACATTTTTTATCAATCTTTTTAATTGCTATAGCTACTATAACAATCACACTTCAATCGTGTGAAACTGCAACTAAATCTATTGTTATTGGCAATGAATCTTGGGATGTAAATCGTTCGTTAACCTACCTTACGAAAGCCGTTCTTGAAAAAAAAGGATTTGATGTTAAAATTAAAAATCAAGGCATTGAAAAAATATTTTCAGATTTGAATAATGGTTCAATTGACCTTTATATGGATGCTTGGGAAAATGCTCACTACGTGTACATTTATGAGCACCCTGGTCTTGAAGATTTAGATGAAATTTATACCGGCTGCCAAATGGGTGTTGCCGTACCTTCTTATTTTGACGTTGATTCTCTTTCTCATTTAAAAGCAGACAGCAGTGCTTACGACAACATTTTTTATGGTTTAAAAAGAAATGCTGGGGTAATGATTTCAGCAACTGCGGCATTCAAAAATTACAACATGAAACCTAAAGTTGTTGCCATGGAAGAAGATGAATTGATGAATCAGCTTCAAATTATGTATGATAAAGAAGAAAACTTTATAGTTAGTGCATGGAAACCACACTGGAAAATAAAGCACTTTGACTTGAAATTTTTAACTGACACGAGCAATTCATTCGGCGAAAGTGAAGACATTCATGTATACGGGAAACCCGGTTTTAAATCTGAAAATCCGGAAGTAGCTGAAATTGTGAGCCGCATGTTTTTAACTGACGACCAACTTACTGAGCTTCTTTTACTTGTTAAAGAAGAAGATAATGAAGAAGGGTATCAAAAAGCGGCAAGCGTTTGGATTGAGAACAACCGTTCAGCTGTTGATTCTTGGATAAAATAAAGACTTAGGAAATTCTACTCCAGTTTGGTCTCGTCTTTAAAAACAACTTAAACTCATTTAGTATCGGTAAATTTTCAGGCAACTGAAGGTTTGGGTCAACAGTAAGTATTTGAGATGCTTTGTTTCTTGCCATCAATAATATTTGCTGATCCTTTGCTAAATCTGCCAGTTTCAAATCTAAAATTCCACTTTGTTGAGTTCCCATCATATCACCAGGACCTCTTAACCTTAAATCTTCTTCAGCAATTTCAAACCCATCATTGGTACGAACCATTATTTCCATTCGCTTTTTACTTTCATTCGAAAGTTTGTGACCTGTCATTAAAATGCAAAACGATTGATCTGCACCGCGACCAACTCTACCCCTTAACTGATGCAATTGAGATAGGCCAAATCTTTCGGCACTTTCAATCACCATTACACTCGCGTTTGGCACATTAACCCCAACTTCGATAACCGTGGTCGCAACCAAAATTTGAGCTTGACCAGAAGCAAAACGCTGCATTTCAAAATCTTTGTCTTTGGGTTTCATTTTACCGTGAACAATGGCAACTTGATATTCTGGATTCGGAAAAGCACGAGCTATACCTTCATACCCATCCATCAAATCTTTATAATCCAGTTTTTCGCTTTCTTGAATCAATGGATAAACCACATAAACCTGTCTACCTTTTGCAATTTCGTTTTTCATAAACTGAAAAACTCTTAGGCGATGACTATCTGACCTATGCTCTGTTCTAATGGCCTTTCTGCCAGGCGGCAGTTCATCAATTACAGATATATCTAAATCGCCGTACAGGGTCATTGAAAGCGTTCTTGGGATCGGTGTTGCCGTCATCACCAGCACATGTGGTGGTCTTGTGTTTTTTTGCCAGAGTTTACTTCGTTGAGCTACTCCAAATCGATGCTGCTCATCAATAATTGACAGGCCTATGTTTTTGAATTTGACACGGTCTTCGATTAAAGCGTGCGTTCCAATAATTATGTCCAGCTCACCCTCTTCCAAATCCGTTAATATTGTTCTCCGAACTGCTGTTTTGGTTGAGCCCGTTAAAAGGGCAACAGTAACTCCCATGCCTTCCAAAAGTTCAGTAATTCCTTCGAAATGCTGTGTAGCTAAAATTTCGGTAGGGGCCATGATAGAAGTTTGAAAACCATTATCGAGTGCCATTAAAGCGCACATTAAAGCAACAATGGTTTTTCCGCTACCCACATCGCCCTGCATGAGTCTATTCATTTGAACGCCTGAGCCGAAATCTTTGCGAATTTCTTTGAGTACCCGTTTCTGGGCTCCGGTTAATTCAAATGGCAGTTTATTATTATAAAAATCATTAAAATTATTTCCGATACTCTCAAAAACAAAACCTTTGAACTTTGCCTTGTGAGCCAGCTGGGTTCTCAATAATTGAAGTTGAATAAAAAATAATTCTTCGAATTTTAGACGCACAATAGCCTTTTGTAATTTTTCATGATCTTCAGGAAAATGAATTTGCCTCAATGCCTGTTTCCGGCTCATCAAATTCAAATCGGTGATTACTTCTGGACTTAACGTCTCGTGAATGTATTCCCAAATTTGAGGAATTAAATTGCGTTGCAGTTTTTCAACCCCTTTGCTGTTTAAACCTCTTCCCGAAAGTTTTTCTGTAGTTGAATAAACGGGTTGTAAACTCGCGTTTATTCCGTTAGAACCCGATTCATAAACAGATAATTCAGGATGGGCGATATTGATTCGTTGATTGAAAAAATTCGGCTTTCCGAAAACAACATATTCCACATCGGGCTTAAGGGTTGGTTTTATGAAACGGGCACCTTTGAACCACACCAAGTCAATGGATCCAAATTCATCTTTAAACTCGGCAACCAATCTTTGCTGACGCGCTTTACCCAACATTTCAACCTTGCCTAATTTACCCCGCAACTGAACCATAGGGGTTTCGCTATTTATTTCATTGGTTTTAAAATAGCGAGATCGGTCTACGTATCTAAACGGATAAAAATCGAGTAAGTCGGAATACTTAAATATGCGGAATTCTTTTTTTAAAAGTTCAGCTCTGCTGGGACCAACGCCCTTTAAATATTCTATGGAAGTACTTAATATGCTCACGGTTCGGTACTCACAAATTTATCTTGATTTATGGAATAAAACCATCGACATTCAAAATCAAAAAAGCCCAATTACATTTTGTAATTGGGCTTTTTAATAAATCTTATTATGTAGGATTACTCCACCACTATTCTATAAGTCGAATAATTCTCACCTTCAGAAACACTCAGCATATAAACTCCAGAACTAAGCTCTGACACATCAATTTGAAATCCACTGGTTGCTTCCTCGCGAGAAATTGTTCCGCTGTGAATTCTTTTTCCGGTCAAATCAGTTATCACAACTAATAGTTCTGAACCTTGGAGTCCGCTAGCTATAAGGTTTAAATTGGAGGACGCGGGGTTTGGAAATAAGCTCACTTCCATACCCTCATTTAAATGTGATTCTACATTAGTACACCAAGTAACTTTAGTTGTAAAAAAAGTGGAACAATATAAATCCGTTACTGTAACCGTGTAAACTCCGAATGAGTTTACAGTAGTTGTTTGGGTGGTATCCCCATTGCTCCATAAATATTTTGACCCCGAATGTCCGGCATCTAAAATAACAGGTTCTTGTTCACACATTTGATGAGTTGCTTTCAATTCCTGTAAGAGTGGACTTTTAACTTCTACATAACCCGTATCACGTGAAAAACACAATTTTTTATTTGGATGCCCAGAACGATAAAGCATTGCATAATTGTAAACAATTAAATTACTGCTACCTATCTTTAAGCTAGATGGACGAAATGTTGCAATATTTCGAAAGTTCATCCAAGGGTTACCTTGCCAATAATTATAACTAAATTGATCCTGAACCAGGTCATAAGAATTGGGCCATCCTGTTTGCGAGATACTCGCATAATTTACTTCAATGTCATTTCCAGGCTCACCAATTTTTTTTCCTCCCGTTCCTCCAATACTGGGGCCTTTTGGAAGACGTAACATAACGGTATCAACAACAAGTTTGTTTGAAGAATCCAAAACCCAATCCGAACAATATACCTTATCGACAACCTCGATTTCCGGTGCACTTACAAATTGTATTGGAATGGTATCTGAAGTTCCACAGAAACCTGAATTGGAAACAATCAGATTAGCAACAAAATCGGTAGTTTGGCCAACAGATGCCAATTTTGGGTCAAATATTCCCTGTTTAGTATCAATGACTGCTGCAGGGTTAGATGGAAATAACCAAGAAGGGTTTTTTCCTTTAACCACTAGAGTGTCAGTGTAATCTGAAGACATACAAAACGAATTTGTAAAGTAGACTGAGCCATTATCAAGCGTTCCTTGAAAAGTACTATCCCATTCTGCAATAATTTGAACATTTTGTGTCGAGTCACCAATACAACCATATTCAACTTCATAGGTAACCGATGTAATTGAAGGGGTGTTAGTTGATGGGGTAAACAACGAACCATTAATAAAGTAGATCATTTCGCCACTTGCGTTTACCACTGAGTCAACTCCGTAACCGCGAAACATTCCTCCATTAATTTTAGGTATTAACCGGCTTTTAAGTGTGTCGTTATAATAACCACAAACCGAATCGGTAAACTCCGTTGCAAACGATGCATTTGGAAAACCCACCAATTCAATAGTATCTATACCTGAGGATGCGCACGAATTACCAGTAATTGAATACGTTACAGGAAACTTACCTTTCCCAGAAAGCGAAGGGTCCCAAATACCAAGAGAATCGTTAACGATACCAACCCCAGTCCATTTTCCTCCCGGGCTTGTAATATTATAAGGTGTTGGTGAACTTAGCTTCAACAATTTTGAAGAAAAACATTGCACCCCAATTGAATCTGGAATTGTATTGTATTTTGAAACTACTTTAATATCGACTTCTAAAGTGTCTTTACACGTACCTGAAGTAGAGTCCTCAACATAAACAAAGTACTTTTTTGGAGTAAGTAGGTTAACATTGATTTGGGCAGAATCATTATTCGTTGAGCCAAGAAAATTCCCGGTTGCCTTTGGGCCCCAGTCATAAACCAATAAACTTGAATTCAGATTACTACCATTATTCACCCACAAATTCACTGTTTTCGAAAGACACACAAGGGTGTCTGATGAAACAATTTGCATGTTTTGAGGAAAGGGTTGAATTATTTCAATTCGTGAAGTCGCTTTACGAATACAACCGCTATCTGAGGTTACAATTACTTGATATGAAATAGTATCATGAACATTACTGAATTGTGGATTTTGAATAGAATCATAATCGAGATTTATACTCGGAGTCCAATTAATTGTATTGACCAAGTTAGGTTTAGAAATAGAAACATTTAATTGACCATAACCCGGGTCACAAACCGAAATAACTGGCTGAGTGCTAATTTTAAAACTATCAACAACATTTATAATCACCGTATCGGTATTAAAACATTTTCCGGAAGTTGAATTACCACAAGCGTCTTTTAAAGTGTCTACTTCCACCCAAAGCTTAGTAGTTTTAGTTGGTAAAAACGAAACCGTTCGGTTTGTATCATTGGTTGTAGTATCTGGGAACCAATTGACACCATTTATAATTGGGTCGCCTGAAATTACATGCCATGTAAAATGTTCTCCTCCCAAGGCATCTAGCTTGGCTGTATCACCATTACAAATAAATTGGTCTGGCCCAGTATCAGCAGAAGGGTTTACTTTAATATCAAAAACTGAATACCCGTTTCCCGGAAAATCACAACGGTCATCGTCAAAAGCAACGAAAAAAGTTTTGTATTGTCCTTCAGCTAATTTGGCCCTCCAACTGAACTTAATAAGAGCACTGTTTCTAGCAAGAGATTGTGTCGTAAATGTAACTCCTTCCAAAATCGAATCAACATTTGAGGCAAAGAACAAAGTATCTAATACATCTTTATCATAAATGGTATCTTCCCAAGATATAACTTCACCTTCGCAAACTTCTAAAGAATACTTACCTAATTTTTGAGCGTTACCTTGAAGGTTTGAAATTCCAGAAATATCTTTAGGTACGTTATTAGAACAAGGATCAACCGTAAACTGAATTTCACGGTAAGTTTTACCTTTTAAAATACCCGTGCACCTCTCGTATTCGTAAACGTAAAACGCAACAATGTATTGACTAGAAACATTTGTCCTAAATGACATCATACCTGTAGCAGAATCTAAAACGAAATTATCGATAGGCTTAGTGCAACTATACGGTGCAATTGGCGTTAATTTCACCATTGTGTTAAATGGATTCGAAGAATTAGCTCCTCCACTTCCAGCGTTTGCACCCCATGGGCATGTTAATTCATAACGCAAACTATCACCATCTGGATCAACAGAACCTACACCGTAAAACACATTTTGACCCGTACAAGCTGAAGGCATCGGTTTTACCGCATCAGCAAAAGCTGGAGCACTGTTCTCTGGTGCGGCGCTAGAATCATTCCATGGAGACCATCCTGTATTAATATTAGTTTCGAGTCCTACATTGCCAGGAGAGGTTCCACAGTTCCCAGCTGGGTTTCTACAACAATCATTAGTTACCAGCCTTACCTCCCACGAATTACACCTTGGCAAGTCAATCGTATATTCAACAATAAAAGCTTCGTAACCTTTCGCCCCAGAAACACTAGAAAGCTCACAGGCAGTTTGAGTGCTTCTGCAGACATCGGAAATGTCTCTTGCTCCACGTGCATTAGTTCTTTCACCTGGCTTTGACACATAAGGAACTAATGACGCCGTAAAAGGCCCTAGGGTAGTTCCAGTGGCAGCACATTTAAACCAAAAAGCCTCTTGTGCTAATTGTGTTGTACTATATGCAATTCCACGACAATAACGAATAACTGTTGCAGAAACCTTGTATTTATAAGTACCAGAAGTGGCGCCAACCCCAATATAGTCATATCGGATACTGCCACCCGCTAAATGAGCTGCGGAGGTATCGATTGAAACTATACAAAAAAGTACAGTCAGAATTAAAGCATTTATTATTTTCATGAGCAAACACACTAATTACTCCACTACTATTCTATAAGTCGAATAATTCTCACCTTCAGAAACGCTGAGCATATAAACTCCAGAACTAAGCTCTGACACATCAATTTGAATTCCATTGGTTGCTTCTTCTCGGGAAATTGTTCCTGAGTGAATTGTTTTTCCAGTCAAGTCAGTTATTGCAACTGATAGTTCTGAACCTTGAACTCCACTAGCTTTTAAATTTAAAATTGTACTTGTTGGATTTGGAAATAAGCTCACCTCCATTCCATTATTTAAACGAGACTCTACATTGGTACACCAAGTAACTTCAGTGCTAAACGTACTAGAGCAAAATTCGGTGTTTACGGTTACCGTGTACACCCCGGTTTTACTTGCGTTAAGCGTTTGTCCAGTACTTCCATCATTCCACAGGTAAGTTGCTCCTTTGTACCCGGCATCTAAAGTCACAGACGTTTGTTGACACAATTGGTAAAGGGTATCCATATAAGGGAATAGTTCGTCGGCGATTCTTACATAACCCGTATCTCTTGAATAACATTTGTTTTTATAAGGGTGATTAGCTCTATATAACATAGCATATTGATATTCAATGAAATTGACACTAGGTATTTGTAAACTGGCAGGACGAATTTTAGCAATGTTAGGGAATGTCATCCACGGATTTCCATCCCAATAGTTATACGTGAATTGATCTCCTCTTCCATCATAGGCATCTGCCCATCCTGTGTTTGAAATTCCTGCATAATCCACTTCAATATCATTACCCGGAACTCCTAAGTTTTTGGTACTACCACCACCTAATGCGGGCCCTTTTGGAA
This sequence comes from Salibacteraceae bacterium, assembly GCA_049599135.1. Lineage (GTDB taxonomy): Bacteria > Bacteroidota > Bacteroidia > Flavobacteriales_G > Salibacteraceae > UBA2108. The sequence goes on from JBMYOI010000012.1 coordinate 35,296, forward strand.
TTCTTACTCTAACCGTGTCGAAAACAATTTTATTTGCTGGATCTAAAACCCAATCAGAGCAATAAGTCTGAGAAACAACTTCAACCTCAGGTGCTTTTAATAATATCACATCAAATCTATTTGTAGTTCCGCAAAAACCTGAATTTGAAACAGTTATTTTACCAAGAAAATCATCAGTTTGTCCAACTGAAGCTGCCTTCGCATCAAAAACACCAAGACTTGAATCAATAATTGCAGCGGGGTTTGAAGGAAAAGACCAAATAGGATTTGGTCCTGCAACTGCCAAAGTATCAAAGTAATCAGAAGTCATACAAAAAGAATTGGTGGCATAGGTAATTCCGTTATCAAGTGTTCCTTGGAAAGTGCTATCCCATTGGGCAATAACGGGAATCTGATAAGTAGAGTCACCCAAACATCCATTAAACAATTCGTATTTAACACTCACATAATCAGAGCTACTAGAAGAAGGATTAAATCTGGTTCCATCGACCCAATAGGTCATTTTTCCACCAACTATGGCAGAATCAACACCAAATCCAGAAAACCAACCACCTGAAACCACTGGAATTAATTGGTGTTTGATTTCAAAAGAAGTTCCGCCGTATAATTCACACAGTGTATCTGGAGCAAGAATGGCAACATTAGGCGTACCAGCTATTTCAATTGTATCTGTTCCCGAAGATGCACACGCATCGCCAGTAATAGAATAAGTGACCGGAAATTTTCCAATACCCGAAGCAATTGGGTCCCAAACACCGAGCGTATCGTTAATTATTCCAACACCCGTCCACTTGCCTCCTGGAACAGAAATGTTATAGGGGGTTGGAGCAGTTAATTTGATGAACCCGCTAGACAAACATTTAGCAGAAATTGGATCTGGTGTAGCATCATACTTAGATACTACATTGATATCAATTTCTAAAGTATCGTGACAAACCCCATAAGCTGAATCTTCAACAAAAACGTAATATTTAGATGCAGTAACTAAGTTCGTATTTGCCCTTACCGAATCTTTATTAGTCGATCCAATAAAACCTCCGGTTGGTTTAGGGTTCCAATCAAATTTGAATAAAGAAGAACGGAGCCCTGAACAACCGCTGAAACGAGTACGAGGCAATATAGTTTTTGAATTCCCCGTCGACACCTTTGAGGCGCAAGCGGATTGACTAAATGTACTTGTTTGAAAATACGAAACCGAAGATTGGTATGAAGTATTATCGAAAGATTGAATTTGATGACTCAATTGTCTAGTAGTATCATTATCCCAACACACCTCAACTACCAAATTACTTACCCCATCCCAATTGTATTCGGTGTCAAATTGAAATTTGTTCCAACCAATTCCCGGAAACAATGCCGACGTTGTGTAAGTGGTTTTTAAATCCTCAACAAACCCGTTCAAAGGTAAGTCTGACAATATTGAACAGCCTATTTTTATGGTCAAATCGTTTATTGGTGCGCCATTATTAAGCCCCGTGATTTCCCATGAAATTGCATCAATTGGCCCTGCTTGAATTCCCATAGCCCTAAGGTCAGAAGCTAAGTACAAATATTGATTTTTTGCACTAAAGGCATTGGTTGCAAAAGTGGCTGGGTAATTCGTTCCGGTTGTATCACTGGTTAAACTGCCTGTACCTTTGGTGTAATCCACAAACTTGCCTTGGCACTCGTATACCGATGTATCGCAGCTAGTGCCAGCACCGTAATCAATAGTTCCTTTGTCTACCCATAAATCAATTGCTTTACTCAAGCAAATTATCGTGTCAGATGCTCTAATTTTCATGTTAGACGGAAAAGGTTTGGTAACATTCGCTTTTACTGAAGACTCACGCATACATCCATCGTTTGAAGTCACAGTTACCATGAATTCAACAGGAATATTTAACCCCGAAATGGTAGGGCTTTTTACCGTATCAAAATCTAAAAAGCTTGAAGGTGCCCACTGATATGAATAAGTTAGTGAAGGTTGAGAAGTAGCCACACTCAAAGCCCCAGAACCCGGATTACACAAAAATATATCAGGAGAGGTGCTTATACTAAAACTATCAACAACTGCAATTACAATGGTATCTGTAACAGAACAACTCGAACTTACATTATACCCGCAAGCACCCTTTAACGTGTCAACTTCAACCCAAAGTTTGGTTGTTTGAGTTGGAAGAAACAGAGCCGTTTTATTGATGCTACTTGAATTGCTATCTGGAAACCAATTCACACCATTTATTATTGGATCGCCTGAAATTACATGCCATGTATAAGATGTACCTCCAGAAGCTTCAAGTTTTGCAGTATCTCCTTTACATACAATTTGATCTTTACCGGCACTAGCAGCAGCCAAAACATTAATTTCAATAATTGAGGCTCCTCTTGCAGGAAAGTCACATCGACCATCATTGTAATTAAGGTTAATATATTTTTTGTTTCCACCAATATTAGAAGCAACCCAGTTGAACTTGATAACTGTTTTATTTCGCAATAAACTTGTAATTGAATAAGTAGCCCCTTTGAGCACTTCAGACACATTGGTCGATAAAAGGAGCGTATCCAACACATCGCCGTCGTAAATGGTATCTTCCCAAGAAATGGCTTCACCTGAACAAACTTGAAGAGTATATTTACCTGTTTTTATCCCGTTACCTTGAATGTTGGTAATACCAGAAATATCTTTTGGAACTTGATTCGAACAAGGAAAAATGCTCATTTCAATTTCTCTGTAGGTTTTTCCTTTAAATTCTCCAGTGCAAGGATCATATTCGGAAACATAATAAGCAACTCTAAAATCTCCAGATACATTAGTGTTATAAGTTATCATACCCGTTTTAGCATCAAGTTTAATAGTAGGAAAAGGGGTTTGACAAGAATGGCTACCTAAAGGAATTAGGCGGGTCATAGAAGTAAAAGGATTGGTAGTACTACTGCCTTGATGTCCCCCCCACGGGCATGTAAATTCAAAATGTAGGCTATCTCCATCTTCATCTGAAGAACCAGCATTGTAAAATCCGTTTTGGCCTGTGCAGCCATTTACCATAATATTTTGATCAATAAATTTTGGAGCACTATTTGCCGGCGGGAGCGTTGTATCTCCTTTTGGAGCCCAAGAAGTATTAATTACCGTTTCTAAACCAATTCTACCAGGTGAAGCTGAATAATTTTGAGCTGAGTTCCGGCAACAATCATCTGAAACTAAACGCACTTCCCAAGAGCCACATTTAGGCAAGTCAATGATATATTCTACTTTAAAAGATTCATAGCCATATGTATTTGTACCACTTGAAAGTTCGCATGAAGTTTGAGTACTTGAACAAACATCTGAAATGTCTTTCGCTCCAGAAACAGTTATCCGTTCACCTGGTTTTGGAACATGGGGAACATAAGTGGCCGTAAAAGGTCCTAAAGTAGTTCCGCTCGAAGCGCACCTAAACCAAAATGCTTCTCGCTGCAATGAGGATGCGCTATAACTTATACCGTAACAATATCTAACAAAGTGAGCCGAAACTTTATACTTGAACGTTCCTGGAGTTGAACCAAGTCCAACGTAATCGTACCGAATACCACCAACACTTAAGTGCGAAGCGTTTGATTCAAATGAGAATAAAAAGAAAAAAGAAGCGAGAATTAAAGCATGTTTTAGTTTCATAGTAAAAGGATATTAGTTTATTAAAAGACGTTAACTTTTTAAGGATGGTTGCCTTGAGGTATGAAATAAATCCATCAATGGTTCATGGATAACCCAAAATATCAGTCAATAAACGTCAAAGGACAAAAATCATAAAAGCCCCATTAACCATGGTTAATGAGGCTTTTTAAAACTAAATGTGAAATATTTTTATTCTACTATTATTCGATACGTCGAATAATTTTCGCCGCTCGATAAAGTCAGTAAATAAACCCCAGATTTTAATTCAGACACATCAATTTGAGTTGAATTGATGGATTCTTGATCCGTAATTGAATCTTGAAATACTAACTTACCCGATAAATCTGTAAATCGAATATTAAGAGCTCCTTTATCAATTCCTTTTGTGGAAATTTTAAGTGTTCCTGATACTGGATTAGGATAGGCTGAAATTTCAACCCCGTTGTCAAGTTTAGAGTCAATACCTGTACAACCAACAACTAATGTAGATTTAGTACCTGAACAAAATTCGGTAGTTACTGTAACGGTATATACCCCGGTTCGTAATGCCGTTAACCTTCTCGCGTTACTGCCAGTGTTCCATTTGTATTTACCGTCATAATAGCCTGGGTCAATCTCAATAGAAGTTTGGTCACACAGCTCATAGGTAGGATCAAGGTTAATATCAATTGAATCTGCTCCTATTTCAACGTACCCTGTATCTCTTGAAAAGCATTTGTCATTCCTTCTATGGTTTGCCCTGTATTTAATAGCAAATTGGTATTCTAAATCATGCTTTCTATTAGCCAATGAGGCGGGAGAAAACCTTGCTATGTTAGGAAACGAAAACGATGGTTGCCCATTCCAATAGTTATAGGAGTACTGATCACTAATGGCATCATATGCATTAGTCCAGCCTGTGTTTTGAATTCCAGCATAATTGACAATTATATCGTTTCCAGGAACGCCTAATAATTTTGCTCCCGTGCCACCTAAATTGGGGCCACGTGGAATCCGAATATAAATGGTGTCTTTTGTAAAATTATTGGCAGGATCAGAAATCCAGCTATCACAATAAACCTTTGATAAGACCTCCACCTCTGGCGCTCTTACAAATTGTACAGGTATTGTATTTGAGCTACCACAAAACCCAGTATTGGAAACCACAATTGTGTCAATAAAGTCTTCAGCATGACCTATACCAGCAATTTTAGGGTCAAGAATTCCTCTTGATTTATCAATCATGGCGGTTGGGTTACCTAACAATTCCCAAGTAGGGTTATCACCTTCTACAAACAAAGTATCCTTGTAATCTGAGGTCATGCAAAAAGAGGAAGTCATACGGAACGATCCAAAGTCGCTTGTACCGCGAAAAGTAGTATCCCAAGTGGCAAAAATTTTAATGTCTTGTATAGTATCATTCCAACATACATCTTTTACCCGATAGCCAATACTAGCTTGATTATAGAGACCACTAATAGGTTTAAACCTTTTACCATCAACAAAATAGGTTAGTTTGCCGCTGGCATTTGTAATTGAATCTACCCCAAAACCATTAAAAACACCTCCAGGAGTTTGAGGTATTAGCCTAGTTAACAATGTATCGGTTTCATACTCACAAATTGAATCAATATATGGAACACTAAAAGTAGGGTTCGGTTTTCCTTTTATCTCAAACAAAGTACTGTCCGCCGAAGCACATGCATCTCCACTTACTTCATATTTAATCCAATGAGAGCCAACGCCCATTATTATTGGGGAAATAACTCCTAAAGATGAATCAACAACTCCGAGACCACTCCATTTAGAGGTGTAATTACTATAATTTGGTGGGGTTACTGCAGCCAAAGTATCAAGAGTATCCAAAATACAATAAGGGCCAGTTGCCAATGGTTTGGTGTTGTATTGTGTAACCACATTTATTTGATAATCCAATGTATCACGGCATAAGCCTGTGGCAGAATCTTCTATAATAACTTGAACTGAGTTTTGGGCTCCGGGGAATACCAATAACTCATTGTTAAGCTTGGCGTGATTACCATAAAATGAATTTCCAGTACCGGCAGACCAATTAACTTTAAATAATTCTGGGCGCAACTGTGAACAAAATGTGAATCGTGTTTTGGGTAACATTGAGTATGAAAAAGATGGCATCGGCTCATCACAAGCCACCCTATAGGTGTAATAATTAAGTGTTAATTGAGATGCCGCATAATTTGTGGTATCCAACGCCTGTCTTGGAGTACTTGATGTTGTACTTGTGAGGTTCTCCCAACATACTTCCACAATTAAATTGCTATGCCCATCCCAAGCATAGGGTTCATCAAAAGTGTAGTTGTTCCAACCCTTTCTTAAAAGACCACTTTTAGGTGAATAAACCTCCGTTAATTTTTCGTTTTTCGTTTTGATGTCATTGATATCAACTCCATCGGTACAGCTAATTTTAATTGAAAAATTGTTGACTATACTAGAAGTGTTATTCGATAAAGCAAGTACCTCCCATGCTAAGTCACTTAATAACCCAGCCTCCATTCCAAGGGCAATCAAATCACTTGCCTTATAAATATACCGAACCCGTGAGCTATATCCCGTTGTATTATACACTATTGGCATTCCATTGGATGTACTGTCATTTATTGTATCTCCGGTTCCAAAAACCAAATCCTGAGTAATTCCTTGGCACGTTAAATTGGTAGTTTCACAAGACCCATAATCAACTTTACCAATCAATGACAAATCAATGGTATCATTCAAACACACCAAAGTATCAGAAGCTTGAAAATGCCAAGTAGGGAACGGGTGTGTTACACTGACCTCAATTTCTTCTTTTCTGACGCAACCATCGGCAGATACCTCTAATTCAAATATGATGTTTTCGTCTAAACTAGAAAATTGTGGAGATTTTATTGTGTCATAATTCAGTGCATTTGACGGCGCCCATTTGTATGAATAGTTTAATGCCTGATTTGACGTATTTACACCCAATTGCCCACCATTACCATAACATACCGTAAAGTCAGAAATAGGCTGAATACTAAAACTATCAGCAACATTAATTGTAATTGTATCTATCAAGTTACAGGCCGATTGTACTCGGTTTCCACACTGATCGGTCACGTAATTTAACGCTACCCAAAGTTTGGTTGTTTGGGTTGGAATAAATTTTACAAATCGGTTGGTGTCATGAGCCGTGGTATCGGAAAACCAATTAACACCAGGAACGATGGGATCACCTGAAATGGAGTGCCACGTATAGTTAACACCTCCTAGTGCTTCCATAAAAACAGTATCCCCCATACATACTGTTTGATCATTTCCTGCCCCCGCGCCAGGGAGAACTTCAATTTCAAAGCCTGAATACCCATTTGAAGGGAAATCACATCGATCATCATCATAACTTACATAAAACACCTTGTGGTTGTTTCCGTCAGACCTGGCAGTCCATGTAAAATTTAACACGGCCATATTACGTGCAAGAGATTGAACACTATATTGAACTCCTTTTAATATAGAATCTACATTAGAGTCAAAAAATAAAGTATCAAGAACATCTGGGTCATAAATAGTGTCTTGCCACGAAATTTGGGCCCCTTCGCAAACCTGAAAGGAATATTTACCTGTTTTAACAACATTTCCTTGTAGATTAGAGATTCCAGAGATATCTGTTGGCGGATTATTACTACAAGCGTTAGCTAAAAATTGTACTTCACGATAGGTCTTTCCTTTCAGCACTCCTGTGCACCTTTCGTATTCCGAAACATAAAAAGCAACGATGTATTGATTAGAAATATTTGTTCTAAACGAAATTAGACCAGTAGCAGAATCTAATATCAAATTATCAATTGGTTTCGCACATGTATAAGGTGAAAGCGGAGCATTTCGCGTCATAGAAGTAAAAGGGTTTGTTGTTTTACTTCCGGAACTTGCAGACCAAGGACACGTCAATTCAAATCTAAGGCTATCCCCATCAGGGTCAACTGTACCTAATCCATAAAAAACATTTTGTCCTATACAAACCGAAGGCATTGGCTTTGCCTCATCGGCAAAAGAAGGAGCACTGTTATTTGGTGGTGATAGTGGACTTCCTGGAGGAGACCACGAAGTATTAATTATGGTTTCAAGCCCTACATTACCCGGGCTAGTATTAAAATTTACAACTCCGTTTCTGCAACAATCGCCCGTTACTAATCGAACTTCCCAAGAATCGCATCGAGGCAAATCAATGGTGTATTCAACCGTATGAGCCTCGTAACCTTTGGCCCCCAAAGTACTTGATAATTCACATGAAGTTTTGACGCTTCGGCATACATCAGAAATGTCTCTTGCCCCTCTAATATTTGTTCTTTCGCCTGGTTTAGCAACATATGGAACTAACGTAGCGGTAAATGGACCGAGTGTTGTGCCCGTTGCTTGACACCTAAACCAAAAAGCCTCTTGTGTAAGAGATGTTGTGCTATACTGAATTCCATTGCAATATCGAATTACTGTTGCTGACACTTTGTACTTGTAGGTTCCAGCAGTTGAACCTAGCCCCATGTAATCGTAACGTATACTTCCTCCTGCCAGATGAGATGCAGAAGAATTTAAGGTTCCTAAAATGATTAATACTGCAGTAAAGAATAGATAAAGTAATCTCATATTATTGTTTTGGGCTAATTGTTTAGTTTGAAATTATTCAATAACGATTCGAAATGTAGAAATTCCTAAATCGTTTTCAACATTCAAATAATAAATTCCAGATGGGAATGAAGAAACCTCAATTTGAATTTTAGATTCTGATGTGCTTGACTCATAGAAGAGAGCACCTAAAGAATTGTACAAATTAACTTTTAGGTTTTTTGATTGGGTATTATTTTGATAAACACCCAAGATATTTTGTACAGGGTTAGGATATATTTTCACTCCATTATCAAACGTGTTTCCTTCAATTCCTGCACATTGTTTTATTAACTCAACCCTTATAGAATCGGTAGAACTACACTGTGCTGAATTAGTAACTTCAACCCAGTAAGAACCTATCGCATTTATCTGAATTACTTGCGATGTATCACCAGTGTTCCAATTGTATTTTGCTCCTGGGTTACCTGCATCTAAATGAACGGAATAAGGCCCACAGCCAATTGTTTTTGTTTGCAAATCTTTAACTGGGTTTTTATCTACAACAAACTGATATGTCGCACTATTACCACAAAAGCCCATACTATCGACCTGAATGGGGTATACACCAATACCGGCCAAAATTGGGTCAAATCTGTTATTTGTAACTCCCACACCCGACCAAACTCCACCTTGATGCTTTGTAGTTAAGGTTATCGACGAATCTGTTTCACAAAAACTGCGTGGCCCAGAATAGGTCGTGTCAAACAAAGGATAAATGTCAACAAATATTGATGTATCCCCTTCGCAACCATTTACGATTACTCTATAGGTAATCTGTGTCGATTTTGGATTACTTAGACTCGGCTTTAACAATGGATCATTTGGGTTAAAAACATTGCCTGTTATACCTACCCCAGTAAATGTACCACCCAATATGTCAGACTTTAAAGTATCGCCTTTTGATGATTCGCAAAATGGACCAGTTGTTAGAATTGAAGGAGTCGGAATTGGCTTAGCCGTTATTTCAATTGTATCTGTTAAATCACATCCATAACTATTTGTGAAGTGGGTCCAAATAAACAAACTCGAGTCAATAATTAAACTCTTGGAGAACCCTTTTGGGTTGCTAAAAATTCCGTTCGGATACCAAGTAACATCCCCTGCTAATCCGCTATCTACTTGTGCTAATAAACTAAATTGAGAGCCTTCACACAGCGAAGTATCTCGCCCTAAATCAATAGTTGGATCAATAACCACAATGTTTTTTTCGATTGTGTCTTTACAAAATGAAACTGTGTCGGTAATTATTGCTGTATGCGTTTGCGTAACTTGAGGCCTTCCTAAGGCGCTTGACTTAACTGTTGTATCCTGAACAAGACCGGCGCTCCAGTCGTAAACAAAATTTGCCGTATCCGCAAAATTCTTTATTCCAAATTCTATAACCGGAATTCGTTGAAAGTTGCTCAATGCAATATTGGTTCTACTACAGGTTGCCAAAGGATCATAAAAACAAACATTGCCGTTATAATTAATCGGCTCCATTGCCGTTTTTATTAATGGGAAAATAGAATCCGAGTTTAAATTACAAACCTGAACCAAAAGATTTTCATTGCCACTCCAATAGTAACTTGAATCAAATTCTATCTTATTCCAACCTTTTATTAGCGGCACGGTTTTGTTGTTGGCCACTTCAACTAACCCGGCAGTTTGAAAGGCATAAAGGTCACTATCAGATGTACATTTTAGCTTAATAGAGTAATTGAATAATGTATCAGAAGTTATAGCCGAATTTGAATCTAGATAAAAAGAAATAGACTGAATTATTCCTGATTTAAATCCTGCTGACTTTAAATCCCTTGCTCTATACAAGTATTGTTGTTTGGTAGACTTTCGATGACCACTTAAAGGGTTTGGAAATAGGGAGGTTCCTAATCCAGTACTCAATGTATTCAAAGAATCATAGGTTCTGAAAAAATCAGAGGTTGATTGAGGTAATACCGTTCCGCATTTGTTTTGATCTAGTCCACTTTTAACTTTTAGAATCACCTCAGAACCTTTACAAATAGTATCACTATTTGCCACAATACGAGGATAAAAGACTCCATTTCTAACACCTAGATTGATTTTCGCAACCCTTTCTCCACCATAATGAGACGTTACAGTCACATAAAAGTCAGAATAATTTGGTCCGATTAAAAAAGGATTCCAAACTGTATCACCAATTATTCTACCCTTAAAACTTGACCATTTATAGGAGTAAATAAAGTTTGAGTCTGCAGTTACAAATGCCTGCGAAGAATCTCCACGCAAACAATAATTTGAATCTAAACTTACTTTAATGTTAAAGGGAGGGATAATTATAATATAAATTGAGTCGGATCCAGTAAAAAAGGCCCCTCCTGCTTTAACTTTTCCATCTACACTAACTAAGGTGTTATTAAAAGGCTGAAATTTTATTGTTGAATTCGTATCAATTGAATTTGTGTCACCCCAGACATTTCTACCTGTACCACTCCAAACAAAAGGATCACCAATAATTGAATTCCAACTCGACCTTCCGGTTGCATTGGTAGTTAAATCCAATGTATCTCCTTTCATGAGCAGAACGGTATCAACCCTCGATTTTTTACCGCCCCTGACTACTAAATCAGGAATAACATCAAGTTTATAAACAGCAAACGTTGTCGAAGGAACCGGACATTTTGAATCGGAATACTTTAAGGTTAACAAATCCTGCCCTCCAGCACTGCTTGATGGAATAAAGGAAACCGTTATTTTAATTTTGTTTGTCGCTAAAGTATCAACAACCAAAGAATAATTTGAGAGCCCGTTGCTTCCGATTGAAGTTACCCCAATTTGGTCAGTTACATTAGGGTCATAAATAGTATCTTCAAACGTGACCAAATGACCTGCTTTTACCCTCATTTTAAATGAATCAATCTTAGTTGCACCATTCCCATAAATATTTGAAATACCATACTTAGAAACTGGCTGTTGGTTATTACAAGCCGATACAATAAATTGAACATCAATTAAAGTAGACCCCTTCCAAAGTTTGGTAACTGGGTCATACTCATTCACTTTAACTCCGAAGGTTTTTTTGCCAGAAATGAGTGGTTTAAAAGTAAATACCCCAGTGTTTGAATCTAGAGACGCTCCTGCCATTGGAGACTGAGCCGAATAACCCGTTGCAAATACGATACAATTGTTAACACCCTGATAAGGACAATGTAAAGAATAAGTCAAGCTATCTCCATCTGGGTCGAGCTGGGTAAATGGGAAACGGCCACTCACACCTAAACAAGCATCATATCTTAAAATAGTGGTGTTGTCAAACAATGGTGACGAGTTATCCGAAAACGTCATGTTATTTAACGAACTTTCGAGGAGTGTTCCACTACTTGTAAAATTTGAGCCTTGGTTATTTCTGCAGCACACTGGTGCAGCCGAAAGGTTCCATTTTTCACAAGTAGGTAAAGTGATAAAACCTCCAAATTCATACAAGGTAAAACCTTGAATTGAGCTGTTAACATCTCGACAAGTTGAAACAGGAGTTATGTTCGGATTAAGCACATAATCGCATGCAATTGTAACCTCTCTAACTTTTAATGTGGTTGATCCATTAATTACATCAACAGCCGAATATGGACCTCCATACTTTGGAGCTGGTGCAATAAAAGGAATGTGATTTAATAGTGATGTTTTAACTGAACCATTTACATTGCAAGTACCTGTTAACTGCATTACATTAGTAGAATACTGAACACCATTACAATCTCTAATGATACTAGCCTTAACATACCATTGACTGCCACTTACATGCTTGTACTGAATAACCCCACCTGCAACGTGTGAGGCATGTATTGAATTATTGATAAAAAAGAGAAATACTACAAACCAGAGTAAGTGCCTTATGTGCATAGCAGTTGATTTAACGAATTAATAAATAATTCTACCATGTACAAATTAACTAATTATCAAGCAAATAACTCCGATACATCGAAAATTATTCAATTACCACTTTATATGTTGAGTAAACCGTCCCCATAGAAACAGACAACATGTATACTCCAGAGCTATAGTTAGACACATCAATTTGAGTAATGTTTTCGGTTGTGTTACCGTCAAGCTTGCTGTTATAAATAAGCTTGCCTGTTAAATCAGTAAGCAAAACCATAGCCTCTGAGTTGTTTTCACCCACAACCCTTACATTCAAAACTTTAGAAGCTGGGTTTGGATACAATTCAACGAGATGATCATT
>JBMYOI010000013.1:0-47510 GCA_049599135.1 Salibacteraceae bacterium
AAAACTGAATAAAAGCAGTCTTTTCTTTTTCATTTTGAAGAGAAACTAAATCATACAACGATATCATATATCATAATAAATTATTAGATTAAATCAAATATACAAAAGCAATAATGCTACCAACACTATGTTTTATATCGTAATTTTTAACGCAAAAATGATTTTATTGATCGCTATAACCATCACAATTTTGTCGAGTAATTAAAAACAAAAAAATTATGTTAGAAGTTAAAAAAGAGGCTCAAGAGCCTAAACGTATTAAAAAGAAATTTGAAGGATTTAAACCAACTGCCGCTTTCATTGGCGCTTCTTGGTTGGCATTTGGAATTGGTCTTATAACGTATTGTATTGGCCTATGGAATGCAGATATGATGTTGAACGAAAAAGGATACTACTTTACCGTTATTCTATTTGGTCTGTATTCTGTAATATCCATTCAAAAATGCGTCAGAGACCGAAGCGAAGGCATTGATGTTACAGACCTGTACTATGGCATAAGTTGGTTTGCCGCAATTGTTTCCATGCTTCTTTTAGTTATCGGACTTAGAAATGCTGATTTAGCATTGAGTGAAAAGGGATTCTACGGAATCGCATTTACTCTTTCTTTATTCAGTGCAATTGCGGTTCAGAAAAACACGAGAGATGCAAAAGCTATCAATAAATTAGAATCTGAAATTGATGAGATTTAACATTATAACTGGGTGTTCACTTTTTGGCTAAATTGCCAAAAAGTGAACATTCATTACCAACAAACCTTTAATTATGACCATCATTTATAAAACAAGATTGAAATAAATCTACAAGCAGTTACATTGTTTATTTTGCAGAGCAACTTAACTATCTAATGTTACTGAGAAGTTGAAGTCCAAAAGATTTTGATTCTAATAATTTTCCAAATATGAGTTTTACAACTAAAACATACCTACATCAAAATCTAATGTTGTTAATTGTTTCATTGGCACTAATGAGTTGTAACGAACCAAAGGACTTAATTGCTGATTCCGGCACCAACTTATGCGAAAGCATTCATAGAAACGATTCCCTTTCTCTATCCAAAGAGCTTATAAGTCTTAAAGACTCTATGAAAACAAAAACAGGAGTTTATGTACTTGAAGATGGCTCGGGATCTATGGTTGCAAGAGCATGGTTAACTGAATATGCAGAAGAGACTATAAATATTCAATACTTCATTTTTTCAACAGACAATGTTGGGCTTATCGCATGTGACTATTTAGTGAGAGCGGCAGATCGTGGTGTAACTATAAACATAATAGTTGACGACATTATGGTAAATGCTGGAATACAAGATATTCTCACCTTAAATTCTCATGAGAACATAAATATTAAAATCTACAACCCAGGAGTCAATTTGGGTAAAAACCTTTTTAGAAAAGTTCAAAAAATAGCTACTGACTTTAGGTCTGCTAACCAGCGTATGCACAACAAAACTTTAATTGTAGACAACAAAGTTGTAATTACCGGAGGACGAAATATTGCCGACGAATATTTTGATTACGATCATGAATACAACTTTAGAGATAGAGATGTTCTACTAATTGGAAAATCCACGAAAGATGTAGGTCGTTCTTTTTTTGAGTTTTGGAATGATAGCCTCTGTGTTCCTGTTACCGATTTAAATACTGATTCTGCCAGAAATGTAACCGACCCTAATCGTTTTGAAAGACTGCATGAATATGCCTGTAATCCCGAAAACTTTTGGCCGCAAGTACGTAAAAGGATAAAAAACTTACCTACTGAGTTTAAATCAATTGTAAGTTCAGGTAAATTGAAATGGATAGAAAACGTTTCATTTGTATCAGACGCACCCGGCAAAAACGATGGAACTAAAGGATTAGGTGGTGGTGGACGCACTACTTCTAACCTAGTAAAACTAGTTAAGGAAGCCAAAAAATCAATTGATATTCAAACTCCATATTTAATCACCACAGATGAAAGTAGAGTTCTTTTTAAAGCTGCTATCGATCGAGGTGTAAGAATTAGAATATTAACCAATAGCCTTGCTTCTACAGATAACCTAGAAGCGTTTGCCAGTTACCAAAGTGATAGAAAACTACTTTTAGCCACCGGAGTTCAAATTTTTGAATTCAGACCTGATGCTGAGGAACGAACCAAAATAATGACAGGAGAACTTCATGAAACACTCGATCATATGCCCATTTTTGGACTTCATGCTAAATCAATGGTTGTTGACAGCAACATTACCGTAATCGGCACTTTTAACCTTGATCCTAGAAGCACCAATTTAAATACCGAATGCATTACAATAATCCCTTCTTCAGAGATAGCAGAATCTGTTTTGAAAGGAATGGAAATTGAATTTAGTCCAGAAAACTCTTGGTCAATTTCAGCGGAATCAAATCCAGATTCTATAGTTGACATCACAAAACGAATTAATACTTGGACACGGAAGGTTTTGCCTAAGGCAATTTTATAATGTTACTGGCTTTCTAGAAAAAAAGTTATTCAAGCAGCTTCAATCTTAGTTCAGTTCGTCCTATTACATTTGACAGCCAAGGGCAATTTGCACAAAATCAAATCTAAATTCACAAATACATGGGCCAATTAAGCAAAGATCAAATTGATCAATGTATTTCCACATTAGAAACTTTAAATGGGGACACAGACCAGATATTTGACATCCCAAAGGATAAAAGAATTGAACTTTTTATACAAGCCGGACTACTTTCTCGTCCACAAAAAGAGGAACTAAAAAAGCGCAAAAAAGGCGCTAAAAAAATTTTAAAACGAAAGGCTGCTGAAAAAGACAAATTAGCCCGTAACAAAACCGGAATCCGAAGTGCTCGTGAAGCCACCATTTTTGTCGCACCCAAAATGATCGGCTCTAATATCGACGAATCAAAATTGGTGAATCAAGAAGTTGCACCCCGTAATTGTTATGTCTGCAAATCGGTATTTACAACCTTACATCACTTTTATGACACCATGTGTACATCGTGTGGTGACTTTAATTATGCTAAACGATTTCAAACTTCAGACCTCACTGGTCAAGTTGCTTTGGTTACTGGCTCACGTCTTAAAATTGGGTATCACATCACTTTAATGTTGTTGCGTGCCGGAGCCACTGTTATTGCTACCACAAGGTTTCCTGTAGATTCTGCTTTGCGTTATGCTAAGGAAGAGGATTATGAGAAATGGGGGCATCGTTTAAAAATTCATGGCCTCGATTTGAGGCACATTCCTAGTGTGGAAATATTTTGCAATTATATTGAACAGCAATACGACAGATTAGATGTACTCATTAACAACGCGGCACAAACAGTGAGGCGGCCAGCTGGGTTTTACGAACATTTATTAACCAATGAAGAACGAAATATCTCCGAACTTCCTCCGGCAGTAAAAAACATTTTGTCTGACCATCATGCATGTTTACAAGAATTAGGCGCCATTAGTTCTTTACACGAAAACCATGACAAGAATATGCCGGTTACTTGGCACGGAAAACAAGTTGGTATTGGCCTAAGCGCTTCTGCTAAATTATCTCAAATTGCCTATACGGTAGATCATGCCTTAACCACTGAAGAAGTTTTTCCAACGGGGAAAGTAGATGCCGATTTGCAACAAGTTGATTTGAGAAAAACCAATAGCTGGAGGTTGATGTTAGGCGAGATAAATACTCACGAAATGTTAGAAGTGCAGCTAGTTAACTCAGTTGCACCCTTTGTACTCTGCAACCGACTCGTTCATCTTATGAAAAAAGAAAATACGGGCATGAAGCACATAATTAATGTTTCTGCTATGGAAGGAAAATTCCACAAATACCATAAAGAATCGCGACATCCACATACCAACATGGCCAAGGCGGCTTTGAATATGATGACACTAACTTCTTCGGCAGAGTTTGCTAAGTATGGCATTTATACAAACGCTGTAGATACTGGATGGGTAACGGATGAAGACCCTGCTGAATTAGCTAAACGCAAAGAAGAAATTCATGACTTTCAACCTCCTTTAGATATTGTTGACGGAGCCGCCCGCGTTATGGATCCATTGTTCGATGGAATAAACACAGGAAAACATTGGTGTGGTAAATTCTTGAAAGATTATGTACCTACTAGTTGGTAATTATTTTCAACATTTAATACAAAATATAAATTCAAATTACATTTACAGAATCTTAAAAAAAGAACAATGCAAGATCTATTATTTGATTTTATTTCCAAATACGTTTCGCTAAACGATGATGAAAAAAATGCAATTGTCGCTTTAGACATTTTTAAGCCAATAAAAAAAGGAACGATATTATTGAGTGAGGGTCAATTATCAAGTAACGGCTATTTTGTGCTGAAGGGATGTATTCGTGTTTACTATGTAATTGAAGGTGAAGAAAAAACGACTGCTTTCTACACTGAAATGGAGAGATTAACTCCTACTTGTGTTATATCAAAAAAAGCCTCCGAATATTATATTTCAGCTTCCGAAGACTCTATCGTTGCAGTTTCTGACCCAGATATGGAAGCTGAAATTTTTGAAAAATTTCCAAAGTTTGAAACGCTTTGTAGAGTATTGTCAGAAGACTTGTTGGTTAAGCAACAGATTAATTTTGACGATTATAAAACTTCATCACCTGAAAAACGTTATTTAAATATTCTCGAAAAGAGGCCAGACCTTATTCAAAGAGTGCCCCAACATCAATTGGCTAGTTATCTAGGAATTAAACCGCAGTCTTTAAGTAGACTAAGATCAAGAATTACTGAAAAAAGTAAGCAATAGACTTCTTTTATTAACTTAAGTGAACGTCTTGTAGCGATACGCGACTCTAATTTTGTTCTATCATAAAACTAAAATCATTGATATGAACAGTAAGGTTACAGCGTTAGTATTATTCTTAATTATAACAACCAATTTTCAACTTAAAGCTCAATATTCGAGACAAGACACTACATTTAAAAAGTGTTTTGTAGGAAGCACATTTTTTATGTTAGGTAACCTTGCTCCTACCAATAAACCCGATTTTATACAACTTAACTTAGGCTATAGAATCACCGGCAAAGACGTTGTTTCATTAGAATTAAAAACATGGAAGTACGCTTGGCCTCTAGGCATCCCTTATGGAGAATTCTATGAAGCGCCCGAAGAAGAATTTCCCGGTTATGTAAGAGAGTTTGGTGTTGCCGTTGCCTACCAACGATTTTTCTGGAAAGGTATGTATGCTGGAGTTCATGTAATGAACGCTTGGCAAAATTTTATAAATCAAGAGGGTGATAAAATCGACGATGGTTTTCAGGTATTCAATACCTACCGATTTGGCTATCATTTTAAAATTTGGAATGATCGTTTTTTTATTGAACCATCTCTAGCTGTTACCCATCGCATTTACCATACTAAAATGCCCGATTCGTTCAAAGAACTGGACGATAAATGGTCTAAGTTCTTTTTCCTTGAACCAGGGTTACATTTTGGATATAACTTTTAGGTAGTTCATTTATTTCCATTGAATGTAATGTCATAATTAATTTAATTCAAGCGGATCAGTTGTACTAAAAATGGGACAGTTGTGATATTTTTACGACATAAATTGCTGAAAGACAATGTAACTGTTAGTATGTAACTGAAGCTAACAACCATTAAATTAGCACTTATTATCACCTCACAATTATGGAAAGCAAACTTCACAAAGCCTACTGGAAGGAAAACCTAAAATACCTAGCCGGATTACTATCTATTTGGTTTATTGTCTCCTTTGTATTTGGAATTATTTTGGTTGACGAATTAAACACTATTCGGATTGGAGGGTTTAAACTTGGGTTTTGGTTTGCTCAACAAGGTTCCATTTATGTTTTTGTGCTCCTAATATTAGTCTATATCCGATTAATGAGCAATTTGGGAAAGAAGTACAATTTAAACGACTAAATTATGGAGCTTCAAACTTGGACCTGGATTCTAGTCGGAATCACATTCACACTTTACATTGGAATCGCAATCTGGTCTAGCGCCCGCTCTACAAAAGAATTTTATGTGGCAGGCGGAGGCGTTTCTCCTTTAGCCAATGGACTAGCTACAGCCGCCGATTGGATGTCAGCTGCTTCATTTATATCTATGGCGGGCCTAATTTCATTTAACGGATACGATGGTTCGGTATTTCTGATGGGTTGGACCGGTGGATACGTTCTATTAGCTCTTTTACTCGCTCCCTATTTGCGCAAATTTGGAAAGTTTACTGTCCCCGATTTTATTGGCGATCGTTATTATTCGAACACAGCCAGAAGCGTAGCTGTTTTTTGCGCGCTATTAGTTTCATTTACCTATGTCGCTGGTCAAATGCGTGGAGTTGGTCTGGTATTCTCACGGTTTTTAGAAGTAGATATCAATACCGGTGTAATTATCGGAATGATTATCGTTCTGTTTTATGCCGTCCTCGGGGGAATGAAAGGAATTACCTATACCCAAGTTGCTCAATACTGTGTCTTAATATTCGCGTTTATGGTTCCAGCCATATTCATATCTATTCAAATGACGGGAAATGCTATTCCGCAAATAGGCTTTGGTGGAGCCGACGAACAAGGCATTCTTTTATTGGACAAACTCGACGGACTGCACAAAGAACTTGGCTTCTCAGAGTATACAACAGGTAGTAAATCTAAATTGGATGTCTTTTTTATTACAGCCGCGCTTATGGTTGGTACTGCAGGATTACCTCATGTTATTGTTCGTTTTTTTACGGTTAAAAAAGTTTCTGACGCAAGAAAATCAGCTGGTTGGGCTTTGCTTTTTATAGCCGTATTGTACACTACTGCTCCTGCTATTGCCGTTTTTGCCAGAATAAATTTGATTGAAACAGTGAGCAATAAACAGGTTGCTAATATGCCTAAATGGTACACTACTTGGGAAGAAACAGGACTGATTGTTTTTGAAGACAAAAACCATGACGGCATAATCCAATATAATGGAGACCCTTCGACAAACGAACTTACTGTAGACAAAGACATAATGGTACTCGCCAATCCAGAAATTGCTGAGCTACCCAATTGGGTAATTGCCCTAGTTGCATCAGGTGGTTTGGCCGCAGCACTTTCAACCGCCGCTGGTTTATTGTTGGTAATATCATCATCTGTTTCTCATGATTTGATAAAAAAAATGATCAAACCTGACATTTCGGAAAAAGGCGAATTAGTTGCAGCCAGATTAGCAGCTGTAGTTGCCGTTTGCGTTGCAGGATATTTTGGAATTAATCCACCTGATTTTGTTGCTGCAACGGTAGCACTTGCTTTTGGTTTGGCTGCAGCCTCATTCTTTCCAGCAATATTCATGGGGATTTTTAGTAAAAAAATGAATAAAGAAGGTGCTATTGCTGGGATGCTAGTTGGAATTATACTCATGCTATTTTACATGCTCAAATTTAAATTTGCTTGGTTTGGTGGTGGTTCAAAAGAAGATTGGTGGTTCGGAATTTCACCTGAAGGATTTGGAACTGTTGCCATGTTAGCCAATTTCTCAATCTCAATTATCGTCTCAAAATTCACTCCTATCCCTCCATTAGAAGTTCAGGAAATTGTTGAAAATATTAGAATCCCAGGTGAAGTTGAACAAATTGAGAGTCATTAACCTCTGGTTTCTATTGCCTCTATTAATCAACTAATTAATTAGCTGATTGCCTTAAATTAGCAACATGATTAAATCCATTGTTGCTACACTCCTATTTAGCCTTTCTCTTCTAACTATTTCCGCTCAAAATAAAGACGAGTTTTTTAAGTGCATACCTCTGATAGACAATACCACTCCGGAATGGGCGAAGGAAATGTATTCTAAAAACCCGAATGTTCCTCGAGTAGAAAAATTATTTAGAGCTTACTACAAAACGAAACCATTTGTAAAAAACTTACATACTCAAAATCATAAATATTGGCTACGAAAAGTTGAACCTTTGCTTAACGAAAAAGGATTTATCGTTCTCAAAAGTCAAGCACAGGAAGATTTAGAGTTTCAGCAATTAAAATCATCCTATTCAGTTGCTCCACCAAGCACACCGGGAGCATCAACGGGCTGGGTTGCATTGGGGCCATTTGAGACTTACAAAGCCAATACAACCAAAGCTATATCTTGGCATAAAAACGTTTACGCAATTGACCAATCGCTTTCTAATTCCAGCATGCTTATCTGTGGAACTGAAGGTGGAGGCGTTTACAAAACCGTAAACAAAGGTGCCGACTGGTCACTAATTTCAAAAGGTGAAGTATTTTCAGGAGGAAATTCTGCTGTAAAAATCCACCCTACCAATTCAAACCGATATTTAGTAGCCTCGAACAGCCGAATCTACCAATCGAATGATGGTGGCCAAACGTGGCAAGACAAACATTACACAGGTGGCACCGGAAATGAATTTCAATATTCTCCTTCTGATACCAACACAATTTTTCACACGAGTACTGCCGGATTGTATAAATCTATAAATGGCGGAATTACTTGGACGCAAGTTTATTCTCAAGCCTGTTGGGATATTGATTTTCATCCCACGAACAGTTCAATTGCCTATTTATTAAAATCGAATTCTACCGCTAAAAAAAGTGAGTTTTATAAAAGCATAAACGGCGGGTTAACTTGGGCTTTAGTAACAAACGGCTGGTACAGTCCCGCCATTTTATCCCAAGCTTCTGAAAATGGTGGAAAAATAGCCGTAACCCCTGCCGCTCCCGATTTAGTTTACGTCTGCTTAATAGGTGCCTCTAAACAAAATGACGACGGCTGGATTGGAATTTACAAGAGTTCAAACACTGGTAATATATGGACAAATCCTTCGGGACAAGACGGTGGACCATATTCTTCAATTAATGATACATTGGAGTGGAATGTAGCCGCATATAATGGCGGATATCACCAAGGTTTTTTCAATTTCGACATGGAAGCTTCTGCTCAAGATTCCAATAAAATATGGGTAGCTTCTATCCGATTATCAGAATCAAACGATGGTGGAAAAACATTCAAATCAATTGGTGCAGCTAACAGTACTCGATTAGACGATTTTCATGCTGATGTACAAGACATTGAAGTAATTGGCTCAGACATTTGGGTAGCTACAGATGGTGGAATTAATTACTCAAATGATACTCTGAATGCACATGTTGCACTCAATAGAGGAATTCAAGCTGCTGACTTTTGGGGGTTCAACACTGGCTGGAACGACGATACTTATACTGGAGGAAAATACCACGATGGAACAACCGGCTGGTACGAAGGGTATGCCAACGGAAAGGCTTACAACATTGGCGGAGTTGAAGAAGCTTCAGGGTACGTCCACCCTATTGAAAGTAGAAAAATGATATTTAGAACTCATTACGCAAGCTCAAATTCTAGAGTACGCACCATCCCAAAAACATTTGGCGGGAATATTATCAATAGCAACGATTTTAAAATACGACCAAACGAACATTATTGGACAGCAGAAAGAAGTGGGTTTTATTTTGACCCTCGCTACGCTGACCACATTTACGTTGCTTTAAACAATGCCGTTTTTAAAACGACAGATGGTGGAGCTACTTTCGATACGATATTCACTTTTCCTGATGCAGCAGGAATGGTTTACGAAATGGAAATTTCGAGAAGCAACCCCAATGTACTTTATGCAGTTTACAACCCTAAAGGTGGGTATTGGGATCCTTGCGAAATCTGGAAATCAACAAACGGGGGAAAGGCCTGGACGAAAACTACTGCTCCTACTGGAAATAATCGACGATTTAGAATTTCAATACAGCCAGACGATGCAAACAAAGTTTGGGTTTGTGTTCCAAGAGGAACAAACGGCCAAAAGGTATTCTACTCAGCAAACGGAGGTTCTACTTGGATAAACAAAAGTTCATCAGTTCTTAATAATGAAAACTTAACCGACATCTATTACCAAAGTGGAGCCAACGACATGGTTTACGTAACCTCTCAAAATGGAGTTTTTAACTGGGACAAAAATTCATCAAATTGGGTTGCTTATTCTACAGGTCTTCCTCTGGTAGCAAAAACCCTTCAAATAAATCCATTTTATAGAGACGGCGAACTACGACTAGCCTCAGCTGGTAGAGGAATTTGGGCACGAAAAATGAAAGATACTTCGTTTGCCCCAGTTGCCCAACCCATTACTTACGCCGACTCTGTTTATTGCTCTAGAGATACTGTTTTCTTTGACTGTTATTCAATACTTAAACACCAAGGTGCTTCTTGGGCATGGAACATCTCCCCTGCTCCTGCTTTTATTAGTGATACCACGGCTAGAAATCCTTTTGTAGTTTTTGGATCGGCAGGAAGTTACGATGTAACCCTATCAGTTACCGATGGCGCAGGACAAACCAATTCAAAAACAATAAACGACATGGTGACTGTACTTAATCATTGTACGCCTGACACAATTCCGGGTTTAGCATTAGATTGTAAAACCTCATCAGGTTATGCCTCAATACCAGATTTAAACCTAAGTCAGGTAGATAGCTTTACGGTTTCGGCTTGGATTATGCCACGTTCATTGCAGGGCAATTGGGCAGCAATTCTCATAGACGATAATTCAAGCGCAGGTTTGAACTTTTACCACAGCAGTTGGAACAATAATTTGGGAATTGGATATCACTGGCCCGGCGGCTCATGGTCGTGGTCAAGTGGTTTAACAGTTGACTCACTGGTTTGGTCACATGTTGCAATGGTTGTTAAACCAAACGGGATTACTATTTATGTAAATGGAGTTGGTTCAACGCACGTTAGAAATTTATCTAAAACCGATATTACTTCAATGAAAATTGGAAGTTATCGTGGCTGGGGAAGCAGAAATTTCAATGGATTAATCGATGAAGTTTGTATCTGGAATCGTGCGCTTTCTCAAGAAGAAATTAGAGACATAAAACACCTTACTAGAACAGGTACACAAGCTAATACGAACAATTTAGTGGCTTATTACCAATTCAATTTACCCGAACAATCTATTGTTATGGATAAGGTTGGAATAAATCATGGGCGGTTAAATGGAGCAAGTTCTAAAGAACATTCTACAGCACCCGTTGGTGGCGGAAACAGCGATAGAGTTTTCATTAACTCAAGCAACAATTTTGTTTTACCCAATACCGAATCTGAAATTCAGTTTGGAACTACTACGCCAAACAATGAAATTGTATTGACTAGGATAAATATTGCTCCAGACAGTTTAAAGACAAACAACCCTCATTCGGATAGTTATTGGGTGCTTAACAATTACGGCACTAAGAATTTCAGTCCGGTTGCAACCATCAAGTTAAAACCTAAAGCAGGCGTTCCTTTTGGTGCTTCGCAAAAAGCTAGGTTAGAAATTCGAGGTCAAAATGAGCATTTAAACAATTGGATTTCCTCTTGCTGGGTAAATTCAACCGCAAACTCAAAATTTCAT
This sequence comes from Salibacteraceae bacterium, assembly GCA_049599135.1. Lineage (GTDB taxonomy): Bacteria > Bacteroidota > Bacteroidia > Flavobacteriales_G > Salibacteraceae > UBA2108. The sequence goes on from JBMYOI010000013.1 coordinate 11,372, forward strand.
TTCAACAGTAGCTGTTCAATTCGAAACTCTCACCAGCTTTTCATTCAATCGGCAGATACAAGTGTAGTGGTTGGTAATTATATTAGAAAACAAGTTTCTTTAAATGCATGCAAAAAAGACAGCGTTTTTCTTGAAGGCAACTACCGTTTTGTGTCAGGAGTTTATCTCGATACTTTTAATATTTCACAAACTTCAGATAGCATCACAACCACCTTGCTAACTATTATTAAAGACACTGCAGTTACTGATGTAAAAACAAGTTGTGATTCACTATTATGGATTGATGGCAACACTTATTTTAGCGACAACAGCACTGCAACTTATTTACTACCGAATTCAGTCGGTTGTGATTCTTTAATTACACTAAACCTTACAATAAGTAACGATCACTTAATTGACTCCATTACTTCTTGCACCCCAATTACATGGATAGATGGTAAAACATATTCGGCAAACAATGATTCTGCTGAAGCTGTTTTCATCAATTCTTTAGGTTGCGATTCTGTAATAACTCTAAACCTTAACATCAGTCAAGATCACTTTATTGATTCCATTACTTCTTGTGCACCTATCATATGGATTGATGGAAATACATACTCACAAAACAACGATACTTCTGAAGTAGTTTATACCAATTCAAAAGGCTGTGATTCTATTATTTCCTTATCACTAATTATAAAAACCATTGATAATTCAGTTACCCAAAACGGAGATAGTTTAAAAGCAAATCAATCAGGAGCTAATTACCAATGGCTAGATTGTGACGCTAGTTATAAAGAATTGAATGGTGACACGAATCAAATATTCAGAGCAACTAAAAACGGCCGATATGCTGTAAAACTAGAAAGTGATGGTTGCCAAGATACTTCAATCTGTTTTGTAATCGAAAACGTAGGAATTCAGACCAATTCTGTCTTTAAAGATTTGATTCTTTACCCTAATCCAACTTCGGGGCAAGTCAGCATTAAATTGAGTAGTGTAGCCTCTAGATTAGAAGTTAAGCAATGGAATGTACTGGGAGAATTAGTAAATTCAAATGTCTTAAACAATACTCAGGAGTTTAACTTTGAAATTCAAGGAGCAGCAGGTAGTTACCTATTAGAACTTGACTCAGGTAACGGAGATATTATTAAGCTAAGGGTGATAAAGAAATAGTTCAATTATCTGTCTTTCTCGATACAACTTCATAAAGTCGCCAACTCAAACCCGATAGTTATCAGATGACAGCCTAAACATTATACTGCTACATCGCAAAAAAAAAGAAGTACTGTCAAATGTTGTGGGAACTGTCAATTCGAGTGATCCGACGCAGGAGGATAGTATCGAGAATGACAGAATCTATGTCAATTTCTCGATACATTTTGCTCTCCCGATAATTATCGGGACTACAAAACACTCGAAATGACATGATAAATTGGCCTCCCACAATATTTGACAGTACTTCCCAAAAAAAAAACGCCTTAGATATAAAGGCGTTCTAAATATTATTCAAGTGTTTACTATATAACCAACTGCTAACTTAATTTCGAAAGCCTTATAGTATCAGTAAAGATTAAGAATCTATAGTCGTTTCTCCTTCTTCAGAATCTTTTGTATTGGTAACCTCAACAGCATTATCAGCTGTTCCTTCTACCTCCTCGCCCTTTAAATAATTCGGCAATTGCATACCGGCCATATTGAACATTTCTTGAAGAGGAGGAACCGATTTATACATTCCCGAGATAAAATTTGACGTTGAAGTTTTCCCATCTTTTCCACCACCGCCTTCCCAAACAGTAACTTTATCAATTTTAATGTTTTTGATAGCTTCAGCTTGAGTTTTAACCAACTCTGGTAATTTATCGGCAACAAGAAGTAAAACAGCATCTTTAGGATCATCTCCAGCTGCTTTAACTATTCTGTCTAATCCTTCTGCCTGTTTGGTAAGAATTTGATACAAACCTTTTGCTTCTGCTTCTTTCTTCAAAAAGATAGCATCTGCCTCACCTTTTGCTATGCGTCTGATTTGCTCAGCCTCGGCCTCTGCATCAATGGTTATCTTCTCTTTATCAATTTGAGCAGGAACAATAATGTCAGCTTGTTGCTCTGCTTGTTTTCTAGATGCCCTAGCAATTTCTGCAAGTTTCTCAGCCGCATATGCTTCTTCAAGTGCTTTTGCTGATTGAACCTTTTCAGAAGAGGTTGCTCTTTTATTCGCCTCTGCCTGTCTTTCTCTTCTCAATGCATTTGATTCGGCAATTTCTATTTGAGAAATATTTTCACCTTCAATTGATTTTGCATTTGCCACCGCCGTTTTAATTCTTTCTTGTTGGTTTGCTTCCGCTTCCCCAATTTTTGCTTTTGCCTCAGCATCGGCAGTTTGCACACGCTCGTTTTGGCTAGCATTTGCTTCTCCAATTGTTGCCATAGCATTTAAATCCGCCACTTGAACACGTTGGTCCTGAACGGCTGTAGCTTGTCCAATAGCCCCATCTCTATCTTTCTGAGAAACAGAAATAATTGCATCATTAATCGCTTTTGCAGCAGCTTCTTTTCCTAATGCTTCAATGTATCCTGACTCATCGTGAATATCAGTAATATTCACATTAATCAGTTTTAAACCTACTTTTTTAAGCTCTGCCTCTACACTATGCGTAATGTGTGATAAAAACTTATCTCTATCTGTATTTATTTCTTCAATATCCATTGAAGCAACAACCAAACGCAATTGGCCAAAAATGATTTCTTGAGCCAATTCTTGAACGGCATCAAGAGACAATCCTAATAAACGTTCTGCAGCATTTTGCATAACCGTTGGTTCCGTTGAAATACCAATAGTAAACCTAGAAGGTACATTTACACGAATGTTCTGCTTACTCAAAGCATTAACCAAATTAACCTCAATTGAAATTGGAGTAAGATCAAGAAAAGAATAATCTTGAATTATTGGCCAAATAAACGCCGCTCCACCATGAATACACTTTGCGGAAGTTCCTCCACCAGTTTTACCATAAACAACTAAAATTTGATCTGAAGGACATCTCTTGTACCTTCTGAACATGGAAAACAAGAAAACAAATAGAATAATTACTACTGCTCCAACTAGAGAAATGCCTCCAAAGGCTGATTGTAGGATAATAAAGGAAAGGCTCATGTGTTATTTTTTTGAAATTAATTTTACTAGTAATATTTCTGCACTTACAATATCGGTCACTTCAACGAGTGTTCTTGTGCTTATTTCTACATCTTCATCTGTTAAGGCTTCAAGTTCTCGCAAACTTCCTTGCACCCTTATCTGAACTTTACCAATTGAAGAGCGATTTGCTCCTATAGGAAGATAGACTTCACCTACCGCACCAATTGCATTGTTGATTTTTAGAGTGCCCGATTCAGCTAGTCTATTTACCCAAAAAAACAAAAGAGAAGTAAGGACCATCATTATTAATCCGGCAACGGTGGCAATACCAAGTGTGATTATTGAGGAAAGGCCATAGTCAAGACAAACAATGCCTGTCCAACCAAAAATGGTAAAAAAAGCAATTACGTTTTTAAAGGTAAAAAACTGAAATCCGACTCCGCCATCAGCATCACCTACATCGGCATCACCTGATAATTCGCCATCTGAATCGGCTCCAATAAAGGTGAGTAAAAAGATAACAACAAAAATTGCAGAACCTATTAAGGCAATGCCCCAATATACCTGTTGCAGTCTAGACATTGCTGCAAAAAATTCATTTATCCAATCCATTAAACTTGAGAATTATTAATGCGCGTTGATTATACTATCAATTACTGCTGGCCAAGATAATTAAAATAGAACTATCCCCGGTTCGTGACTAGAAATAAAATGTCAAAACTTATGATTGTTGATTCTATTATTTCCCTTCAATCTCGTTAACCGTTTCCATAACCTTGGCTTTTAAAGCTTGTTTGTAATCGGCGTTTCTTTGAAGTAATTCAGGGTCTGAAGTTCCTAAAATTTGAGCGGCTAATAAGCCTGCATTTTTAGCGCCGTCAAGAGCTACAGTTGCAACAGGTACCCCTCCTGGCATTTGAAGTATAGACAATACACTATCCCAACCATCAATTGAATTACTGCTTTTAATAGGAACACCAATTACAGGCAAAGGAGTTACAGAAGCTGTCATTCCCGGTAAATGGGCAGCCCCACCGGCACCAGCAATAATTACTTTTAAACCACGATCAACGGCACTAGAAGCATAATCCATCATTCTTTCCGGAGTTCTGTGAGCAGAAACAATTGTCATTTCAAATGAAACTCCCAATTCTTTTAATACATCAGCAGCTTGCTGCATAATAGGCAAATCACTTTTACTTCCCATTATTATTCCTACTCGTGCGCTCATAAACTCTTGTTTTTGCAAATATATTTTATTGAAGTCTAACCTTTTTACTCCGAGTACCAAACTTATAGGCAACACTCATTTTTATCGAAAGAGTATTGGTTTTCATCTTACTAAAATCATATTCATGAACATAATCCGACTTAATAATAGGAGTTAAACCACAAGAATTTTTAGCTTCAAACTGCATATAAAAACCTTTGCTAATGTTAAAATTAAAACCCAAACCAGCGTCGATACCAAACTCAGCACGATTGAATGCATCTAATTCCAATACTTCAGGTCCTCCAACATCAGTTAAATAAGCAGCATAAGGACCTAGTTCTATAAAAAAGTTATTCTTTTTCCCCAATCTAAATTGAGACATTAATGGAATAGATATATATCGCATATTAAATCCTTCTGAATAAGGACCGTCAAAAAGAGACATAAATGGTAATATCACATCTCCTCCACCTGTTCCCCCACCTTTGTCTTTCATTGACACATCAATACCTAATCCCCAATATTTAGATACAAACCAACGGTAATAAAGCCCATATGTATAATGGTTTTTACCTCTGAAAAAGGTTGAACAGCTTTTATCATTACAAGGAATAAAAGGCTTGTTATACATACTTGTAATACTAATACCTATATCAACTCCAACCTGAAACTTTTGATTTTGAGAAAACGCAGAAAACCAAAGACTTGAAAGGAATAAAATGAATAGAGGTTGATTAATTTTTCTCACGTTGGCTATTAATATTAAACTGGCCCCAGTCTCTGTCTAGACACTTCATAAAGAACAACTCCAGAAGCAACGGCAACGTTCAATGAAGCTGTTTTACCTCCCATAGGAATAGTTACATGATCATCGCAACGCTCTAAAGTTCTTTCTGAAATTCCTTCGCCTTCATCCCCCATAATAATAGCCGTAGGCCCTGTGTATGAAACCTCATCCAAACGTTTATTTGATTTTTCACTACATGCCACCAATTGACAACCAGAATTTTGAAGGAATTCCAAAATACTCCCAAAATGAACTTCTTTACAAATTGGAATATTGAAAATAGCTCCCGCAGAAGTTTTAACTACGTCAGCATTAATCGCTACCGCATTTCTAGCAGGCATAATTACGGCATGCACTCCCATACATTCAGCAGAACGTAGGATACTACCAAAGTTTCTTACATCGGTTACTCCATCCATAATTAGTATCAATGGATTTTTACCCTGATCGAATAATTGAGGCAAAATAGTTTCAATTGAATGGAATTCTACTGGAGATATAAAAGCTACTATACCTTGATGGTTTTTTCGTGTAATGCGATTCAACTTTTCCTCAGGAACCTGTTTCATCAGCACATTTTTCTGTTTACAGAGTTGACGCAGTTCATTAACTGAAGAACCTCTCATGTCTCTACTTACTAATACCTTATCTATGGTTTTATCCGATCGAAGTGCTTCTTCCACAGGGTGCATTCCGAAAATAAAATCGTTATCGTCTCTTTGTCTTTCCATTCTAATATTTGTAAACACGGCCTTGTCTCCAAGTATCTACCGCTTTGTACCAATAGGTTTTGTATTCTGGATTCCGTTCTAATCTCAAATCGTTTGAGCTAAACGGATTGTAGGTAAGGCTGAAATTATATGTGATTTGTGGTTGAGTTTTTCCATTTCCATAAATCCAGCTTTCACCTTGAGAGTTTTTGTAAATCACATCTGGTGGTCCAAAAACAACATAAATCAATCCTCTGTCCGTTTTCCAACCTTGAATATGGGTGGTAAAAAAGTTATTGGCATCTTCTACTCTATTGTAATAAGTACGTATCAATTCCCTAGCTCTGTCAGGACTTGCTGAAACCGTTAACCAATATTGCTCAACTCCATCCCTCAGAAACTCTGACTTTTTAATCTCATTATATTCCTTGTTGGTTGTAATAAAACGCAAAGGTTCAATCATCTGCGAAGCATCCCTTAAATCAGGAAAATTGTCTTCATACCTAATTAGCGTCAATCCTTCTTTAGAAGCACTATCGGTTTGAATATGGAACATTCCTTTTTTATTCAAATCCAAGTAGAAGGCATTGTCTTCATCTAAGTCAACATAATACATACTGTCTGGCTCAAAACTGAAGCGTTTTGGAGAATAAACGGCAAATGGCGGCGGAGTTAACGGGAATTTTCTATCAAAATACTTAACTGCAATCCTTCGTACTCCTGCATCGGCATAGGTTACTTTTAATTTTTCACTCGAACCAAATTTTCGACGAAACACCAAACTTTCGTTACCAGCATCCCTCACTTCAAAATTTTGACGACCCATTTTTGACGTTTTGTCAACGGTTACGTATACACTTTCTTCCTTCCCTTTATTTAAGTCTCTAGCAGTTACTTTAAGTACGTATTTGTTTGGGTACTTAACCTCTAGATTTACTTTTCCCGTAATTTCTTTCGAAAGCATTTCGTTATTTACATCTTCTACAATAACGGAAGAAGAATCAACAACAAAAGTTGATGAAAACGATTCGAAAAGCAGGTAGGTTATTTTAACTCTTGCAGTAAAGTCACCACCATCTGTTGGTTTTAAATACAACAAGTTTTTACTTTCCAATCTAAAATCGAGCTGTGAACGCTTTTCAGAAGAATGGTATACTTGAATTTGAGGGTTAATGTTTCTGCCTGTTTCACGATATAAATCAGCTAAATTGGTATTGCTGATTTGGTTACTTGAAGTAGCACAACCAAAGACTATCCATGCAAGCACTAAAATTTTAAAAATGTTTTGGACTTGTTTCACAGCTGGCGAATTTACGACTAAAGTCACTAATAAATAAAGTGACTTGGATTAATTGTAGTTGAAGAAATTCTGTTTTTGGCTCGAGCCGCTTGGCTTTCCTTTTGTCTTGACACAAAAGGAAAATACAACTACTAAACAACTAGAAATAGTTGACAAATCCGAAATGAACTTTAGAGGCTCTAAATAATATAGGATTTGAGAATTGTTTACCTAAAGCATAACTCAATGAGAATATGCCAATTTTAGTTTCAAAACTTATTCCTGCTCCAAAACCAAATGGTGTATCAGTTACCAGTTGATTTCCGACTTGATTCTCATACCATGCCTGATCATAAAACACGTGTAAATAGGAATTTTGCTCCAATAGAAAACGATATTCTAACGTCCAAATAGCATATGAAGAGGCGAAAATTGATTCTTCATCAAAGCCTCTCAAAGTGTGCAAACCACCTATTCTATAAATTTCATTGGTAAACAACTCTTCATTAGCTATCAGTCCTCCTTTAAAACCAAGCAAAACCGTATGCCTTTTTAAAAATGGAAAAAACACACGTGCCTTTCCACTAGCCTTATAGCTATTGGTTTTAAGATTTATTGAATCATAAACTACTGGATTTATTGAAGGGTTAATTTTTATTTCGCGGTTCCCAAAGCCCGCCTTTAAATCAAAGTCGAAACCACTTCTTGGATTTATACGGTAATCCAATTCAGAAACATTTGCACCTACCCCAAAAGCATTGTTTTGAACGTCAGCATATTCTGGTAAAGTTGTTACAATATCTAAATTGTAGGTCGATATGAGGTTCGATTGGTCATTCTCCCAAAACACTTCTATAAAATTACCACCACGAAATATGTATTGAACACCAACATTGGTAGTTATATTCGTAAAAGTTGTATCTCTTCTATAAATTTCAATTGAACCCTCGGTACCAAAAGGAGTGTTAAACAAAAACGGATACCTTAATCGCGCATTTAAATTCTGAGTTTGACTTTGGAGCCTTTTCCAATTCAGCTCTATTTCTTCACCCTTTCCCAGTACATTTTTAAGATGAATCTTAACATCCCCTGTAATCAATACTTCACCGGTAGTTTCGTCGGGGAGAAACCCAATTATACCGTCAAATACGTTTGCCTTTTTATGATTGAGGTAAAGCGTCAATGAAGTTCTATCAGCAAAAAACTCAACTTGGGCCGAACGTATTGGGGTAACATAAGGCAACTCTTTTATTCGAGTTCCTATGGCAGCCATTTTTTCTTCATTGTACAAATCACCTTGTTTAATACCCAAGTAATTCATTAGGTATTGTTTCGATAAAGTAGCACTACCTAAAATGTTTACCGTATCAATCGTTATCTGCTTATTTTTTTGAAGATAAAGCTGGGCAGAAACTTGATTCTCCTTTATTTCAACACTGTCCAATCGAATTGTTGCAAATGGATGTCCATTGTTCTCGTAATATTCAATCACATCTTTAAACAGACTCCTGATTTCAATAAACGACATGGGTTGCTGATTGTAAAGTCGGTCTCTAAAACCAATTTTACTAAGCACCCCTTCATCAACATTTCCGGGCGACAAACCTTTCCATTCGTATGGTTTGCCCAAGTTAATGTGGTACAATACCTTCGATTTAGAACTATCAACTAATTCAAATTCGGCCTCAATATAACCTGCGGCATAAAGCTGATTTTTAATCTTAAGAATTTCGGTTTGAAGCTTTATTGAACTTACAGGAGCTTCTGGTAATTTTATGCGTTTTGAGTTGAATTTAGTGGGGGCATCAATAAATTCAACTTGAATCAAATACCTATTTGAATCAGCTTGCCCTCCCTGGCCCATTGAGATAAAGGCAGATAAACTAAAAAGAAGAAGCAGGAATAAATGTTTCAATTTTTGAACTTGACTCGAATGAACGGTTATCTAAAAAATTATTGCCTCAAAATTATACTTAAGCCTTGATTGAAAAGACTTTAAAAATGAATGAACAATTGTTCACAACTATACTTGATAAATTGTGCGAATCAAAAATCACTTTAAGGAAGTCAATCCCGAACTTTAACCGTTAATTTGTTTTATGGATAACATCAAAAAAGTAATGGACAAAAATTTCAAAGGAAACAAAGCCAATCTTGTATCTGCTGGGTTAGATATGGGAAAGCTTCCACCACAAGCGTTAGATCTTGAGGAAGCTGTTTTGGGTTCTATGATGCTTGAAAAAAGTGCCGTTGATGACGTTATCGATATTTTAAAGCCAGAAAGTTTCTATAAAGAGGCTCACCAAAAAATTTATGAGGCTATTACTATTCTATTTCAGAATAATGAGCCTATTGATATTTTAACCGTTACCCAACAACTCAAAAAAGACGGTGAACTTGGTGTTGTTGGAGGGCCTTATTACATTTCTCAACTTACCAACCGAGTTGCCTCAACAGCAAATGTTGAGTACCACGCTCGTATTGTTTCTCAAAAGCATTTGTTGCGAGAGCTAATTCGAATAAGCAACTCAACCATTAAAGGAGCTTATGACGACACTAGTGATGTTTTTGAATTATTAGATTTTGCCGAAACTCAATTGTTTGGTATTGCTGAAGGTCACCTGAAGCGTTCTTCGGAAAAAATGCACGACTTAATTTATCAAGCCATTCAACAAATTGAAGACGCTGGTAAAAAAGAAGGTGGCGTATCTGGAGTTGAAACAGGTTTTAGGGATTTAGATCACCTTACTTCTGGATTTCAACCTTCAGACATGGTTGTTTTAGCGGCAAGACCAGGTATGGGTAAAACCGCGTTTGTTTTGTCAATGGCCCGAAATACCGCTGTAGATTTTGGGAAAGGTGTTGCTGTATTTTCATTAGAGATGTCAGCCGTCCAATTGGTAAACAGACTTATTGCAAGTGAAACTGGGTTAAGTGCGGAAAAATTAAAAAAAGGAAATTTAGAACAACACGAATGGGAGCAACTGAATGCGAAAATCACGCGATTATCAGAAGCACCACTATTTATCGACGATACTCCCGCCCTTTCAGTTTTTGAACTTCGCGCAAAATGCCGTCGTTTAAAAAACCAACATGATATTCAAATGGTGGTAATTGATTACCTCCAACTGATGACCACAGGCTCGTCTGACGGTAATCGTGAGCAAGAAATTTCTACGATATCTCGTTCTATTAAAAGTATCGCCAAAGAATTAAGTGTTCCAATTATCGCTCTATCTCAATTGAGTCGTGCAGTTGAAACTCGTGGAGGCGACAAACGCCCACAACTATCTGACCTTAGGGAATCTGGAGCGATTGAGCAAGATGCCGATATGGTAATGTTTATTTATCGCCCGGCGTATTATGGCATTATGGAGGATGAAGAAGGATCTCCTACTGATGACCTTGGCGAATTGATTGTTGCCAAACACAGAAATGGTAGTTTAGATTCAGTTAAAATGAGGTTTATACCTCAATTGGCTAAATTTACCAACCGCGAAGAATATGGTGGTGGCGGTGAAGGTTTGGGGCCAATTACATTACCTAATGATGACTTTGAAAACGAAGGCAACATTATAATGGGTTCTAAAATGAATGATGGCAGCGATGATGGTATGCCGTTTTAAGATTCATTCAAAACGTTAATTCTTTATAACCTTTTTCTGTTTAACCAATTTTGTTGAACCCTTTTGTGACGAGGATTGTTGTGTACGTGCACGACTTTAAATATCCCAAACAAATGAAAATAATTGCCATCTTATTAGGAATAGTATTCATAGCCTTTCTTGCTATTCAAGTTTATGCAATGAAAACTCAAAATGGAATTGAGAATTACCCGTATAAGGTTAATAAAAAACATTCAAGCTTCGAAATCCGAACTTATCAACCAACCCTATTTACCACGATAAAACTGCCCCCAAGTGACTATAAAACTTCTTCTAGCAAAGGTTTTTCTATATTGGCCGGTTACATTTTTGGAGGTAATGAAAAGAATGAGAAAATAGCGATGACCTCACCAGTAAGTATGTCATTAGAAGACTCGATGACCATGATGTTCATGGTTCCCAAGGAATACAAAAGAGAAGATTTACCAAAACCAATCAATCGCAGATTGAATTTCAACAAGAACCAGAAAAACGAGTTGCCGCAATTACATTTGGCGGATGGGCTGACAATAAAAGAATTGAAGAATACAAGCAACAATTGATTCAAGCACTTAATGCCGAAGGTATTGCATTTACAAATAAATTCTACTTTTTAGGATACAATGCGCCATTTGAGGTATCCAATCGTAAAAACGAAGTGATTGTTGAGTTAGAATAATTTACGGAGGAATAGAACTTCTAATTTCATTTTGAAGTTTATAACGGTTTCGTCACTCATAACTAATACTGAATCAGAATTATCTAAATACCCAAAGTTGTATTCTTGCCCTAAGAATTTTCAAAGTAGCTGCGGAGTATTATGTCAAAAGAAAAAAAGAAACCAACGGTAGAAAAAACAAGATTACACGAAAGAAACAAACACCGACAACGTTACAATTTTGAGGAACTTATTTCCACTCATTCTCCATTAAAAGAGCATGTTCAACCCAATAAATATGGTGACGATTCGGTTGACTTTTTTAACCCCGAGTCTGTCAAAGAACTGAATACTGCCTTATTAAAGCATTATTACAACATAAAGTTTTGGGAAATTCCTAAGAACTACTTGTGTCCACCTATTCCTGGCAGAGCTGACTATATTCACAATGTAGCCGACTTACTCTTTGGATTTAAAACTGCTGATAAAAAAGAAACTGAAGTGAATTGCTTAGACATTGGTACAGGCGCAAACTGCGTATTTCCAATTATAGGTGTAAATGAATACGATTGGACTTTTGTAGCTTCCGAAACTGACAAGGTAGCACTTGATGTTGCTCAGAAAATAATAAACAACAACGAATCTTTAAAATCTAAGGTGGAGCTCAGGCACCAAGAAAAAGGCACTCAAGTATTTAAAACCATAATTCGAGGAGAAGAAAAATATGAATTGAGCATTTGTAATCCTCCTTTTCATTCTTCGGCGCAGGAAGCCATGAAAGGTTCTGCTAGAAAAGTTAGTAATTTAAAAGGCAAAAAAGTTAAAGTTCCAGTATTGAATTTCGGAGGCCAAAGCAACGAGTTGTGGTGTGAAGGTGGTGAAGTAGCTTTTATAAAGAATATGATTCTTGAAAGCAAAAAATATCGAGATTCATGTCTGTGGTTTACTACACTGGTAGCCAAACAAAAGCATATGAAATCAATTGAAGATGCTTTAAGTTCTGCAGGTGTAGCAGAAACAAAAACAATCCCGATGGGTCAGGGAAATAAAGCGAGTCGCATTGTAGCATGGACCTTTTTCCCTTTTGAACAACGAAAAAATTGGAAAAAGAACGTCGAAGCGGCTAAAAAATCTGAAGAAGAAATTGAAAACCCGGCTATTGATAAAGATAATGTAGTACAATCAGCACCTAAAAAGAAAGCTGTGGCTAAAGCTAAAGCCGAAACTGCGACTGAAGAAGTTGAAACCGCTAAACCTGACGTGAAAGCAAAAGCAACTCCTAAAAAGAAAGCTGCAGAAAAGCCTAAAACGGAACCTGTAAATAAAGAAGTTAAAAAGGATAAGCCCGTAGCGAAAGCAAAAGCTAAAAAGGAAGACTCCGTTGAAGCTGTAGTTGAAACGAAGACAGAAGAATCTGCTTCCGAAGTAAAACCTAAGGTAGCAGAAGAAGCAAAACTAGAAGGCCTTAGAAAAAGGGCTAAAGGGAAAATAATTTCAAGAAGCCGCAAATCGGATTAGGTCAAATTCAGTTGGAATGATAGGAAAAAACAAAAACAGACAAGCCATTTTAGACAAACTCGGTATTGAGTCTTTGAATGCAATGCAAGAAGAAGCACAATCGGCAATTGCTTCAAATGCCGAGGTTGTTTTGCTATCTCCAACAGGGACAGGGAAAACTCTGGCTTTTCTTTTGCCGCTTTTAGCCGAACTTAACCCAGAATTGGAAGAAATTCAGGCTTTGATATTGGTTCCTTCTCGCGAGTTGGCCATCCAAATTGAACAAGTTGCTCGAGATATGGGTAGCGGATTTAAAGTAAACGCAGTTTACGGAGGCCGTTCTGGCTCAAAAGACAAAATTGACTTAAAACACTCTCCTACTCTATTGATTGGAACTCCAGGGCGAATTGCAGACCATATCCGAAGAGAAAACATAAGGACAGACTTTATTAAAACCTTGGTTTTAGACGAGTTCGATAAATCGCTTGAAATTGGTTTTGAAGCTGAAATGCGTGAAATTGTTGAGAGTTTGTCTTTCCTAAAAAAGAAGATATTGACCTCTGCCACTCAAAAAACAGCCATTCCCGATTTTGTAGGACTGAGAAATCCTAAAAAGATCAACTTCTTGAGTGAAGCCGCGAATCAGTTGGAAGTGAAAATTGTTGAGGCGACCAGAAAAGACAAGTTAGATACCCTTTTACAATTGTTGAAACAAGTTGGGGCTGGCAACGGAATTATTTTCTGCAATTTTAAAGATACCATTCAGTTTGTGAGCGATTTTCTAGATGATTGGGACGTGAGCCATGGTTGCTTTTATGGAGGATTGGAACAAGTTGATCGTGAACGGGCATTAATCAAATTCCGAAATGGAACACATCGTCTATTAATTGCAACCGATTTAGCTGCAAGAGGAATTGATGTGCCTGAAATGGATTTTATTATCCATTACCAACTTCCGTTTAAGAAAGATGAGTTTACGCACCGTAATGGTCGTACCGCTCGTATGAATAGCAATGGAACCGCATACGTGCTAAAACACCGAGAAGAACGTGCAGCAGACTTTTTACGTGGTTACGAAACATTAGACCTTAAGTCTGGCGGAAAAATAGATCCTGCAAAATGGGCTACTCTTTATGTAACCGGAGGCCGAAAAGACAAAATATCGAAAGGAGATATTGCGGGACTATTCTTTAAACAGGGAGACCTAAACAGAGACGAGCTTGGCAATATAGAACTCAAACAAGATTGTGCTTTTGTTGCTGTTCCAGCTTCAAAAGCAGAGGTTTTGGCTAATGAATTAAACAATGTCCGTTTAAAAAAGAAAAAGGTTCGAATTACCCTTTTGAATTAGTGAATTTATTAAAGTCGATAGAGTTATAGCAAGAAGGTTTGCGTCCGCCTTATTAGTTACCATAATAATGGAGCGAAGACGTCAATTAAAAAATTATAGAAATATTCACGTTGCGAGTTGAAGTAAAAGAACCAAGAATTAAATGTTACAGATGTATGAGACCATCAAGCTCTTGCATTTGCAAACACACCACACCAATCCACACCAACACTCGTTTTGTAATTCTTATGCACCCAAAAGAGTATAGAAAAGAAAAAAACGGAACAGGTCACATGACTAGGCTTCAACTCAAAAATTCAGAAATTATAGTTGGCGTCGATTTTACTGATAATGTGCGGGTAAATGAAATTCTAGCACAAGAAAAAAGTGATTCGTTTTTACTTTATCCTGGAGACAATAACTTTAATCTATCGAAAAGAAATAGTTCCGAAACGGGCTATTTTATGGGCAATACCCCAAACCTGTTTATACTAGATGGCACTTGGCCTTGCGCCCGCAAAATGCTTAAACTAAGTACAAACTTGCAAAAACTAAAAAGAGTAAGTTTTGATAATAAAATCAAATCAAAATTTATTATCAAACAACAGCCAGAATCCCTTTGTCTTAGTACTATCGAATCAGTATATACCGTCCTCAACTTACTTAATAAAACCAACCTTGAGCAATGTGACACGAAAGGGTTTCTTACTCCTTTTGAAAAAATGATTGAGTACCAAGTCGAATGCATTTTAAATCCAAACAATAAAAACTATCGGCGAAGTACCAAAAGAGAGATTGTTCCTAAGACCATGTATAAGAAAAAATCGGATAGAAACACCTTCTATAAACAATAAACTAACTTGTTTAATTAGCGACAACCACTCTTGCAAATATTAATAAGACGATAACATTTTGTACAAAGCAAATCAACCAAATTCTCGAAAGTAACAAGACGATTGTTTTACATTTGAGCTTATTGATATTGATGATTCTGACAAAACGCATAACCTCGATTTTCTGGAAAGCTACCACTACTCTCGCCTTCTTATTGTGTTTGACTTTAAATACGATTCAAGCTCAAAACATTGAATCCTTAAGAGATAGTTTGGGCAGTAATCCTGATTTTGCCATTACACAGTTAACCATCTTGCTTAATGAAGATTTAGATGACACCAACCGCTATTTAGCCAACTACTTTATAGGCAAGGCCTACCAAACCAAAGTTGAATACAATAAAGCCCTAGAATACTATGGAAATGCTGTTGAAATAGCATTAGAATTAAACGACACTTTTCGAATATATGACTCTCGAAATCAAGTGGGTTGGTCCAATTTCTACCAAGGAGAATATCAAGAGAGTTTTGAAGTGTATTTTGAAAACTACAAAATGTTGGCAGAAAGTAAAGACTGTAGAATGGTTCCTACTTCTATATTAAACGTAGCCAACCTTTATTATTACCAACACAAAAAAGTCAAGAGTTTAGAAATGCAGTATAAGGCGCACGCTAAAGCTGTTTTATGCAGAGACACCCATGTATTACAAACATCATGTAGAAACATTTCGGCTATATACACTGAGATACCGAAACCGGATAGCGCCATTTATTGGATGCGTAAAGGGATGGGTTATTTAGCTCCTGATGACTATAGTACTCGTGCAAACACCACCTCAATTTTGGCAGCTAATTACAAGTATCCCGAACAAAAGGAATTGATGTACCAGACATTTAGAGAGGCAATAGAGCTAGCTGAAAAGAGCAGAGATTCTACTGTTATGGCCTTTACTTATTTGAAAATAACGGGGTATTTCATACAAGAAAACCAAATAGATTCAGCAAGGTATTATTCCTCCAACGCATTAATGATATACCGACGAGCAAAAATGGCCGATGGTATCATGCATGCGTTAAGCTACTTAACTGCCGTAAGCGATAAAGAAAAAGACCCTGAGGTTGCTTTAAAGCTTTACAAAGAGCTTTTTCTAATTAGAGATACCCTGGTTGACGAAATAACTACAATAAAAACTGCCGAGCTAGAAACCCTGTACGAAACAGAAAAAAAGGAAAAAGAAAACCTTAAGTTAAAAGCAGAAAACGTTACATCTCAAGCGCTTGTATTAGAAGAAAGAAATAAATCGAACCTCATACTTTTCTTTACCATTTTAACCATCTTGTTAATTGTTGGAATTGCAATAGTCCTTTTTTATCGTGTGAAGTTGAAGACCAAAAACGAACTAAACAAACTAGAAAAAGAAAAAACCAACGCGGTAATTGTAGCTGAAGAAAAAGAGCGTATTCGTATTGCACGTGAGCTACATGATGGCATCGGACAACAAATGAGCGGACTGAAACTTCAGTTCTCCAATTTTGTGACGCAATACTTGCCAACAAATTCAGAGGAAGAAAAAAACGCCCAGAAACTATTGAATATATTGGATGACTCTTGCTCTGAGGTGCGATCTATATCGCATCAAATGATGCCAAGAACCCTTAAAGAATTAGGATTAGTAAAAGCATTAGAATCGATGCTTGAAAAGAGTTTAAATGGCACGAACATCAAATATCAATTTGAGCATTTTAAAGTTGACGAACGTTTTGAAAGTCGTATTGAGAATAGTTTATATCGAATATGCCAAGAGCTGGTAAACAACATCATGAAACACTCTCAGGCAAACCAAATCAGCGTTCAACTCTTTAAAAACAAGAGTTCATTGATTTTAATTGTTGAAGACAATGGAATTGGTTTCAACTCAACTGAAAAGAAAAATGGCATCGGATTACTCAACATGAGTAGTCGTATTGATACCATTAACGGCAAAATAAATTTTGAATCTAGTCCTGGAAGCGGCACTACAGCAACAATTCGAGTTCCTTTGGATAAATAACCTATTAAAAGTTACTTTCCAACAAACTTCTCTGATGCGCGCATAAGCGGACTCAAATACTGATCGTTTTCCACAAAAGGAACTTGCTCTCTGAACTTCGAAACCAACGCTTCAATTCTCACCGAAGATTTCATTGGTCGTCTAAATTCCAAAGCCTGGGCCCCATTCATAAGCTCAATACCGAGTACTCTCCTCAAATTCAATATCACTTTATAGCACTTAGTAGCCGCATTAGCTCCCATGCTTACATGATCTTCTTGCCCGTTACTGCTATCAATGGTATCCACCGAAGAAGGTGTACATAGCTGTTTGTTCTGACTCACAATACTTGCCGCTGTGTACTGAGGAATCATAAAACCGCTATTTAAGCCCGAATTAGCGACCAAATAAGCAGGAAGTCCTCTTTGACCAGAAAGTAGCTTATACGTCCTCCTTTCGGATATAGAAGCCAATTCTGCGCATGCTATTGCCAACTGATCCAATATAAGTGCTAAAGGTTGCCCGTGAAAGTTCCCTCCACTTAAAATTTTATCCTTTTCAGGGAAAATAGTAGGATTGTCAGTAACCGCATTGATTTCGTTTTCAATAATCTTCTCAATATGTTTTAGAGAATCTTTAGTAGCGCCATGAACTTGTGGCATACAACGGAACGAATATGGGTCTTGAACATGAGCCTTTTCTTGAACCGCTATTTCAGAACCAACCAAGTATTGACGAATATTTTTCGCTGTTTTTAATTGCCCAGTGTGATTTCTAATCGTATGTAAATCCTCATCAAATGGCTCTACCCTTCCGTCGAAAGCTTCTAAAGAAAGCGTACCAATTAAATCAGCCTTGTTCGATAGCTTTTTAGCATTGATAAAATTCCAAACAGAATAAGCACTCATAAACTGAGTTCCGTTTAATAATGCTAACCCCTCTTTGCTTTGTAATTCGATGGGAGACCAGCCAAATTCCTCGTAAATTTCGCTTGAATGTTTTCTTCGTCCATCATGAAAAACTTCGCCCTCTCCAATAAGCGGTAGAGCAAGGTGAGCCAATGGAGATAAATCACCAGAAGCACCTAAAGAACCCTGCTGATACACAATTGGTAAAATATCATTATTATACAAGTCAATCAAGCGATTTACTGTCGCTAACTGCACACCAGAATGCCCGTAACTCAATCCTTGGATTTTTAACAACAACATCAGTTTTACAATCTCTTGAGGCACTTCAGCCCCCATTCCACAGGCATGTGAAAGGACCAAATTTCGTTGCAATTCATTCAGATTTTCGTTTGAAATCGTGTGATCGCACAAAGACCCAAATCCGGTATTAATTCCGTAAATCGGTTTTTCTGAAGAAGCCATTTTCTTATCCAAATAATCTCTACAAAGTGTAATTCGCTCTTGGGCGCTTTCACTTAGTTCGATAAAAAACTTCTTTTCAATCATTGCCTCAATTTGTTCGAGAGAAAGATGATAACCGGATATATTGTAAACTTCCATAATTAACTTAGTTTTTTAATAGTTTCATTTATCGCCAAGTTCCATTGCTCGCCACTCGCCATTTCCTTAATAGAAAGGGTTTGGGCTTCAATTTCACGATCACCAACAAGCGCCACATAAGGGATTTTCTTGTCGTTAGCGTATTTCATTTGTTTTTTCATTTTGGCGGAGTCAGGGTAAACTTCAGTTCTTATTCCTGCTGCCCTTAATTCCTTTGCCCACTTCATGCATTGGCCAGCCTCCTTGTCTCCAAAGTTGACAAACATGATCTGAGTTGTAGTTTCAACGTTTTCTGGAAACAATCCTTTATCCAACATCAAATCATAGATACGATCTGCACCAAAAGAGACACCTACCCCAGAAACATTCTTTAGTCCAAATATTCCAGTCAAATCGTCGTATCGACCACCTCCACAAATGCTGGAAGGAAACTCAGGGTGTGTAACTTCAAAAATAGCTCCTGTGTAGTAGTTTAAACCACGCGCCAAAGTTGGATCAAACTCACATTGAGTTATTCCTAAATCAGTCGATTTGTTCAATAAAAAAG
Source organism: Salibacteraceae bacterium (assembly GCA_049599135.1). Lineage (GTDB taxonomy): Bacteria > Bacteroidota > Bacteroidia > Flavobacteriales_G > Salibacteraceae > UBA2108. Next base: position 30,526 of record JBMYOI010000013.1, read on the forward strand.
TCAATTCTTCAATTCCTTTCATTCCTATCTCAGAATCAGAAACGAATTTTTTAACTGATTCAATATCAGAAGACTCAAACAACACACCTAAACTTTTAATTGCGGTATCAGAGATGCCTTTTTGAGCCAATTCGTCTTCTACTTTATCGCGTCCAATTTTATCCAATTTATCTAACGCAATAGTGATGTCAATTAGCTTTTCAGGCTCACCAATCACCTCGGCAATACCTTGTAATATTTTGCGGTTATTTAACTTAATGGATACATCTGGTAAGCCAAGGTTACCAAAAACCTCAGCAATAACCTGAATCAATTCAACTTCGTTTAACAGTGAGTCAGAACCAATGGTATCAATATCGCATTGAAAAAATTCTCGGTACCTCCCCTTTTGAGGTCTATCTGCCCTCCAAACTGGTTGTATCTGGTATCTTCTAAAAGGAAAACTCAATTCGTTTTGGTGCTGTACCACGAATCGAGCAAATGGCACGGTTAAATCATACCTTAAAGCTTCTTCTGAGAGAGATTTCTCTACTCCGCCTAACAAAGCTTTATTCAATTTCTCTCCTCTAGCCAATATTTTAAAAATCAGCCGATCTCCTTCTTCCCCATATTTACCCATCAAGGTTTCCTTAAGTTCCATGGCGGGCGTTTCTATAGGAGAAAAGCCATAGGTTTTAAACACCTGCTTGATAGAATTGAACAGATAATCTCTTCTTGAGGCTTGCTCAGGTAAAAAATCTCTAGTTCCTTTAGGGGTATTTAGTTTTGCCATGTTGAATACTCTTATTTTTACGAGGATTGCGAAGTTAGTACAAGCACGGTTTCTAACTGGTCAGAATTAGTCAATTTATAAGGTGTGTTTTCAACGATTAATTTTCACTCAAATTAGTTAAAGTAAAATTTATGAAAAAGCCATTAATTATATCAATACCAATTATTTATATTGTTATTTTTAGTTGTGTTACAAAATCCATTTCCCCGCAAATTGGAACTTGGCAATTACAAAAAATCGAATTCTTTGATAGTACGCAGCAAGAATGGAAGGTGTCAGAATGGATGAAGAATGGCAGCGGAACTCTCAATTATTCCAACGATTCAATGATGAGCGTAGAGTTTTTACCATTCAACTACAATGTAGATAGTACTGGTCGTTATGCTTATACCGCAAAATACAGTTTCAACAAAACGCTAAACCAAGTGACCCATACTCGATTAACCCATACAGATCCTAAAGAAATTGGAAAAACAGTAACTCGAATTATTGAAATTCAAGGAGATACACTCACAATGAATGCAAAAGAATTTGGATTAAGACTTAAATGGTATCGTTAGGAGACTTTAAAGTCTTTAGTTGGAGGAACACCAAAGTAAATGCGATAAGCACGGCTAAATGCGCTTAAATCGGAGTAATTAAGGAGATAAGCCAGTTCGCTTAAGTTACATTTCCTCTTTCTGATTTCATTTCGAGCAAACTCAAGTAAATTCATTTCTAATAAATGACGAAAAGAAGTATCCTCATCTTTCAAACGACGTTGCATCGTTCGCACACCTACATTCAATTCGCGAGCTACGTCTTCTACTCGAGCTCTATCAGGCAGCGTGTTCACTATAATTTTTGAAACTTGTTGTACAATGGTGTCTCGTTTTTCAAGCCTTGCCTTGCGTTCTTCAGCAAAACGAAGCATATGCTTAAGTAATGCGTTATCAGCTGAGGATATTCGAGCATCTAAATCTTGTTTTCTAAAAACAACTGAATTTCTAAGATCTCTAATAAATACTTGACAACCAAACCAACCTTGTAATTCTTTAAAAACCACACGAGGCTGGTAATCAAGGGTAACTTTAATTGGCACAAACCTTCTGTTAGTAAGCGCTTCGTATTGTTTCAGTAAAAAATAAATAGATCCTTCAAGCGTATGCTGAAACGAATCTTCACAATTCATTCTCCACGATCTATCAAAACCATAAATTAACTCATAAGTATATTCAGTCTCTTCTAATCGCATTGGCAGGCTTTGACAGCCTAACATAGCAAATTCACAAGCATATTCAATTGCCTCCTTGACAGTTGAACAATTTTGAGCCAATTGAATGATTAAACCAGCAGCGCTAAGGTTCATAGACTGAGAAATGTGAATACCCAGTAAATTATCGTTTGTTCCTTTTAGCGCTTCAGAAAATGTTTCATTGAATTTTCGATAATCAAGCTCAGCACCTTCTTCAAGTAGTTTTTCTCTACTTAATCCAGTGGCTTCAATTAACTTATCGTAATTAGCACCTCTTCGAGCTGCTTGATCAACAATCTGACTTACAAATTTTCCGTTAAATGGCATGCCACGAAGAAATATAGAACTGTCATCAAATGACAAGTCTTTGGCATAAAATGAATAACAACCCATTGTTGATTACCTCAAATTTGCTCAAAACAAATAATAGCATGAAAAATATTGAAACCGAGATTAAGATTAACGCAAACCCTTCTATAGTATGGGAAGTATTGACAAACCTCAACAGCTATAACGAATGGAATCCATTTATTATTGAATCGAAAGGCAAAATCAAATTGGGCAAACAGATTACAAATACCATGTTAAATGGAGAAAAAAAAATGACATTTAAACCAATTGTTACCCAAATAAAAGAACATAAACGCTTTGAGTGGCTGGGTTCATTATGGATAAAAGGGCTTTTTGACGGGCGACATTATTTCGAGTTGAAAAAACTAAACGATGAATCCACCCTTCTCGTTCATGGTGAATACTTTAGTGGCCTACTAAGCGGAGTGATTCTAAATTCAATTAAACAAGACACTTTAAATGGATTTAGCCGAATGAATGAAGCTTTAAAAAACCGAGTTGAACAAAATGAAACAAATAGAAATACAACTAACCCCTAAGGAAAGAGGGTTTCACTTAATTACTCAGGAAATAGAAAATTCAATTCCTCATTTACCTCAAATTGGACTTCTACATTTATTTATTCAGCATACCTCAGCAGCACTTACTATCAACGAAAATGCTGACCCTTCGGTACGCGTTGATTTCGAAAATTGGTTCAATAATAATGTTAGAGAAAACGAGCCTTATTTCACTCATACCTATGAAGGACCTGACGATATGCCAGCGCATATTAAATCTAGTTTAATAGGGCAAAACCTAACCATACCTGTTAAAAATGGCAGGCTTCACTTAGGAACTTGGCAGGGGATTTATTTATGTGAGTTCAGAAATAGCGGTGGTCGCAGAAGAATCGTCGCTACTACTCAAGGTTAGGTTCTGTTTTTAGCCAAGAAGAATCTTTTCAACTTCTAACCATGGCATTAAACCACCAATGTTTCGATCATCAATAAATACATCAGCTTTAATCAAACGGCTTCTACCAGGCCTCCACTCATCGTCAGGTGAAGAAGCATTAGCGGCATAAAGTTCAATTCCATTTTTTTGGCAATAATCAACTGCATCTTTGAGGGTTTCGCCATAACGGTAAGTCCATAAGATGATTTTATGCCCCGCATTTTGCAATTTAATAATGGTTTCAATTGCATTAGGAATAGGCTTCCCAATTTTGGGGTACATGTGTTCTACAATGGTTCCGTCAAAATCTACTGCAATAGTCATTACTTCCAAATCATTTTAGCCACTTTATCAAAGAAGCTTGTTTTCTGTGGCAGCTGATCATAAAGTTCATTTTCACCACCTAAGGATTTTAACTCTTGGAAAATTTCTCCCCAGCCTTCAACGCCACCAATGTTCTTATGACTAATAAAAACTTCGCAGTTTAACTTTCTACTTGCACTAACGTCATCAAACTTTTCTTCAGGATAGCTATTATTTACAGCATAAAACTCTACACCATTTTTTCTACAGAATTCAACTGCTTCTTCTAACTCATCTCCCTCTCGTGTAGTCCACAATAACAACTGATACCTTTTCTTTTGCATTTCACGAAGTGTTTCAAATGCAAAAATTTTAGGATCACCAATTTCAGGGTAATTATCCTCTACAATGGTACCGTCAAAGTCTATAGCTATAACCAAACCCCGGCTCTTCGTTTAAATAAATTCGGCTGATATTACATTTAGATTATCATCTAAATCGTAAACATAAGGAGTTCCTGTAGCAATTTCTTTCGCCAGAATCTCTTCCGGGCTTAAGTCTTCCATATACATAACTAACGAACGTAAGCTGTTTCCGTGCGCCACAACCAAAACATTTTTACCTGCTTTAAGCATTGGCTCAATATGCTCTTTATAAAAAGGAATAACGCGTTCTCTTGTTAATTTTAAACTTTCTCCACCTGGAGGAGGAATATCGTAACTTCTTCTCCAAATTAAAACCTGATCTTCACCAAACTTTTTGCGAGCTTCATCCTTATCCATACCTTGAAGGTCGCCATACATGCGTTCATTCAAAGCCTCGTCTTTCATAACGGGAATACCTCTTTGAGAAGTCTCTTCTAATATAAAGTCTAAAGTTCTGTTAGCTCGTTTTAAAACAGAAGAATAAGCGTTATCAAACTTAAATTCGCTTAACCTTTCACCAGCAGACTTAGCTTCTGCTTCTCCTTTTTCAGTTAAATCTACATCAACCCATCCGGTGAATTTATTTTCTAAATTCCATTGAGATTGACCATGTCTAACAAGTACTAATGCGGGCATTGTTCTAATAATTTGTGAATTTCAAAGGTAACACTACAACATCACCTACTCTCATCTATTTAAAACAATTCAACCATTTTTTAAACAGGTTATCAGTTCATTTTTAATAAGTATTAAGATTCTTTATCCTAGAGGCATTACTTATATTTGACATCAAATAAATTTTCAATTTTAAAACAAATCACATGTCTTTTACATTACCTGAACTAGGATACGACTACAATGCACTAGAACCAAACATAGATGCAACAACAATGGAAATTCACCATAGCAAACATCACAATAGCTATACAACTAATTTAAATAACGCTATTGGCGGAACAGACGCTGAAGGCAAATCGATTGAAGAAATCTTAAATAATATTTCAAATTATGGTCCTGCTGTAAGAAACAACGGTGGTGGGTATTTCAACCATTGCATGTTTTGGGAAGTTATGTCTCCAAATGGCGGCGGAACACCAACTGGTGAATTAGCGGATGCTATTGAGTCTGATTTAGGTGGGTTCGAAGCTTTTAAAGATGCTTTTTCTAAAGCTGCAGCTACTCGTTTTGGTTCGGGTTGGGCTTGGCTTTGTGTAAATGGAGGAAAATTGGAAGTATGTTCTACTGCTAATCAAGACAACCCATTAATGCCAGATGCTGGCTGTGATGGAACTCCAATTTTATGTTTGGACGTTTGGGAGCATGCTTACTACCTAAAATACCAAAACAGAAGACCAGAGTACATCAACAACTTTTTTAATGTTGTGAACTGGGATGAAGTTAATCGAAGATACATGGCTGCTAAATAAGCAGGTTAAAACTCTTTTGAAAAAGCGGTGTCATTTATTTGGCTCCGCTTTTTTTATGGCATGATTTCAACATACGGCTTTTCATGAAGGAAGAATGACTGAAATAATCTCGACTTATTTACTGGTAAAGCATAATAGAAATAAATCCCACGTTTCAACACACAATTGTAAATGCATTAATATTCTGAAGTTTATTACTTTAGCTAAATGCCACACAACTTTTGGGAAAGCTTAGCTTACGAATCTTCCAAGGCAAATCAAGCCGACCGTTTTTACTCACATACTTTTGGCGTTGAGGCCATTACCCGATTCGACACTGGATCTTCTTTCGACATGGAATTCCAGCGTAAGGATATTGACCTGCAACTGGAAGGTTGGGGGCGTTTTGCCAACGTATCTGAAAAATTTAGAGATAAGGACTTTAATGATTTATACCTAGAGCTATACAGTATGTTTCCTGAACGGCGGGGTTGGATGCATAACTCAGAGGCTGACTATTTAGCCTACTTCTTCCCTACTCGTATGTTTTGGATAAATAAACGAGATCTACTCGACGTATTTTCTAAACACATTGAAAATATTGTTTCAAATCAACAAATCGACAGCGTTATATCAAAACGAAAAAACAAGAGTTTTAAAGAAATTGTAACCGTTGAATTAAATGGAAAAACGTTAAGAATTCCCGTTATAATAGCGTTTAATCAAACAAAAACTAAAAATTGGAATACAGTAGGAATATCGATTCCGTTTAAAGAACTAAAGGACTTAGGGCTTTCTTGGAGAGAATACAGCATTTAGTCTTCGTCCAACTCCTTGAGCCTAGCATGACCAATATCTACGTACTCTTGACTTAGTTCAAACCCAATAAAATTTCGACCTAATTTTTTGGCAGCGACGGCAGTAGTCCCAGAACCCATAAAAGGATCCAAAACTAAATCGCCTTCATTTGAGCTTATTTCTAGGTATGGAATACAAACTTTAAGTGGCTTTTGAGTTTTGTGTTTGCTTCGCTCTTTACCCATACAAATTGGTGTTTGGATAAAATTGTGCATTTCATTCACATGTTTATGATTCCATGTTTTGGGCGTGCCTTTACTAAAATGAACAATTAGCTCCATGCTATTGGCAAACATTTTACGAGTATAAATTGCTGGAAACGGATTTGTTTTATGCCAGTGCAACACCTTTCGAAAGGTAAATCCTGTTTTTTCAACTAATCGATTTATGTAGGAAACAAAATCATCACCACAAAAAAGATATCCTGCGGCTCCGGGCTTTGCAACACGAAAGCACTCGACCAATACATCTTCTAAAAACTGCAAATACTCTTCTTCTGAAGAATAACCATCAAAAGCAAATTCTGTAACTACGTCTTTATGATTTTTGAGTGAAGTAACATTTTGTGCGCGGTATTGGTAGTAAGGAGGATCTGTAAATATTAAATCTACCGACTCATCTTCCATCGCCCTAAGGCCTTCTAAACAAGAAATATTATGAATTTTATTTACCTCCATTGGTTGGCAAATATAACAGGGCTAGTTATCTATAAAAAGTTGATTAAAGACGAGTATTCATTAATTATTAACGACCAGTTTACTCAATAGACTTTATCCCCTTTTTGAAGCCAAATGCCCCAAGTCTTTGAATAGACATGTACCTTTTGTGTAGGACCGGTTGAATCTTCAACCGAAAACCCCTCGTTAACCCACTGAAAAATGCCACCATACAGGTTTTTAACGTTATTAAAACCTGCCTGCTGAAGCTTTAGCCCTATATCGTCACTTCGCTTCCCCAATGAACAATAAACAGTAAGGTCGGTATTTTTAGGTAAATCTACTCGTTTTATATCAAAGTCACTGTACCCCACCCAAATGGCATTAGGTAAATGACTTACCTCAAACTCTTCTTTGTTTCTAGCATCAAGAAAAACGGTTTTAGAAGGAGACACATTTTTTGGCAAAACAATTTCAACCTTATCACTTAATAACGAATCAACTAATTTCTTAAATGCCCAATTTCTCATTGTAAAGATTGATATAATTAATGCCGCAATTAGTAGAATAATAAAATAAAAAGCAGGCTTAAAATTCATGTTAAAACTTCTTTCCAATAAACAATCCAAATGCAAATGCAGTGGTGTTAATGTCTTTATAATCGAATGAAATGTTAGGACCAAAAACTATATCGTTTTTAGTCTCGTATTCATATTCAGCTGTAAACCTTAACAAGATTAAGTTTTTTGATTTTTCAATTTCATAGCCCCCTCCTATTCCAATAGTAAGCTCTTTCCATACCTTTCGTTCTGCCAACAAGGCTAGTATCATTGGATTTTTCCGGGTGAGAAAAGTATCTTCTTCATATTCCAACACATAGTTCATGAATTCAATATCGTACTGAAACCCTAAACCCCAATTTTGGTTAAATTTAAAATTGTAATCAATTCCGATACTTGGAATAATAAGCAAATCTTTACTCCCCCAAGATTGCCTTCCCTCCGGCACATAGGTATGAGACATAACTAAAACTGCTGAATGTCTTTTGAATTCTTTCTCTTGAGCATTAGCCAACAAAAAAGAAAACACAAAAAGGATTGACAAGAATATCGCTTTAATCATAATGCCTCAAAAATAAGAAACCCGACTACGGTGGTAGTCAGGTTTCATTATTAAAAAGATTATTATTCTTATTGAACCTCTCCGTCCCAAGACATCATTCCACCGTTTAAATTATAAACGTTAGAAAAACCAGTTTGCGACATAGCTCCACAAGCAGAACCACTTCTTCCACCACTTCTACAAATCATGAAATAAGTCTTAGACTTGTCCATTTGAGAGATTTGTTCCATAAAATCATGGCCCATTAGATTAATATTTCGTGCGCCTGGAATAATTCCTTCTGCACATTCTTCCGGAGTTCTCACATCAATTAAAACTGCGTTATCTCCTGCCTCTTCGACCAATGATCGAAATTCTGTTCCGTTAATATCCTTATACATTCTTGTTATTTTAAAGTTGATGGACAAACAAAGTCAGTTAATGGAATACCTACTTTTTTAATAGCTCCCATTCCACCTTTAACATCAATAATATTATGCATTCCTCTTGCTTTAAGTATGCTTGCAAAAATCACTGAACGATATCCGCCAGCACAGTGCGTGTAAAAAGTTGTATCCTTATCTACCTTATCCATGTTATTGTTAATGTAATCAAGAGGAACATTTAAAGCTTTATCGATATGTTCAGCAGTAAATTCACTTGGCTTACGCACATCCAAAACTGAAATCTCTTCGGTTTCCAATTTAGTTTTCAATTGGTCAACTGTTACATTTTCTACATGATCAACGCTTTTACCAGCATCAATCCAAGCCTGTATTCCACCTTCTAAGTAACCAATACAATTATCGTAACCTACTCTTGCAAGTCGCATTACAACTTCCTCTTCAGAGCCTTCATCAGCAACAATTAAAATAGGTTGTTTTAAATCGTTAATTAAAGCACCTACCCATGTAGCAAAAGAACCTTTTACTCCAATAAAAATTGAACCTGGAATATGAGCTTTAGAAAAATCATCTTGATGACGAGTATCCAATACCAAAGCTTCTTCAGCTTCAGCAACTGCTAAAAAGGTATTTACATCAAATGATTTTGCTCCTTTTGCCATAACCTGATCGATGGATTCGTACCCCATTTTATTCATTACAGCATTTTTAGGAAAATACTGCGGAGGAGGCATAATACCATCGGTAACTTCTGCAATAAACTCATCACGAGTCATATCAGCACGAAGTGCATAATTCACTTCTTTTTGGTGACCTAAAGTATCAAAGGTTTCTTTGCTCATGTTTTTACCACAGGCAGAACCTGCACCGTGAGCGGGATAAACAATTAATTCATCTTCAAGTGGCATTATTTTATTGCGCAACGAATCGAATAATTTACCAGCTAAATCTTCACGAGTTAAATCAGTTTTAACGGCTAAGTCAGGTCGACCTACATCACCAATAAATAATGTATCTCCAGAGAAAAGTGCATGATTTTTACCATTTTCGTCAATCAACAAAAAGCTACTCGACTCCATAGTATGCCCTGGAGTATGAAGTACTTTAATTGTAACCTTTCCTAATTTAAACAGTTGCCCATCTTCTGCCGTAACAATATCATAGCCTGCCTTAGCGGTTGGGCCATAAATAATTTGAGCTCCAGTTTTCTTAGCTAAATCAACGTGACCGGATACAAAATCGGCATGAAAATGCGTTTCGAAAACGTACTTAATTTTACCGCCGTTTTCTTCAGCTTTCGCTATATATGGTGCGGTTTCTCTTAATGGATCAATGATAGCAACTTCGCCTTCACTTTCTATATAATAGGCGGCTTCTGCTAGACACCCTGTGTATAATTGTTCTACTTTCATAAATAGATGTATTTATTAATTCTGTGTTGCAAACTTAACCTGACCAATTAAATTGAATTAGTAACAAATGTCACAAGTTTGTTATTTTTCAAAATTTGAATCAGTCAAACTATTCAAAAACGCCACTAGGTCAGCTTTCTGTTGAATTGTTAAGTTTTGTTTTTTAATTCTTGAATCTTGTGTTCTTGATGAATTTCCACCACTAGCATAATGATCAATTACTTCTTCTAAAGTCTTAAAACGACCATCATGCATATAAGGAGCTGTAATTTTTATATTTCTTAAAGTTGGCACTTTAAATTTCCCTTCATCCGGTTTGTGATCTGTTACCTTAAATCGTCCCGGATCTTTACCAAATTCAAAAAGTCCATTATTAATGAATTCGTAGGTTGTAAATAATGGAGGTGTATGGCATTCAGAGCAAGCCAATTCTTTACTAAAAAACAATTGCATACCGCTTAATTCGGATTGAGAAAGAATTGAAGAATCTTTTAAATAAAAATATTTATCGAACCGAGATTCCTCAGAAACCAGTGTACGCTCGAAACAAGCCAAAGCTTCGGCGATCAACCTCGGGTTAGGAAGTGAACCAAATGCAGAATCAAATTTATTGACATAATCTAGGTTTTGATTCAACCGATTAGCGGCTTCAACTATATTCAAATCAAACTCGTCATGATTATCAAATGGAAGTACTACTTGCTTCTCTAAAGTATTAGGTCCACCATCCCACATAAAATAAGGTGCCCACAAAACATTGAGTAAGCTGGGGGCACTTCGAGTTCCTTTTCTGCCGTTAACTCCAACAGAAACAGCAAGACCATCAGTTAAAGCCCTGCTTTTAAGATGACAAGTTGCACACGAAATACTTGAATCGATACTAAAAACCACATCGTTAAAAAGCATTTCACCTAAATCAACTTTTGCCTGTGTCAATTCATTTTCGCTAGGAATCGTATAATTTGGAAAATAACTAGGAGTTCTTAATGGATAAACGGTAATTCCACCATTATCAATTAATTGAGGTTGTACTTTTTGCTCATCAGCTTTGTTACATGCATTAAATAATAGCAATAAAATAATTAGCCTTCCCCAGTGCATTAATTGATTTCAATTTTATTGAAAGTAACATTACGACTCAAATTTGTTTGAATAATTGCGGATACTTCTTTTTGCGTAAGCACATTTCTTGATGAATCTAAAACAGCTGTATTTGTATGAGAGCGTCCTTCTTCAGATGTCTCAATTTTTAAATCACCTATCATTTCTGGAACATCTAAAGTCAAATAAATAGTAACTACATCTCCTTTTTTGAAAGTATAGGCTCTATCAAACCTAACAACCCCTAAGCGATACAAATCGCTCAAACCTGTATGATAATAAAAGGCTCTGTCCACATTTCCGTCTTGAGTTGAATCAACATTACCTTCAAACAACATGAATTTGTACTTATCGGCCCAGCCCCAACCCATTCCTGTATAAGTTGTATTTAGTGGGTGGTCAGAATCGTACTGATTGGGTTTGAACTCTTCATTCAATTCAATATCAACTCCGTAACCAATTATCAATTCATTAAAAGTACCAATTGCGGCTGCAACACTATTTGCCTTGTTATCCCAAGTTGGAATAGCAGGGTTCAATGATTGGCTTGTATCATGATCAATTAATTCAACATCTTTTATTAGAATTTTATCATCACCATTGTTTGCCAATTTAACGTTAGAAACAAAATATTTCAATTCGGTTGCAGAAAAATTTCTCCCACTTAGGGTTTTGTAAACCGTATTCAGATAAAAATCTTGGCTCCCCGCTTTGCCATTAAAAACGAGTTCAAAAGAAACACCTTGACTAGGGTCTGTAACGGTATCTGTAGGAATTAAATACGTGCACTCACCATATTTTTTTGCTTCAGGGTCATAATTTTCGGCATTAGGATCCATACAACCTGTATTAGAATTACATGCTGTAAACAACACAATTAAACCAAAAAAAGAGATTTTAATTAATTTCATTTTTAATTGAATTAGTTTAATAAAAAGCATCAGGTAAGTTCTTAATTATTTCATCTGAAACAGCATTAGTTACATGTGCTTTGGGAGTAGCTTTTAAATCAACTCCATTTAAAAATTTAGACCAATTAATATTCATATCAATTGTAGTCGTATTCCCATTTAACAAATCAAAAAATGCAAAATATTCCGTAATCTCCGCATAATACTTGTCATCTCCCACATGAAATTGAAAGTCTGCATCTGGAACGTTGTCACCATCGCTATCAAATTTTCCTTCCAATTTAATAAAAATGTATTTCTGAGCCCAGCCCCAGTGCATGCTAGGATCTTGGTAAGATAGAACATGGCTCACCTCAAAATCTTGAGGTTGTTTAGTATTATTTGTAACGCTATCTATGCCAAACCCAAAACTAAAATCGGAATATGTATTTGGTTCTAAATCGGTAACATAATAAATACTTTGTGTTGGCTTAATCAATTGATACGTCTCCGGATATGTAGTTCTTACCCCGCTTTTGTTAGTCAATGCTAAATCACTCAAATACATCTGACATAATGTAAATTCAATCATCAAACCATTATCCGCTTTAAACGGCTCATTGTAGGTAAAGCTTTGATTACTACCCATTGTCGATTTTATATCATAAGAAACACCTGCGGGTGTAACCTCAAACCTACATGATCCGTCATCTTTTTTAGCATCAGAACTATAATTAATAGCTGTACTATCAGTACATCCTTCCTTCTTACATGAGCCAAATAATAAGGCAATAACTAAAACCGGGATAATTGCAGTGTATTTCATATCGTTATTCGTTTGGGTAAAGATAAGAGATGAAAAAAGGTTAGAACGTAATACAAATCACATTACCGATAAAAATTTCTAAAGGAATGTTTTGAGTTCACTCAGGCAAGCTATCTCTTTATCAATTTGTTCCATATGCTTTTTTTCGGTTGGGTTAAAAAACACACCCTTCATGCCCGCTTTTTGCCCACCTAAAACATCGGCTATTAAGTCATCACCAATCATAACTGAAAACTCAGATTTTGCATTTGCTTCGGATAAAGCAAAATCAAAAATTTTGGGATCGGGTTTGCGCACGCCCACCATTTCAGAAGTAATTACTTTTTCAAAATACCTATCCAAATCTGAACCTTTCATTTTAACGTTTTGAACTTCCTCAAAACCATTGGTAATAATGTACATTTTGTATTTCGATTTCAAATAGTCCAATGTTGTATGTGCGTGGTCAAACAGATTCGACTTTAGTGGGCTATGACTTAAATAATAGTCATTAATTTCTTGAGCTAGCTTATCATCATTAATGTTAAATGCTGCCAAGGCTCTTGGAAACCGATCTTTTCTTAATGTGTTTTTACTAATCGATCCATCACGGTATCCAGCCCACATATTTTCATTGATTCGTTCATAAACATGAATAAAATCAATAGCACTTCTCACTCTTTTTTGGCCCAGTTCAAATATCTGAAAAATCTCATCCAACGCTTCTCTCGAATTTGTTTCAAAGTCCCAAAGGGTGTGGTCTAGATCAAAAAAAACGTGAGTAATGTTTTTAAACATAGAATTAAATCAATTGGAGTAAATAAGGCTTTATTAAAAAAGAGGCTAAAGTCAATGAAAAGCCCCAAATAGTAACTGAACTAATTAAGTAAATTAAGGTTTTTGAATTGTGCCTAAAGTATTTGGCTGCAAGTAAGCTAACCAAAGGAATAGAAGCAAAACCAAGCACCACTGAAATACCTACAAGTCCAAAACCATTTTTTAACCAAACAACGAATCGATTGCTTCTAGTGAATTTTTTAGGTGTTTTCTTTTTGGGGAAGGCTTTAGCTATCCAATCAAAAATGGCTGAACCAGCGAAATAAAATACAAATACACCTAGCCAACCTCCCGATAATGTTATAATAATTGTCTCCCAAAATGAATAACCAAAAGCCATTACAGTGGAAGGGGCGAAAAGAAACTTTACAGACGAAAGCAAGATTAAACCCGCTATTTCAACAATTTGCAACCACATATTGCAAAGGTCGTTTAATGTTTACCTTTTAGAAAAAATCAAACGGTAATAATTTATAAACCTTGTATTTTTTTTATTGCTGAATTACAATTCTTTCTTTATGGTTCTCTCCATTTTCAGTAATCAATTGCAATACATAAATCCCAGAGGGAAGATTTGATACATCAAATTGATTTGACGAATAATTAATTTTCTCAGAAAGTACAACTTCACCTATTGAATTAACTAAACTTATTTGAGAGTAGCCCGCTAGGTTTTCAATATTTAAAACATTACTAGCCGGGTTTGGGTATACGGATACCTTATCATTATTATTCTCAGCAATGCCTGTTGGTTTAATAACTGGTTTTGGCTTTATATAAGTAATGTGAAAATCCATATCGAAATGATAAATCCCTGATGCTGAAGCCCATGAAGTTCCAGGCTGATACCTTCCGTTCCATCCGTTTGTATTTTCATTGTAACGTACGCTTTGTGTAACAGATAACCCGTTGTTGAATTCATCGGGGTGTACATAGGGAACTTCATCTCTAAACTCATAAACCAGAAAAGCATTGACTTTATTTGTGACATTTACAGGGTTGTAAGCATCAATTGTATCCCCTAAATTAGCAGGAATTCCTGGGAAATAAGTTACTGTGGCAGCAACAAGACCAGTATCTAAACTTAAACCCACCGGAAACTTTAAAAGCTTTGAACTACCAAACAAAGCGGTATCCTTATTTTCCAATAAATACCTAATTTCTTTTATTGGCGTCTCCCCTTTTCGTTTTAAATAATCGTAGCCCACATTAGCATATGAAGCTCCACTTTGCCATGTAGTAGTACGGTTTCTTACAAGCGATTTATCATAAATCTGCACAACCAGCGTATCAGGAATACTATCGTTCCATCTAAAGTATCGATAACGAACTCCAACTGAATCTAAACTATAAAGTGTGGTGTCTTTTACCGAAATACCTTCCGTGGCAAACCAAACAGATTTTGGATCTAAAACCTGACCAAAAGAATGTTTCCAAACATTACTATACCCACTAGAGAATTCTAATACCACAGTACTATCAGGGTATAAATAATTTCTAAAATAGCTTCTGTCTCCCTGAAGATCATAAATTATTCTTCCATAATTAAGCCAAGCAGACAGTGTATCAGAATCGGCTCGACTAGAATAAGAATGATTAATAAGGTTAGGAGAATAGTTACTCTCAATGGTTTCTTGTGCTTGAATAGTTACAATTAACATTAAAGCTATAAGTGTAGATACTAGTTTCATAATTAGAATTTGTTCGAAAATAAAAAGAAGGTTCTTAAAAAGTGGATTTACGTTATAAAATAATTGATGACAGGATATTATTATCGCTAACAATAGCCCAACGCAACAAATTCATGTAACGTTCGTATTATTAAGGGTTGATTAAAACTGAAATGATGTTAAAGGGGATTAAACGAAAAAAGATTGAAAAGCTTTTCGAAGTTTACGACGCCAACGGTAACGGACATTTAGATATGAATGATGCGGTAGTTTTAACCGATCGATTTAGTTTGGAATTTGGCTGGCCCAAAGGTGGGTACGCGGACAGTAAATTCAAAGCTGCCTTTTTTAAAATTTGGACTCGTATGTTTCGCGAAGCGGATGTTAACCACGACAGAATGGTGAGCAAGCAAGAATTCCTTAATTATTTCGAACGAGCTACAGAAGACGATGCGCATTTCTATGTTCACATCAAACCTATACTGGATGAATTGTTTCCTGTACTAGACTCGAACAATGACGGCCTTTTAACCAAAACGGACTACAAAGCTTTTTATAGAGCTTGTAATAATACTGATGATGACGCAGAATTTGCGTTTTCAAGCATGGACATTAATAAAGATGGAGTTATTTCTCACTTTGAGTTTTATAACATGATGTATCACTTTTATATGTCGGGCAACCCAAAACACAACAGCAGAAACTTTTTTGGACGAATTAAATAGGTTTTTGTACTTCTAAACGATACACCATAGGGATATTATTTCCCATTTTTTCTATTCTAAATTTTCCTGGAGAAAACTCTATGGTTCCTTTAAAGCAGTTGTATGGTGAATAATCAAACTCACTCAAATCTGAAATTAGCAGTCCTTGATTTCTCAAAGCAGTAACCACTTCCCCTATCCCATGATTCCAAGAAACGTAGTTTTCATTTAGCTCTGCTTCTGGATTTGTATATGTCCCCTCCTCTGTTTCTTCAATAGCTTTATCGTTGAAATAACGGTATTTCACTTCATTAAAGTCATCGTCAAACATCCATACTACGGGATGAAAATCGGCAAATACAAGTTTACCTCCTGGTTTTAAAAAATGATTTACAACTGCCGCCCAACGATCAATATCGGGTAACCATGCAATGGTTCCGTAAGTTGTAAAAACCACATCAAACTTTTCATTCAATCGATTTGACAAATCATAAACATCACTCTCTAAAAACCGTGTACTTACACCACAAGTGATTGCTAATTCCTTTGCTTTTAAAATTGCCTGGTCAGAAAGGTCGATACCAATAGCATCTGCTCCCATTCTACTTAGGGATATAGTATCCTGCCCAAAATGACATTGAAGGTGCAATACCGACTTCCCCTTAATTTCAGAAAGCAATGGCAATTCAATATCATTCAAAGAATTCCGTCCTTCAATAAATGTTTTGTTGTCATAAAACTCAGACTCAAAATGAACATCCGTTCGTTTGTTCCAAGATTCTTTATTGATTTCTAAATATTTATCTGACATAAAAACTTCATTTTAGACTTCGAATTTAGGGTATTCGTTGGAAGTAAATATTGAAAGAATTATATTAGTAAAACAATTTTTTGTGAGGAGACAGCGCGAAGCAAGCTCATTAAATTTAGAACGTTTGCTTCTTTTCAATCGCAAATACATTTAGAATTTGAGGTTGATAAATAAAAAGAAATTAAAACTGAATCATTTCGCTTCTAAAAATTGAATTATAGTCTTATTAAAAAAGGAATAAATTTGAGAATTACTTGGACAAGTAAATAGTAAAACCACAATAATCTATACTCATGTGGCCAAAACCAA
>JBMYOI010000014.1:0-47501 GCA_049599135.1 Salibacteraceae bacterium
CTGAGAATGACACAACTGGCACACTGTCCACTTCAATGGTTTGGCTTGCTGTATCACTACAACTGTTTCCATCACTGTATGTATAATTTATAGTATGCGTACCTGCTGTTGCGCTTAGAGGGTTAAAATTTCCTGTTGATATGTTATTTCCAAAGTAGGTTCCTCCAGTTGGTACACCGCCGGTTAATGTCAAATTACCAGAATTAGCACAAACGTCATTAAAAGTGGAAAGGGTTACTGTGGGTTGTGGGTTGACATTAACATTAACTGTAGCAGAATCGAACCCACAAATATTACCGACTTTATATTTTACAACATGAGTTCCTGCACCTAAATTAGCAGGATTGAACGTCATGCTCGTCATTCCATTTACTGAATAAACACCCCCTGCAGGAGAGCCCCCTGAAAGTGAAAAAGAAGGGTCATAAATACAATAATCAGAAATAGAACTTAATGTAGCAGAAATTGGTGTTTCTACTTTAATTGAGGAAAATGCCGTATCCGAACATTGGGCATTGGATTGAATGTATCGAATTGAGAAAGTACCAGCTCCAGAAATAATTGGATAAAATAAATTGGTAATTACTGCTGTTCCACTGAAAGAACCACCCGCAGGAGAAACATAAGAATTCAAATCCAGAGAAAAAGTTGATGAACAAACATCGGGTAACGAGGCAAAAGAAACATTAGGAATTGCATTTACCACAACGGTATTACTTGCCGTATCGTTACACCCTAAATTAGTAAAGACATAAGACAATGTATGAGTGCCAATTCCAGCAGAATCAGGGTAAAACTTCCCATTATAAATTCCCGGTCCAATAAAATCTCCACCTGTAGGAATTCCTCCAGAAAGCACTACGGCAGGGTCATTAGCGCAAAACGTAGTATTGCTCATGAAAAAATACGCGGTCTGCCCCCCAACTGTAATATTTTTATTTGATGAATCGGAACAGCTATTGGTGTCGGTATAAACATACTTTAAATTAAACGATCCATTTCCCGATGTTGAAGGACTAAACGTAGTATCGTTTAAAACCCCAATTCCATAATATTTACCACCTGAAGGAGAGCCCTCAGTCAGAGTGAAATCAGAATAGCCTACGCAAGTTGAAGGGAAATTTGAAATCGAAACATTAGGTAGTGGATTAATTTTTATGCTTACAGCTAAAGAAGTATCATAACAACCTTCATCATTAATTGACAAGCTGTAACTATCAGTCGCATAAGCCTCGTAGGTTGAGTCAGTGGCCAAAAACACTCCAAAACCGTTCCTCAACCATCTATATTCCAAAGCAGGATTATTATTCGACCACAGTTTAATAGAATCTCCATCACAGGCCTCTGAGACAGGCCCGACATAAATTTCTGCCGTATCAGCCTCACTACAATCAGCAAGTTTCAGCGTATAAGCATCTCTGAAACCTGCGCCAGTGGACCAAACTTCGTTATTAAAAACTAAAGGTGGATCTCCAACCCCAGTAGTGTAAATGTTTTTTGAAGAATCGAGCGCAATGCCATTTGATTGATTGTTAAAAAAAGTGGAACTAGTACCTGTTACCGTCCAAATGAATTCACCAGTTGAATCAATTAAACTGTGAAAAATAGCCCGAAACGAGTTTCCCCCTGAGATGGTATCCTTTCCAAAAACAGCTAGATTCCCGCCATATCGGCCACTTACCCCAATATTCCCTTTATTATCCGTATCTATTCCATAGCAATAGTCTTGAGATGCATACGTACCTGTATAGCCCCCAAATTGTTTTGCCCAATCTACCACTCCACCAGTATCTAGCTTTACCAAATAGCAATCCCACTGATTACTGGATCCTCCCACGGTTAATGTATCCGAACCGAAAATGATACTGGAATAAAAACGGCCCACCATATAAACATCGTTGAACTTATCAATGGACAATCCCAAAGCTTCATCAGTACTGAAAGACCCATATCCTTTAGCCCAAATTGGAGTACCACTTGTATCATATTTTGCCAAATAAATATCATTAGAGCCATTGGTAGACAAAGTAGTTGAGCCTATTGTGACTGAACCATTATAAATACCTGATATAAACACGTTCCCGCTATTATCTGAAGCGATTCTCTCTCCAAAAGTATTATTAGATGTTGATCCTGACGTTGTACTCTTAGCCCATTGAAAAACACCTGAAGAGCTATATTTTGCTACATAGGAGGAATTAATTGAAGTACCACTGGAAGTCAAAATAGTAGAACCAAAAACTGCCTGACTGCGAAAAGGGCCTACAATAAATATATCACCATCTTCATTAATCGAGACTCTTGGATTATAAAGATTACTGAATTGAGACCAAAAGGTATTTCCCGTTTCAGCAGTTTGAAACCACTGTAATTGGCCGGACGTGTCAAAAAGAGCAACAAATAATCGATATTCAAACCCAACAGATGAAGGTAAGTTGGTAGTATCAATTTTCATGTTTGTACTTCTATAACCACCTACTACCACGATCGAAGTATCACCAATAATTCCAATATCACTTGCAAAATCAGTGTTATTTCCGCCAAATGAAAAAACCCATTTTCGATTTCCTTGAACATCATGTTTCACTATAAAAGCATCTACACCATTGGGTAAAGAACTTCCTAATGTATCATTTCCCCATCTGGGATAATTACTAAATCCATCTGTAATGATTCCGACTGTATAGTTGTTACCGTATCCGTCAACGGCAATTTCTAATCCGCCATCGTTACCACCGCCGCCGCCAGTTGTAATCCAATCAACTTGTTGAGCTGTAACCACATAAGGCGATACAGTTATAAAAAGAAGTAATAAAACTAGCTTGATTTTATTCATAAATTTCTAGGTGGAAAACAAAATTAATCATTGGACATGCCACATTATAAAGCTTCGTCAATTTAAAAGACGAACTAATCCAACCAAAGGTTTGATTCATAATATCTAATAGATTTGTTGTTATAGAAAAAAGTAGAATAAATGAAAGTACTTATTACCGGTGGAGCTGGATATATTGGATCACATACCATCCTAGAAATCTTAGAATCAAAAGGTTGGGAAATATATTCTATAGACAATTTTGTAAATTCTTCCGACACAACTTTTTCAAGAATCAACACTATTTCTGGAGCTTCAATCAAGAATTTTGAAGTTGACTTGGTAAATTTAAATGATCTAAAGGAAGTTTTTAAAAGCATCGGTTCAATCGACGGGATTATTCATTTTGCAGCCTTAAAGGCTGTGGGAGAGTCAGTTGAAAAGCCTTTATGGTACTATGAGAACAATCTGGTTGGCTTAATCAATATTTTAAAATGTTGCACTGAGTTTAGGGTACCTAACTTAATTTTCAGCTCAAGTTGCTCAATTTATGGCAATGTAGAAACCCTCCCAGTTGATGAAAATACACCATTGGCAAAAGCTGAATCTGCATATGCAAGTACAAAATCGATTGGGGAAGAAATTATTGAGCATTTTTCTAAAGTAAACGATACCAAAACTATCTGTCTTAGGTACTTTAACCCAGTAGGAGCCCACAAATCAGGGCTAAATGGAGAGAACCCGATTAACAAACCAAATAATTTAGTACCTGTAATTACCCAATTTGCGAGTGGAATTATAAAAGAAATGAGTGTTCATGGTACTGATTACAATACACGAGATGGCTCTTGCATTAGAGATTACATTCATGTTACTGATATTGCGAAAGCTCATATAAAAGCACTTGAATATTCGTCAAAAGACATGGCCAACAATCTCGATTTCTTTAATTTAGGAAGCGGAAATGGAGTCAGTGTTTTAGAGGCTATAAAGAGCTTTGAAGAGGTAGCCAATGTTAAATTAAACTACAAACTTGGACCAAGAAGACCTGGTGATGTAGAAAGTATTTACAGTGATAGTTCTAAAGCTAAATCTCTTTTACATTGGGAAACAGAACTAGAAATTAAAGACATGATGTCTAGTGCTTGGAAATGGCAACAAAATTTAAACAACGAACAAAATGATTAACATACTTATTACTGGTGGAGCAGGATTTGTTCCTGGATCTTTAGGAGCTAAACTAGCAGAGAACCCCAACTATTTTGTTGTACTAGTTGACAATTTTTTAACCGGTAAAAAACGCAATATCCCTAAAGGGGATAACATTCGTTTCATTAAAGCTGACGTCAATAATTTTGACGAAATATCACCAATAATGACCTCGCATCATTTTGATTTTGTATTTCATTATGCTGCGGTTGTAGGGGTTAAAAGAACTTTGGCTAATCCTTCAATGGTTCTTGAAGATTTACAGGGCATCAAACATGTACTAAATCTGTGTAAAAGCACGGGAGTTAAACGTGTTTTTTATTCTTCCTCTTCAGAAGTTTATGGCGAACCGGTTCATCTACCTCAGCATGAAGAAACTACTCCTTTAAATTCTAGATTACCCTATGCCATCGTTAAAAATGCTGGCGAAGCATTTTGTAAATCGTTTAAGCAAGAATTTAATTTAGACTACACCATTTTTAGGTTTTTCAATACTTACGGACCCTTGCAAAGCACAGACTTTGTAATGTCTAAATTTTTAAGAGCTGCTGAAAAAAATGAAAGAATTACTGTTTATGGTGATGGCGGCCAAACACGCACATTTTGCTATATAGACGATAATTTGGAGGCAACTATTAAATGTATGGAAGAAAACCTATACGTTAATGACGTAGTAAACTTTGGTAATGATAAGCAATACACCATTCTTGAATTGGCTAAGCTAATTATAAAGCTTACAAAATCTAAATCCAAAATAGAACATTTACCTCCCCTACCTGAAGGCGATATGAGTAGACGTCAACCGGATATTGGTAAAATGAAAAAACTACTTAATCGTAACCTTTTACCTTTAGAAGAAGGAATTAAAGTATTAATTGAAAGAGGGCTTTTTAAATAGAATTTACCTATGATGGTAAGGCATGCCTTTTAAAATGGTAAAACAACGATAAACCTGTTCTAATAAAAACAAGCGCACCATTTGGTGACTAAATGTTAATTGAGACAGTGCCCATTTATCGTTAGATCTTTGATAGACTTGTTCTGAAAAACCATACGCGCCTCCGATTACAAATACTACATTTTTAAATCCGGCTAGCTTTTTATCCAGTTGCTTTGCCATTTTTTCAGAATTATATTCTTTTCCGTTTTCATCAAGTAGTAGCAAATGACTCCCTTCAGAAATTTCCTTTAAAATGAGTTCGCCTTCGCGCTGTTTTTGTTCGCCTTCAGATAAGTTTTTAGTGTTTTTTATTGCCGGTATTTCAATGTAATCCACTTTATGAAAATGCTTTAAGCGCTTCAAATATTCATCAATTCCAACTTGAATATATTTTTCAGAAGTTTTAGCTATAGCAATAATTCTAATCATGAAAGAAACAGTATTTGTCCAAAAGTAAAAACATAATTTTGCCTACATATAAAGTAAGCTATGATTGATATTAAAAAACACATTTTACTTAGCATTGAAGAAGATATTCGTGAAGAAGATCATAGTGGGGCGGCATGTATTCCTGAAAGAGCTGTTTCACGTGCAAAGTTGCTAGTAAAAGATACTGGAATTATATCAGGTATTGATATTGCAAAAAGTGTTTTTAATATCATTGATCCTAATTTAACATTCAATCAATCGATAAGTGATGGTACTGAAGTA
Source organism: Salibacteraceae bacterium (assembly GCA_049599135.1). Classification (GTDB taxonomy): domain Bacteria; phylum Bacteroidota; class Bacteroidia; order Flavobacteriales_G; family Salibacteraceae; genus UBA2108. The sequence goes on from JBMYOI010000014.1 coordinate 5,676, forward strand.
AAATTTGGTGACATTGCCTTTACAGTTGAAGGATCGGCTAGAAACATTCTAAAAGCAGAACGATTAGCACTAAACTATATGCAACGAATGAGTGGTATCGCATCAACAACCAAAATATATGTAGAAGCGATTAAAGGTACTAATACCAAAATCTTAGATACTCGAAAAACTTCACCAGGTTTGCGCTCTTTTGAAAAACAAGCGGTAATTCATGGCGGTGGTCAAAATCACAGGTATGGTCTTTACGACATGATTATGATTAAAGACAACCACATAGATTTTGCCGGGGGAATTGACGAAGCTATGAACGCTACTTCGAATTATTTAGCGACAAACAAATTGAATTTAAAAGTTGAAGTTGAAGCAAGAGATTTAAGTGAAGTTGAAACCATTTTAACCAATGGAAAAGCAGATCGCATAATGTTTGATAATTTCAACTACGAGGATACTAGAACCGGTGTAGCTTTAGTCGGAGATAAAATGGAAACTGAATCATCAGGTGGAATTACCCTAGAAACCATTAGAGGATATGCTGAGTGTGGAGTTGACTATATTTCTGTTGGTGCATTAACACATCAAATAAAATCGCTCGATTTAAGTCTAAAGGCCTTTTAGTGGCAATTAATATTTCCAATATTACCAGGCATAGCCTAAAAGTAAAGGTGCTTCGTTTAGTAGCCCTTACCAAAACAATTTCTTTACCTGGGTTTAGCGGATTGCCTATTTTCTATGTAATTCGTTTTTTTGTAAAAAGCATGCTCGATGGTGACATCTTGAACAAATCTGCCTCAATGGCTTTCAGCTTTTTCTTAGCCCTTTTTCCTGGAGTTATTTTTCTTTTTTCGTTAATTCCTTACATTCCAATTGATAATTTCCAGGACGATTTAATGGCAAATATTGCATTAATACTTCCCGGGCCAGCATTTGAATTTACTCAATCTACAATTGAAGAACTGATTCTGACATCAAGATTCGATTTACTTTCATTTGGATTTATTGCCACCTTACTATTTGCCTCCAATGGAGTAAACACAACCATTGACAACTTCAATAATTCAATTCTTGTAAAGAAAAAACGTTCGTGGATTAGTCAGCGTATAACAGCTCTTTGGATGGTTGCACTTTTGGGCTCGTTGGTCATCGTATCAATGGTTATGTTGTTTTTTGGAAAAGAAGTATTGTACTTTTTGGCTCAACAAGAATTGCTAAGTTGGGCAATTGCTCAAATCCTTACATATATCAATTATGCGGTAGTATTAGCCTTTATCTATTTCACAGTCAGCTTTTTCTACTTCTTCGGACCAAACAAAAAAAGTCGCTGGAAATTCTTTTCTGCTGGTTCAAGCCTTGCTACCGTATTCATAATATTGGTCTCTGGTGTATTCAATGAGTATATAAACGCATTTGGCACCTACAATAAATTCTACGGATCGTTGGGGGCAATAATGGTAATTATGCTCTGGTTTTACTTTAACTGTGTGATATTCTTGATTGGATTTGAACTCAACACTTCATTAATGAGAGTTCATAATGACGTGAACAAGTTCATTCACATGCGTAATAAAAAAGTATTTAAAGAGAAATTAGATTGAAAAAAGTAAAACAAGTATTTAACCCAAAACTCTACTTGTAAGCCTCAACATAAACTGAATAGTTCTTTCTCGAATCTTTATCCATATCTAAAAGTAACTCAGGGATTTTTCCTTCTCTAAACTTCTTACCCTCAACTTTACTAAACCCACTTTCCAGTAGGTAATACTTAAGGGTTTCTTCATCCCAAGCAGAAATATGTCCCCATTCCTGAACAATAAAACTAACAGCCTCCATTCGAGTTCTTAATTTCATTTTTCTCAACTTCGCATTAGTGCTATTGGTAAAATGTACATCTTCCCAAGTGTCCATCCATTCCTTATCATTATTTGCATAAGCCATAATGTACTTCGAAACATCTGGCACACACACCCTAAACACACCGCCTGGTTTTAAAATTCTATGACACTCCTTAAAAACACGCTTATTGTCTTCAAATTTTAAATGTTCAAACGTATGCTCTGACACGATTCCATCTATGCAATTGTCATCAATTTTTATTGGGTACCTCAGATCTAAACCATAATCAATATTCTTCTCAAAAAAGAAATCAATATTAATCATACCTTCAATTATAATTGGACCACATCCCAGATTAACCAAATTTCTTTTGGAAGGATCAACTTTAAATCTTGGTTGAAAAAGTCTTCCAAGAAACGATTTTAATTCAAAATAAAAAGGTCCGAATACAGACTCTGGAAAAAAGAAAAACAGAGTTCGAAATAGCTTTATCATAGAATTTTTTCTAGTTAATTTTCAAAATAATATTGCGCCCCCATCTGGGGAAAGAAAACGTTAAATACCAAAGCAATTGTTATCTCTATAAAAAACTGTGGTTTGCGCCTCTGAATGATTGATTGGTCCCATGCCAGCAAAGTCAATTCTCTTGAACCCATTGTTTGCGAACAACTCGTAGCCTTCTGAATATTGTAATCGATCAGAATTATCCCAAATTACAACACCGTCATCTTTAAGAGCTCCTAAAGTGTTTTTTGCACATTCAATTCGTTCCCTACCATCAATAACAACAACATCGAATTGTTTTTCAAATTTTAATATTTGTGAACTATAATCGCCACCAAGCTTTCCAAATAAAACCTCAACATTCTCAACCTTACCCAAAACAGGTTTCATATGTGTATAATAATCTTGGTCATGCTCAACTGAAATAATTTTCTTAACCCTCTTTGAAAACCAAAGTGTAGAATTTCCACTTCCAAATTCAAAAACTTCATGTTTCGAAGGGTCTAATTTTAAATTGAAAAAATGAATTGAAGAATATGAAAACCAAGGTATTGGATTTTTATCGCCATCAATAGATTGGCCGTAGAAAAGGCTGTAAAACCATCCTCTATGCGTTAAAAACTTTTTCGAAAGAAAATGAAGTTCAACTATCTTGGCCGTGAACCAAAATTTTCTGAGCAGTGACTTAATAAAATTCATGATATGTATTTCAAGTCCAGTTTACAACAAACTGGAGGGCATAATTAATAATAATAATCAAGCGAGAGTAACTCTATGTCTAATTTCTTAATGAATCAGCTTTTTAGAGAGTTAGTTAAATACCAAATTTCAAATAATTGATAATCCTTCTAACCAAACTTAGTTTATGAAACTTTTTTAAAGCCTCAATTATTTCATCGTTTGGAACCAAGTCTTTAGATAATTTTATTTTACCCACAAATAAATCTACCTCATATCTATTTGTGTTACCCGAATGGGTTCCAGACTTATCGTGACCAATATTTTCCACAAAAGAATGAACTGGAGACAAGCCGTATCCTCCATTTCTGAATTGAGTAAAACACCATCGAATCGCCCAAGAATCAACTAATCCTAATTGTTGTTTTTTCAACATTACAGGTAAATCGGCGCCACCTTCTGCAAATCTTTGTTTCTGAGAAGAGTTAGAAATAAAATCATTAAAATCTTTCACCTCCCAATCGTTCTTTTCCCAGCGGTCTTCCCATGTAGCCCATCCCCATGAATAAGCACGTTTAGTTAAAAAGACATCTTTACGGTAAGATGCTGGAAATTTGATTGGTTGACAATATCCTGATATTGAATAAATACTTTCTTCATTTTGATAAAAGTCAAGAGCTTCATTCATAAATTCCAAGAAGTTTTTAGATGTTACAAGATCATCTTCAAGTACTATAACCTTCCCAAACTTTTTTACAATAGTTGAAACACCTTTAATTACAGAATTTGCTAAACCTCTGTTCACGTCCGAAAACTCATAAATAACTTCTTTAAAGCTTATTTGATTGGCTACGATTTTCTTTACCTCTTCAACTTTCGCTTCATCTCCATTACCTTTAGCTCCATCACAATAAATGTAAAGTATACTCTTATCGGCGAATTTATTCAACGAAAGTGCTTCTAGAGTCCGTTTTGTGTGATCGGGTCTGTTATACGTAAACAATACTATTGGGGCAAAATCCATGAAATTATTTATGTGGCTCAAAAGTAATCCTATTCAAGATTGCCCATTTACTAAATTTTGATGTAATTATTTTTTTGAACTCTATTCAAACTTAAGTGTATCAAAAATTAAACAGATAATAAACGGCTTAGATTATTCATCAAACTAACGAATATCTTCATATTTGTAGAAAGTATGAGCTAGGAAGTCGCCCATGAAAAAAGACATTATTCAAAAGGAAAGCTTTTATGCTACAATTGTAAATTTTGCAGGTGTTGGCGTAGCTTATCTAAACCTAATTTTCGTACTTCCTCATTTTCTTAATCTCGAAGAAATTGGACTACTCCGTCTCATCATTGAGATGGCTACATTGTTTTCACTGATATTTCAACTTGGAGCTGCTCAAGTCGTGATTCGTTTTTTTCCAAAATTTCAAAACAATGATCTCAAAATGAGGTCTTTTTTGAGTTTCACCCTAATTCTTGGAATAACTGGAGTAATGATTTTGATTTTAGCTTACTCCATTTTTAGAGCAGAAGTAATTGGTTACTTCTCTGAAAAATCAGGATTAGTCGTTGATTTTGAACGCAACATTTTAATTATTGCAGCATCAATTATCGTTTACAACATTCTAGACAAAATCTTTGGAACAAGAAAGAACATTCTAATCCCTACAATATTAAGAGAAGGCATAACTAGAATTGGTCTTTCGGTTGTTGCTATTTCAATTGGACTTCATTATTTAACCTTAGCCAACGGAATTGGGCTGTGGGTTATTATCTATCTAATAGGACCATTGGTTCTGCTGTATTTATATAAAATTAGGTTCGGGTTAAAATTTGCATTTGACTCAAGTGTTTGGAATACCCAACAAATCAGAACCTTTTTGGGGTTTGCTGGTGTTGTATCAATTGGCACAATAGGAAGTGGTATTAGCTTAAGAATAGACATGTTAATGACGGGCTCTTTAATAGGCCTTTCAGAGCTAGGTATTTATGCTACTATGGTTTACATGGCCACGGTTATAGAAATTCCGAGAAGGGCCCTTGCGCAAATAAGCACACCTTTTATATCTGAATACATTAACGAAAACAAATACGATAAAATAGAGGTGCTATATCGTAAAAACAGTTTAGTTCTATTGGTTTTGGGCATATTTATTTTCATGGCCATTTTCTTCAACCTACCATATTTGTTTGAAATAATGCCAAAAGGAGAGGCATTCAGTATCGGACTTAATGTTTTTTTAATAATAGGCTGCATGAAACTTCTTCTGCTCCTTTCGGGGTTAGCAGATCAAATTGTGGTATATTCAAAATACGCTTGGGTAGGCTCTTTATCAGTTCTTGTTTTATCTGTAATTTCTATAGGACTAAACCTATTACTTATACCCGAATATGGAATTAATGGTGCGGCTCTTGCCACGTTAATTTCTGTTGGCATTCATAATGTGTTTCTAATTCTTTTTGTAAGGATAAAATTTGGAGTTCATCCTTTTAGTAAGCCTTTGATAACTTTATTAATCGCCACCTCCCTTGTCTTTGCACTTTTTCAATTTATTCCACATTTTAGTAACCCATTTATGGGCATTTTATCAATATCTTTTATTCTAACAACAGTTTATTCTTTGTTGATTTGGAAGCTCAACATATCACCAGATGTAAACATTATGGTTATCAATGGTATTCAAAAGTTTAGAAAGGTTTTAAAGCTTTAATGAATGAGAATATCTACAACAACAAGATTTAAATTAATTCGCCAAGATTTCATTTAGTTAATCCCTAATTTTGGCCAAATTTGTTCTCTATGAATATCAATTCCTTACGTCCACATCTTATAGTCGCTTCAATTTTTGTTGCCATTACTCTTGCCTACTTTATGCCTGTATTAAAAGGCAAAAATTTAGCTCAACATGATGTTGTGCAGGCTCACGCCATGGCAAAAGAAGTAACAGACTACCATAAAGAAACAGGAAAGTATTCATTATGGACGGGAAGAATGTTTGGTGGAATGCCTGTTTATCAAATTTGGGCCGGCTCTAATTACAATCCGTATACAATGGTTTGGAGAGCCTACCACGATGTATTTAAATCACCAATAGACATAGTACTAATTTACCTTTTTGGGTTTTATATGTTTATGCTTATACTGGGGTTCAGCCCCACCCTATCAGCACTTGGAGCAATAGCGTTTTCATTTTCAAGCTATAATTTTATCATAATTGAAGCTGGTCACTTGGCAAAGGCAATGGCCTTAGGTTTTGCGCCTTTAATTCTAGGTGGAATTCACTTAGTATTAAAAGAAAAATACATTAAAGGGGCAGCATTAATTGCTGTTTCAGTTGGGTTTCATATCATGTCAAACCATATTCAAATTACGTATTACCTATTTTTCGTAATTGCTTTTTGGTTGGTGTTTGAAATTATTGAAGGAGCAAAAAGCAAAACTTTCCCCAAACTAGGAAAGCAACTTTCCATTATGCTAATTGCTGCAATTATTGGTTTGTTACCCAATTTGACGAAAATATTATCTACAAAAGATTATGTAGAAGAAACCATTCGCGGAAAACAAGAATTATCCACTAAGCAAGTAAAGGGAGATGGACTTTCAAAATCTTATGCCACTAACTGGAGTTATGGTAAACTAGAAACAATGACTTTAATGTTCCCTAATTTTATGGGAGGCGCATCAGGCGGAAGTTTATCAGAAGATTCTAAAACTTATGAGGCTTTAATAGATAGAGGAATAGGTAAAAAACAAGCTCAAGGTTTTATTAAAAGCATGCCTTTATATTGGGGGCCGCAACAATTTATTAGTGGACCAATCTATTTTGGAGCATTGATTATTCTACTTAGTATTTTCGGGTTGTTTTTATCAAAAGATAAATCCCGATGGTGGCTATTAGGGGCTACCGTCTTTTGTATCCTAATTGCTTGGGGTAGAAATTTGGATTGGTTCTATTCCATATTTTTCAATTACCTGCCACTTTTCAATAAATTTAGATCTCCCTCTATGATACTGGCGGTGGCTAATATTTCTACTATTTGGCTTGCGATAATTGGGCTTAAAGCCATTTTAGACACTGATAAAAAGGACCTGCTAAAAATCATGAAAATAGGAGGCGCTGTTGGTGGATTCGCCCTTGTTATGGCTTTATTGGGCAGTTCTATGATTGATTTTGATTCTCAATATGTTGTAGACGGTGTGAGCAGTGACGACCGGTTTGAGCAGCAAATGGTTCAAATGTCAAAAAGCAAAGATTTTGGTGCAACATTAATGCAAGGAATTATCGACGATCGTTCAAGCATAATGATGAAAGACGCTTTTAGAAGCTTTGGAATTATTCTTTTAGGAATGGTATTAATACTCCTTTTCTTAAAAGGTAAGGTTAAACAAGAATTTCTTGTGCTAGCGCTTGCTACGGTGACTCTAATTGACTTATGGTCAATTGATAAAAAGTATTTAAATGCTGATGACTTTACAAGAAAGAAAGACATTTCAAAAAACTTTAGCCTTTCAGAAGCTGAGCGTTCAATGCTTCAAGATACTGACCCAAATTACAGGGTCCTAAATACAACCGTTAATATTTTCAATGATGCATCCCCTGCTTATTTCTACAAAACAATAGGTGGTTACCATGCAGCTAAACTGAAACGATATCAAGACTTGATTGAAGTTCATATCAGTCGTGAATTAGGCAAATTAAACGAAGGGTTCGAAAACACTCCAATACTTAACATGCTAAATATGAAGTATGTAGTTTTTGGCAAAGCAGCGAATCAAGTTGCTCTCAATAATAGTAGCCTTGGGAATGCTTGGTTTGTTGATAATGTATCTGAAGTAAATAATGCTGATGAAGAGATAGCTACATTGGGAACTATTGATGTCAAAAACACCATTGTAGTAGACAAACAATTCAAAGAGTATTACTCAACATTTACCCCTGGCTCCGATAATAGTGGTGCGATTAAGTTAACGTCATATGATCCGCAAGAATTAACCTATGAGTTTAATTCTACAGAAGACGAACTGACCGTTTTCTCAGAGATTTATTACCACGGAAACAAAGACTGGATTGCTTATGTCGATGGAGAAGAAAAAGACCATTTTAGAGTGAATTATGTTTTAAGAGGAATGGTGATACCCAAAGGAAAACATGAAATAAAATTCGTATTTAAACCTCAGGCATATTATTTAGGCGAAAAGTTAGCTATTGCCGGCTCTACTCTATTGTTTGTGCTTCTTGGCTTATTTGGATTCAAAATAGTTAAAAGCAGAAAAGAGGACGGTTAACTCCTGGATTCTTTTAATAACGTTTCATATTGATATTGGTACTTTTTAGCTACCAAGCTATTCCCATAATCATTCAAAACTTTTCGTCTTGCGTTTAAACTCATCTTATCGTAAGCTGACTTACTTAAGGAAATAAGATTATGCAGAGCATCAGCCAGCTTTTCAGTATTTCGTAATGGTGCTAAGAAACCAGTTTCTCCATTCGAAATCATTTCAGGGATTCCACCAACTTCAAAAGCAACAGCAGGAACCCCACAAGACATAGCTTCCATTATGGTATTGGGTAAATTTTCTTCTAGAGATGAAGTTAAGTATCCATCAGAAATATTATAAGCTTCAATTATTTTCTTTTCTGAGCTCAGCAAACCCAAGTTATGTATCGGAACATTAATATCTCTAAAATACTCTTCGTCAGAATTACCCATCACAAGTAAATCCAGTTTATTAAAACTGCTAGGATATTTATCTTTTAGTATTTGAATGGCGTTTTTTAAATAGTCAAATCCCTTGAATGGGTTCCCCAAACTCATTGCCGCAAACAACAATAAAAACCGATTTTCAGGAATTCCATACTCAGCCCGCAACGCACCGTTATTAATGGGTTTATATTTCTCCGTGTCAATGGGGTTTGGTATCGAAATCGCATTATTTGTAAGCAAAGAACTTTTGTTTGCTTCACTCGCCAGCCAATCACTGCAGGTTACCGGTAAAAATCTAAAAATATCAAACGCTATTTTCTTTTTATTCCAAATGGATTTAGAAATGTCGTTGTCATATGGTTTCTTAAGAAAGTTACAATTCCCACAGCTTCGTTCAAAATTTGAACAATTTCTAGCATGATGACATCCGCCAGTAAAAGCCCACATATCATGGAAAGTCCAAACTATAGGAATATTTAATTTACCTAATTGTTCAAGGCCAGAAATTGAAAGAAACCCCTGATTAATCCAATGAATATGAATTACATCTGCCCACTCAACCCATGGGTGTCTTGAAATGTCGGTACCGAAATTTGCCAGTGAAAATTGAAACCTAACAGATTTATCTCGCTCTTTAGGTAAAAAAGTGAGGCGTTCTGCTAGAAAGTTTATACCACCTTTATTAAGTAGGCCTTCGCCATACAAAAAAGAAACATTTTGATTTTGGTCGCTATTTTGACCTCTATTGCAAATCATTCTAACCTCCGTTCCATTTTCTTCTAAGGCAGAAGTCAATCTTTTGGCGGCTCGCGCAGCACCACCAGAATTAAGACTATTGAGGAACAAGACTTTCATATTGAAATACGCTGTTTTTTTTATTCGCTAATGAAACATCTCTTTTTAAAAAGTAAGAATATGATTCTAATCAATTCTATTTTTTTCTGGCAATTAATATCGTGTATGGAGAAAGTAGTTGAGTTTCTTTTCTAAGAATTTTGGAAAACACTTTACCAACAATCCAAACCGACTTAAATATGAGTTTGAAAATGCCTGATTTTTTTGCCATGTTTTCAAGCCAAATTGAAAACCCTCCATAGTACTCCGAAGAAACTACATTCAATCCAATCTCATTCGACAACTCTTCAAGATTGTCTTTATCCATACAATCCAAAAAATGTTTGTCAAAATTCGCACGATCAAAGGTCTTATTCATCCAACCATTAACTCCTAAAAAGTTAGGAACGATAATTAATAAAGTACCATTCTCACTTAAATACTTAGAATGTATTTCTAAAAGATTCTTGGTATCTCTAAAATGTTCAATAAACCCTATTGAAAACACCAAATCATATTTCTTTTCTGGTTCATAAGAAAAAAGGTCTGTTTCAATACAACTTATATCATCGGCTTTCAGTCCATTAAATTCAAGTAGTTCTGTAATCCTTTTGGTATGCACCACATAGTCTAACAATGTGGTAGAAACTTTGTGCTTCTTTTTTAAAAATATTGACTGATAGCCAGGAAAGCCCCCGATTTCTATAGCAGTTTGTGGTTTAAAATCCTTAACCACTTTATCAAATAGGGGTATAAAATAATCCTCTGACTCAACCTTTTTTACCAGATCAGTTTTGTTTTCCCAATAGTTCAACCAAAATTCTCTTTCGGTAAGGTTATTTCCCATCCTAGTATTATTAATTATTTAATTAAACCAAAACTAATCCATCCGTTGGTTTCGGCCATAAAAGCCAATACCGCGCAAAACAATTTTAAAATGGCTATAAAGAGTCATCATTAAACCATAATGGTTCTTCATAATGGAAAAACGCTCAGTTAAAGCTTGTTTTTGGTTCTGCTTAGAAATTCCACCATACAAGAAGTTCGATAATGGAATTTGCAAATTATAATTGCTTGCAGAACGTTTTATACAAGTAACCATCCAATCGTAATCCGCACTTATTTTATATTCCAAATTATACCCTGGTGCCAAAATTCGTTTTACTAAAAAAGATTGGTGACTAACTCTTTGCCCCATCGTATAACTATTAAGGGTAAGGCTAGAAGGTAAAGACCTTGAAGTAAATTTAGATCTAAGCCCTAATGGTTCACGGCTATCATTTACATAAAGTGCATCACCATAAATAATGTCCGCGTCAAGGTTCAGTTCAAAGATCTTTTCAACAGCCTCTTTTCGGATTTCATCACCAGCATTAATAAATATAACATAATCTCCTGTTGATTTTTTCAGCCCCTTATTCATAGCATCATAAATGCCTTTATCTGGTTCTGAAATTAATGAATCAATTAAGCCCTCATGCTGTTTTAAAACCGCTAAAGAATTATCAGAAGAAGCTCCATCTACTACAACCCATTCAATTTTATCAGACTTTATTGCCTCAATCGATTGAATTGTAATTGGCAACAACTTTTCACTGTTGTAAACAACAGTAATTATCGTAATTCTTGGCGTCGACATTACTTTTCGTCAACCTCCTCAAAATCGATATACTCTCCACCTTCAAAATTCTTGATTGATTTCTCTTTTTTATGCACTGGTGGCTTTACGTAAACATTTCCTTCTTGCTGAAAACCACTTGGCCTTCCCTGCTGTTGATTCATCTGGTCAGCCATTTTTTTCTGAACCTTTTTCGCAAATAACTTCAACAAAAAGGGAAGAACCATTCTCATTAATATTCTCAGTCCAAAATAGACTAAGCCAAGAATTAAAAGTAGTCGAATTAAACCCACTTTTATTTACTTAGGTATAGATTTCTTTCCGAGTAAACTTTGCGGAAATACTTATCCCTTAAATCTGGAATAAAGCGAATTGCCTCTCCCGTAGATTTCATCTCAGGCCCTAACTCCTTATTGACATTAGGGAATTTATCGAAACTAAATACAGGGATTTTTATTGCATATCCTTCTTTATGAGGATTGAAATTGAAATCTTTCACTTTTGCCCCCAACATTATTTTGGCCGCGTAATTCACGTAAGGTTCACGATAAGCTTTTGCAATAAAAGGTACCGTTCTAGAAGCCCTAGGATTAGCTTCAATTACATATACTTTATCGTCTTTAATGGCGAATTGAATATTGATAAGTCCAACTGTATTTAATGCTACTGCCAAAGTTTTTGTAATGTCTTCAATCTGTGCCATTACAAAGTCGCCTAGGTTGTATGGCGGAAGAACTGCATAAGAATCTCCAGAATGAATTCCCGCTGGTTCAATATGCTGCATAATCCCCAAAATATGAACATCTTTCCCATCGCACAAAGCATCCGCTTCAGCTTCAATTGCACCTTCTAAGAAGTGATCCAAAAGAATCTGGTTTTCGGGCATATCTCTAAGTATATCAACAACGTGATGCTCAAGATCTTCGTTATTAATAACAATTTTCATTTTTTGACCACCTAAAACATAACTAGGTCTAACCAACAATGGGTAACCTAAATCCCCTGCCAATTCCAAAGCTTGTTCGGCTGATTCAACTACGCCAAATTTTGGATAAGGAATATTTTTTTCTGCTAAAAGTTTTGAAAACCGACCTCTATCCTCAGCCAAATCAAGAGCTTCAGATGAAGTACCCATAATAGGAATACCGTAACGAGTTAATTTTTCTGCCAATTTTAGAGCTGTTTGACCTCCTAATTGAACTATAACTCCAACCGGCTTTTCGTGAAGAATGATATCATAGATATGCTCCCAAAATACAGGTTCGAAATATAATTTGTCTGCTGTATCAAAATCAGTAGAAACCGTTTCTGGATTACAGTTTATCATAACCGTTTCGTAGCCCATTTCTTTCGCCGCCAAAACGCCATGTACACAACTGTAGTCAAATTCTATCCCTTGACCAATTCGATTTGGCCCAGACCCTAACACTACAATTTTAGGCTTATCGCTTACCGCTGATTCATTCTCATCTTCAAACGTTGAATAATAAAAAGGCGTTTGTGCTGGAAATTCAGCCGCACAAGTATCCACCAATTTAAAGACTCTATTGATTCCTAACTCGTCTCGTTTAGCTTTTACTTCACTCTCTAAACAATTTAACAAGTACGCTATCTGGCGGTCGGCAAAACCCATTTGTTTTGCCTGATACATTACATCTTTAGGGAAATTTTCAATCCTATTTTTACTGATCACCGATTCAAAAGAAATCATTTCTTCAATCTCTTTCAAGAACCAGTAATCAATTCTTGTTCTTTCATGAATGGTTTTAAAGGGAATACCTAATTTGATTGCATCATAAATATGAAATAAACGATTCCAACTTGGGTGTTCTAATGATTGTAAAATCTCATTCTGATTAGCAATTCCTTTTCCATCAGCGCCCAGACCATTTCTTCCAATTTCTAGTGACTGACAAGCTTTTTGAAGTGCTTCCTGAAAGCTTCTTCCAATACCCATAACCTCGCCAACCGACTTCATTTGAAGGCCTAGCTCTCGATCTGAACCTTTAAATTTATCAAAATTCCATCGAGGTATCTTTACAATCACATAATCTAATGTAGGTTCGAAATAAGCTGAAGTAGATTTTGTAATTTGATTCTCTAACTCATCTAAGTGATAGCCAATAGCCAGTTTAGCTGCAATTTTCGCAATTGGATATCCAGTTGCTTTTGAAGCTAAAGCCGATGATCTAGAAACTCGAGGATTAATTTCAATGGCAATTATATCTTCATTTTCATCAGGACTTACGGCAAATTGAACATTACAACCACCAGCGAAATCACCAATGGCTCGCATCATTTTAATTGCCATATCACGCATCTTTTGATACGTTCTATCCGATAACGTCATTGCTGGAGCAACTGTAATACTGTCTCCAGTATGCACTCCCATAGGGTCAAAGTTTTCAATTGAACAAATGATAATTACGTTATCGTTATTATCTCTCAACAATTCAAGTTCAAACTCTTTCCAGCCCAATAACGCCTTATCAATCATCACCTCATGAATAGGCGATTTATGCAATCCAGAATCCAATAAATTATCAAATTTTTCAGGATCATGTACTAGAGATGCTCCAGTTCCTCCGAGGGTAAATGAAGCCCTAATACATAGTGGAAAGCCAAATTCCTGTGCAATTTCCTTTCCTTCTAGAAATGATTTGGCCGTTTTTTGAGGAGCCATTGGAATGTCTATTTCTTCCATCAACTCTCTAAACTGTTGTCTATCCTCAGTTACATTAATGGCATCAATGTCAACTCCTATCATTTTAACATTATGCTCTTCCCAAATCCCCATTTCATCGCATTCAATGGCTAGGTTTAAAGCTGTCTGACCACCCATAGTAGGCAAAACCGCATCAATATCAGGGTGCGCTTCTAATATTTCAATAATGCTTTCATTCTCTAAAGCCTTTAAATAAACATTATCCGCAGTTACCGGATCCGTCATAATCGTTGCCGGATTCGAATTAATCAAAGTAACTTTTATTCCCTCTTCGCGAAGTGAACGAGAAGCTTGAGAACCTGCATAATCGAACTCGCAAGCTTGACCAATTACAATTGGGCCACTACCAATAATTAAAATGTGTTTAATATTATTATCCTTAGGCATAACTAGAGATTTGACTTTGAAATGAAAATATTATAGAAAATGAGGAAAAAAGTGATAAAGACCGAAGGCAATTCGATTTATTTCTAGAAATAAATAGTGTCTTTAATACCACAGCGATTTTAGGCTACGAATTTAAGATAATCACCTGTGTTGAGTGAGTAAATTTCTCCATTAGTTTTGAACGATTGTGAATAACTACAAACTAGTTTCTGACCACGGCTTAAACGTCGAATATTTAACCTTCGGTAAGGGCAGGAAAACAATGCTTTGTTTTCACGGTTTTGGACGGGAAGCGCAAGACTTTATCCCCTTCGAAAAACAGATTGGTACTGAATACACTATCCACTCAATTAATCTGTTTTTTCATGGCAATTCTACATTTCCGGATTCGAGATTAGAGCAAAAACCACTGTCACAAAACGAAATGACACTTTTTCTAGAATTGATTAAAGCAGAAGAAAAGTTTGAAAGGTTCAGTATTTCTGCGTACAGTTTAGGTGGAAAAATTGCTTTGGGCCTGACTGAAATATTTTTCAAACAAATTGATGAACTTTTCTTGATTGCTCCCGACGGAATTAAGGCAAATCCATGGTACTATTTTGCAAGCCAAACCTTACTTGGTCAAAAGCTGAACAAAATGAGTATACATAACCCGTGGATTTTTAATGGGGTATTAATTATTTCTGAAAAATTAAATCTTGTTTCAAAAAGGCAAGCTCGTTTTGCAAAATCTCAAATGGGCGATGAGTTTCAGCGAATACTAGTGTACAAAATATGGATGACCTATCGCAATATTAAACCAGACTTGAATCATTTAGCTAACCTCATCAATGAGCACGGAATTAATACTACAATTTTTATTGGAAAACACGAACGTGTCGTACCAATAAAGCCAATTCAAAAATTCATAAAAAAACTCACTTCAAACGGCCGATTCATTTCATTAAATACTGGGCATTCAATTGATTTCAATAAAATAGGAAGGCTAATTGAAATGAACTTCACTCAAAAACTTTAGTCATTTGTCCATTTGTGTTTTGGCACAAAAAACAACAGAATTAAGCCAACGATAAAGAAAAGTCCTAAAGCAAAAATTGAGTTTCGCATTGAACCCGTTAATTGTACAATCCAGCCAAACGCGAACATACCGATGAATATTCCAATTTTTTCTAAAACATCGTAAAAACTAAAAAATGAAGCATGGTCTTTTGTCTCTGGTAATATTTTGGAATAGGTTGATCGAGATAAAGCCTGAACTCCACCCATAACAAAACCAACCGACGCCGCAGTTATATAAAAATCAATAGGTGTAGAAATTGTGTACGCCCAAACACATACTAAAAACCAAATAACAACAGCTATTTTAAGAACTCGAATATTTCCTATTCTTTTTGATAATTGGCTAAATACTCCCGCCCCTAAAATGGCAATAAATTGAATAATTAATACCGAAATTATTAGGCCTGTTTTGCCTTTTGCATCATCGCCCCAATCAATTTCTTCAGCAGCAAATAAAACAGCCATTAAAAGAACGGTCTGCACCCCCATACTATAAACGAAAAATGCTGCGAGGTATCTTTTAATAATCTTAATTTCTTGTATTTCATTCCAAACCTTAGCAATCTCTTGCAAACCTTTCCATATAGAAACCTTTTCTGAATCCTTAGGTTTTGAGTTGTGAGGCAATACACTAAATGTATATTGAGCAAACCCAATCCACCAAACAGCAACACTGGCAAATGCCAATCTCGACAAACGACCTTTAAAATAACCTGTTGCATTACTCGTAGCCTCATCAAGTGAAAGACTAGGTGTAGCCAACATTAATTCATTCGCCCTTTCGGCAATATCAAAAAACCACCCCGGATTCATAATACAAACCAAGTTGATTATCAGCAAAATTGAAGACCCCAAATACCCCAAAGAAAACCCTTTTGCACTGATTCGATCATGGTCTTCAGGTTCGGCTATTTCTGGTAAATATGCATTGTAATAGACCAAACTCCCCCAGAAACCAATACTTGCAAAAAACACAGATAACATACTTAACTCAATGTGATCTGTACTAAAGAAATATAACGAGCCACAGCTTATTGCTCCCAAGTAGCAAAATAACTTCAAGAAAAACTTCTTATTCCCCCAGTAATCAGCAAGTCCTCCGAGTATAGGGGAAAGAATTGAAACCATTAAAAAAGATGCTCCAACCACATAAGAGTAAAGTGATGAACTGGGTATTGTATACCCAAAGAACGAGACTAAACTTGATGTAGAGCCATCTTCTAAGGTCATTGTTGTCACGCCCTGATAAAAAATTGGAAAAATAGCGGTAGTCACTACCAAAGGATATGCAGAATTGGCCCAATCATAAAAAGCCCATGCATTAATTGTTCGCTTATCTCCCTTTTTAATCATTGTAATTCAGGTTTATTTCTACTCTTCTATTTAATGCCCTGCCGGAATCCGATTGGTTTGGACTTATTGGATTTAATTCTCCAAAATAATTGATTTTATAAAAATCAGATTTATCATACGAAGAGTTTAGAATATTTAAAACATAAAGAACTCTTTCTTTAGAAAGTAAGTCATTATAATCATTACTACCTTTCGAATCAGTATATCCATCTAAAGTAACTGAATTTAGCTCGCTAAATTTGATTCCGTCAAGCCATTTCAAAAGTTTCTTCAACTCTTGATTAGTCAGGTCAGTAGAGTCGAAGTCAAAATACACTGAAACTTCACTTTTTGCCTTCTTAGTTTTAACCTCCGAAACCAATTTCTGAGTAAAGCTTAACTCACACCCACGTTCAGCACTCTTTTTATAAACCCATACATTGTCAATGTAATAATACGAATTCCAACCTCTTTCACGACTAACATATTCATCTACAAATAGCACGTGCTTGTCTGGAACTTGAAAGTTTCCTATTGTCACAAACTTTTCACCACCATTTGCACGAAACTCCCCTACAACCTTTTTCCAACCCAGTTGAGGAACTATAGGTTCACCATACTTTGTAGAAAGGGTTGGCTTTAAGTGAATGGGCGCCCACATTCTCAGTCTGATATCCTCCATTGATAAATGCATACCAATTTGATCGATATAGACAAAGGAATCTTCTGCTTTAACAGAAAATGAAAGACAATATTGGCTGTCTGCCTCTAAACTATCTATTAATTCTACGACTAAATATTCAACCGCTTTTGGATAATCGCCAAAAAGTATGAGCCCCGAATATCCTTTACCCGATTCTGAGCCACTCCCCTTAAACTCACTGTCTGTTCTATAATATTCAGGAGTACCCGAATTTCCAGATTTCCAATTTCTAGTTCGGCTTATTTGGCCATAACTTGTTGGGTAATCAAAAAAAAGCTCAAAACCTGGGTTTGGAACCAAGTTTTGAGCTTTAATATTATCAATCGTAGTTATTAAAACTACAATACAAAAAAACAGTCTCAAAAATCCTAACGACCTTGAAATTCTACTTTTCGTAATTCAGCTTCCATATGCTGATCAACAACAGTTGACTCATCTTCATTACCTTCTTCAACAAGAACTTTTTTGTAATTAACACGATTGGCATCAATTCCTTTAATTGAAGTTAAGTATGCAAAAATTGCCTTTGCTCTACCTTCAGCAACTTCGTCATTTTCTGTTTTTCCAGAATAACCAACAACAGTAATTTTAACAGTAGGATCCTCAGTTAATAAAGCTACAACATTATCAACCTTAGCTTTATCCTCATCACTTAAATCACTTGAGTTTTTAGCGAAATGAATTTGAGTATGTTCTATTTTTTCAATAGTTGTTCCTTCAATATTCTCACTTACGTTTTTGGTATAAACCACCTCTAATTTAGGCTTACTAGCATCAACAGGCTTACAATCGCATGGTTCTTCTAAATGACCCAAAGCAATTACTGAAACATTATCTACATAATAATAAGCATCACGAGTCTGAGGTACTTTGAAAGCACGAGGTCTTCTCATTTTTTGAGTCTTAACTGAACTTTGAGGAGCAAAGTTTCCAATTGTAATGTAACGTTCAGTTCCATCAGCTTCATATTCAACACAAATAGGAACCCATTCAAACTGATCATTAACAATTGCATTATTGTAATAAGTTAATTGAGGTTGAATATCCCATGCTTCAATTTCTTTTGCCTTAATAGCTTTAGACCCTAAAAACATTCCTACGTTATCACATGAATACTTTGAAATATCTGAAACAGTAAGATGCATTTTAATACAGTACTTTTTACCCGCAATTAACTTTTTAGCCATTTTGGTTTGAATAAAAGTTCTTGGACTTGCCTCTCTTTCACTATAAGCTAAAACACCAACATAACTATTACCATCATGGGTTTCAGCCATACCCCTTATATTTTTAGGCACTTGGTATTCTTCTTTTTTAGCCTCAGGTGTATAGACATCAGCTGGTTGCATTCCTTCTGGTGAATACCAACCTGTAACCAATTCAATTTGACCTGCGCCTTTTACTTTCTTTTCAATTGTCTCAAAACTTGGGTTAGGCACTTTATTTACTTGTGCATAAATACCAATGCTAAGAGCCAATCCAAATAATACTGATAATACTCTCTTCTTCATATCTTAAGAATTATAATTTTTAATTGTTTCTACAAAAAGTTTAACCTTATTTGGATCTGTATCTGGATATACGCCATGCCCCAAATTTGCAATGTAACTTTGAGCGCCAAAACTAGTCAACATCTTTTTAGTAGCGTTAACTAATTCCTCATCAGAACAATATAACATACATGGATCCAAGTTTCCTTGTAAAGTCTTGTTACTACCAACCAATTCCCTTGCCAAAGTTGGATTTGTATTCCAATCTACTCCAATAGTATTGCAATTTAAACTAGCCAATTCTTCATAAGCGTACCACGCTCCTTTTGAAAATAGCGTAATTGGAACCTCATCAATTGCATCACAAATTTGCTTTAAATATCTTATTCCAAACTCCTGGTATTGTGCAGGAGGCAATATACCGGCCCAACTATCAAAAACCTGTACGATTTCAACACCCGCTCGAATTTGAGCTTTTAAATAGTCAATTGTCGAAAGTGTAATTTTTTCTAGCAGCCTATGAGAAGCCTTCGGCTCAGTGTAAAGCATTTTCCGTGCTTTTGAAAACGTTTTTGAACCACTTCCTTCAAGCATGTAACTAAAAATAGTCCAAGGCGCACCAGCAAACCCAATTACTGGGACTCTTCCATCAAGTTCTTTTTTGGTAATTTCAATGGCTTGTAAAACATACCGCAAATCCTTTTCGGGATCTACATTGCGTAAGTTATCAATATCAGAAACCGATTGAATACTTTTAGGAAAAACAGGCCCTACTCCTGGCTTCATTTCATATGGCAAACCCATAGCATCGGGTATTACCAAAATATCAGAAAAAATAATTGCCGCGTCAACGCCTAAAATATCAACAGGCTGAATCGTAACCTCAGCAGCCAATTCAGGTGTTTCAACCAGTTCTTTAAAAGACGATAAGCTGTTTCGTATTTCTCGATATTCGGGCAAAATTCGACCAGCTTGCCTCATCAACCAAACAGGAGGCCTTTCCACATACTCTCTACGAGCTGCTCGGATTATTAAATCATTTTTATAATCTTTCATGTGACGCGAAAATAAAAAGGCTTTACCTTAAAAAAAGTAAAGCCTATAAAAATTTCATATTTTATGGAAACTATCCTTGTTGCGCCTTGGGTGCAGTTTTACTGTACGCAGGACATCTTTCATGACTTTTACATGAAGAAAGTACTGTAGCAGAAACCAATAATACTCCTAATATAATTGCAAGCTTTTTCATCATCTTTGTATTTGAGAAGCAAATCTATTGCTATCTTCGTCTATGTAACAAAGGTAACATATTAAATTACTAACATCCCATTTAGCATATCTCATGATTATTAAAAGCCGTACTTTATTTTTACTTTATCTAGCCTTTGTTTTGACATTAAGCACAACCATTTTTCAAGGTTGTAAAAAAGAAGAACCAAAACCAATAATAAGCATTAGTAACCCAGAAAAAAGCGAGTACACCCCTGATGAAGAAGTTGTATTAAAAGCAAGATGTACTGATGAGGACAACCTATTATTTGTTGGTTATTTTGTTTTTGGCCCTCAAGGGGACACTCTTTTTTCGGAGGTAGTAAATAACAGTGGAAAAACTTCAGAGTTTGTTGAAAAACTTAACACATCCTCTACACGATTACCTAGAGGAGATTATTCTTTTAAAATAATTGCTGCAAACGATATTCATACAATTGAATCAGCTAAAAAATTTTCAATTAAATATCCCGAGATCAACTCTTCACTTGCTACGTATGGCATCATAACCAGAAACAACTCGACGTTGAGTATCAGTGATGTACAGATATTAAACTCGAACTTCAATGTAATTGGCTCTTACTTTGTGGATTACGGCGGTAACAGCGGGAATAGTTTCCCTCATTTTTATGCCTATGGAGACAAAATATACTCTAGCGACACTTACTATCACGAGATAAGAAGTTTTGATAAATTAAGTGGCGAAAATTTCAAGAACCACAATGACCTATACCGAAATGGAACTCTTGAACCAGTATTTCATCGAGGCGATCAATTATATATCTATAATCATGATATAAACTATACCATAAACCGATTCTCAACATCAGGAAGTAACACAATGACTTTTCCAACGAACTACGGACACCCTTATAGTTTCTACCAAACTGATGAACGATTGATAACCAATGAAAAATATCAAGGGATTTCCCGATTAGTTGTCTATCACAAATCTACAGGAGCAGAAATGACATCTTTAAATGTTCCTTCCAATTTAAACATTGAAGGGTTTTATGATTTAGGAGACCCCAACCGAATTTACTTTATCACTCAAAGCTCAACTAGCAGTTACACTACTTTAATTTGGTATTATAACCGATCGTTAAATAGCATCAGTCAATTATCGACTCAGCTTTCTACTCGACCAAAATATTTGAATCCAATTGTTATGGCCGATGGTGCAAACAGTAAAGCTTGGATTTTTACAGATCAAGGTGTGTATGAACACAAGGTTGGTGACGCTATTAATAGAATTTCTTTATCAACAACAAACAATACCTCTTTTTCATACATTAACAACTATGAGTACAGTAAAGATAATGGAATACTTCTTTACCACGGTGACTATGGAGTGTCTGCAAGCTATGATGTGAAAAACAACAGCTTTCTAAATGAGTTTAATTACAATGAAAAGGTTGTTCTGTTAAAAGACTAAAGATTAATCTTCTACTACTCCCATAGAACAGAATTTTTCAATTCTTTTCTCTATTCGTTCTTCTGGATTTAACTTATCAAGATCCACCAATTGCTTCAATATTTCTGATTTAACAGAAGCAAATACTTCCTCTCTATTGGCATGCGCTCCTCCAACTGGTTCTTTTATAATCCCATCAATTAAACCATTGCCAAGCATGTCTTCACCTGTAAGTTTTAATGCTTCTGCCGCCTGTTGTTTATAATCCCATGTTCTCCACAAAATTGTAGAGCAATTTTCAGGGGAAATAACAGAATACCAAGAGTTTTCCAGCATTAATACTTTATCACCAATACCTATACCTAAAGCTCCACCAGAAGCACCTTCACCAATTATTATACAGATTACCGGCACCTTTAATTGCGCCATTTCCATTAAGTTTCTGGCAATAGCTTCGCCTTGTCCACGTTCTTCAGCTTCTAGACCAGGAAACGCCCCAGGTGTATCTATTAAAGTAACCACTGGTTTATTGAACTTTTCCGCAAGTTTCATCAAACGCAAGGCTTTTCTATAACCCTCAGGGTTTGGCATTCCGAAGTTTCTAAATTGTCGCAATTTGGTGTTTTCACCTTTCTGCTGACCAATAAACATGACTGTACGACCATCAACTTCACCAAATCCGCCAATCATGGCTTTATCATCCTTAACAGTTCTGTCTCCGTGCAGTTCAATGAAACTTTCGTTTGTTAAGGCTCTTATATAACTTAAAGTATAAGGTCGTTCAGGGTGACGTGACGTTTGAACTCGTTGCCATGGTGTTAGATTAGAATATACCTCTTTACGAGTATCACTAATTTTTTCTTGAAGTTCTTCAATGGTTTTAGTCATATCGACCTTACCCTTTTGGTTGGTTTCTTCAGCTTTTTCTAACTGCTCAAACAAATCGGCTATTGGTTCTTCAAAATCTAAAAATGTAGGCATAATCTAATTTATTAGGCCGCAAATTTAACCAAACACACCTAGTATGCATATGTTTGTTCAAAGCAAAAATTGTGATTAAGTTTCCTGGCTGTAAAATTAATATTGGGCTCAATATAGTATCAAAAAGAAATGATGGGTTTCACAACCTTGAGAGTATCTTCTACCCCATAAAATGGACCGATGTACTTGAAGTTTATCCTTCAACCAAAACAACATTAACCGTTACTGGCACAGACTTACAAATCCCAAAAGAAGACAACATAGTTTGGAAGGCTTTACAGCTAATTAAAGCAGATTATAGCATACCCAACATTGAAATTATTCTTTTAAAAAACCTCCCTAACGGAGCAGGGCTAGGTGGTGGATCGGCAAATGGCAGCGCAATGATCAATTTGCTCAACGAGCAATTTGAACTTAATATTCCAATTCAAAAACGTTTAGAATACGCATCAACCTTAGGAAGTGACTGTCCATTTTTTATTCAACCACAACCTACATTTGTAACTGGAAGAGGCGAAAACCTTCGTCCCATTCAACTTGATTTATCTAAATTTAAAATACTAATTGTGAACCCCGGAATACATGTAAGTACACCGGTTGCCTTCGCTGGGATAAAACCAGAAAAGTCAAATTTTAATTTAAGTTCATTAACCAAAAATACTTTACCAAATTGGCAAAGCATAGTCAAAAATGATTTTGAGAACACTGTTTTTAAAGCTCAGCCTCAAATACAGGAGTTAAAAGAATTAATTCTCTCCAAGAACCCAATTTATGCTTCAATGAGTGGGACAGGAAGTTCTGTGTATGGCATTTTTAAAGAATTACCAAACTTGAATGAATTCAAAAAGGAAAACTGGTCAATATATTCTGGAGAACTCTAATTACCGATTACAAAACAAAATTTCCTTGTAGTTTCTGAAATGAGTTAATGCTTCATTTCACAGAGAGTCAATTGTTATTATTTGGGTGCTTTTTGATAAATGTATATGCCCAGTGTCAAATATACCAGATTTGGTATCCAGCATGCAATAATTGCTGGAAGTCCAGCATTAGTAGCATAAACGGTAGATATTTTAGCAATAAAAATGTATGAAACGGCTATTAACAATCCAAATGCTAAGTGAGCTCCAATACCGCCCCTTACCTTTCTGCTTGAAATTGAAACGCCAATCAACACCATTATAAAGGTTGAAAAAGGAATGGCTGTACGGTTATGTTTATCGATAAGATGAAATGGCACGTTTTCAGACCCTTCTGCAATTTCTTCAGCAATGTATTTATCTAGCTCTGGCGTAGTCATCATTTGGGTCGTAAACTCTAATCTTCGTTCAAACTCTTCGGGGTGTAAATCGAGTACAGAGTCCATAAGTAAACCCGACTCAATTCTTTCTTTGTCACCTGTAATATATCGCTTTGTATAATTATGAATTTCCCAAGCCCCTTTAACGCTGTCCCATTGTGCATAGTCAGAAAGCAGTTTAAATTTTAGTTCTTCTCCCTCCCACTTTTCAATAGCAAATTTGTAACCGATATTGCTTTGGGCGTTATACTTTTCGAAGTATATTATGTCATTTGGTGTAATCCGTTTATGAATATCCTTATCGTGGTTTCTAAAGGCAGACTTGTAATAAGTCACCTCAAATGCAATTCGCTTTTTATTAGCATATGGTACTCCAAAATGATTTAACCCTAACGACATAACAGCCAACATCAAGGCCGAAACAAAATAAGGAAGCAGATATCGATTAAATGACACACCACTTGATAAGATAGCCACAATTTCGGTTCTTGCCGCCATTTTGGAAGTAAAGAAAATTACTGCAATAAAAATCAATAACGGGCTAAACATACTCCCATAAAAAATGATAAAATTGAGGTAATAATCAAACATTAACCCGAGAAAAGGAGCGCTCCTTTCCGTGAAATCGTCCATTTTTTCGGTATAATCAAAAATGCTCGCAATGACCATTATTGCACCCAATATATAGAAGAATGTCGCTAGGAAATTCTTGATTATGTAAGCATCAATTTTCTTCAATTCTTACAATCTTTGAGTCACTTTTTTCACCATCTCAGTTTTCCAAGCTTTAAAATTACCGCTCTTGATTTGCACTCTTGCTTCTTTCACCAACCAAAGGTAAAACCCTAAATTATGGATACTCGCTATTTGCGCACCCAGCATTTCTCTTGAAATAATCAAATGACGCAAATATGCCTTTGAATATTGTGTATCTACGTAGGTATTTGCCGCTGCATCAATTGGTGACAAATCATTCTCCCACCTTTTATTTTTGATATTTATTATTCCTTCAGAAGTAAACAATTGTCCGTTACGAGCATTCCTAGTCGGCATTACACAATCAAACATATCAACCCCCAAGTCAATGCACTCTAATAAATTTGCTGGTGTACCAACCCCCATTAAATAGCGTGGTTTATCCTCTGGAAGAATCCCACACACTAAATCAGTCATTTCATACAAATCTTCATGAGGCTCCCCTACAGATAACCCTCCAATAGCATTTCCATCAGCATTTTGTTCTGCGATAAACTCCGCTGATTTAGTTCTTAGGTCTTTATACACACTTCCTTGAACAATAGGAAACAAACTCTGAGAATAGCCATATTTCGGTTCAGAACGATTCATTTCTTCAACACATCTTTTTAACCAGCGATGTGTCATGTCCAAACTATTTTTAGCATAAGTGTACTCACATGGGTAAGGTGTACATTCGTCAAAAGCCATTACAATATCGGCACCAATTGATCGCTGAATTTGAATGGCTTTTTCAGGTGTAAAAAAGTGTCTTGAACCATCAATATGAGATGCAAATTTCACCCCTTCTTCAGTTATCTTTCTAGAATCTGCAAGTGAATAAACCTGATATCCCCCACTATCGGTTAAAATTGGTCTATCCCAATTAATAAATTTATGTAAGCCTCCGGCAGATTCTAAAATATCCAATCCAGGACGAAGAAATAAATGATAAGTGTTTCCAAGAATAATCTGGGCTTCTATTTCATCTTTTAATTCTCTTTGATGAACCGCTTTTACAGAACCTGAGGTACCAACTGGCATAAATATGGGAGTTTCAATAACCCCATGATCAGTTTTTAAAGTACCTGCCCTTGCCTTTCCGCCTTGATCTTTTGCTTCTAATGTGAATTCCATTTGGATATTTTAGAGGCGCCAAAGATATACGCTCCTTTTTTGTTAAAAAGTTAATTATGCTTTTAATGATAGGGCATCAAAAAAGCGAAATTTTGTATCCGATGCAATTTCCTGAATTAACTGTCTTCTCATACGTTGTAATTGGAGTTTTTTTTCTCAAACTTATTTACGATTTGGCAGTTACAACGCCCATAATTTTGCATAAAATTCACAAACCAAAAGCGTATTCACCAAATGTGAGTGTTGTGATTTGTGGCAGAAACGAAGAGGAAAATATTCTTGAATTTTTACCTCAAATATTAAATCAAGATTATCCAAATTTTGAGGTGGTATTTGTAAACGATCGATCGATTGATGAATCACACCTCTTACTTAAAGCACTAGAACAAAAGCATGCACATTTAAAAGTTACTCAAGTAAAAGAGAGCGAACTTCATTGGGCAGGTAAAAAGTTTGCGCTATCCATTGGATTAAAATCGGCCACAAACGAATTAGTAGTCCTTACTGATGCTGATTGTTACCCATCAAGTACCAAATGGCTAAGAACAATTGTTGCACAGTTTTCTAAAGAAAGAAGAGTAGTTCTGGGCTATGGAGCTTACAAAAAAGGCAAAGGAATACTCAATAAACTCATTCGAGCTGAAGCATTAATGATATGCGCTCAATATTTAGGATATTCGAAATTAGGATTACCCTATATGGGAGTTGGTCGAAATCTAGCTTATGATCGGTCTTTATTCTTCAAGAACCGAGGATTCGCATCTCATCAATTTATTGCCTCGGGTGATGATGACCTTTTTATCAACGAAGTGGCAAATTCAAAAAACACGGAAATTGTTTTTTCGGAAGACTCCTACACTATTTCGAACCCAGAATCGACTTTTAATTCATGGGTAGAACAAAAAAGAAGGCATTTAACCACCTCAAACCGCTACAACATAAAAACTATTTTAGGGTTATTATTTAGCTCGGTAATTAAATACGCGTTTTATATCTTGGCTATAGCCATACTTATACAAAACCCGTTATGGTGGATAGGTGCAACTGTTTTGTTATTGAATATAATTTCTATTTTAATTCTAAATTATTGGCTTACTAAAACAACAAAATCTTTGGATATTCTAATTTGGATTCCTTTTACTGAGATATTTCTCCTTTTATTTTATCCTTTTTTGTTTATTTGGAATACACTTGCTAGTGGAAACCCATGGAAGAATTACTAAATAGTAACTTATCGGATAAAGCAAAGTATGATTACATACTTGTTAGAAGAGCATTAGATAATAATGATGAGCAGGCGTACGCTGAAATTTTAAAGCGATACAAAGAACCCGTTTACTATATGCTTTTAAAAATGGTTCGAAAACCAATTGAAGCCGAAGATTTGACTATTGAAGCCTTTGGGAAAGCTTTTAAAAAATTGAATCAGTACGTACCCAAACATGCATTTAGCACTTGGTTATACAAAATTGCCACAAACAATTGCATTGACTTTATTCGAAAAAAACGAATGGTCACCTACTCCATTGATTCAACATTTGAAACTGATGAAGGTAAAGGAGTGTTATTTGATCCACCTTCGCGAACCCTCAGTCCAGAAGAATCGATGATTAAAGATCAAAAAATTGAATTCATGCACATGTTTGTCGATCATTTAAAACCAAGGTATCGAAAGCTGATTGAATTGAGGTTTTTTAAAGAGTATTCTTACGATGAAATTGTTCAAGAGCTAGATATACCTTTAGGGACAGTTAAAGCACAACTTTTTAGAGCAAAAGAACTGCTATACGAAATGCTTAAAGAAAACAAAGGCAAAATTTAAAATGTGGATTTAATAAATAAATACTTTCCTGAACTTACAGAAACCCAAAAAGACCAATTTGATGCCTTGCTCCCTCTATACAAAGAGTGGAATCAACAAATCAATGTCATTTCTAGAAAAGATATAGACGAGTTATACGAACGCCATGTTTTACACTCTCTAGCCATTGCAAAGTTTATTCAATTCGTGCCGAACACCACGGTATTAGATGTAGGTACTGGAGGTGGTTTTCCCGGAATTCCATTAGCAATTATGTTTCCCGAATGCCAGTTTACATTAATCGATTCAATTGGAAAGAAGATAAAAGTGGTTAATGCAGTATCCGACAATTTAGGTTTAAAAAACTGTAACGGTGAACATATTAATGCTAAGCTTTTAACCAAGCGATATGATTTTGTGGTAAGCAGAGCCGTAACAAATTTCAAAGATTTTTTGTCTTTGGTAAAAAAGAACATTAGCCAAAAGCAATTCAACAAAAAACCAAATGGAGTGATTTATTTAAAGGGTGGTGACCTAACAGAAGAACTGGCTTTTGTTTCTGACAGAATTCAAACAACAGAAATTAAAAAATACTTCGACTATCCATTTTTTGACGAAAAAGTGATAATTCATTACTATTAATTTTGAGAAAAGCGACAATCCTTATTTCCTTATTATGGTTTTGTTTATCCGGTATAAGCCAAAACCACTATGGATTTAGAATTGCATACGAAAACAATGGTATTGCAATAGGTGGCGCCGACCAAGTATTTAATGGACTTAAACTCGACATAGTTGACAACGACTACTATCAGGTTAGAGGTATAAATATGTCTGTAGCTAACATTAGCTACGCTACACGTTATGATAGACGAAGTATAATTTGGGGCGCTAACTTAGGTTTACTAGGGGTTAGAGGTAGAACTTACGGGCTTTCCATTTTTCCAATGGGAAATTTTCAAAATGATTGCAGGGGTATCAGTTTTGGGTTAATTAATTCAGGGTACATTAGAAGTGGTATATCGGCAAGTATTCTATGGACAAAGGCAGTTGATGAAGGAGTTTTTGGTGTTACTACTAGTTTAGGGGTAATTAGAACAAAGTCCATTAAAGGTTTTGCCGTCGCTCCCGTAATTTTTGGTCTATATCAAGATTACAAATATTACAGAATGGAACTAAGAGGTACTGCTTTATCGGCTGTTATGCGTTCCAACTATATGGATGGTTTTTCTGTCAGCTTAGTTAATATGAATAACCTTGTCCATGGCATCAACCTAGGTGTAGTTAATCTAGCAGAAGAAATGACCGGTTTTCAAGTAGGCATATTCAACGCAATTGATTCAATTTTAGTCAGTAACCGCTATTTATCCCCTGAAAACACTTATAAAATTGCTCGAAAAATTAGACCTTTAGCCCAACTGGGCATTGTCAATAAAAGTGAACAAGAGTTTACCACCCAATATGGAATATTTAATGTTGCCAATGAGGCTTATTGCATACAGATTGGGCTAATAAACATCAACAAAGCGAACCGAAAAGGACTCAGAGTTTTACCATTCGTAAATTGGCATATGAATGAAATATATGGCATAAGAAAACAACTTAAAAAAGAGAATAAAATAGAAAAAGAGAAAGAAAAAGAACTAAAACGAAGCATAAAAAAGGAAAGAAAAAGGAAAAGAGAAATTGAGAAACATCTATATAAATCGAAGCTAAAATGAAGTTCGAAATAAATAAGTTACTCTTTGCCATAATCGCTATTTCCATCTATACCCTTAACGGATGTATGACCCTGAATCCAAGCCCAACAATTATAAAATCATTTAGACAAGGCCCATATGATGCCATCTTCGTTCCTGGTTGCCCGTACATGAAACCGGAATATGAATCATTGTTAGTTTCAAGAGTGTATTGGTCTAAATACATTTGGGAGCAAGGAATGACTGACAGAATACTTTACTCAGGGGCTGCCGTTTACACTCCTTTTGTTGAATCCAAAATTATGCGTGAAATTGCTATTTGCGCAGGAGTGGATTCCAACATTATTAGAATTGAAACAAAAGCACAGCACAGTTCCGAAAACCTGTTCTATTGTCATCAAATGGCTATAGACAGTGGCTGGAAAAATGTAGCCTTAGCCACTGACGTGTTTCAAATGTCTGTTTTACAGAAATACATTGATGCAATGGACTATGACATTAAACTTTTACCCTTAGACTTTGGACAATTGGGAATGACAGAAAAATTTGACATTAGTATTGACCCAAGGAAAGCCTACGTTGAAAATTTTATCCCAATTACAGATACACTTACAAAAGACCAAATCAAGGCAAACTCTAAAGGCTTGAGAGTATTTGGAAATATTGATCTTACTAAAAATCACAAAAGCAAACACCTCAGCGACTAATTGCAATTACATTAGCACACCAAATTGCTAGTTTGACTAGGTTTATTATCAAAAACCAGTTCAATATTTCGAAGCAACAAGCAAATAATACATACTATTTATTTGCAAACTCGATTAGAGTAAACTAAGAGTAAATCAATATTCATTATATTCAAATAGTTTCTTTCTTTGAGTTATGTTAAAATGGGTAAAGAAAGAGAGTAAGTTTTCAATATTGTTCGTCATATCCATTATGTCAATAATGGTACCCAGTCTTTTTGTCGAGAAAATTATTACTAATCAAATTTTCATGGCTTTGTTTTCCGTAATGGTCATCGTTGGAGCGGCAACCATTTCAGTAACACGTCGAGATCATTTTCGTTCAATAAGCCTTGGCGTACTCACTTTACTCCTAGCCTGGGCCGCTCAATGGCATATAGATATTTACATTTCCGAAAAAGTAGCGAATCTACCTTTCTTGTTATTCTTTTTGTACATTGTTTATTCCTTAATATATCGAATATTACAAAGTAAAAATGTCACCCCTGATGTAATTCTAGGGGCTATTACTGGATACATTTTTTTAGGATATGCAGGCTCTATATATTTTGTCGTCATTCATGACTTATATCCCGGTTCATTTGGCGGAGCTATGAACAACTCAATGAATCCAATTTATTACAGTTTTGTATGCATGACTACACTAGGTTTTGGAGACATTACCCCAATTAGCAATGCAGCAAAAGGTGGAACAATTATTCTTACAATTTTCGGCCAATTTTATATTGCCGTTATCGTTGCGTTGCTGGTAAGTAAATATTTATTCAAGTCTAAAACGAACTAATTTTTCCAATAAAAATGAGATTAAAAAAAAATTACATAAAAAAAGTAATTTGAATGTTTCGCAATATGAAAAAATCAATACTTTTGCGCCTCGTTTTTTGAAAGCGAGAAAAATTAAGAAAAGATGAAAAGAACGTTTCAGCCCTCAAATAGAAAAAGAAGAAACAAGCACGGTTTTAGAGATAGAATGGCCACGAAAAATGGTCGTAAGGTGTTGGCTAGTAGAAGGAGAAAAGGTAGAAAGAGTTTGACTGTTTCTGACACTATTTATAAAAAATAGGGACTGATCTATATAGCGTTTGCACTAAGGGCGGATTTATTCGCCCTTTTTTTATGTCCAAATTTTCAGTAAAGAGTACCTTCGCGTAATAACATTTCGATTCTATTATGACGTATGATTTTGCAATTGTTGGCGGTGGAATAGTTGGACTGGCTACTGCTTATAAGCTA
Organism: Salibacteraceae bacterium; assembly: GCA_049599135.1. GTDB lineage: Bacteria > Bacteroidota > Bacteroidia > Flavobacteriales_G > Salibacteraceae > UBA2108. The sequence continues at coordinate 36,867 of JBMYOI010000014.1, forward strand.
CAGAAAAGTTTTCCAGATTTTTCAATTTTAGTATTGGAAAAAGAAGACCGATTTGCACCTCATCAAACAGGCAATAACTCTGGGGTTATTCACTCTGGCATTTATTACAAGCCAGGTTCGTACAAAGCAAAAAATTGCGTTGAAGGAAGAAAAGAACTAGTTGCTTTCGCTAAAGAACACGGAATAGACCATGATATTTGTGGTAAAATTATAGTTGCTACTGACGAGAGCGAATTTCCTTTTTTAGACAAAATTTACGAGCACGGAATTAAAAATGAAGTTGAAGAAACTGAATGGCTTACTTCTGACCAAATAACTGAAATTGAACCGCATTGTAAAGGAATTAAAGGTATCCGTGTTGGTTGTACCGGCATTATCGATTTTAAAGGAACAACTAACAAACTAGCCGAATTATTAGTTGGACTCAACCCAAATTCAAAAGCACTTACTAATCACGAAGTACAAGGCTTGAAGCACCATTCAGACCACACGGAGATTATCACACCAAAAGGAAACTTTAAATCCAAAAGAATGATTTTTTGTGCCGGCCTTCAAGCCGATAGAATGGCACGAAAAGACGGTGTGAATTTAAAAGAACAAGTTGTTGGCTTTAGAGGAGATTATTACGAATTAACCGAACAAGGAAAACACAAGGTTAAACACTTAATCTACCCTGTTCCAAATCCCGAATTTCCATTTTTAGGTGTTCATTTTACCAGAATGACTGATGGCGAAATTGAATGTGGGCCAAATGCCGTTTTCACATTTAAGAGGGAAGGTTATGGCAAAACAGATTTTAACCTAAGAGATACGTGGGATGCGCTTACATATCAAGGTACTTGGAAACTATTCTTGAGTAATATTTCATTTGGTATAAATGAGTATCGTCGTGCTTTTTCTAAAAAGCTTTTTCTAAAGACTTTACAACGGTTAATACCTTCGTTAACCATGGATGACATTAGACCCGGTAGAGCAGGTGTTAGAGCGATGCTATTGAATACTGACGGAGATACTAGAGATGACTTTAGAATAGAGTACAAAGACAACTCTATTCATGTGCTAAACGCACCGTCTCCAGCGGCAACAGCATGTTTGGCAATAGGAAATGAAGTAGTGAAGATGGCTAAGAGCCACTTTAAACTTTAATGACTTTCTAAAAAGCAGAATTACTCAACAATTTTATACTTGTTCTGAATTTCTTGCCAATCCCAAATAAAGTTATCCATAATATCGTCTAACCTTTTTAAGAAAATAGGATTTGGACTGTTCATGTTTCGGAAATACTCTTCTTGAAACTGATTCAAATCGTACTTATTGAAAACTGCCTTAGACATCGCATAATGAATATTTTTGGAGGGCATGTTCCATTTATTCATTAAGCTTTGATATTTGGCAATATGTAATTTAAGCTTTTCGTAATCGACATTTAATGTATTTGCCAAATTGATAGTTATCTGCTCAATAAGGCGAACATCTTGATAGCTGCTAAAGTATTTTGGTATAAACTGGAGGTTACCTGCAATAACGATCATCAAAAATTTGTCAGCATCACTCGTTTTAATATTTGGATTGCGTTCAAACTCAGGATCTTCGTTAATTATTCCAGAAACTTCCGGAAAAGCTTGATCAACAAGTTGCAGAATTCCAGAAACGAATAAATTCGATAGCTTTTTTTCTGAAATTTTTTTCTTTGTTAAGAATGAGAACATTTGGGTGTATATCTTGCTATTCCAACAAAACTAAGTTCTAGAATTCCCTGAATCCTGAAAGTGCATTTTGCACTTGTCAACAAAGTTATTAACCATTTCGTAATATTGTTAATAACTTCAACTCACTAAAATACAGTACATTAATCATCAATAACGACATTATACCGTCTAATTAAAAAATAATTGAATTAATAAAACTACAAAAAGTGGATGCTTATTTCATAGAAACTAGACGGTCTCCCTTTAGAACGGGAACAACAGACGTTGTATCCGTTTTTAGGCAATACTTTATATCTTCTTCAAGATTTAACTTACCCAACCTTCTTCTGTGCGAGCTGTTTGCTAAAAACGAATCTAAATCACCTTTACTTGTTTCGTACATGTGGTTTGCTGCAACTGCAGAATCGCTTAATTCATTAAATAATTCGCCTTGTATTTTATTGACAACTGCTCCCGCAAAAAGAGAGTCTTCTAAGTTGTATCTCCCCTTCCAACCTGCACAAAGCAAAAGCACATCTCTTTTACTATTATTCAATAAATCACAAACTGCTGTAAGGTTATTAAAAGAACCAATAACAATAGAATAAGCTCCTTCCGCAATTGAAATAGCTCTGGTACCATTAGTTGTTGTCAATACCACATCCTTTCCTTTGGTTTTCGCATCCATATAATGAAATGGCGAATTTCCTAGTTCAAATCCATCAACGATTTGCCCTTGTCTTTCAGCGGCAGCTATAAAACCTTTAGCTTGGTATTCTTTGGCTTCTTCAACAGTTTTGACAGGAATAATAGACTTTACTCCATTATCAAAAGCAGTAGTCATAGCCGTAGTGGCTCGGAAAATATCTATAACAACAACAATTGCGTCGTCGTTTCTATAAAATTCAAATAAATCTGGACTAAATGAAACTTCTAATTTGGCCATATTATCCTTTATAAAAAGGTAATTTCACCACCTTCGCTTTCAAGCTTTTATTCCTAACTTCAATAAATATTTCAGTATCCGATTTGTGATTAGGAACATTTACATATCCCATTCCAATTCCTTGCTTTAATGAAGGAGCCATAGTACCTGAAGTAACTACTCCTATATTATTACCTTCCGAATCAAGAATATTATATCCTTGTCTTGGAATTCCACGATCTAACATTTCAAACCCAACCAAACGCTTGGTTAGGCCAGCTTCTTTTTGATTCGCTAAAAAGTCAGAATCGATAAAATCACCTTTGGCCAATTTAGTAATCCAACCTAAACCAGCTTCTAAAGGTGAAGTAGTATCATCTATATCATTTCCGTATAAACAGAATCCCATTTCTAATCGAAGGGTATCTCTAGCGGCAAGACCAATTGGAGCAATTCCCAAATCAGCTCCTGCCTTAAAAACAGCTTCCCAGATTTTATCAGCATCATCGTTCGAAAAATAAATTTCAAAACCGCCTGAGCCAGTATATCCTGTTGCAGAAACAATAACATCTTCTACACCAGCAAAATTTCCTTTATCAAAAGTGTAATACTCCATTCCTGCCAAATCAAGTTCTGTCAAGCTTTGCAACGCTTGTGAAGCTTTAGGTCCTTGAACAGCCAATAGAGAAATAGCATCGGAACGATTTTCCATGGTAACTCCCATATCATTGTGCGAAGCAATCCAATCCCAATCTTTTTCAATGTTAGAAGCGTTAACCACCAACATGTATTCTGTTTCAGAAATTCGGTAAACTAATAAATCGTCAACGATTCCACCTTTACCATTTGGCAAACAGCTATACTGAATTTTACCATCATAAAGCTTAGAAACATCATTCGATGTTACCTTCTGAATTAAATCAATGGCTTTTTCTCCAGATAAAAAGAATTCTCCCATATGAGAGACATCAAACACCCCTACTCCAGTTCTAACTTGAGCATGTTCTTCGTTAATACCTTTGTATGAAACAGGCATGTTATAACCAGCAAAAGGAACCATTTTAGCGCCTAAATCAATATGAGTCTGTGTGAGAGCGGTGTTCTTCATCTTTTCTTTTTTTCTAAGGGCGGCAAAGGTAAACAAGCCAAGCATAAATCAAATCATTTACTTTTGGCACACATCACAAGATTTTAAATGTTCTTTAAACGAGACAACACCCCGCGTTGGATAATTTTTGGCATTGATACAGTTATTATTACGGTATCTCTTCTGATCGCATACTTATTGCGTTTCAACTTTGAAATTCCGGAACAATACTTAGAGACTTTCGTTTACATTTTCCCAATTGTACTTTCTATCCGAATTGCGTCCTTTTTCTTTTATGGAACTTACAAAGGAATCATACGGTATACCTCATCCATTGATACTCAAAGAATATTTCAAGTAGTTTCAATAATTTCAGGTGTTTTTATACTCATAAATATTTTTACCTACTTTTTAGTAAATGGCTCTTTTTTGATTCCTTTTTCGGTAGTTATTATTGAGTTTTTAAGCACTACGTTTTTAATGATAGCTTTTCGGTTGGCAGTTAAGCTTATCTACTTTGAGTTTAAAACTGCATCTCAAGAAAAAAACAGGGTCATTGTTTTTGGGGCTGGCGAAGCGGGAATAATTACCAAACGTACTTTAGAAAGAGACCACGGCTCAAAACATAAGGTTATTGCCTTTATTGATCATAAAAAATCGATTCAAGGAAAAAAGATTGAAGGGGTAAAAATTTATAATGTCGACAAACTGGAAGAACTACTTGAAAAAGAAGAAATCGACCAATTGATTATTGCTATTCAAAACATTACTAAATCGGTAAAGCAGCAAATTGTAGAACGCTGCTTACCTTATAAAGTTAGGGTGTTACACATGCCGTCGGTTAAATCGTGGATTGAGGGTGACATAAACCCCGAACAACTCAAGCAAGTTAGAATTGAAGATTTACTTGGACGAGACCCTATTCACTTGGACGAAGTAAATATCAAAAGCCAATTGACTCAAAAAAGAGTATTGGTCACAGGTGCGGCAGGATCAATCGGAAGTGAAATTTCAAGACAGGTAAGTGAATATTACCCGTCAAGTTTAATTTTATTAGACCAGGCGGAGTCGCCTTTGTATGAAATTGAACTGGAGATAAGAGGTACTTACGGCGAAAATTATTGTGAACCAGTTATTGCCGATGTTTCGAACTTACAACGAATGAGAAAGGTTTTTGAAACTTTTAAACCCGAAGTTGTATATCATGCTGCTGCCTATAAACATGTACCATTAATGGAGGACAATCCTTCAGAAGCAGTTGCCACTAACATTGGTGGCTCCAAGAACTTAATAGATTTAGCGGACGAATTTGGCGTTGAATCCTTTGTAATGATCTCAACCGACAAAGCCGTAAACCCAACTAACGTAATGGGTGCATCAAAGCGAGTTGCAGAAATTTACGCACAGAGTAAAAATGCTACATCCAAAACCAAGTACATTACATCGCGTTTTGGAAACGTACTGGGAAGTAATGGTTCAGTAATTCCTTTATTTAGACGACAAATTGAAAACGGCGGCCCTATTACTGTTACTCACCCTGAAATTACACGTTTTTTCATGACAATTCCGGAGGCTTGCCAGCTTGTATTAGAGGCAGGAGCCATGGGGAACGGAGGTGAAATCTACATTTTTGATATGGGCCAACCCATTAAAATAATAGACCTCGCTAAAAAAATGATCAAACTATCAGGGCTTCAATTGGGGCAAGATATTGACCTAAAAATAACAGGGCTTCGAGCTGGTGAAAAATTGTACGAAGAGCTATTGAACAATAAAGAAAATACCATTCCAACACACCACCCTCAAATAATGATTGGAAAAGTTGAAGGGTTTGAAATGGACTATATTATTGGACCTATCGAGAAATTGATAGATTACCCCAGCAAGCAAGATAATTTTGAACTCGTATCTATGATTAAAAAATTAGTTCCAGAGTATAAAAGCCAAAACTCAATATATTCCAAGCTAGATACCTAGCCGTGAATCAATTCTTTGGTTCCAAAGTTTGAAATGACTTTAGCCTCAAAAGCCAAAAACTCTTCCCAAATTCTATCAACGTCAACTATACCTTTACCATATTTCCTTCCAAATTCAAGAAACATGATGTAATGTCCCGCTTCACTTTTCATTAAATCGAAGTAAAATTTAGATAGCTCTTCGTCTTTAATGTTTTCTGATAATACCTTAAAACGCTCACAGCTTCTAGCCTCTATCAACGCGGCAAACAATAAACGATAAACCAATGCTTTTTTTCGATCCAACCCTTTTGGGATAAATGCCCGCAATTGGTTTACATATTCATCCTTGCGCTCGCGGCCTAATTCATAGCCACGCTCCTTAATAATATTAAAAACCATTTTAAAATGTGCCATTTCTTCCATAGACAACTCAATCATAGCATCAACAATATCCTGGTATTCGGGATAGTTTATCATAATTGAAATTGCCGTTGAGGCCGCTTTCTGCTCACAATAAGCATGATCAGTCAGTATTTCTTCAATGTTTTTTTCGGCAACATTTACCCAACGAGGGTCTGTAGGAAGCTTTAGTCTTAGCATTTTAAACGTTTTTGCAAAGATATTGGGAAACTGTGTAGAAGTAAACACTTATTTTGCGCGCTGAACACAATGAAAGTTATCGCACATAGAGGAGCGTCTGGTTTGGCACCAGAAAACACTATTTCGGCTTTTGAAATTGCGGTAAAATTGGGCGCCGATATGATTGAAATTGATGTTCGACCAACTAAAGATCAAAAGGCAATTGTTTTCCATGACCAACATTTAGACAGAATCACCAATACCTCTGGTGCAGTTGACCAACGCTATTTGGCAGAATTAAAAAAAATGGATGCCGGCAGTTGGTTCAACGACAACAAACATGTAAACGAAACCATACCCACTCTAGACGAAACCATAGATTACTTAAAAGACAAATGCGAAATATTGGTCGAAATAAAAAACGAGCAAAACGATATTAGCGACGCCTTTTTAAACAACCTATCCCAGTTAATTGACAAACACGATGTTCGAGAAAGCGTTATTCTTCAATCTTTTGATTCACGAACACTTAAAAAATTCTATAGCCTTCACCCTGGGTATCGACTACAAAAACTGATTGTTTGGAAAATACCATTCGTTAAAATTCAACTCGATCAACGCCTCATGTTAGAAGACATTCTTAAAAACCCCAGGTACCAATCTATCAATGTCGATCACCGATTTGTAACTCCCAATTTTGTTCGAAAAATTCACAGACACAACAAAAAAATTTATTGCTGGACTGTAAATGAACAACTTCGTATGTTTCGTTTAATGAATATGGGCGTTGATGGAATTATTACAAATTACCCGAACAAGCTAAAACAACTGCTCAAAGAGCAGGGATAGGCTTTCAAATGGCTACATTTGCCGCCAATTATTAAAACTTACTCCATTGAATAAAGCTCTTTTAGGCTGGAATGCCATATTAACCGTTGCTATACTATTTCTACTTTTTGGCAACAATACCCCTTCGACTACTGAAGTAGAAGAAATTGAAATTGACACAATTGTAGAAGCAGATACGAACATTGAAGAACAAGCCAGAATTATGGCAAAGGTTGTTTTTATAAACAACGACACCTTGTTTGAATATTTGGACATGTACGACGACTTAGAAGATGAGCTTTTAGCAGAGAAAATCAAACTTGAAGGAAGGTACAAAAGGGAGTTAGAAAAATTAGAAAAGGATTACCTAGACCTTAGAGAGCGCGCTCCATTTATGACTCAATCTCAAGGCGAGGCAGCTCAAGCTAAATTGGTGCAAAAGCAGCAAGAACTTGGACAAATGGAACAAGACTTATCTATTAAGTTTAGCAGAAAAGAGGCCGATATGGTCATGAAAATAAAATCGACGATTGAGGAATATTGTGAGCGCAATAAAGAAGAGTTTGGTTACGATTTTGTTTTAGGTAAAAGCCAGGTTGGAGGTATACATTACGCAAACCCTGGACGGGATATTACGGAAGAGGTAATTGAAGGCTTAAACGCTGAATACAGAGCTAGCAAAGAAGTTAAAAACGCAAACAAAAAATGATTGTAGCCGAGCAAAAGCGAAAAGAAAATATCATTGAGTATGTTCTTTACATGTGGAACGTTGAAGATTTACTTCGCAGTCTCAATTTGAACATTTCTGAGGTTGATCAAAAAATCATTAGCCAATACCAAGTTGACGATGAAAAACGCGCAGAAATTCGTGTTTGGTATCAAGGATTAATTAAAGAAATGAAATCGTTTGGCTTAATCAAGAAAGGTCACCTTCCTGAATTGAATGAGCTAGTTACGGAGCTGTCTATGCTACACGATAGTTTACTTCATTTGTACCAAGACCCTCGCTATATTGAATTGGAAAGGCATGCTGAGGAAAACCTAAAAATGCTAATCAATAAATCGGGCAATAAAGCAATTACTGCCGTTGAGGCTGGGTTGAATGGTTTGTACGGCATATTATTACTCCGTTTAAAAAACAAAATGATTAGCCAAGACACCAAAGACAGTATTAGTACAGTTTCTGATTTATTTGCCTACTTGGCTGTCAAATTCAAAGACATGAAAAGTGGCAATTTAACTTTCCCTGCTGAACGAAGAAATTAGAATTCTGTCAATTTAATAGAGGAAGAGCTAACCACTAAAACATCATATTAAGGCTTTCATTTCCCTATTTTTGAAACCTTTGAAAATAGGAACTGAATCTTGAAAACGCTTAACTACATTCTTTTAGCACTAGTACTTTTACTCGCTTGGGTAATTGGTATGAAAACTCTTTTAGAGCCCGACATGTGGTGGTACCTAAGAACGGGCGAATGGATATTAGAAAATGGTGGCGCTCCAAATACAGATGTGTTTTCGTTTACCTTTTTTGGTACCGAATGGATTAATGTAAAATGGCTTTACGAAGTCATTGTATATGGTTTTTCAAAACTCGGAGGGCCTGAATTTACATCCATTTTTCAATCAATTGTTTCTGTTTTAATTACGCTTACCAGTTTTGGAATTTATAAGCAAATAAGTTCGAATAAAAACATCGGAATTTGGGCCTTAGTAACTATTCCTGCATTGCTCATTTGTAGTTACAGAATGGCGGCCCGTCCAGAAACCATCAGCCACCTGTTTAGCCTCTTAGCAATTCTTATCTATTACTTAGGTAAAAACAAAAACTTCAAATTGTTTTTTCTTTGGATTCCTTTACAAATTCTTTGGACCAACATGCACGAAGCGTATGCCACTGGACTAATCGTAATGGGTTGTTTTGTTGCTTATGATAGCTATATCAACTGGAAAGCAAAGAATAACTTATTCAAACAACCCATTCTAATTGCATTTATAGTAAGCATATTAGGGGTGGCCTTGAACCCAAGAGGGTTTTACATGCTTATACACCCCTTCGAAATTTTCAGCCAACTGAACGAGAACAAATTCACCACTGAACTTTTCTCTTACAACACTCATGTTTATTGGCAACAATGGCAATCCAAAGCATTCGTAATTTTTATAATACTGTTTTGTTTAACGGTTCTTTTTTCGAAAGGAAAAGAAGTAAAAGAAGGTCTTCATGAATTGGTTAACAAGATTGGGTTAGGGTATTTAATTGTTATTATTTTATTTGCTTACCTAGGTTTTTCAGCACAAAGAAACATTCCATTTTTTGTTCTAGCATCAAGTCCTATTATAGCTTATGGGTTAACTCAATTTTTGGGTAATAAGCTCAAAACCCCCATTTTAATTGTTTCGCTGCTATTATCCGTAACAAGTTATGGAATGGTGGTAAGTAATCAGTTTTATGTGCTTACCGACTCTAACCACACCTTTGGTTTAAACACGAGTTCGGGTTACAACCCAATTGGCTTAGCCAATGAGCTTAAAAAAATTGATTATAAACAACCGCATTTTTCTGACTACCTCTCTTCGTCATATCCACTTTGGGCAATAAAGGATTATCAGTCTTTCATAGATTTACGAGATTTGGATGTGTTTCCAAAAACCTTTTTTAATGATGTTTTACTGGTTACACAAGACTATTCATCTTTTCAAAAATTAGACGAGTTAAACAAATTTGAATATGCCTATTTAAAGCGATCAGACTTTATTGAATTAATAGGTAGTTTAAATCAAGATACCAATTGGAGAATGGTTTTCGCTGACCCAATTGCATGCCTTTTCACTAAAGAAAGGGATCAGGAACATCAAGATATTTTTCAAGATTTTTCTGAACTAGAAAACACCTCTATTTCAAACGGAATAAATGCCCTTTTTAATCCGGTTTATGAGACCAAAAAGCCAGAAGTCAATATTGATTACATGGCAGCTACATTTTATGTTTCTATTGGGGATAATGAATTGGCCTTACCTCGTTTAAAGCTAAATGAATGGAATAACGATTTGAGATACGATGGCCTGTGTTTAAAAGCTCAAATACTTAACAACCTTTCTTTAGACCAATCAAACGACTCGTTAATGAATGTGGCGTGGAGTTATTTAAAAGAAGCTCAACAATTGGATAAAACTAAAGGAGGGGCTTTTTATCAGTCCGGTTTAATACTGTTTCAGCGCGGTAATATTAACGATGCTGTTTCGGCGTTAAAAATTAGCTTGAAACGCGAGCCCAATAATGTTGACGCTCTCACCATTCTGGCGAATTGTCAAAACACATTGATGCAGTCAGACCCCACAAATGAATTGAAATACGTAAAAAAGTGGTTTCAATATATGGAGCAAGCCTATGCTTTAGACCCTGACAATGCTTTGATTGCCTATCAACTGGGGGTTTCTTATTGCGATAGAAATGATTGCGAAAAAGCAGGTCCGATATTAAAAAACCTTGGCCCTCTTCCCTATTTAAGCGATGCCGAAAACCAGAATTTACTAGACTGCAAAAGAAAGTGTGACGCAGAGTAGCTA
>JBMYOI010000015.1:0-45984 GCA_049599135.1 Salibacteraceae bacterium
CGATTTTTTTTTGCGTTTCCCAGTCATAATCCTTCAAATCTTCGAGATTATTTTCACGACCTGAGGCCATAAATGAAGAAGTAACAACAGAATACATTTTAGCTTTCTCAATTTCAGATCCGCTCAACCAATAAATACCTTTCTCCATTTTTACATTAGGTATTTGCAGATACCCTCCAGTTCCCTTATTAATGTCTAAACCTGATTCTAGAAAAACAATTAAATCATTCCCCGAGATCTTTGAAGTAGAAATTGAACCGCCGAATGGTAAGGCTTTTAAAATATCACCTTCAGTAATAACACTTAATATTTGATCGTCATATCGCAAGCTACCAGAGTTTAGCAGGGCTATATCAGCTCCCGAAACGTCAATCATTGCATTTGCCACTAGAGCTCCAAAATTTGTTTGATTGGCACGAACAATCGTTTCTCGAATTTCCCAAATACTATCTCCTTCCCAAAGTATTTTGTTCATAGCATAACCATCATTTTGCGCTTTTTGATCCGCAAAAGACAACCACCTATCAACTATCTTTTTTACAGATTCCTTTTCTGGAATAGAGGCATTTACATTTAGTAATTCACTTTCAACGGTTAATTTTTCAGAAGTAAAATTGTAGGTCAAATTGTGTTTCCAAGCCGTTCGCAAATTGGCGTCGGCCTTGGCCACATACGAAGAACCCATGGTATCTATAAAATGATAATGATCGTGTCCTCCCATAATTAATGGAATCATTGGAAAGCGCTTCGCCATTAATTTATCATCTTCTCTTTCAAGGTGACTTAACAAAACAACTTTATCTGCCGAAATGGTGTCCAGTATTTGTTCAATAACCAATTCATAATCTCGATAATAAACAAACGACTTTTGGTTGAAAGGCAATGTAACCGCAATAATTCCTAACTTAAATGTATCGTCATTATTTATAAATTCGACAACTTCGGTTTTAGGAATTACAACCCCATTTGATTCAAATGGCACAACTTGGGTAGAATCTAAACGGTGATAAACATTTGAAGAAATCCACTTAGTTTTAGACTCACTTAATCGTTCTAGAAGTTCATTTTCTTTGATGTCAAACTCATGATTTCCGAAAGTTACATAATCAAGTCCCGAGGCGTTCATCACTTCAATCATGTGTCTACCCTTTATTTTTTTACCATTTTCATCTTTAAGATTTCCGATTAAGCTCGGGCTTAAAAAATCACCTGCATGAACTGAAATGGTATTCGGGTTTTGAATTTTTATAGAATCTAGCAAATACGCAAAACGAGCATATCCACCTTCTTTGCCTTTGTTTATAGGAGCAATTTCATAAACGTCATTAATATGAAGTATGGTTACTTGAACCGAATTTTCGATTTTAGTTTCTTGACAAGAAGATAAAACGAAGATTGAAAACGAAAGAAAAAACAGAATTCTTTTCATGATAGAATAAATGCGAAATTTGACCAAAATTAATAGAGTATTCCTCGATGGCTAAACCCAGTGTAACACAAATTCAAATAAAACGTTTTTCAGATTCAGCTTTTGATTCTAAACCCGATATTTTGGCCATTGAAGAACCCATGGAAATACGTTTGACTTGGTTTGAAAATAGCAAGCCAATAGAAAAGAGTATTGCGGTAGCCATGCGTACTCCTGGCAATGATTTAGAATTAGCATTGGGCTTTCTTTTCACAGAAGGAATAATTAACTCTAAAGTCGACATTGACAAAATATGGCATTGTGAAACCGTTGAAAAAGAAGAAGAAAAAGGAAACGTAATCAAAGTAAACTTAAAACCGGACATCGAATTTGACTTTACTAAACAAGAACGGCATTTTTACACTTCATCTAGTTGTGGAGTTTGTGGAAAGGCTTCCATTGAAAGTGTAAATCAAAACTGCTCAGTAATTCCAAACGATAACTTTAAGGTAAATGCCTCAGAAATAAAAAAACTTACCACTGCCTTAGAGGCTGAACAAACAGTTTTTAAATATACTGGCGGAATTCACGCGTCAGCACTTTTTAATTCAAAAGGTGTATTAATTGCAACACGTGAAGATGTAGGAAGGCACAATGCTTTGGATAAAATAGCAGGTTGGACTCTAGAGAACAAAATGACTCCTTTAAATGAATCAATTCTGTTAGTTAGTGGACGTGCAAGTTTTGAATTGGTTCAAAAGGCAATTATGCTAGGCATTCCGGTTTTGTGTGCTGTTGGGGCGCCCAGCAACCTTGCTGTAGATTTAGCAAAGGCAAACAACATGACTTTAATAGGGTTTCTCAAAACCGACCGTTTTAATATCTATACTGGAGAAAATAGAATTCTGCTATAAATCGAACTCCATTCCGGTTTCTGCAATATTAAACCCCTGTAATTTCACAGCACTTTTGACCTCATCATTCCAAAGAATTGGATTGGTATGATTAAAATGTATGAAATGAATTTTGGCCTTGTCAATTTCATTTAAGGCAGAAAACCGTTTCATACTTTCGGAAACAAATGGATGAGGAATTTCAGACATATTTCGTCCTTTTATTTCACCATTTTGATAAAAAGTACCATCAAGTAAAGCATAATCAACTTCATGAATCAAAGAATCTATATTCACATTCCATTTCTCCCATTTATCAATGTCTGGGATAAACAAAACTCGTTTTGAATTACCATTGATTATAAAGCCAACTGTTTCTGAAAGCTCATCACGATGAGGTACTTGAATAGGAAGAACTTTAGTTTGGCCTACCTCTACAATTTCGTTCTTTTGCATTTCAATAGGGCTGATATTGTTCAAATTAACCAACTGATTCCAAGGTGCATTAGATTCTAAAAATGATTTGAATCTAGGCATGGTGTAAACGGGCTGATTAACACCTCCCAAAGCTTCTCGACCAAATTGAGACAAACCCAAATAATGTCCAATGTGCGCGTGTGTAATAAAGATTGCTTTCGGTAACTCTTGAATGGAATTTCCCAGTCTATCATTAACCATTTTTATTTGTTTACCTACATCTGGTGTTGCTTCAAACAATAAGTAGCCATCAGTATCAATTATAGCCAATGAAACAGGCGATTCAGGTTTTTCAACTTTTTGACAACATGGCTTCGAACAAGCAATTTGAGGATATCCAGCATCCTGAGCAATTCCAAGAATTAATAATTTTTGATTTTGACCAATAGCTGTTGTAGAAACAACCAATAAAAGGAATAGATGAAAAATAATTTTCATTAAATCATCATTACGGGTCTGCCCTTTAACATCTCTTCAAATTCTGGTGGACCACCTAAAAACTTGTCTTTAAAATCATCCAATTCATCTTTAGTTTCAGCTGAAAGTAATGTCACTACTTCTTCCATTGCCTCCATCCCAACAATGTATGGAAATTGTCCCAAAAGCATTTTATCACCGATAAACAAACCACAAATGTTGTATTCAAATAATTCAGACCTAGGAGTACCTTTTACCAAGCACCGATTATACCAAGCGTTTTCATCAGCTTTTATTTCTTCGCGACGCTTTTCCAGCCCTGGACCTTGAAAATAGAATTTAAAATACCCCTGTAAACTTGCCAAAGATTCTTTTGACATAGAATCATTCATTTGCTGAGCACATGACATACAAATAGCATATTCAAACAATACATTTTCTATTGCATGGTTTTGCCTTTTAATGGAACGTTCAATCATATACGGCTCTCCACTTTCTACAACTTGCTTTTCGCACATGCAGCAATTTTGAAAAAGTCCTTCAGTATCAATTGAATGAAATTGTTCAGGAATAGGTCTTTCTTCTGGGTATATAAATGGTGAATTACTTTCCTCCAAAACTATCGTTGTAATCTTTAATTGCCTTTTCAACTATTTCAAATGCCACCTCTCTATTTTGAAAATCTTCAACAACTACCTCTTTGTGCTCAAGCTTCTTATAATCCTCAAAAAAGGCGCGCATTTCTCTGATAAAATGTTCTGGCAATTCTGATATATCGTTGATATGGCTCACACTTCTATCGTTTTCAGCAACCGCAATTATCTTATCATCAGCTTCACCTCCGTCAAGCATGCGCATTACTCCAATTACTTTGGCATTAACCATACACATGGGTACCAAGTCAATTTGACACAACACCAAAATATCAAGTGGATCGCCATCATCGCAATACGTTTGAGGTATAAATCCATAATTAGCGGGATAGTATACGGCCGAGAACAATACTCTATCGAGCATTAGCATACCACTATCTTTATCTAACTCATATTTAGCTCTTGAACCTTTCGGAATTTCAATTATTCCTTTTACAATTTCTGGTGCTTTTTCTCCGTAAGAAATGTCATGCCATGGATTCATCATAATATCGACTTTGACTGCAAATTTATGGTTTGAAAATTACCTGAGGCTATTCAAAAATCATTCTTAAATTGCAGCAAATACTTTTTTTATGAAAAACATTATTCTCACCTCTATTTTGACCTTATTTGTACTTATAGGTTTTGCTCAAGGCGCTGAAAAAACACTTGATTTTAATGGCACAGGCTCATATGTAACTTGCGGTTCAGTTAACTTATCTGGTACTGGATTGACATTTATGGGATGGGTAAAATTCAATCAGTTTAATTCATCTACCGGGGGTGCTGCTGCCAATATTTCTTCATTATGGGGGATAGAATCAGGTGGAACCACTACTCTTATGAGAGCCGGCGATGGTGGTGCTTTAGCAAAAGAAAAAATTCAACTAGTTGTTAGAACTGGTGCCACAAACAATAAATTAAATGGTAATAAATCATTAACAACTGGCCAATGGTACCATCTGGCAGGTACCTACGATGGCTCAACAATGAAAATTTATATTAATGGAATTTTAGATGTTAGTAAAAGTGTATCAGGAAATGTTTCTGCTTCTGGACCTTTTCAATTAGGATATAACTACAATACCTCACGATTTTTTGATGGGGAAATGGAAAATGTGACAGTTTGGAAAACTGCTCTAACACAATCTACAATTAGAGAATGGATGTGTAAAACAATTACAACTAGTCACCCAAACTATGCGAATTTAGAGGCTCATTGGAAATTTGATAATGGAACAGGCGCAACTGTTACCGATCATTCTGGAAATTCACACAACGGAACCAAAACAACTTCAACCAATTGGATAACTTCAAGTGCACCCATTGGCGATGTAAGCGTAACAGATTTTACGGCTCCTTATTCGCTAAGTTTAAATCATCCTGATGGTGATTCATTAACGGTAACAAATGTTACAGGCTCCCCCTCATCTGTACACCTTTACAGAGTCAATGAAAAGCCAAATATTACGGCTATGCCTAACAATACTCCATCTTATGACACCACGCGCTATTGGGGAGTGTTTTATGCTGAAGGTTCAGCACCTAAAGGAGATGTAAATTATTACTATGCTAACAACACCAATTATATTGGTACCGGAAGTTGCATGATAGCAATGGCAAGTAGAACCGATAACAGTTCAACAACTTGGACAAATGCAAACATGTCACAAAGTTTAACTGCATTAACTAAAACTTCCCACGCTAGAAGTGAGTACATATTGTATTACGCAAGCAACAAGTTTATCCATAAGGATTCTGCTAAAACAGTTTGTGATGGAGATAGCGTAATTCTACAACATTCTACTTCTGGAATGAATTATACGTGGTTTAGAAATAACGTTGCTATTGCAGGGGCAATTGGGAATAGTTACAAGGCAACACAAGCTGGAACGTATCAACTTACGGCAAATGTAGGAACATGCACTGATACTAGCGAAACTTTTACCCTAAGCACAAATCCACTCCCCATTGTAACATTAGCACCTCTGAGTTCTGTTTGCCCAGATGTATTCTTAGATACATTAAAAGGTGGTTTGCCTGCTGGTGGTGTATATAAACACACTTATGTATCGGGCAACTTTTTTGTGGTTAAAACTGCTGGCCCTGGATTGCACACCATAACTTATGAATATGTTGATCCCATTGGTTGTGCAGGTTCTGCGTCTCAAGTTAAAGAAGTTTTTAACTGGCCTGCCGTAAGTCTTTCTTCAATCCCAAGTATGTGTGAGGACTCAACAACATTCACCTTAACAAACGGCGTTCCTTCAGGAGGAACCTATCAGATAAATGGGGTAGTTAACAGCTCTTTTGATGCCAGTTCTTTAGGTAGTGGCAATCAGCAAGTAAAATACATTTACACGGACTCAAATAGTTGCACAAATTCAGATAGTATAACGTTAACTTTAAAGAAGCTTCCAACTGTTTCATTAGCTCTTATTGAAAAAACCAGATGTGAATACGGTAATTCAATATTTATGAGTGGCGCCAACCCATTTGGTGGGTCGTACTCAGGTACTGCTGTTACCGGCACTACATTTGACCCCAAGGTGGCTGGCCCAGGAAAGCATGCTATTATTTACTCTTATACTGATAAGAACAACCAATGTACTAACGTGGGCATCGATACAATTACTGTTTATGCAAGGCCTAGTACTCCGGTAATTACAAACAATACAGACTCTCTTGTTTCTACTCCTGCTGACAAATACCTGTGGTATAGTATGGCTGGACGACTTCCTTCTGACACTAGCCAAAGTCTGATTCCAACGGAAAGTGGCGATTATTACATTATTGTTCAAGAAAATGGGTGTAACTCTTTCCGTTCGGATACGGTGACATTCGAAGTAAAGGACATTGAAAATACTATTCGTGAGTTAAACAATAAGTTTATTAAGGTATACCCCATACCGGCTAACAATGAATTAAATTTTGAATTTGAAAATATTT
The DNA here is from genome assembly GCA_049599135.1 of Salibacteraceae bacterium. Taxonomy (GTDB): domain Bacteria; phylum Bacteroidota; class Bacteroidia; order Flavobacteriales_G; family Salibacteraceae; genus UBA2108. The sequence continues at coordinate 6,780 of JBMYOI010000015.1, forward strand.
CAGATGTTTATCAAGTTAAGATTCTTGATCTAAAAGGGTCTGAAGTATTGAATACCGAGTTAAAAAACACAACTCAGATTGATGTTTCAGAAATTACAAATGGTAATTACATCATTGAATTATCTTCAGGAATCCGTACACTACGAAAACACATAATAATTCAGCACTAGAGGTTTTCTAGGTAAGTCATTAATTGATTTAAGTGATCTGGCCATTGATATTTTTCTTTGGCCAGAGACCTTCCTTCATGTTGAAGTTTAGACCACAAATCTTCATGCCTCAACAAATCCAATATTCCATCAATGAATTCATGATCGTTTTCAGCAACTAATGCATGTTGTTTGTTTACAACATCAATTCCTTCCGCCCCTATTTTGGTAGAAACAGTTGGTACTCCTCTATAAAGAGCATTTAAAAACTTCACTTTCATGCCACTTCCAAACTGAAGCGGAAGAATAAACACTCTACTCTTTTTATAAATTGGCTCAACGTTTTCAATAAAACCAGTGAGTAATATTTTATCATTTTCACTTGCTATATCCACTAATCGTTTATCTGGATTTTTTCCTACAATGTAGAATACAGTGTCAGGCTCATTGACAACAACATGAGGGAAAATATTTTCAATAAAATAGAGCAGGCCATTTACGTTTGCTTCCCAATTGAGAGTACCCAAAAACATAATAGCTTTTTCGGTTTGCTCAAACGAAATGAGATCTTCTTGTAGTAAAACATCTTCTCCAAGGTGATAGGTTTCCTTAAATTTTGAAGAATCTACTCCTGCCGTTATTAGTTGTTGAATGTCATTTGGAGCGGCTAAAACCATATCAGCTCGTTTGCAATATTGAGTTTCAGCTTTTCTAATTCGTTTACTTTCTAAAAAAAGAACATTCTTTTTAATTACTGATTTTTCAATTTCAGCAAATCGATCCCATAAAACAAACTCAGCATTATGCTCATGCAATACTACTTTACCTTTAAAAGACTTTGGCACATATTGAAACATTTCGTAATGGTCAACAAAAAGTATGTCAACTTCATTCGCCATTCTTTCAATTGAAACCTTTGCCGTGTTCGAGTAATTGCGATAAATATTTAAGGTTTGGCTGCGAACATACGATGTAAGTAAAGCCTTTGTAGAGCGTTGAATTTCAAAAACTTGATTATCAAATTCAACTAAGTTTATTCGTTTTTCAAATTGACTAGCCCATTGCTCATCATTTCCTTTTAGGAAACAAAACAGACTTAAATCAAAGTTTTTTGAGAAATGCTCTATCATTCTCCAACTCTTTATTACACCACCACTTATAGGTGGGTAAGGCAATTGAGTTGTTATGTAAAGCATTTTCATCATATATATCGAAAGTAAACTTATATAAACCTACTGTTCTGTGTTTAGGTCTTTAAACTTCTTAAAATAATCGAATTCTAATTGATCTACTTTGATTTGGTAATCTAGCCATTGTTTTTCGAAGAGGTTCAACATTCTTACGCGAACAGGCTCATAAGAAAACTCAAAGTCTAAGATAGCTAAATCAAGCATTTGGCTATTGAGTGCATTTTCAGAATTTAAATACCCTTGAATTCTCCAAATTTTATTCGACAATTTCACACTTACATGATCGTACCCAACAAAACCTTCAGGTAAAAAGAACTCGTCTAAGATTAGGTTAACGCTATCAGTTAGTGCTTCCCCCTCTTTTCTTAAACTATCAGCTATTGAATCAGTTACGTAACCTAACAAACCATTTATTTCGGTAACAGATGCCTTTATGGTTTTCAGTTTATTTACTTCTTTTACTACTTGAGAATATTGTTCTTGTTGACCTTTTCGTATTCGGTATAATTCATCAAGCTCTTGCATGGGTATCGCATAATTTGGATTCTGCTTAATTTCCAGCATACAAGAGTCTTTAAACTCCTTATAGAACATCTTAATCTTATACTTCCCGGGTAGAACTGCAAGACCAGCTGGCTTGTATTTCTCATCCTCTTTTTTAACTTTTTTCTCCCCCCTCATGAGCCAATCAACACCGTCTTCACGCTGATTCCAATGAAAACGATTAAGCATAGAATCGGGTGTAAATTTAGAGAAGCGAACCGTGTCGTTATTTTCATTCAATACCAAAAATTCTACAACCTTAGAAGGACCTTTCACTTTTGGTTTACTGGTATCTTTTTTATCTCCTTTATTTGGAGGTAATAATAAACTCGGGTTTATGTAAAGAGATATTTGAGCACCTCTCGATCTATTCGTTCCTTTAAATTCAGCATCTCCTGGGAAGTGAATACCTCTAGCAATTTTCCAAGGTGAACGATAATGAGTTTTAGGTTCGAAAACAATGAATTTCTCTTCCTCAAGGTTTAACCTTTTTCTACTTATTTCACGCAATGGTTCTATATCATCTAAAACAAATACAGCGCGTCCAAATGTTCCTACTATTAAATCACCTTCAACAGGATGTATTTTCAAATCTGAAACCGGTGTGCAAGGAATTCCTTCATTCCACAGAATCCAATCGTTTCCTCCGTTATAACTCACATAGAGGCCAAAATCGGTTCCACAAAAAAGTAAATCTTTAACCTCTGTATCTTGTACCGCACTCCAAACATGGCCTTTTACTTTCTCACTATTTACAATTCTTGTCCAAGTAGTTCCTCCATTAATAGTTCGGTATAAATAGGGTTCCCAATTATTTCGTCGGTAATCATTTGCTACCACATAAACCTCATCGGCTGAGTGATTACTTACGTGTATTTGAGGAATCCAAGCCCCTTTGGGAAGCCCTGGCAATTGACTCGATAAATTAGACCAGTTTTTACCTTTATCCGTAGTTTTTTGAAGATTCCCGTCGTCGGTGCTGACCCAAATTAAGTTACTATCAATTGGACTTGGTGCAATGCATAAAATGGTGGTGAAGTTTTCTGCTTGAGTCGCATCAATAGTCAACCCTCCGCTTTTAGCTTGCTTTTGTTTTGTCGAATCGTTGGTGGTTAAATCAGGAGACAAAATATCCCATGAATTACCACATGTTGAACTGTAGTGAACGAACTGACTTCCAAAATAAACTCCGCAATCGTTAAATGGGTCTTGAGCTATTGCCGCATTCCAGTTAAATCTAAGAGGGAGATGTTCTGGATGCAAAGGTTTAATGGTACTTTTTCTTCCATTGTTCAAGTTATAACGTTGAACATTGCCTCCTTGAGACATAGAATATCCTTGGTTATGGTCATTTGGCAGAGGCACAACATCAAAGCCATCTCCAAAACCAACTTCTTCCCAATGGTGATTACGTATTCCTCCACCTTCAAAAATATAAGCAGGACCTTTCCAGCTTCCATTATCTTGCATTCCACCATAAATATTATACGGTATTTCGTTATCGATATTGATATGATAAAACTGAGCTAATGGTAAGTTGGTAACATATCTCCAATTCTTTCCTCCATCTTTAGAAATAGTTAATCCTCCATCGTTTCCACCAATAATGTGATTTCCATTTTTCGGGTTAATCCAAAATGCATGATGATCGGGGTGAATTTTGTAATAGGGAGTAATGCTTGTGAAATTTTTACCGCCATCTGTACTTTTATTTACCCATGAAAACAAGCTGTAAATTGTGTTTTCATTACTTGGGTCGGCATATAAATCAGCGTAGTAAAATGGCCGGTTTCCAATATTCTTATTGTTGATTTTAGACCACTTGATTCCTCCATCATGACTTTTGTAAAGGTCATAAGTTTTACTCTCAACCAGCGCATAAACAACTTTAGGATTGTTGGCAGATATGGCCAACCCCATACGACCTAAATTTCCGTTAGGGAGACCATCTTGCTCAGTTCTTTTCACCCAAGTAACACCAGCGTCATGTGTAACATACAATCCTGATCCTTTTCCTCCAGAATTAAAAAACCAAGGTTGACGTTGGTATTGCCACATGGCAGCAAACATTTTATTTGGATTAGTTGGATCTACAATTAAATCAGCACATCCTGTGCTATCATTGACATATAGAATTTTATCCCAATTTGCTCCTCCATCAATAGTTTTAAATACACCTCGCTCTTCGTTTGGTCCCCAAGCAGAACCTAAAGAAGCTATGTATACCGTATTTGAGTTTTTAGAATCGATAATAATTCTATGAATGGTTTTTGAGTTTTCGAGTCCAACCAACTTCCAGTTCTCTCCACCATCCATTGATTTGTATAAACCTTTACCACTATTCTGACTATTCCTTGGGTTTCCTTCTCCGGTACCTACCCACATCACATCAGGGTTAGAAGGATCAAAAGCAACAGCTCCGATAGATTGCACTGGCATTTTATCAAAAATGGGGTTCCACGTAATTCCACCATTATCACTTTGCCAAACACCACCTGATGCGGTACCAATTAAAATATGGTCATCATTTCTGGGATTTACATCAATCGACGTAACTCGACCGCTCATACCGGCAGGTCCAATTGCGCGTGGCTTCATCCCTTTTAAATATTTACTATCGGTTGATTGTCCGTTTGACAGAAGTACTGACAGGGTAACTAATACAAGAATTGTTACTTTTTTCATGATAAATAAAATGATTCGTGAAATTAGACAAAACCCAAGAAGAAGGGTTGATAGAATTTGATGAATGGAAATAAAATGTGGAAAATCACGACAATATTCAACAAAAATATTTTTTCGTAAACAGCACACCCCACACTTAATTCTAGGTAAACGAGCAAATCCTCAACGAGGATAGTTGAGTGAGTTGAAACGTTACTTCTAATTCAATACCTCTTGAATTAACAAATCGTAATATCCTCGTTTTCCATCAGAAATGTCTTCTACTTTTGCAGAAGAATGAATCCAAATAGAAAAGTTGCATTTTACACGTTAGGTTGTAAGTTAAATTTCTCTGAAACTTCAACGATTGCTCGGTCGTTCAAAGACGATGGCTTTGCTGTCGTAGACTTTAGCGATATAGCAAATTGTTACGTTATTAACACTTGTTCGGTTACGGATAACGCGGATAAAAAATGCAGAAATATTGTAAGAAAGGCATTAAGAACTAACCCCGATGCTTTTGTAATTGTCGTGGGTTGTTACGCTCAATTGAAGCCAACAGAAATAAAAGAAATTGAAGGAGTAGATCTAGTTCTTGGAGCCAACGAAAAATTCAACATTATTGACCATTTAGGCGATTTAGAAAAACGTGAACACGGTGAAGCTATTTTTGGAAAAATTAAGGATGTAAAAGAGTTTTATCCTTCTTTTTCGAAAGATGACAGAACTCGCACATTTTTAAAGGTTCAAGATGGCTGCGACTATTTCTGCGCATTCTGCACCATACCTCTTGCTCGTGGTCGAAGCAGAAGCAATACGGTAGCAGAAACAATACTTGTTGCGCAAGAAGCGGCAGCATCAGGAGCCAAAGAAATTGTATTAACAGGTGTAAACATTGGCGACTTTGGTAAAGGTACCGATGAAACTTTTTTTGATTTGGTTAAAGCCTTAGACCAAGTTGAAGGTATAGAGCGTTTCAGAATTTCAAGTATTGAACCTAACTTACTTGCAGATGAAATTATCGAATATGTAAGTACTTCTAAAAAGTTTGTTCCACATTTCCATATTCCATTACAAAGTGGCTCAGACAAGCTTTTGAAAGATATGCGAAGAAAGTACCTTAGTGACTTATATCGCGACCGAGTTAAACGCATTAAAACCCTAATGCCTAATGCTTGTATTGGAGTAGATGTAATCATTGGCTTCCCTGGTGAATCGGACGAAGAATTTGACACTACAATTAATTTCTTAAAAGACATTGATGTAAGTTATTTACATGTGTTTACTTATTCTGAAAGGGCGAATACTACAGCACTGAGAATTGAAGATGTTGTTCCTTTAAAAACGCGACAAGAAAGAAGTAAAATGCTACGCATTCTTTCAGCTAAAAAGAAACGTAAATTTTACGAAGAGAACATTGGCAGAAAAGAATCAGTTCTTTGGGAGTCTGAAAATGAAGATGGATTCATGCACGGTTTTACCGAAAATTATGTAAAAGTTAGAACTGCTTTTGATCCTGAAAAAATTAATAAAACCGATACAGTTTCTCTAAAATTAATCTCAGGAGACGGAGATGTGGAAGTTGAAATTTTAGAAAACGAAAAAGCTTAATGGATTATCAAAAATTGTGTTTCGATACTAAAGCATTGGTTCACTTAATTGGTTCAACTGTTTTAGAAGAAAGAAAGAATTTTCAGGTTGAAAATGTAGAACACAAAGGGCTTCACGATTTTGTAACTCACGTTGACAAAATGGTTGAAAAGCAATTGGTTGAAGGACTTGAGGATTTGCTCCCTGAATCTGGATTTATTGCTGAAGAAGGAACGTCCACAAAAAAAGGGGAAAGATTCAACTGGATAATTGACCCTATTGATGGAACTACCAATTTTATTCATGGAATTCCAACTTTTGCCATCAGCATTGCCCTTAAAGAATATGACGATTTGGTAATTGGCGTTGTTTACGAAATTAACGCCGACGAAATGTTTTATGCTTGGAAAGGTTCTGATTCATACTTAAACGATTCGATAATTCGCGTTTCTAAAACCACCAATATGCATTACTCACTTGTTGCCACGGGATTTCCGTACCACAACTTTGAAGGTGTAGATAACTACCTTTTAGTATTAAAAGATTTTATGAAATCTACGAGTGGACTAAGGCGAATAGGTTCAGCGGCAGTTGACCTAATATATGTTGCCTGCGGCAGGTTCGAAGGCTTTTTTGAATACGGATTAAACCCATGGGATGTTGCTGGAGGAACTTTTATTGTTCAACAGGCTGGTGGGTTAGTTACCGACTGGAATGGCGGAGATGATTCCGTTTTTGGGAAAACAATATTGGCCAGCAATGGTAAACTTCACGAAGAATATTTAGCAACAATTAAAAAACACTTTGATGCCTGAAGAATTAGTAAAACTAATATGGGATTTTCGTGGACCTGATTCTCTACAAATTGCAAAACATCATGTAATTCACTTGGACGAATACATTAAAGATAACGCGCACAAAAATGTTTCGAGCGGGTTAGAGGAAATAACTGACATGCTTACAATTGCCTACTTAATTGTAGAAAAAAATAACTTTAAAATCTTTAGAGACGAATTAAAACCTCACCGAGGAGAATTCATTTAAACGTATCACTTTCCATCACCTTCAGCCAAGTACAGAAACATAGTGGCCATAGCCGACACATCAGTTTCTCCATTCGGGTTAGTGTAGGTACTTATCATTTCATATTCATGGTTTTTAAACACAGGAATCCCTTCTACAGAAGAATAAGAATCGACGTGCTTAATTCCTTTTTTAGACGAACTAAAATTAGTAACCCTAGCTTTAAATAGTGATTTCCCAGCAGTTCTATCAAGTAACTCAAGAGAGTGAGCGTAAGGATGCACATGTACAGCGATGTAATGAATCTTAGTATCATAAGCCAAATTCAACATTGGAGTTACATTCGTTTTCAAAACTTCTATCGAATCAGTAGATACTATCCAGTGTGATGTAAAATGCCTTCCATAAGGATCTAAATAAGGATTAAACCCTTCATCATAGGATATTGCACATTGGGCAAATGCAGTATCCATATTAACTTTTGGATCCTCAAATATGGAATCTGGCTGATTATACCCCCCTGGCGCACCACTAACTTTTTTAGTCATGTATACAGCTTGTTGATACAACGCTTTTGGCTTTTCACACAATTCACTTTCCTTCAAATATGAAATTCCCACGTTAAACTTCAATTTTGTTTTTAGACTAGAATCATTCAAATTCAGCACCTGGTTTCCTATGGAGAACTTAGCCGGAACTGGCATAGGTAAAGCAAACCCTTCAGGGAATTCAATTTTATTTATGCCTTGTGACAAAGTAAAAATTCTTTTGTCCGTGCCTCTGGTTAATATACTCCACGGAAGATTGTCTGGCTTGTGATAATTGATAATATTATGACACAGATATTCCGGAGAAACAGCCTTACCTGATTCCCTTTCGAGTATGTCTAACTCACAGCCTTTGACCCATATCAGCTCTTCATTCCAAAAATTTATATCTACGATTTGATTACTCATATCTCCCGACATACTTTTTGCTATTCCCGAAATTTTAAGGTCTTTTGATTCAAAGGTTTCTTTATGAATTACTTGCTCACAGTCTTTTGGATTTGATTTTTCAGTTTGATTATACCAATTTTCAAAACTCACCTTATCCTTTTCATCAGCACATGAAATTGATGAAATTAACAAGAGAATCACACAGAATTTATTCCAATTCAAGTTGATTCATTTTAATTTCTAAATTCGGAAGCATGGTGTCTTTTACCCAAACGTAATCGGGCTGAAGATCTAATAATTTCAAGTAATAACTTTTAGCTTCATCATAGTGCTTAAATCTTTCGTGAGCCTGCGCCAGAGTCGCCAATAAATTTAAATAAATCCAATCACTATTTATTTTAGACGAACCTCTTGACTCATACATTTTCTCAGCCTTTTTATAATATTCTATTGCTTCAGGTTTTGAACCTCCAACAAAAGCTGGCTGATAGTACTTAATATTTCCCCATTGAATGTAGGCAAATGGATTATTTGGGTTAAGTTCAATAGCCAACTTAGCTGCATCAGGACACTTGAATCCATACAGGGTAAAATACCAAGTATTAACTCCAATCCAAAAACCGTAAAAGGAAGCCTGATAAGACTCAACCATCGAAGGATTATAGCCTTGCTCCCGCAACCAATCTAAATTTTCATCAGCTATTTCTAGATATTTTTCTGCCTCATTCTCTAAATGGTAACCTAAGTGCCAAGCAACGTATCCATATTGGTATTGAACCAGTTCAGCTGTGAAATTTGTATCCCTTTTGGTTCGTTTATCATTTTGCATTTTGTCAATGACCACCTTCCAGGCCGGCATATCACTTTTGATGTAAGCCGAAAAAAGTTGCGGTGAGAATTCTGATTGAGCTTTAGCAAATAAGCCAATAAATAGAAATAATAAAATAAAACAAATGCGTAGCATTAACTACCTATTGTTTCTCGAATTCCCAAGTTCCGAATTCAATTATTTTAGCCGAAGGTGTACTTCCTGTGTAATCGTATTTCCAACGCATTTCTTTATTCTTAAGCATATCCAAGTCCATTATTTTTCCAAGTATTGGATTTTCATGAACTTGAGCGTCAACTTCATCAAGGCCTTCTACTCTTCTCTCAATTCTTTCAGTTTGAAGCAATAACTGAGATTTGGTTTTAGTACCACCAGCACCTCCAGTAAAGTTCCATGTGCCTTGTTCAAAGTATGTATACGTGAGTGGAGGCGTATTAGGACTAAAATAATTAGCGGGGTAATCCTCTTCTCTATTAATAGAATAATCTCCAGATTTATTAAAGCTATAATCGTAAGTTATTTTTATTTCGCTTACCAAATTCCCTTCGAAAGTCTCTTTAAGCGTTGTTCCATCGTAAGTCCAACTGGTATCATTAATTGTGTATTCGGCAAATGAAACCTTCCAATCTCCAGCTAATCTCCCTTTTCTAGTTTTTAAACTAAAAAACGGGTCGTTTTCACCTTTTTTACAACCACTAAATGTAACGCTAGCAACAAGTGCAACTATAAACAACAACCTCATAATCAACTTCCTTTACTCTTTGACAAACCAAAGAAGTAAGACACATTAATACTCAAATTATTACTGTGATCAAACCCTCCAGTTACGAGTCTATCAGAACCAATTTCACGAGTAGAAATAGTTTGGCCGCTTACTGGAGTTTCAACGGTTACTCTTTCGTAATCCCCACCTTGTCGTTGCCAGTAGTAACCAATATTGTATTCAAGCCCAATTGACAACCTTGGAGCCACATAATAATTAAACCCCACTACTCCATTAACTCCAAACATAAACCCACCATCTCTATTAAATGTAGTCTGCCTTTTATCTTGTCCAGTTGTATCAGTACTTGATTCGTCTATTTGAATTTTAGTTTTTCCAATTAACCCTAAATTTATTCCAACACCAACATAAGGATCAAGTCGTTTAAAGTTTTTAAAGTGATATTCATATCCTGGCGATAAGTACAGGTTAAACTGTTTATATGTTGAGTCACGTGATTGCTTTGCAGAGCCAACACTATCAACCGAATTTATCTCATTATTATAAGATTTCATTCCAAGACCTAAGCGAATTGCTTGATTATCTTTCAAGTAGTACTTACCTAAAATGAGTTCATTACCCATTGGATCTTGAGTTGGAGCTACAGAAATGTTTGATATAAATCCGGCAACATTAAAAACGATTCCAGCATCACCTTTTTCAGGTGCAAACCGAATATCTTCTTTTACTTGGGCAAAAGACCCAAAGGCGAAATAAATAGCTATGACGGTAAGAATGTGTTTTTTCATAATTGTATTTTATCGAGGGCTAACGACATATTAAACCTCCTAGTATAAATCTCAAGATTTTTCTTCAAGCATAGGTACAAAGCTAAACGAACCATAATCTTCAATTGTCATGCTGCCGTCAGGTTGCTTAATTCCTCTTTTCATTTCTTGGGTTTTCCCCTCACCAACCGGAATCACCATAATTCCACCTACTTTGAGTTGATCCACCAAATCGGCAGGAATAAACGGTGCCCCACAAGTAATAATTACTTTGTCGAATGGGGCAAATGCAGGTTTCCCTTTGTATCCATCGCCATAAAACATTTTGGGAGCGTACCCTAACTCGGTAAGTAGCGGCCTTGTCTTGTCATACAATTCTCGCTGTCTTTCAATACTAAACACCTTTACGCCTAGTTCAACCAAAACTGCAGCTTGGTATCCACTTCCAGTTCCTATTTCAAGAACTTTGTCACCTTTTTTAAGTTCCAATAACTGAGTTTGAAACGCAACTGTAAAGGGGTGGGAAATGGTTTGGCCAGCACCTATTTGAAAAGCTGTATTTTCATAAGCCTGTTTTTCAAAAACTGCATCCAAAAAACAATGTCTAGGAATTTTTTCAATCGCAGACAAAACTGCCTCATCTGTAATTCCTTTTAAACGAAGTTCAGCCGTAAGCTTCCTTCGCATTCCGTGATGTTTTAGTGTGTCTTTTAAGAGCCTCATTGGGTCACAAAATTAGCCAAATACATTACCTCTTAAACGTGTTTTATTAACCAATATATCTTGACAAGTTGACTTTTTATCAAACCTTAGCCCTTAAGCTTAAGGTACCTTTGACACTCACAATACAATTTCCATATGTTGAAAATAGGCGTTTTAGGAGCAGGTCACTTAGGTAAAATCCATATCAAGTGTTTAAAAGAAATTGAAGAGTTCGAATTGGTTGGATTTTTCGACCCTATGCTTAAGAATGCTATTCAAGCAGAAGAAGAATTTGACATTCCTCGTTTTGAAACTATTGAATCTTTGATTGAGGCTGTAGACGTTGTAGATGTCGTTACTCCTACCCTTTCTCATTTTGATTGTGCAGAAAAAAGTATTAAAAAATCGAAGCACGTTTTTATTGAAAAGCCGCTGACTAATACAATCGATGAAGCTAAAAAATTGATTGAACTCAGTGAAGAGGCAAACGTAAAAGTTCAAGTAGGACATGTTGAGCGATTTAACCCAGCTTTTATTGCTGCCCGTCCATATATTGATAAACCTATGTTTATTGAAACTCACCGTTTGGCTCAGTTCAACCCAAGGGGAACCGATGTGCCGGTAATTTTAGATTTGATGATTCATGACATTGATATTGTATTGAGTCTGGTAAAAGCTAACATTAAAAACATAAGCGCTTCGGGCGTAGCTGTTATTTCTGATACTCCGGATATTGCTAATGCACGAATTGAATTTGATAATGGCTGTGTCGCTAATTTAACTGCTAGCAGAATTTCGTTGAAAAACATGAGAAAGTCAAGATTTTCTCAACGTGATGCTTATATCGCTGTCGATTTCTTCGAAAAAACCGTTGAAGTTGTGCGAATAAAAAGTGTAGAAGGAGACCCTGACCCACTTTCAATAACTGTAGACCCAGGTAATGGAAAACCTTTAAAAGAAATCTACTTTGAAAAACCTGATGCCATTCCTACTAATGCTATCCAAGAAGAATTGAGAAGCTTTGCTCACAGCATTTTAAACGACAATACACCTGCCGTTACCATACACGATGGATATGAGGCGATGCAAGTTGCTCATCAAATTTTGGAAAAACTAAAAATGAACCCAAGTTTATATCAAGGGTAATTGGTTCTAGTTTTTAATAAAACTTCTGTAAACCACCCCTTTTTCTGATCTTAATCTGAGAATGTATTTTCCGTTCTCAAGGCTAGAAATATCAAACTCTGTTTTACTAAGTTGGGGTATTAATAGTACTCTACCATTTAAATCTAAAATTTCTATAGTTGATTCAGCATCAAAAGCATTTTTTTTGATTTTAATAATTCCACTTGACGGATTAGGGTAAACAATTGATTTTTTTTCATTTGGAAAATTATTAATGCCGGTTTCAATAAAATCACATTTTCTTCCATTACCTATAGTTCTCCAAAAGTCAGTTACATATGAAATCGAAGAATCAGAATAGCATCGCAATGCCGGTTGCTCAGGAATTCCAACCATAGGAATTTCATAAATCAAATACCTGTTACCTGACAAGTATCCAACATTTTGAACATAGATAAAAGAATCTGGCCATTGATACATTGTTTCGAATCCACTCACAGGAATTAAATATACACTCAGCTTACTCAAGGTATTTGAGTTTTCGTCAATTACTTGATTTTTATTTAAAACTACACCTCTAACGTTTAAAACGGTATCGTTTGACTGATGGGTATACGTCCTTAAATTATAAACCACAGTGTCTCCCACGTTTACGCTAAAATCGTACAACAGATTAAAAGACCCATTTTGAAAATAAAAAACGCTATCATTTAATTCATACATAAACTCACTGTCAATGTAGCCTCCAAATGAATCCCTTTTTATCAGTTTTTTACATACTGCACCTTGTATGATTGTGTCTTTCTCAGCTACAACCTGAAAGTAATTCCCTTTGGGGTTAATAGTTGGTAAAGAATAAGTCCAGGTTCCTCCAAGTGGAGCCCATGATTGAGCATTGACAAAACTGATTGAATTCAATAGTAAAATACAACTTAAAAAATATTTTGGCATAGTGTTAATGTTAACAGTTTTAAGATTGAACAGTTTAAAAACATATTTATTCAGAATGCACAACGATATTAGAAATAAATATCTAATCAACTAAAGTTTCCAAATTCATTGACAATAATATCTTCGCAGACTCGTTAAACGCGCATATGGGTCTTATCTCACTTTTTCAAAAGTCTGCATTCTGGTTTTTATTGATAACTATCCTTATCAACTTCTCTTGTAAAAAAGATGACACTAGCGGAATCCCATCGTACGTTAAAATTAATGAAATACGTGTAGAGACCGACTTTAAGAAAGAAGGTTCAGCAAGTAGTAATATCGCCGATGCTTGGTTTTACGAAACTGGAAATCATCTGGGCGTATTTGAATTACCAGCCGAAATTCCCGTTTTAAAAAGTGGCAATACCGATTTGACCGTGTTTGGCGGTGTAAAAAGAAGCGGAATTTCTAGTTTGAGACACGCGTATCCCTTTTATACTGCATTTGAAATGGATACTCTATTGGTTGAAGAACAAACCATAACCATACAACCCGTGTTAAGATATAAGGAGTCTACAACTTTTGCTTGGATTGAAGACTTTGACGATTTAAGTATTTCAATGGATACAGCTTACGGTTCTAAAGTGGGAATTACAAGAGTTAACAATTCAGATTCTACATTTGAAGGTAAAGGTTCCTTTGGTGCCTTTATGGACAGTGAGCATAACTATTTTATGGGACACAGTACCGAAAAATTCAGTCTACCTCGGAATGGTGAAGACGTTTATTTAGAATTTGATTATAAAACAGACAAACTGATACAATTACACATTCTAATTTACACAACAAGCGGCGGTTCATTCTTGATTCCTGTTCAGGTTGTTAACCCTAAAATTAATGACAAAGGTGAAAACGTATGGAATAAAATGTATTCGTATTTAACGCCATATGTTTCGAGCAATTTAGAAGCTTATCAATTTCAAATTTATTTTGAATCTTGGACGGCTGCTGACGAAACAAGTACATATTTTATGTTGGATAACGTAAAACTGGTTTATTAATGAATAGTAGAATTCAAGCATTCAAATACATTGTTTCCGATTTTATTTCGGCTGCAATTGCTTGGACTCTTTTTTACATGTTGCGTAAAGTTTACCTTGAAACCGGTTATTCATTTACAACCTTCGATATAGAATTCACTGACCGATATTATGCTGGATTGCTAATTATCCCTATGGGTTGGATCTTGTTTTATGCAGCTACGGGTACCTATTTAAACGTTTTTAGAAAATCGCGTTTGAAGGAAATGGGGCAAACTTTGCTTCACACATTTATTGGAGTGATCATCATTTTCTTTGTTATTCTACTCGATGACCAATTATCAAGTTACAAAGGTTACTACATTAGTTTTTTATCGCTTTTTGCACTTCATTTTCTACTTACCTTTTTAGGTCGATTCTATCTATCATCGATAACAGCAGGCAAAATCCACAGTCGCGTTTTGGGTTTTAACACTATTCTTTTAGGTAGCAATGAAAAAGCTTTTGAACTATACCAAGAGTTAGAAGCTCAAACAAATTCAAGTGGATTTAAGTTTATTGGCTACCTCCACATCAATGGTAAAGACGGATTAATAATGCAATCCTACCTTCCGCATTTAGGCCATGTGAATAACATGGACGAAATTTTGCAACAACATCCGATTGAAGAAGTCATTATAGCAGCTGAAACTTCTGAGCATGGTAAAATAGGTAAAGTATTAAATACGCTGAAGGGTAAAAATGTAAACATAAGCGTCATTCCTGACATTTATGATATTCTGGCTGGGTCAGTTAAAATGACCTCAATTTTTGGAGCACCTTTAATTCAAATTAACCAAGAAATAATGCCAGCATGGCAAAGGTCGGCTAAACGTTTATTTGACGTTCTAGCCTCGATCTTGGCGGTTATTTTATTACTTCCAGTATACATAATCACTGCAATTGGTGTTATGCTTTCAAGCAAGGGACCTATCTTTTATCAGCAAGAACGAATAGGAATTAACGGCAAACCATTTAAGATTACCAAGTTTAGAACGATGTACCAAAATGCTGAAGAAATGGGTCCTCAACTTTCAAGTGAAAATGACCCGAGAATTACACCATTTGGAAGATTTTTAAGAAAAACTAGAATTGACGAAATTCCACAATTTTGGCATGTATTTACTGGCGAAATGAGTATGGTTGGACCTAGGCCAGAACGCCAATATTTTATTGACCAAATAATGCAAGAAGCCCCCCACTATAAATACCTACAGCGTATAAAGCCCGGAATGACCAGTTGGGGACAAGTAAAATATGGATATGCCGAAAACGTAGAAGAAATGGTTGCACGTTTAAAATATGATATCCTATACCTGGAAAATGCATCCCTTTTTCTTGACTTCAAAATCTTAATTTATACTGTCCTTATAGTTCTTCAAGGAAGAGGAAAATAAATTCCACCTCATTATCAGGCACTTTAATCCAACCCAAATTTCACGGCTTATGCTTACATTTGCCGCTCGAAATAAAAAGACAGATTATGAAGAATATTGCGGTTATAGGTGCAGGTACAATGGGAAACGGAATTGCTCATGTTTTTGCACAAAACGGATACAATGTTAATCTTGTAGATGTATCTCAGGATGCATTAGACAGAGCTCTTGCTACAATTGCAAAGAACCTTGACAGAATGGTCAGTAAAGAAAAAATTACTGAATCGGATAAAACAAATACGCTTAACAACCTCACTACGTTTACAGACCTTAATAATGGTGTAAAAGACAGAGAACTAGTGGTTGAAGCTGCAACAGAAAACATAGACCTTAAGCTTAAGATATTCAAATCATTAGATGAGGCCACCTCAGATGATTGTATTCTTTCTACCAACACTTCTTCTATATCTATTACTAAAATTGCGGCAGTTACAAGTAAGCCAGATAAGGTGATTGGGATGCACTTTATGAACCCAGTTCCTGTAATGAAATTGGTTGAAGTAATTCGCGGATATGCAACTAGCGATGCTATTACCAATGAAATTATGGAAATGTCTAAAGATTTAGGTAAAGTTCCTGTTGAGGTGAACGACTACCCTGGTTTTGTTGCAAATAGAATTTTAATGCCCATGATTAACGAGGCTATCATTACTCTTCACGAGGGTGTTGCCGGTGTAATGGAAATTGACACTGTAATGAAATTGGGAATGGCTCATCCAATGGGTCCACTTCAATTGGCCGATTTTATCGGACTTGATGTTTGTTTGTCAATTATGAATGTTCTTTATGATGGTTTTGGAAATTCCAAGTATGCTCCATGCCCATTGCTAGTTAATATGGTTACTGCAGGTAAATTAGGTGTGAAATCCGGAGAAGGTTTTTACTCTCATACCCATGGAACCAAAGATTTAATTGTTGCCGATACTTTTAAATAGTTTGAAACAAGAAATTATTTCAATGAAGCCCTTGATAATGTTTTATCAAGGGCTTTATTATTTCCGCTCATTTACAACCTTGACGGATATCATTTTATTAGGGTCTTTAGAGACTGAATTTTGTTGCACAAATGAACAATCCTGATCATCAAGAAATACCTGACTGTGCGCACTGCGGTGAGCATTGTATTGATGAAATTGTATGCTTCGACGAGAAAGAGTTCTGTTGCACAGGATGCAAAACTGTTTATGAAATTTTATCGGACAACAACCTTTGCGATTACTACGAAATAGACAACCCTAACCTCACGGTTAAAACCACCGAGTTTGGAAAAAAATATGCTTATTTAGACAACCCCGACATTGAAGAAAAACTTTATCAGTTTGCAAACGAAAATTACAGAATAATAAAGTTATTCGTTCCTGTAATTCATTGCGCATCATGTATTTGGTTGCTTGAGAATTTAGCTAAACTATCTCCTGGAGTAATTTCTTCCCAAGTAAATTTTGTAAAAAAAGTGGTTACCATAAACTTCAACAAAGACGAATCTTCATTGAGGAGTATCGTTGAAATAATGGCTTCAATTGGATACCCTCCAGACATTAATTTGGAAGGATTTAAGAAAGACAAAAACAAAAAAAGGTCTCGGGAACTTTTAGTTAAAATGGGAGTTGCTGGATTTTCATTTGGCAATATAATGCTCATGAGTTTTCCTGAGTATTTTTCATTTCAGTTTCAAGACGAATCGCAATATGTCCAGCTTTTCGCTTACCTAAATCTTATCTTAAGCTTACCCGTATTCTTTTATTGTGCTCCGGAATATTTTAATTCAGCCTATAAAGGACTCAAACACAAAATCATTAACCTAGATGTACCAATCTCTTTAGGGATTATCGTTTTGTTCCTAAAAAGCGCGTTCGATATTCTTACGCAATCTGGCCCTGGTTATTTAGATTCACTTACTGGTTTGGTATTCTACCTTTTAATTGGAAAATGGTTTCAAAACAAGACCTACCAAGCTCTAAGTTTTGAACGCGACTACAAATCTTATTTTCCATTGGCAGTTAGCTTAATCGAGAATAATACTGAACGAAGCATACTTGCTAATCAACTCAAAAAAGGTGACGAAATTGAAATAAAAAACGAGGAATTAATTCCTGCAGACTCGATTCTAATTTCGGAAAAAGCCGAAATTGACTACAGTTTTGTAACCGGAGAATCTCAAAAAGTTTTGAAGCAAAAAGGAGACCTACTTTATGCTGGTGGAAGACAAATGGGTGGCTTGGCCCGCATGGTGGTACAAGAAAAAGTATCACAGAGTTATTTAACCGACTTATGGAATCAGAGTGCATTTCAAAAATCTACAAAAAATGAATATTCTTCATTAATTGACAGGGTCAGCCAGTATTTCACAATCATTATAATATCAATTGCTTTTTTAACTGGGCTTTTTTGGCTCGTTAATGACTCTGCTTTAGCTATTGAAACATTTACGGCCGTGTTAATAATCGCTTGTCCTTGCGCACTCGCTCTTTCATTGCCTTTTGCCTTGGGGAATTCAATTCGCGTTTTTGGAAGAAATGGATTTTTTGCAAAAAACTCACAGAGCATCGAAAATTTGTCTGAAATAGATACGCTAGTTTTTGATAAAACAGGGACCCTTACAACCAATAAAAAATCAGAAGCACTTTTTTATGGCGAAAAACGACTTACAGCCTCGGAATTGAATTTAGTTCATCATGCATGCAAGGCTTCTTCTCATCCAATTAGCGTAGCAATAGCTTCAAGCATAAAGCCCACCATAAAAATTCAATCTAACAGCTTTAATGAGATTATTGGACGTGGTATTGAAGCAAACATCAATGACATAAGTATTCGCATTGGCTCTAATGAATTTTGTAATTCCACCGAAAAGGTAAGTCTCCCCCATGCTTTTGTTGAAATAAATGGTGAATTGAAGGGTTACTATACCATTAATAAGGCGAACCGAAAAGGTTTGGAGGAGTTGATTGATACTTTTAAGTCACAAAACCTTGATCTTCATCTTTTGAGTGGCGACAACTCAACTGACCAACAAGCAATAACGAGTTTATTCCCCAATGAAGGACAGGTAAACTTCAATCAATCTCCACAAGACAAATTGAACTACATCACAGCCCTTCAAAATCGTGGTAAGAAGGTAATGATGCTAGGGGACGGATTAAACGATGCTGGGGCTTTAAAAGCGGCCAATGTAGGAATTGCAGTAAGTGAAGACGTTTATTCTTTTTCCCCTGCTTGTGATGGAATTCTAGACGCAAACCGTTTCGAGTCTTTGAATGATATTTTAATTTATTCAAAAGACTCTATGAAAGTAGTCCGATGGAGTTTCGCTCTTTCGTTTATATATAATATAGTGGGTTTATTTTTTGCTGTTCAGGGATTACTTACCCCAATTGTAGCGGCTATTCTTATGCCACTGAGCTCGATTACCGTGGTAATATTTGTTACTATATTAACAAATGTGTTTGGAAGGATAAGGTTTAAATAGGTTTCTATTGATTAACCATAAGGCTGGTCTGCAGCGTCATCTATCGGTTCTTCTTTATCCTCTTTCTTTGATTTTTTCTTTTCCTCTTTTTCTTTTTCCTTATTCACTTCCTTAAGCGCTTTCTTAATTTCCTTAGCCTTCTTCTTTCTATATTTCTTAATCTTTTTAGGCAAGTTAACATTGGCTTTTCTGTTATTTCCAACACCATAAAACAAACCTAATTCGTGAGTGCCAGAATGATAAGTACTCAATTCAGAACCCATTTGCATGGCAAAAGCATATCCAAGTTTGAAGTCGTTGGTCAACCTGTAATTTGCCATAAAATTCAATGTAGAAGAACTGCGATAGGATATTCCCAACCCTATTTGCTCACGGTATTCAAACATGGCGTTAATATCAAATTGCAAAGGAGCTCCAGGACTAATTCTTAACATGGTTGAAGGTTTAAGAGTTATCAGCTTTCCTAAATCTTTTTTCCAACCGGCAACAAACTGATAAGTCATTTCACCAAAAGACAAACTGGTTTTACCTCCGTTTGTTCCCTCTATATAATTGTAAAACAATGCAGGAATTGAAACCCCTGCCCAAAAGCGATTGTTGTAATAATGAGCACCAAAACCACTATTGAATGACGTTTTGTTGAAATTAGCCTGAACCACGATTGGATCATTTGCAAAATCTGTTTGAGCATTGGAATAATCACTTTGGTACAAATCCGCACCTGGGCTAATTCCCAATGTAAAATAACTGCCTTGGTTTAACCTAAACTTGTGCGCATAAATAGCAAAAACCTTAGTTCTGCTATGGATTCCAACTTGGTCACTAACTACTGTTCCACCTAAAAAACCTTTTTGGTTTTTTAAGGGAGAATTAAAATTGGCATAAAAACTTGTAGGAGAGTCTTGATATCCTGCCCATTGTTTTTGAAACAATAAAGCGCCACTATTACCAGAACGTATAGCAACAGCTGCTGGATTAGCTAAAACTGGATGAATCAGGTATTGAGATGTTTGAGGCTCTCTTTGTCCAAACCCAAGAGTTCCTATTGCAAGTAACGATATAGCTATGATATACGACTTCACTACCTAGATTTTATTTCAATTGTTCCTTTCAAGGGATCTCCACCTTCTGTTTTCAAAACATAAAAATACGTTCCGTCAACAACTTGCTTTCCTCCTGCAATTCCAGCATTTGTTTGTCCACTCCATTCGTTGTTGTATGGCGCCATTTCATATATCAAATCTCCCCATCTATTATAAATGGTTAAGCTGCTTTCCGGAAATGCTTCTATTCCTGGAACCACCCAAAAATCATTTACTCCATCTCCGTTTGGTGTAAACAAATTAGGAATAAACTCATAGGGGTTACCCATTACATGAAAAAGCACTTTAGCACTATCACAAAGGTTTGGGCAACTGATATTACAAATTTCATATAGAGCAGAATCTTGTCTTCTATACTCAATGTTCGGTTCGTAATAAAGGTTTGATTCTAGCCCTGTCACAATTCCATCCGTAGCATCAAATGTTCTCGCCTCAATTGGGTTTTCATAAATTTTAAATGAACCAATCAAATTTAATGTATCCTGAGGGTACAATCTTGCCAATGGATCAACAGTAACATCCTCTCCTTTGAACAAAGAAATACTGTCATTTTTTGCAATTAATAATTCACCTGGAGTGATATCGATCAAAACAGAAGTAGTATCGAAACAGATACCTCGTTGACCAATGACAGAATATTCGGTAGCAGTATCTTGGGTAACATACGTTGATGCGGTAGAATCTCCAGTAGACCACCGCCATAAGAGTGCTCCTTTTGCGGTTAACTCATAATCTAAGCCTGCACAAGCCAGCCCTTTGTGTTCAATTGAAACTTCAGGAGAAGAATTAATATTCGGATAAATACCTAAAGTGTCATTACAACCTATTAACGAATCGCGATAAACATACGTAAGTGCTGGCCTATCCATCAAGCTAATTTTTGAATACAAACCAGGGTTAAAAACATCAATTTCAGTGTTTGTATCAAAGCTAAAAAAACCACCACTTGAAGGTGGAGGACTAACCTCTGAAAGTCCAAGCTGAGTTAATTGAATTTCATCATCATTATCACACAAATTATCAAAGAAAAATTGACTCAAACTTAAACTAGGCTTTTGTTTAATATTGATGAAGTTGAACGCTTTGTTCATACAATTCATACTATCAGTGTATTCATAATAGACAGTTCCATTTCCTAGATCAACATAGTTAGTATCGGTCTTTAAGTAACCGCTATCCAGTTTAAAGGTTTTATAAAAATAATCTCCGCCAGCCGGGGTACCTAATCTTAAATCTACAGCCCCCTCATTTTCACAATATGTTCCTAATTGAGGTAAACTTACATTAGGTAGGTTTCTAACTTCAATTACGGTTGAAGCAGTATCCGAACATCCGTTTCCATCTCTAAAATAATAACCAATGGTAAATTGACCAACTCCCGAAATAGTAGGGTAAAAATAATTACTGTTTGGGTCTAAAGCCGGGTGACCAAAGAAAGAAGCTGAGTCAGCAGTTGTATAATTTGGTGAAGCTTTTAAGCTATGAATTGCATCCCCGTCACAAATAGTATCGTCAAAAATAAATGTCAGTTTTGGAATAGAATCTATGAAAATGTAGCTCGTATCCATTCCTGTACAACCATTTGAATTAGTTATTGAATAAACCACTGTGTCACTCAAACTGTTTGGAATACCCGGATTATAGCTTCCTGATATAGAATCGGTGATACCTGTTCCAAACCATTTGCCGCCATTTGGGACAGCTCCTCCTAAGGAAGAAATAAGAGGATCATTTTTACAAAAAACAGTTTGATTTGGGTTCAAGCTTACGATTGGATTCGAATTTATTACCAATATATTCTGCAATAAAGTATCTGAATTACAACCATTTGAATCCTCTACATGATAATTTACGGTATAGTTCCCAGCAGGTAAAGAATCGCATCTAAAAATGCTATCGTTTAAAACCCCTCCTGCTGTACCGGGTAAAGAATAAACTTGGCTAAATAAATTCGAAGCAGATCCAAACTTTAAAGTGTCTATTTCATCTTGGGCGCAGTAAGCTCTTATGAGAGAAGTGGATATTGAAATTACTGGTAATGAATGAACTTCAATTATAGAAGTATCTCTGGCAAAACAACCGTTAAAACCTAATTTTTGAAAAATTACGGTGTCTAAACCAATACCCGCAGCAACTGGCGAATACTGATTAAAGATTGAAAAGCCCACTCCTTTGGCAAAAAGAGAATCGGAAGAAAAGTTTACAAAAGACGGAAAAGTTGAAATTGAAAAGGTTGAACCATTGATACATTGATCATCAATTACGACACTTAACGAGTCCAAGGGCTTTAACTTTATTACAGAAATCGTTGAAGTGTCAACACAATTTGAATTGGGGTCGTTAATTACCACAAAATAATCTCCCGAATCAGAAACCGTTAAATCATTTTTTGTTCCAATTGATATTCCACTTCCCAATTCATACCAAGCAAAACTGTATGATGTATCCGCCATAGAAGAAATTATTCCACTTTCATTTGAGCACAACTCTTGGTTGCTACCATTCTGAGAAAAATTACTTGAATAAGCCACACTTGTGCTAATATCACAATAGACTGAAGTTGGTACAATTTGAGCTGTAGCCATATCGTGAACTCCTCCAGCTGAAGTAAATGATTGACTCCCGAAAGTAGCCTTACCCGAATATTCAGTTCCGATAATTAGGCGATCAGCGCTATGTGATAGAGCATTTGCATAAAATAAATCCGGTGAGAAATTCATTATCCCACTTTTTGCACCAAGCTCAACTCCTGTATTCGAAAAAGCCATGAGCAATGCATCTTGCGTACTCGATGTAGTCATAGTTTTGGTCCCGAATAAGAATGAGCCCGATTTAAAAGTTCCAAAAACATATGCCGTTCCTGAATTAGATAAAACAACTTGGTCACCCTGATCTTGTGCATTTCCACCATAAGTATTTAACCATACTCGTGAAGAAGTAGAATTGAAACCAGCAGTAAAAATGTCAAACCCACCATTTGTAGATTTACTACTTGAAGCAATAGCACCATTAAACCTTCCCGAAACCACATAATTTCCAGAACCAGTTATATCGGCACTTAAGGCTTCAACATCATTACTCGAACTCATTATGGAAGTCAATGAAAGCTCGGAACCTCCTAAATCATACCGCGCTGCAAACACATCTTTTTTTGCTGTTACAGAAGGGCTTATTGAAAAGGTCCCTGCAGAAATAGTCTCCTCAAAATTACCGATGACTACTAACTCTTTGTTTGTACTATCATAAAGTACCTCAACAGCAGTTTCTTTTCCCGGTCCATTAATTCTTCGTGCCCATTTTAAATCAATTGGGTTTGTTTGAATTTTCAATAAAAACAAATCGCCTAATGTACCAGCGTATAAAGTTGTATCAACCTCTAATGAATCAAAAAATTGACCAACCACATAAATATTTCCTTGGCCATCCCCCGTTACAGAATTTGCCAAACTATAGGTTGAACCCGTGTCTGGAAATACCCAATCGACAAAACCAGAACTTGAAATTTTACTTACAAAATAATTTCCCGTAGTGTATTTACTTTCGATCGGGATTGTAGAACCATCAACTACTGTATCAATGCCATCTAACTGTCCTGACACGTAAAAACTTGTTCCATCAAAATAAGAATCATTAATTACGTCACTTGAACCTGTAGATTTAAAATGAATTGGGCTAGACCATACAGGATTGCCAGATGAAGACAAAACATAAACAAGGTTGTCTTTTGTGCCTGATGAGTTAAATGTTGAACTCGCAATAGTGATAGAATTACTGAAATTTGCACCGACTAGGACTTGATGAGACCCAGTACTAACCAATGATGTAATTGATTTGTTATTGGAAGAATGACTCACATTATCGACCCAATTAAACTTTTGCGCAATCAATGAAGCCGGCAATAAGAATAGCAGTAATATGTAATAATTTGCTCGTTTCGGCATCTCCAATTTCTACTGATTAATAATTACCTGAGTGGTTTTAATCTCTCCACTTCCAATTAATTGTAGGTAATATAACCCGTCACTTATGTCCCGCAATTTTATAGAATAAGTTCCTTCGGTTTCTATTCTATTCAAAGTTTTTTCAAAAACAATTTGTCCTTGTGTATTATAAACCCTCATTAATGCAGGCTGTGAGCTACTATTATTGAATTTAACATTAAACTCTCCTTTATTAGGATTAGGATAAACACTAAAATCGAAGTTCGAAATAATTTGATCTGTACCAATAAAAATACCCGTTCCAAAATCTCTAGAGAAGTTAGATACAATAGCTCCTTCAGGCGTACAAACATCTTTGCCTCTTGCAATAACAAAATAGAATAATTCGGACTCTTCTTTAGGTGCGTTATAATCGTTGTATGACCTTACGTTTATGGCAGTACTATCCAAAAGTTTAAATCCTTCTGTTGTTGAATACCTAAATACGTGGTAGCCCGAAACATTTATTCCTTGATAACCAGACCAATTGATTTGAACAATGTCGTTACTTATTTCTTTCGTGGTTAATAAAATCGACTTATGAATTGTTGAAATCGATTCACTATTAGAACATGCATTATAAGTTTCAATTCCATAATTTCCAACAGCCAATTGACTGTTCAATGAAGAATCAATGAAAACTGGAGGCAACCCTTTAGCAATGTTTCCAAGCAAAGAGTATTGCCCCTTAACGGCAGATTCTCTGTAAATTGAATACCCATCAATGGTTGACATTCCAACTGTATCCCAAACCAACTGATTGTATCCTCCATTTGAAGTATCAAACGTTACGTAACATAATGAAGCCATTTGTGTGGGAGCGTATTCAACGGTAAAGTTTTCCGTTGTAATGCAATTAGCAGTGTCGGTAACGGTTACCGTATAAGTACCTACAGGTATTCCTGAATTTGCCCCTAATGTTTTCCCGTTTGACCATAAATATGATTTAACCGTATCGATACTTGTCAAAAATATTCCTCCGTTCGATACTCCACAATCAACAGCTAAAATACTGTCTAACCTTAGCTCAGGCCCACCTACATTGTTCAGATTAAATATGAAGGTATCCGAACATTGATTAAGGTCTGAAACAACCAATTCATACTCACCAGCTCCAACGTTAGTTAATAAATCCGTCGTATTTGACTGTCCTAACCAGTTATACGTGTAATTCGGCACTCCACCTTCTACAAAAACAATAATGTTTCCATTAGCACTATCACACAAAGGAGAAATTACTTCATGTTCAATCGACATTGCTTCTGGACTATTAATTTCAAATGTCTTGTTTGCAGAACAACCCAAGCTATCTTTTACAGAAATGCTATAAATTCCGTTCGCCAAGTTTGTAATCACGTTTGTTTTAGCTCCATTAGACCAAGTTGTTTTTGAAGGCACTGAACTTTGAACATTCAATGATATTAATCCATTTTCAGCACCATAACACAAGTTATTTTTAATTGAATCAACCGAAATTTTTGGTGCTCCAACATTTGAAATGTCAAGCGAAGCATATTGTTCGCAAGAATTACCATCCAATATGGTTATTGTATAAGTTCCTGCAATTAAGCCCGAAGCACTTGAATTACGATCACCTGTTGACCAAAAATATTGAATAGGCGCTTTACCATTCGCTATGATTACATTACCGGAACCATTATTAGCACCACATGAAGCATCGACTGAACTTGTAAATACTCCAAAGTTCTTATGAACAGTAACAATCACTTCTTCTTCAACCGAACAGTTGAATTGATTGGACACCTCAACACTGTAAGTTGAAGTTGTGTCTGGACTAACAACAATACTTGAGCTTCGCTCACCTGTATTCCATTCATAGGCCAAGCCACCAGAAACCGTCAATTCCATTGATTCACCTGTACACATAGAAGTATCGTTGCTTAAAATAGCAACAGGATTCCCTCTAACGTATACCGTATCAATAATTGAATTTTTACAATTATTACTATCTGTATAGCTATATGTTATTGGATATTCTCCTTGCGACAATAGAGAAGTAAACAGTTGGCCTCCGATTACATTAGAGCCATTGAATTTACCACCTGAAGGGGTAAAATAAGGAACTAAGTTCAAATTGTCTCCTCCCACACATAAATCCGAGAATCCAAGTGCCGTTATTGGCGTAAGGGTATCAACATGAATGGCTTGATATGCAGAATCTGTACAACCATAAACATCAGAATATACATACCAAAGTGTGTCAGAATTTGATGCTAATGAATCCACGTTATAAAAGTTTCCATCAACTCCATCACCTTTATAGACTCCAGAAGAACCAAGTGGAGAACCACCAGATAATTGTTGTAGAACCGAGTTAGAACATAAATGGCTTGGAAAACTTAGCGATACTGCGGGGAGGTCTCTAACCTGAAGACTTTGAACAACGCTATTTGAACAACCATTAGAATCTGTGTATGCGTAATTAACTGACCAAATACCAACGCTATCAATAGCTATTTTTTGAGTTGCCGAATCAACAAATAAGGCATTAGAATACAAACCACCTAGTGGTAAAGCTCCATTTAATACAATTGAATCTCCACCAACGCAATACGAATTCCATTTGGCTGCAACCATATTAGGCAACGCATTGATTGTAAGCGAAGTTGTATCACTTTCTTTACATCCATTTAAATCAGTGAATTGGTAAATGATTTCATCAGTTCCTACTCCACTTACTGAAGGGAAATAGGTTTTACCACTAACCCCTTGTCCAGTATAAACCCCCGTTCCGTTAATAGATGGTTTACCAATAGACAAACTAAAAGAGGCAGCGCCTTCACACAAATCAGCTAGAGTATCAATGGTAACTATTGGAATTGTGTCCACTTTAATTGTATTTGTAATTGTATCTCTACACCCAGCACTACTAACACCAACATAAGAAATCGAATGACTTCCCGATTTTGCAATAGAAGGGGAAAAAGTTCCTAATGTGGTATCTATAATCCCGTTTCCTAAGTAATATTTAACTGCTCCATTTGACGAACCTGCGTTTAAATTAAATGCAGACTTGTTTTCACAAACAGAGTTTAAAGTAGATAGTGAAACAGTAGGGACACCGTAAACTATATAAGAAGCAGCTTTAGAACTTGAACAACCTGTGGCTGGCTCAGTATACGTATATGTTATTTGTGTGCTACCAACCCCAGAAAACAATGGGTTAAAAATAGAGTCATTTATCATTCCTGGTCCAGTATACTTTCCGCCTGTAGGCAATCCATTTAAAAGAACTTGAGTTGCTTCGTTAAAGCAGAACGAATCGGCCAAATGAGTAACAGCAGGAACCGAGTTTACAACAATAGTTTGTGATTTTGAAGTAACACAATTGTTGGCATTTGAATAAGTGTATCGAAGTGTTTTAGAACCAGGGCCCGCAATAGCTGGGTTAAATTGGTTTCCTACAATGCCTTTAAGGGTATCATAAAACCCACCAAGAGGCAACCCGTAAAACAGGGTAAATGGTGCTTCATTCGTACATAATTCAGTTAAAGCAGCCGGAATATTTAAAGTTACGTTTGAAGTATCAAATACTTGAATAGTCTGGTACAAACTATCACTACATCCTTTTAAATTGGTAAATTGATAACCAATAGAATGCGAACCTAACCCAGCTAATACAGGATCAAATTCATTGCCATTTGTAATTCCATTTCCAAAATAATTAAAGCCCCCCGAATTGATGCTTCCTTGATTTAAAGTATCCATGCCAACATTGATACAGTAATCTGGAATTAAGCCCAATGCAATTGGAGTTAGGCTGTCAATTCTTACAACTTGCTCACTAAAGTTAGCACAACCCGTTACCGAATCGGTAAAATTGTATGTAATGGTATGAGCATTTTTAGCTCCTACTAAATTAGGTCTATATACTCCTGAGCTATTTACCCCCGACCCAGAATAAAACCCACCTAACGGCATACCACCGGTTAACGTATCTGGAATAGAATTGAGGCAAATGCTATCGTATAAAGCAAATGTTACTGCAGGTAATCCAAATACTTCAATTGTATCTGTAGTTGATGATTCACAACCCAATGAATTGGTGTAAGAATAAGTGATTGCATGTACTCCTACGCCAGCAGTATCCGCCAAAAATTGAAGTCCATTTGAGCTAATTCCCAAACCGGTGAAAGTACCACCCAATGGAGATTGCCCCGACAGAACGGCTGGTATTGCATTCTCACATCTTTCTTGCGTTGAATCTGGTAAGGTTAAGTTAACTATTGGTGCAGGGTTGATATAAGTCAAACTTGCAGCCGTGTCTATACAACCATTACTAGGTAATTCGTAGGCATAAAAAATTGTATCTAAACCAAGCCCCATGACAACAGGATCAAGTGAATCATTGACAACTCCAGTTCCCCAATAGTCACCACCAGAAGGTGTAGCAGAATTTAAATCAACAATTCCTGCATTGATACAAATATCTGCATCACTAAACACAACTACTGGTATTGTATCAATTGTAATCGTTCTCGAATGTCTTGATATACAATTATTAGTATCTGTTACCGAGTAGATAAGTGTTTGCTGTGGTACTCCCCTTCCAGTTCTAAAGTAGTTACCCACTAATGCCGAACTTCCAGAGTATGAACCTGAAATGCCTGCATAAACTTCGTCGGGTTGTTCCAAGAGAATAGATCCTTTGTTTTCGCAAAACGACGTATCGCTTAGTGAAATCGCTAAAGTATCTTGAACAAAAATTGTTTGGTAAGCAGTGTCAGAACAACCAAACGAATTCGAATATTGATACGAAATGGTATCTAATCCAGGCCCTGCTATTGCTGGGTTGTAAATTGAATCCGTCATGGCCGGTGAATTAAAGAACGAACCACCTTTTGGAGCATGCTCTATTAGGGTATCCACCTCGGCATTAAAACAAATAGCCGACAACGGAGAAATGGTTACCGAAGGAGCTTTTCGAATAGTGAATGTAGTGTCAATTACAGCAGAACAACCTGTATTGGTATCACCATAAATATAACTCAACGGATATACTCCAAAACTACTTGGATACAATGTATCACCAGAAACTAAGGCACTTGAATAATAACCACCTGCCGGTGAAGCAATATTTAACGGTATAGGTGCACTATTTTCACAAACCAAACTAACGGTATCAGTAAATACTAAAACCGGAACTGAGAAGGTGTCTAAACGGAATGTATCTGTTGAACTACAACCATTTTGATTGGTAACGGTGACAATGTAATTGTAAACCGAATCAACCGTAATGTTTGGAGACGTTTCTCCAATATTCCACAAATAAGTATGAAATGGATTTACTTCTGCTGATATGGTTTTGCTAAAACCATCACAAATAGAATCGGCATTGGTTGGAAAGTTAATGGCTGGAGCAGTATCCAAACCGAGAGTAATGGTAGCGCTATCAATACAGTAATTTGAATCCATAGCAATTACGGTATAATCACCTATGTATGAAGAGTCTATACTACCACGTTTTGGGTTAGCTACAGAATCTGTAAAGCCTCCTGGGCCGAACCACTCGTATGAAACTCCACCGATAGCAAATAAGCGCAATGAATCTCCATCACAAGCCTGACTTTGGGTAATGAATGCGTCAGGTTTGGGTTTGGTACTCAATGTATCAATCGAAACATTGTCGTTAGGCTCATTATCTAAATACCCGTTTATTGTGTCAACACGAGCTTTAACAATGTATGAAAGGTTAGCTGCAAATTGAAAGTTTCCAGTGCTTACCCACATTGAATCATTGGGTTGAAGTGTATTACTAACCACCAAAATATCTGATTCTTGAACCGCTCCACCAATTGCTTGAACTGAAGTAGCAAAACGCAAATCAGTAATAACTGAATCACCAGTATTTTTTATGAATGCAGAAACACCATGTAAACCTTCGCAAAGCGTATCTACTCGAACAGAATCGACTAATACGTCGTAAACAATAGGATCAAATTCGTAGGCACCAATATCAGGTGTTGTACCTCTAGTATCTCCAGTAATATCTTCGGTTATTCCTGCAATAGAAACTCCTTTGTTGTCTAAAGCTAAGCGGTAGGGTTTAAGAAGTGTATCAGATTGAAAGTATGGGTTAACTGAAACAGAATTGGAATCATAGCCATCAACCTTCATTCCAGCCAGGGTAGTATAATAGGTTGTATTAATCTTAGAAATGGTATCACCCAAAGTGTAGATATTATTGTAAGCGGAGGCAATAGCGTCTTCAGATTGAATACCAAAGCCATCATATTCGACAACTATGTTGTTGTTTCGAACCACCTGGCTTCCTCCTTTTAGGAATAATGCTGATCCATTATTATCTCCTGCTGAGCGCCCCATTTGGAAGGTGTTGTGTTCAATAAATACGGAATCAGCAGAATTAACAAGTGTTCTTATACCCATATCATGATGTGGTGAGCTACTATCAACGGTACTGTATAAGTCAAATACATTGTTTGTAATGTTCATTTTTCCTGGAAACAGGTGATTCGATACTAGGTATAGTCCGACCATGTGCCTTCCCACCCTATGTCGGTGTATGTTTCTTGAATAATTAAGGTAATCAGTCTGAAGCTGAACCAGTTGAGTAAAATTTCCACCCGAACCGTAATCGTGACCAATTGTATTATCGGTAATATCTAAATAATCAAAATTGATTTCTATAGAACTTCCAGCTTCATTAAATTCAGAGTTGGTTATTGATGCATAAGCGCCTGATTTTTGACCACCATTGAGCTGAATCTTTGTTGCATTGAATGTGCAAGAATCAATAACTAGCGAGTCAATGCCATTTACCGCCGTATTAAATGCCAGTGAATTATTTTCTCTAGTAAAGTTACAGTTTCTATAAGTTAGGTTAGATATTTCATCGTCTGCTTTAAATGCAAAAATTGAAGAAGTTACAGAACTAGATTGAAATTTGAAGTTTAAACCGTTAAACTCTAAGTAACCTTGGCCTGAGATTTCAACCAATCCATTCCCTGTTCCAGCGATAGTATCATAAACTTCTACCATATCATTTACTCCATTAGAAGGATCGGCTTGGAACTCTACCCTTCCACTGTCTCCAATATTATATATATCACCAATTTGCAGCTGTCCGACGTAAGTTCCTTTTTTGATATTAAAGGTTACATCGTTACAAATACCCAACGAATTTAAATCGGCTACAGCTGCGGTAATGGAAGTATAATCTCCATTACCTGAAGGATCAATGCTATAAGACCCTGCAAGGCCATCACACACATAAGTGTATTCGTAGGCGCCGATGCTTGGGGCTGTTGTATTTCTTGTGCTATCGCGAATGTCAGTGGTAATTCCAGTAATTGGTGTTCCTGCAGTTTCAAGGTCTGCAATTCTTGGAATGAGGGTATCTGATTTAAAGCGAGGGTTTATAACCAATGAATTAGAATTAGAACCCGACAAAATCAAATCATTTAATTTAGTGGCGTACCCTCCAGAGTTGTATTCTGCAAGGGTATCTATTTCAGAATAGTAAACATTGTAGTCGAAGTTATTTGCTTTAGTTGTATCGATATCCAAACAATACTTTTCTGAGTAAAAAATATTATTCATAAAATCGTTATTAGAACCTGATATTTTAAGTGATGTTAAGCTGGAAGTTACTGAATTGAAATAAATTACATTGTTCGAAGAACTAATTATCATGGCACTTCCGCCAGTTGAACGTACAACTTCGTTATTTCGAACTGTTTGATTGTTTGACCCTGAGGATGCAATAAATGCGTTCAAATAATTTTTTTCGACTAAGGAATTTGAACTAAATACAAATCCTAATACGCCATCAATATGATTACCAGTCACTGTAGATCCAGAAAAGCTTCTAACTGATAAACCACCATCTAAAATGGCATTATCAATAAACCTTGCAGAATCTGTTCCTGGAGCATGACTACTAAAATTAATACCTTTAGTAATCTCACATTTTTCAATTAGCAAATAATCTAATGTGACAGGAGCATTGAGATCAAGAGCTCCACTAAAGCTACTTCCTACCGTTGAACCTTTAACTCTACAAGAATCAAATACAATATGTTCGCAATCCAATTCAAAGAGAACGGCCGATCCAGAATTAGTGCCAGTTTGTTCAATCGTAACATTTTCAAACTCTATATAGTCAGCATCATTTAGTAAAACTACGTATGGTTTTGTAATTGAACCAGCATGCTGGATAACAACATCTAAAGTATTTGACGGATCTGATTGAAAAACAACCATTCCGCTATCACCAGCATTATAAATATCATTAATCTTAGTTTGCTCATTGTATGTCCCTTGTCTAATATTAAACGTCACATCATCGCAAATACCTAATGAATTCAAATCTGCAACTGCCGCTGAAATAGTTGTGTAATCTGGCGAAGTACCACCAATGGTATATGTCCCACTCAAGCCATCACATACATAAGTGTATTCGTAGGCGCCTATACTTGGGGCTGTTGTGCTTCTTGCGCTATCGCGTATGTCGGTTGTGATTCCTGCAATTGGAGTACCTGCTGTTTCTAAGTCAGCAATTCGTGGTACCAAAGAAGTATCCGTTCTAAATCTGGGATCTATAACTAGTGAATTGGAGTCTCTACCCAATAGTTGAAATTCACTTAAATCGGTGGCAAAAGTTCCCGTTGTGTATTTAGCAATGGTATCGATTTCAGAGTTGTAAACATTGTAATCGTAGGTACTAATGGTACTCGAGTCTAGGGAAACAACATAAGTATTAGAAGATAGAATATTGTTCCTGAAATTATTCGAAGAACCATTTATATTCAGCGCAAAACCAGAACCATTGTGCACCGTATTATGATAAAAGGTTGAGTTGCTAGTTGATGAATAATATACTGGCCCTCTAAATTCATTATTGAATATAGTTTGATTGCCAGAACGATAAGAAGTCAATCCTTCAGCCTTATTTGATTCAACCCAAGATGTATTACTGTACGAAAGGCCAACAACTCCATTCAAATCGTTGTCCTTAAAGGTTGTTCCATTAAAAACCCTTAAACTTATAGGTCCATTTATTGTATTTCCAGAAAAAATAGCTGAATCAGAGCTAGGGCCATTTGTTTGAAGGTTTATTCCTCTATCAGCAATACAATAAGAAATTACTAAGCCATCTAAGTCTTCCGATGTTTGGCTCCATGTACCTTGCCAATCGCAGTAAAAAGAATAACCAGAGTTAGCCGAAACATTACAAGAATCAAACTCTAGATTTTCGCAAACTCCATCAAAGAAAACAGCTGCAATACCACCACCTGTTTTAGTAATATCAATATTTCGAAATTGAACATAATCTGAACCATTCACCATTATAGTGTAGGGTTTAAGCGTAGTGGCGCTATATGTAATATTAGGGTTTGTGGTATTGCTTGGGTCAGATTGAAAAATAACTATAGCACTATCACTTACATTATTAATCTCAGTAATTTCTATTTGTTCTGTATAAGTTCCTTGCCTAATATTGAATATTACTGAGTCACAAACTCCTTTAATGTTTAAAGAATCAACAGCTTCACTAATTGTTGCAAAATAAGGCGAGGTCCCTCCAATGGTATAAGTTCCACTTAAACCTACACAAGGGCCTTTTGTACCAAACTCATAAGCCCCTATATCTGGAAAAGCAATACTTCTTAGGGTGTCTAAAATGTCAGTTGTTATTTCTGCTAGAGGGGTTCCTTTACTATCGAAACCTAGGTTTGTTGGCACTAGAGCTGTATCTGAAACAAAAATTGGATCTATACTAACTGAGTTAGAATCGATTTGTTTGGCTGCCGATAATGAAGAAATGGTATTGTAAGAACCACCATATTTTACTAAAGCTCCAGCTGTTCCGAAATAATTATTGTAATCTGATTTGAGCTGTCCTCCAAAATCATAATACTGACCAGCGCTGCTTGAGCTAAGGTTAGAGTTTACAATAAAATTATTGTTTTGTACTTGAACCAAACCACTATCCAAAGTGCAAGAGAAGGTTCGTGTACCATTTCCATTACCCGATGCAAAAACTGTATTGTTAAACACATTAACCCAAGCTGTGTAAGAAACAGATAATCCACCACTCGAGTAATTTACTGAATCCCCATTACAAATAACTTCATTGTTGTAAATTTCTATTGGGTTTAAAGAGTCTCCAGAAGAATAATAAAGAGATATTCCATCAACATGTGAATTCCCAAACCCTTGGGTGCGAACTTTGTTGTTGTTAATTTTAGCTATTCCAATGTTATATAAATAAATTCCAGTGGGATTTCTTTCTCCACCAATTACTGTATTGCCAATAATTTCAAAATTCTCTATATTTCTAAAATAAATTCCTTCGCCGTAAAAATGGGTAATGGTACTGTTCTTTATCTTGAATCCACTAGTATAAGCATCACTTTGACCTCTCATATAAATACCGTATCTACCGCCAATAATTTCACATCCTTCAATGGTTATGTTTTTTGCTCTTGAATCTGTCGTAAAGCCTCTTCCATAAAAAGATGAGGTATAGGCTTCTCCTTTAAAAACACAATTTAAAAATTCAACTCCTTCGTTAGGACCAAATACATGCGCAACAGTTGAATATGTTGCATCATTGCTGTGGAATTCTAAACTATCAAATGTGATGTAATCAGTTTCTTTAAGCTGTACAATGTAGTTTGTATCGTAAGCCATGTTTGTATAACTAATTATTGGTTTTGAAAGCGCACTTGGGTCTTTTCTAAAGGTAATTCTATTAGTTGCCGAAGAGCCAATAACATCAGTAATTGATATTCGTTCATTATAGGTTGCAGACCGAACATTGAAAGTAGTTGGACCACAAATACCTTTTCTAATAAGTTCAGTTACTGCGGCATTAATTGTTGGATAATCGGGCGTTGCTCCTCCAATTGTATAGCCCCCACTTAACGCCGCTTCTGCTACTAGTGTTGCAGTATCCGAAAAATTAATGGTATCTGCAATTCCATTTGGCAAATGAGGGTAAGCAACAATTTCATATTCATTGTTTGCAACAAGAGCAATTTTATCGAGCGCAAGCAAGGTATCACTGAAAGGTGGAATATTAAAGCTGAAAGAGTGAGTTGTTTGAGGTACATAGCTTCCGTTATTGGTCGATATTTTCCAATTAACGTTAACTGAGGCCAGCGAATTTGAACCAAGATTTCGGAGTAAAACCGAGACTTGAGCTGAGTCACCGTCACAAGTTTGAGGTACAGATACCTCTACCAATCGAACGTCTATTGGATTTGCAACTCGGTCATGGACTCCAATGTCAGGCGTTGATTTACGCGTAACGCCATCAATATCTTTAGTTACCGAAGCAATTGATGTAGCTCTACCCACTAAATCTGGCGCCAGAGCTGTTAAATTGGTATCATTAACATACAGTGGATTAACAGAAATAGAATGAGCTCCCATAACTCCGTCGTAAACATTGCTTTTTCCTCCATTGCCATAGATATTATTGTAATCCATTAACGCCGTTGAGGTTAAACGAGAAGTAACCGCAAATTCAGGGCCTGAACCATAAACAGAATTGTTCTGAAAAGTACTTGTAGAATTTATATCAAGATCAACAATAGCATAACCGTATGAACCTGTTTTTCCGCTAAAATTATTATAGACAATATCAGTATTGCTTAGGTTTTCAAAACTCGATCTACTCAATTGGGTTCCTTCTCCCGAAAACATATTGTTTGCAATCAAAGATCTTGACGTTGGTCCACCTTCAATATTTGATATGTTTATGGGCACTCCTTGCGCACCGACAGCCAATATTCTATTTGAAATAATTCTAATATTAGAGCCATTGTAATAGCTGATACCATAAATTAAGCCAGACGGCCTACTCCCTTCTGTTTCATTTCCTTCAATCAAACAATTATGGTAATTTGATAAGCTTATTCCCCAAATCTTATAATTCTTAATAATATTATTTTTTATTACAACACCCGAATCTCCAGATGTACTAGAGCTGCCATCGCCACCATTTAGGTGAATTGCGCCACTTGCATTGTAAAAAGTGTTTCCAATTATACTTAGGTCGCTGGTGCTTACATCCGGAACATCTGACACTAAGTTTCCCGAATTATTCGAGTTTGAACTAAAATCGTTTCCTTCAAATGAAATATGGTGATTCGTTCCAGCAAATAAAATTACATTTCCAGCAGTAGTGGAAGTTAACTCTAAACTATCGAAGGACACATAACTAACTCCAGTATCAATTTTTATAATAAAAGAGATATTATTAGTGATAATAGCTTTAGTTGCTGCGCCAGATTCAGTTCTAAATTTGACCGTATTTGTGGAATCCGTTCCAGGTATTGAATCAATTGTAATTTGTTCGTTGTATGTACCAGAACGAAGGTTCATAACTACTGGTCCACAAACACCTATGCTAACTAATGAGTCAACCGCTTCTTGCACTGTTACATAATCTGGTGCGGTTCCACCTATTGTATAACTACCCGATAATAAAGGACAAGGAGGAGCTACCCCAGTAAATTCGTAAGCGCCAATATCAGGGGTAGAAGCATTTCGGGTTGAATCTAAAATATCTGTGGTAATACCAGCAATGGAAACCCCCATATTATTTAAGTCTAAATTGTTTGGTTTAAGAACACTATCAGATAAAAATATAGGGTTGAAGTTTTGAGAATTCGTCGCTTGGCCTGTTCCTGTCTTCCATGCCCCAATGCTTAATCTATCTGTTCCTCCAATTTTGCCCAACACAGCTCCATTAGAGTATAAGTTGTTATAATCGGTAACAAAACTGCTTGGTGTATTTTGAACCAAGTAGGCTAATCCAGCACCCGAATTATAGAAGTTATTGTTTTTTACTGTAATGCTACTATTTCCTGTATTAATAAATATAGAGTTACCACCACTTGTACTTGAGGTCTTTACAGAAATAGTGTTATAATAAACTCCCACGTTAGAGCTATTACTCATAAAAAGTCCAGATTCACTTGTAGTTAATGCATTCGGATTTCGATAAGTGTTGTTGGCAACCGTAATACTTTCTGAAGCACTTCCACTACAATTTTGAATATAGATGCCTCCAGAAATAGAAGACGTTTTGTTAACCACTGTATTTGATACAATAGAACAATTAGTGCTAAAATAATTTATATCAATTCCAACTTGTTGAATGCTGTTTACCGCACCTACAAGCGTATTACCTGAGCATTCAAAGTTTTTTTGAAGTAATAACTGAAAGCCATTATTTCGATAATTAGTTAGTGTATTATTAAGGATACGGTTTCCTACTACTTCTTTTCCACCACCTGCAGTACCAGCAAAGTAAATTCCTGTGTAACAACTATCTATTGTACAGTTACTAATTGTTGCCGAGTCTGAAGCTCCCCCTCCGGTTCCTGTAAAATAAATTGCAGCATTTGATGATAAACTATTATAGACTCCTTTCACATGGCAGCTATCTATAGTTATACCTTTTGTAATACCTTTTATAAAAAATGGCCGCCCATAACTGTTACTTAAACTTCTTACATCTAAATTTTTGAAGGTAATGTAATCGGCACTATCAATTTGAATAGTATGTGGAGCTATGCCAAATCCGGAATACTGAACTAGCGGTTTATTTGATGCACCTGGCTCCTTTTGAAAAGTAATTGTATTTGTTGCAGAAGCCCCGATAATAGAATCAATTGTAATTTGTTCGGTATAAGTTCCAGAACGCACATTAAAAATTACTGGCCCTCTTATTCCATGTGAATCTAAGGCAGAAACTGCAGCCGTAAAGTTTGAATAATCTGGGCTTGGTGTTCCTGCACCAATGGTGTAAGTTCCTTTGAGTGCTGGCAACGTAACAATAATAGAAGCTCCAACCCCAGGAGGGTTTGTTCTTACACTATCGTTTATATCGGTAGTAATTCCTGAAATGGTTACACCCTGACCTTTTAATGCAGAATTGGTGGCCCTTAAGTCTAACTCACTTGCAAAATCCGGATCTACATTTATTCCAGAACCAGCACCAGAACCTTTTTTATACTGACAGTTATTCGATGCAGTTGACCCAGTAGTTGTGCCTCCAATTGTATTAAATCCAGCATTTCCATCAGTATAAGTTATGTTATTACGGACGGTTGAATACAATACATCATATCTGTTAATACATCTATGAGTACCATTTCCTAATAGTTTAACGGTGTTAAAAGCAACATTCAAATTTCTAGAGCGATAGAGGTTAATTCCGAGTTTATGAGTAGCTCCTGAATCCAAGAAATTAATCATGTTGTTGGTAATATTTGCTCCAGTTGAGAAGGTATGGACATATTCCATCCAAATGCCATTGTCTCTATTCTTACCTACCAGTGTCATTCTGTTTTTGGTAACATTTACACCACTAGGACATTGTTCAATTTCTATGGCCACATATTGATTGGTATTTCCTGGGAAATCCGAGATTGTATTTTTTGTAACAACTACACTATCGTAGTAAAGTACTGAAATACCATATTTTGTAGTTGAGTCAATGGTGTTATTTTCAATTAAAACTCCTAATCCTTTAGCGCTAGTGTTTGCAATTAATTTAATTCCTTGAGCTCCTCCAATAAAAGTTGAGTTTTTAATTGTACAATAAGTCAATTTATTTGGAGAATGGAAACACCCATAATTTGTTGTACTAGTTCCACTTTTAATCGCGTTTTCGAAATAACAGCTATCAATGGTAGTGTAGCTACCGACTACAAAATCAAACACCCTGTTATAAGTAGTGCTCAAAGACTTAAATCGAATATTTTTTATAAATAAATAATTGACTGAGTTTAATTGCCAAACGTAATTTTTAGTTGACGAACCTGTTGCTGTACAAATAACTTCCCCCACAGTACCCGGGTCTTTTTGAAAAGTAACCGTTTGGTTAGCATTTGTTCCTGATATAGAAGTTATGCTTATTTGCTCATTATAGGTTCCTGAACGAATATTCATTGTTACATCCCCATT
>JBMYOI010000016.1:0-44601 GCA_049599135.1 Salibacteraceae bacterium
ACAACAACAAGCGCGAAAATCAGAATCATGATCATCGGATCTTTCAAATTCTCAATAAGCTTGTCCAGAAATGTATGAGATTCTTGCTCGGTAAGTCTATTGGTACCGTTCTTTTGGGCCGATTCTTTAACTTCTTGATCTGATAAACCTTGTACTTGAACCATTCTAGGATTGTTACGCTAAGGGGTTACAATTGTAACGTCTAAACTAAACATCTTTTTTCAATTTACATATCAACCCTTAATATAAATCACCAATTTTGGATTTTAGCTTTTAAAAATTATGCGCTACTACCTATTTTCAGCAATTACATTAATCGTTCTAGCATTAGTTTCATGCCAAGAGGCGCCTCAAAAAATTGAGGGCAAAAACACTATTAATTCGACAGAGACCATTCAAAAATCGCAGAACAGTAAGAACATATTGTTTTTTGGAAATAGTATAACAGCAGCATATGGGCTAGATCCAAAGGAAGCATTTTCATCTCTGATTCAGCTTAAAATAGATTCTTTAGGCCTAAACTACACTTGTATAAATGCAGGAAATAGTGGAGAAACGACCAAGGGCGGACTTCAAAGAATAGATTGGGTTCTTAAACAACCAGTGTCAATCTTTATTCTTGAATTAGGTGCAAATGATGGACTGAGAGGTTACGAGGTAGAAGAAACGAAACAAAACCTCAAAAAGATTATCCAAAAGTTTCGCGATAAAAACCCCGATTCTCATGTTTTGTTAGCTGACATGAAGGTTCCTCCAAGTATGGGCGAGGATTATTTTAACGCGTTCGAAAAAATATACCCAGAAATTGCTCAAGAAGAAAACGTAAACCTAATTCCTTTTATTCTTCAAAACGTTGCAGGTATTGATAGCCTCAATTTACCAGATGGCATCCACCCTACATCTGAAGGTCATAAAATAGTAACGGAAACTATTTGGAAAGAATTATTCCCGTTGCTTTAATTTATATTCCAAGCTCAACAACAAACCTCCAAGAGGTTGAATTAGGAAGTGCATTAAAGTAATTGTTATAGCTAAAATCAGTTATAACTTTCAACTTGTGCCCAACAATAAATTTAGAAAACCCAAGAGTATATTGTTGCATATTATTTCTCTTATAGTCTCCTGCAAGAATGATATCTTTATCAGGGTTTATAGAAGTAAACCTTCCTACTACTCCCCAACCATCTTTTGTTGTATAGCCTAACTGACTATTAAAACCTAAACCAGTATTGAAATATCCCTCAATAGTGGGATCAATGGCCTTTTCACGATCTCCATTTGCATCGTCAGCTTGTTTTAGAATAACCTCCGTAAACCATGAAACTCCATTATATTTTAGAATCATATCAGCCATATAACTAGTGAGTGAACGGTTAAACTCATTAAAACTACCACGTTGACCACTTGAACGAGCAGCTAAATCATTCAAATCGTAAGTAAGACCAATAGCCAATTTGGGTGTTTTCTCATGTTTTAAATCTGCCAAAAAATAGTCTCCTTTAGAGGTAAACTTACCAAAAGGTAAAAACTCTAACCGACCAGTATAGCAATATCCGCCAAGGTTTGCAGATGTGTAATTTCGACCTTCACCTGTACTAATAGAAGCCACCTCACGAATTAACATGTTACCTATTTGAAAATGATGGTGAACTTGGACTCCCATATCACGATCGATATTGTAAAATGAATTCACTAAACTTCTATCAACCAATTCCAGTTTTTGAGATGAAACCACCCTTTCTCTATTACCTGGCAATTTGGTTTGTCCAAACCACAGCCATAAATTTCCTGTCGCGTTATATTTTAAGACGGCATCTAACAATAAATTAGAACCTCCGCCAACATCTAAGTTAGATTGACCTATTTCCATTTTATAGACCAATTTTGGGCTTAATAACCATCCATCAAACTTCAAACGAAACCGCCTCACCATAAATGTCGAGTTCGTTGGCCCATTTTCGGGGAAATCCACAACCAATAAGTTCTGCATTCTCAATCCAAACTTCAATTTGAAGCTTGAATCACTTGGCATGTAGGTCAATCCCTTAGCATACTTTACTTTATCGAATTTAGCTTGACCACTTAACCTAAGAGCAGTTAACAGTATGGTAACAATAAGTAAATGATTTAATTTCATAACCATAATTTTTAGAAAACTTTGGCGCGAAAGTATACGCAGTTTTTAACCCATTCATAACAAACCCTTAAACTTAATACAACCTTAATAAAGCGAAAATTACAACTCCACAAACAAGACGACCTATCGAACAATTCAATCAAAATTATCGCCCCTACCCCAAGCCACACGTGGAATAACCAACCATCAACCTAAATTTGTGGCTATTTAATCAAAATCGCTCTTTTTTCTTGAATTACTAACATTTAGTTAATATTCGGAAACCTACTCAGCAACTCAAAACTCTAATTTTGCATAAATTTTTGAAACATGGAATACGGTTTATTAGACATAGTAGAACTCATAGGCGCACTTGGTTTTTTCATTTACGGAATGAAGGTTATGAGTGAAGGGATTCAGAAAGCGGCAGGCAACAAGCTAAAAACTGTTTTGGGCACAATGACCAAAAACAGATACTTCGGTGTTCTTTCCGGTTTTCTTATTACAGCACTAGTTCAGTCTTCATCGGCAACAACCGTAATGACTGTTAGTTTCGTTAATGCGGGCCTTCTCAGCCTTATACAATCTGCAGGAATTATGATGGGAGCCAATATTGGCACTACCATTACTGCTTGGTTAGTTTCCACTTTAGGTTTCAAAATAAAAATTGTCAGTTTAGCACTACCAATTATCGCTGTTGCACTTCCAATGATGTTTACGCGAAAAGGTAATTACAGATTTTGGGCAGAATTTATGATCGGTTTCGCTTTACTTTTTATGGGTCTTGACTTCTTGAAACATTCGGTTCCTGATATTAAACACAATCCAGAAATATTGGCCTTTTTACAAGGCTTTACAGATTGGGGGTATGCTTCATACATATTATTTATTGGTATTGGAACATTACTTACGATAATTGTACAATCTTCTTCTGCTTCAATGACTATTACATTAGTTCTTGCAGCCAAAGGCTGGATACCTTTTGATATTGCTGCTGCAATGGTTCTAGGTGAAAATGTTGGAACTACAATTACAGCTGAATTGGCATCAATTGTCGGTAATGTACATGCCAAACGATCCGCCCGAATACACTCTCTCTTTAATATTATTGGAGTAGGTTGGATGTTGCTTATCCTTCCATTTTTCATTCAATTCATCGATTTTATAACAGTTTCACTGGGTTTTTCCAGTCCTATGAGTTTTCAATCAGCTGGAGATATTTCAAAACTTAGCCCAGAACAATTTAAGTTAAGAGAATCTGCGGTGACTTATGGCCTTTCAATTTTCCACACTATTTTCAACGTAACTAACGTAGTTATAATGATTGGGTTCGCCCACAAATTAGTAGAGATTACAGAACGTACCATCAAGCCAAAAGGAGAAGACGATGAAAGGTATTCTTTGGAATATATTGGCAGTGGATTAATGGCTTCTGTTGACCTTTCTTTGCTAGAAGTGAAGAAAGAAATTGTTGGTTTCTCAAACATTATAGAAAAAATGATGAAGTTATTGGAGGCCGCATTGACTGAAACAGAAGCCAAGCCTCTTGCTAAAAAGTTTAAGAAGATCAAAAAACTTGAAGAAATCACTGACAACAT
Source organism: Salibacteraceae bacterium (assembly GCA_049599135.1). GTDB lineage: Bacteria > Bacteroidota > Bacteroidia > Flavobacteriales_G > Salibacteraceae > UBA2108. The sequence goes on from JBMYOI010000016.1 coordinate 3,715, forward strand.
TGAAGTTGAAATTTCTCAATATTTAATTCGAGTTTCTGAATCTGAACTAAGTGAAAAAAGTTCCATTAGAATTCAATCTATGCTGAGTATTATATCAGACTTGGAACAAGCCGCCGATTTAATAGCGCAAATGTCGCGAGCCTTGGAAAGAAAAGCTAATGCTAAAGTTTGGTTTAGCCCAGAACAACGAAATAGTCTTTTAGGGATTATCGGAGCAGTAAAAGAAGCTGTCTCTGAAATGCAAAAAAACCTTAAAGGATCTTATGACGGTATTGACATTTCAAACGCTGCTAAAATTGAAGCACAAATTGATACACTTAGAAGTAAACTTAGAAAAGAGCACTTAAAAAGTATTGAATCTGGCACATACAACATCCAAGCGGGACTAGTTTTCGTAGACCTAATTACTTCATCAGAAAAATTAGGTGATCACATTTACGATGTTAGTAAAGCAGCTAGTGGCGACGATAACTAAAAGTATGAAATCTGAGTTTTTGACTCAGCTACATTGCTTTCATTTAATCTACGGTCTCTGATTCTTGCTTCAAACCTAAAAGTGTCAAACCCGAAGAATGAAGCACCTAAGTCCAACTCAATTTTGGCTTCGTAAATATCAGATCGGCTTTCGTTTTCAACTACTGGTACCCGATAATAAAAATTAAGAGTATCAATAATGGTATCATAACCTATTACAATACCTGAGTCGTTTAATATTTCTGTATAGGTAGTATCTGAATAATCATAGGTATCGTCAGCCCATTTGCCGTTCACCCATGGACGAATATCTATAAAAGCATTATAACGAAATTCTCCTCCTACGTCATCTTGAGTAAGACCAATATCACCGTCACAATCAAATACATTTAGCACAACAACAGTAGTGGTAGTAGATTTTCGTATTTCATTAAAACTTACCGTTGGCACTTCTTGATCGCATTGCTCTTTTTCACAAGCAGAGAACAATAGAACTAACCCAAGTAAAGACAAAAAGGACTTTTTCATTTCACTTACAAAAATAGCACATCATTTAAGTGTTTAAACATAGATAAAATAAGCGGCAGTTATACCAAAAAAATTCCCTTTTAAACTCTACATTTGTTTGTATAACTAAATCAGTTTGAGAGCACTAAATAGACATATTTTTAACGGAATTATTGGAGTATTATTATTCTCTTTAAGTTCTTGTTCTATGTTTTCAAAGCTTCCTGAAGGCGAAGAGTTTTCTTATCACGAAGGCGAAGTTGTTTATTACAAGGTAGACCATATGCCTATGCTTATTGAAAAACAAATTGTAAAAAAAGGAGAAAAATATTATTTGGTTATTTTTAAAAATGCGGAAGGAGTGTTAATGGAAAATACATTGCCAGAAACAGAACTACAAGATACTCCTCCACACAATCGAGCGAAGATTTAATTGCTTGTTTTAACAGCCACCGGTACTTTTATTGAATAATTATTACCCTGAACATGAAAAGCATATTTTCAATAGCTAATGAAAATGAGTTTTTAGAAGCATGTTTTAAAACATTCAACTATCAATATAAAAACAATGTCGTTTACAAGCGCTACATTGATTTAACCGGAAGACCAAAGCATCCGAAAACGCTTAAAGACCTTACTTTTTTACCTGTTGAGCTTTTCAAACACGAAAAAATTATTTCCGGAGAGTTCGAACCAGAAATAACCTTCACTTCATCTTCAACTACTGGAACCGGGGTTTCGAATCATTACATAAAAGACATTAATACCTATGAAAAAAGTTTTCGAACTGCGTTTGAAAAATTTTATGGTTCACCTGAAGAGTATTTAACCCTTGCCCTTTTGCCTTCTTACCTTGAACGAGATGGTTCGTCATTAATTTATATGGCAAACGACTTTATTTCAAGAAGCAAGTACGAGCAAAGCGACTTTTTTTTAGACGATTTTTCAGCCTTAAAAAAAACGTTGATTTGGGCAATCGAAAACAACGTTCCTACCTTGCTACTTGGCGTAACATTTGGTCTATTAGATTTTGCAGAAACTCATTCTCTTCCACTTAGAAACACAATTGTTATGGAAACGGGAGGTATGAAAGGACGTAAAAAAGAAATTACAAGAGAAGCAGTCCACTCCATTCTCAAAAAGAGTTTTTCTGTTGATTGCATTCACTCCGAATATGGAATGACAGAGCTTCTGTCTCAAGCATATTCTAAAGGAAACGGCCTTTTTAAATGCCCTGAATGGATGCGTGTTATGATTCGAGACACTTCAGATCCGTTTCAAATTATCGATACTAATAAAACCGGAGGGATTAACGTAATTGATTTAGCCAATATTGACTCGTGCTCATTTATAGCAACACAAGACCTAGGTAGGCTCAATGGCAAGAACGAATTTGAAGTTCTTGGACGATTTGACAATAGTGACGTTAGAGGTTGTAACCTTTTGGTAGTTTAAACGGCTTTAACCAAAAAGTACTTTTTCTTTCCTCTTTGAAGAATCAGGTAATTATCCGAAATTAAATGTTCTTCAGAAACATTTAACTCTCCAACCACCTTGTCTTTATTCAATGAAATTGAGTTTTCTTTCAAGGCTCGTCTTGCTTCTTTGTTTGAAGGTAAAAAGCCAGTTTTTTCAACCAATAAATCAACAATATTTACTCCCGAAATTATTTCATTTCTCGAAACCTCAGCGCTAGGCACACCGTCAAAAACGGCTAGCATATCTTCTTCTGAAAGTTTTTTAAGCGTTTCTGAAGTAGCCTTGCCAAATAAAATATTGGAAGCCTCAATTGCCGCATCAAAATCTTCTTGAGAATGAACACGAACAGTAATATCTTCGGCTAATGCTTTTTGTAGAAGTCTCACATGAGGAGCTTGATCATGCTCAGCTATTAACGCTTCAATTTCTTCTTGAGGTTTTAGCGTAAATATCTTGATGTAGTTTTTAGCATCATCATCGCTACTGTTTAACCAATACTGGTAAAATTTATAAGGGCTTGTGCGGTTTCTATCTAGCCAAACATTACCTGATTCAGTTTTCCCAAACTTGGTGCCGTCTGCCTTTTTAATTAATGGAGTTGTGACAGCAAAAGCTTCACCACCACCCATTCTTCTAATCAATTCAGTTCCAGTCACGATGTTACCCCATTGATCGGAGCCCCCCATTTGAACCACACATTTTTTATTTTGATTCAACCAGTAAAAATCATACCCTTGAACCAATTGATATGAAAACTCAGTGAAAGACAACCCTGTTTCAAGTCGTTTTTTCACAGAATCTTTAGCCATCATGTAGTTAACAGTAATATGCTTTCCTACATCGCGAATAAAATCAAGGAAATTAAAATCTTTAAACCAATCGTAGTTGTTTAATATTACAGCCGAATTTTGACCGCAATCAAAATTTAAAAATTTTTCTAATTGAGCCTTTTGGCCTTCAATATTTTTCAAAATATCTTCTTGCCCCAACAAATTTCTCTCTTTAGATTTTCCACTAGGGTCGCCAACCATACCTGTTGCACCACCAACCAATGCAATTGGTTTATGTCCAGCATTTTGAAAATGAACGAGTATCATAATTTGAACCAACGAGCCAATGTGAAGGCTGTCGGCAGTAGGATCAAATCCAATATAACCTGAAGACGGTTTTGCCAAGGCCTCTTCCGTACCTGGCATCATATCGTGAATCATTCCTCTCCATTTCAACTCTTCAATAAAGCTCATACTCTTATAATTATTGGTCGGCAAAGATATTGGCTCAGAGCAACTAACCAAGCCCTAATATCACGAATTGATTGTTTGAATATTTACCACGTTTTCACAACTAGAGATTACCTCCATACATTGGAAGTTCATTACATTCGCACCTCAATGGATTTTGTTACAGGAGGCACCGGAATATTAGGTTCACAACTCATTTACGACTTGGTAAGTACCGGTAGTAAGGTGCGCGCTTTAAAACGCAAAGGGTCCAATCTATCACCAATAAAAAAAATATTCTCGAGGAATAAACAATCAGAATTATTCGAAAAAATAGAATGGGTTGAAGGTGACGTCAATAATATTGGATGTTTAATTGAACATTTCTCGTCTATTGATCGCGTGTTCCATTGTGCAGCTATTGTTAGTTTTAACCCGAGAGATAAAACTAAAATGGAAACCACCAACATAAGTGGAACGGCAAATGTTGTAGACGCCGGAATAATTCAAAACGTAAACGAGTTAATTTATGTGAGTTCAACAGCAGCAATTGGCACTCAAAAAAAAGCTAAAACCATTACCGAAAAAGATAATTGGGACGCAGGCATTCCAAATTCTTTTTACAGCTTAACAAAATACTTTGCTGAATTAGAAGTTTGGCGAGGAGCTGAAGAAGGACTAAAAGTTTCAATTGTAAACCCAGGTATTATTATAGGACCGGGCGAATGGGGTAAAAGCAGTACAAACGTTTTTAAAACGGCATGGAAAGGTCTTAAATTTTATAGTTCTGGCACCAATGCTTTTGTTGATGTTCGAGATGTTAGCAGAGCAATGTTACTTCTATCTGAAAAGAAAATATTCAACGAACGTTTTCTTTTGATTGCAGAAAACAAAAGTTTTAAGTTCTTCTTTGACACTATTGCTAAATCACTGAACAAGAAAGCTCCCTCAATTTTAGCTACAAAACTCATGAGCAGTTGCGCTTGGAGGCTGAATTGGATTTGGTCGAAATTAACAGGAGCAAACCCTTTAATCACAAAGGAAACGGCACGAGCAGCAAATTCAATTTCTGTTTATTCCAATCAAAAAATTATTGATAAGTTAGGCTTTAAATTCACGCCAATTGAAGAGTCAATTAAATATACGGGAGGTTTGTTTTTGAAGGATGTAACTCGGCATTCTAATTAATCTACCGACTCTTCTACTTCAGAAAGTTTAGTGCTATAAAGAGCCAAAACATCATTGTAAATATGAACCAATTCATCTGGTTCTTTCATATAATAATCATAGCTTTCCTCGAATTCTTTCTTGGTAACACCGTGCTCATTAAAATTATAATTCACCCTTTGTTTGACTTTTTCCTGAGCTAAAGTGTCGGTATGTAATCGCCCCCTATAAGCCGCTTCACTAAGGCCCATATGGTATAAAATATCCACCATTTGCTCGTGCTGAATTAACCCCTCAGGTTTAACTCTATTGTCCCCATTAGAACAGGATGTTAAAGCAAATAAAAAAACCGAAACAAAAACTAATAAACTCGACCGATTCATAATTCGACTAATAATTAAACGATAACCTCATCGCACTATTCTGCTCAATGATTTCACCTAATGAATCCCCATTCAAATTATCATAAACCAAGCGACCGTTAACCCAAGTCCCTAACACCTTACTAGAAAACTGAAACTCTTCAAATGGAGACCAACCACACTTATATAATATGTTATCAGTATTAACTACCCACGAGTCATTTAAATCAACAACCGTAATATCCGCATACGAACCTACGTCAAGATATCCCCGCTCCTCAATTCTGAACAATTCAGCAGGCGCATGGCACATTTTCTCCACCATACGTTCTAAAGATATTTTACCATTCTTTACATGTTCTAGCATCGCAACTAATGCGTGCTGAACCAAAGGCCCGCCTGAAGGAGCTCTCCAATAATCTAAACTTTTTTCTTTGAGTGTATGTGGTGCATGGTCAGTAGCAATTACATCAATTTTATTGTCCAAAACTGCTTGTAATATTGCATCTCTATCAGTAGATTTTTTTACAGCAGGATTCCATTTGATTCGTGCTCCATATTTATCGTAATCTTCACTTGAAAACCACATATGATGTACACAAGCCTCACCGGTAAGCGTCTTTTCTTTCAACGGCTTGTTGGCATCAAACAAACTCATTTCTTTTGCTGTACTTAAATGCAAAATATGAAGCCTAGCACCATATTCATTTGCCAACCCTGCCGCAAAAGAAGATGATCGATAACAAGCCTCTTCACTCCTTATTTCGGGGTGATATTTAAAAGCAATATCATTTCCATATTTAGATTTATACAAATCCATATTTGCTCGAATAGTAGATTCATCTTCACAATGAGACGCAATTAGCATAGAGCATTCTGAGAAAATATTCCTTAGCGTATTTTCATTATCAACAAGCATATTTCCAGTACTTGACCCCATAAAAACTTTGAGTCCACAAACTCGTTTTGGATCAACCTTCAAAACCTCTTTAATATTGTCATTTGAAGCTCCCATATAAAAGCTGTAATTGGCTATCGATTTTTCAGCGGCTATTTCGTATTTGTCTTCAAGTAAATCGACTGTTAATGCGTTAGGAACCGTATTCGGCATTTCCATAAAGCTGGTAATTCCACCGGCAACAGCAGCCCTCGACTCCGTATAAATATCTGCCTTTTGTGTTAATCCTGGTTCACGAAAATGAACTTGATCGTCAATGATTCCAGGAAGTACATATTTACCCTCTAAGTCTATTATTTGTTGACATTCGGGAATAGTTTCGCCATCAGAAATAACATACTCAATTTTATCATCGTTAATAACAATGGAGCCTTTGAAAATCTTGCCACGGTTAACTAGATTTCCATTTTTAAGGAGTATACGCATGATTGTGATTTTTTATTTTACACTCTTACCTTTCATGATAAGAACACCAAACAGAGCTTCTTTGAAAATTTTAGAGCTCATTTTTGATTCACCAACAATTCGATCAGTAAAAGTTATAGGCACTTCTTTAATCGTAAAACCATGAAGGTGAACTGTATATTTCATTTCAACTTGAAAAGCATAACCAACAAAACGAATGGCTGGCAAATCTATTTTTTCGAGAACCTTGCGGTTGTAACAGACAAAACCTGCGGTTGTATCTCTAACGTTAAACCACAACACAAGTCTTACATAAACCGATGCGAAGTATGACATTAAAATTCTCCCAAGAGGCCAATTGTGAACTTTACCGCCTTTGCAATATCGAGAACCAACACTCATATCAGCACCATCTTCAGCACAAGCTTTGTACAACCTAATTAAGTCTTCAGGGTTATGAGAAAAATCACAGTCCATTTCAAAGATATATTCATACCCTTTTTCCAAAGCGATATTAAACCCATGAATGTATGCCGTGCCTAAACCTTGTTTTCCTTCACGTTCAGTTAGGTGAAGTTTATTTCCAAACTCGATCTGTAATTCTTTGACCTTTTCAGCTGTACCATCCGGAGACCCATCATCAACTATAAGAACATCAAATTCTTTGGAGAGCCCAAAAACAGTCCGCAACATGCGTTCTATGTTCCCAATTTCGTTATAAGTCGGTATAATTACTATGCTATCTGACACGTTCCTATTATTCAGTTCACGAATATAATTGAATCGTGCTTTAATGGCACTTTTCAAAATCACAAAGAATTGTTAAAGTTCCAAAGCACAAAATCCCTTAACATAGAGTTAATAACTATTTATTTTTTAAGCCTAAGTAAAGCTTAATTTCGCCAGCCCTTATTTTTACAATGAGAAATAAAATTACGTCCGCAATTTTCACATTTTTACTGTGTATACCTTTTTGGGGACATGCCCAGACTATAGAAGTTAAAGATACCATTACACTAATGCATTACAACCTATTAATGTATGGGATTAATGGCAGCGCTTGTAGTAGCGGTTTTGACCTAGACGTTAACGCCAAGGATGCAGAGTTCAAAAAGATTATTGACCATGTACAACCCGATGTACTTACCGTTAATGAAATGGGGTGTAATTCAGTCTACATTACTCGTATTTTACAATATGTTTTAAACACAAACGGCCAAAAATATTCAAGTCATTTATTACAAAAAGAAGGCACACAAAACATGTGCAATGCTTTATTTTACAAGCACGACAAACTTGGCCTTTCAAATACGACTAAAATAACAAAGGGAATTACAGGAAGTACTTTTGTGCGTGCAATTGACCTACACTCATTGTATGTTAAGGGTAAGTATTTAGAAGAAGGTAGAGATACTGTAAAGTACGATCATTTAATTGCTCATTTAAAAGCAAGTAGCGGTAGTGCTAACGTTGCAGAACGTGCCTATGCAGCTGAAGGGATTATGGACTATTTGATTAGCAATAAAAACGTTGGAAACTTCATTCTTTCGGGGGACTTTAACATGTACACCAATACGGAAGATGGTTATCAAAAACTAACTAAGCTAACTAACCTTTCTTATAAATTTAATGACCCTATCTCACAAGAAGGGAAATGGAATAATAACAGCAACTATGCACCATATCACACTCAAAACACACGAAGTTCTGGAAGTTGTGGGGGAATGGATGATCGTTTTGATATGATTCTAGCTTCAAACGACATTATTTCTAATGGTAAGAAAATTCGCTACATTCCGGGTTCATATAAAGCGCTTGGGCAAGATGGAAAAAGGTTCAATGGAAGCATAATTAGTCCTACGAATACAGCTGTACCCAATAACATTGCCAATGCTTTATATAACATGAGTGATCATTTACCTGTGGTAATGCAAATGGAAGCTAGTTATGAAGTTAATGACATAACGGATGGCTATAATGAAATAAGAAATAACACCGAAATCACTATTGTATCACCATCTAATGGAGGGGCTAAATTCTACAGTCAATCATCAATTTTTGAAAAATTGAATTATTCTATATACTCCATATCTGGTAAACTAATAAAAGAAGGTTTCATAGAAATTAATGAAGGATTTCATTCTCACGAAATTTCGTTCGATGAGAATGGTATTTTTGCATTTCGATTGGAAGAGCCAAATGGACAAATTCGAACATATAAAATTGTAAAATGGTAGGTTTAAGAATCTTCATTTTTACTTTAATTGGCTTATTTGTTTCAACGAGCACCACTGCTCAAAAATCCATTGTATATACTACCCAAAGTGATGTTGGACTTACTATGTCTAATGTTGGCTACTTGGGAAATTCGTTTAAAGGTGATTTCAACTTAAATGATGCCCCCTCTTGTGAATACCCAAGAAATTCAGGGGTTGAACATTTGTTTGAAGGTGGACTTTGGATTGGAGCTAAAGTTCGTGGATCTGAAGCCGTTAGTACTGCTGCATATGACAATGCAAAAGGCTATAGTACTGGTGGCGGTGGTTATGAATTTACAGCAGAAGTTGGAGCCGGAATAAATGAAAAATCGAGCTTATTTAATAGTAAAGTATACGATCCTAACGCAATTTCTCATCAAGATTATGTTTGCGATTTTACTGACAAGAACATATTAGTTCCAGGTACTAATATTCAAATAAGCGGACACGACCAACCACTAGGGTTAGATGTTCATTTGGAATCATATAATTGGAATTATACTTTCAGTAACTTCTTCGTAATTCTAGATTACACTATAAAAAATACGGGATCTGAAAGTTTAAGTGATATTTACATTGGCACCTTCACAAATGCCGTTGTACGAAACATCAATACAACTCCAGCCGGAACTGGTGGTGGTGCTTTTTATGACAAAGGTTGCAATGGGTATAACGATTCGCTTTATTTAGGCTATTGTTATGATGGAGCCGGAGATTTAGGATTTACTGAAAGTTACTTTTCGCATAAATTTTTAGGTGCAGAATCAAAAGATGGTTTTCACTTACCAACGCTTGACACTTCATTTAAAGCTCATTATAATTCATGGCAATGGAGCAATACTTCTGAGGCTTTATACTTTTCTCCCACTACCGACAAGCAGAAATATGATAAAATGTCGAAAGGGCTTAATTGGAGAGAAGGTTGGTCCCAAGTGACAGATTCTAACAACCTTCATCAAGGCAGGTATTACTCTCAGGTTCTTAACACACCTAGCAATCGATCTGATTTGGTTTCAGTTGGACCTTTTGCTACCCTTGAACCTGGAGAAGAAATTAAAATTGCATTTGCAGTTGTTTGTGCTAAGAAAAACGAAGATGGAAATCCGAATACTGACAACAACGCTTTTCAACAACAGAATTTGATTAATAATGCTTCATGGGCTCAAACAGCATATTGTGGCGAAGACATTAACTGCGATGGAGTTTTAGATCCGGGTGAAGATAAAAACGGAAATGGAATAATTGATAGGTATATATTACCTGCTCCACCTGACATTCCTGTAACTAAATACATTCCAGGAAACAATGAGTTGACGATGTACTGGACTTCAAATTCAGAGTTCTCTATTGACCCTATTTCTCAAAAAAAGGATTTTGCCGGTTATCGTATTTACTTAAGTAAACTTGGATTTGAAACCAATCAAAAAATTGATTTGAACGCAGCTTGGGAACAAGTGGTAAGTTATGACATAAAAGGGGATAATTTATTTTACGAAACTGGCCTTGATTCAATTCGATTGGCTGAACCGGTTCAGTTTGAAGGTGACACCAATTTATACTTATATAAGTATACCATTAAAAACCTTGTTAATGGTTGGCAATATGTTGCGGCCGTAACTGCATTTGATTCAGGTGATGAAACTGCAAAACTTGAATCTTTAGAGTCATCAAGAAACTCAAACAGCACAAGAGCTTTTATGGGTACTACTCCTAATGAAGACCCAAAAGAAAACAAACCGTTTGCTTACCCAAACCCATACTATTTGGGTGCTGCGTGGGAGGGTTACGCTCAACGTCAAACATCAAAAAGACTTCAATTTGCGAACCTGCCTGAAGAATGTGATGTGACCATATTCAACGTTTCGGGTGATTTAATTGCTTCATTTAACCATAGCTCATCATACAATGGAGATATTGGTTGGTATCAAGATTTTTCAGATTCTGAAGTAACTACTTTTTCGGGCGGAGAACATTCATGGGATTTAATTTCAAATGAAGGGCAAACTATAGCCAGAGGACTGTATTTGTTTACGGTTAAAGATTTAAAAAACAATAAATTATATAAAGGACAATTCACAATAATCAAGTAAAACAATAACTATGAAAAGAGCAATACTTTCAATTTTTGCTACCATAATGGTAGTTTCAATCTACGCTCAAGACACCTTGAGTATAGATTCAATTCAATGGGTTAGCCAAGCTAATTTAACAGCTTGTATGGATGAGTCTCGCTATGATGGCGATACTGTAGTAATTTCTGGAATTTGTACAGTTGACGGAATAGAATATGGTTCAACAAGTCACAACATTCACATTTCACAATCTTCAAAACCAAGTCCATTTGGTTCTATTCGTTTTAGACAAGGTGACCCTAATGCAAATTACAACGAGTCAATTCGTAATTTGGTTCAAGGCGATTCTATTATTGCCATCGGAACACTAAGTCAGTACCAAGGTGAAACTCAATTTGAGCCGCTTGAAACAAACGGTTCAATTAGCATCCTAAATAGAGGTGTTGCTGTTATGGACACTGTAATTGCTGTAAGTGATTTCAATGATGCTTCGTTAGTAAACAATTTAAATGATGGTGAGCAATGGGAAAGTGCATTTGTAACCATTGAAGATGTTACAGTAAGTAGTACTGATCCTTTCAGTGGAAACCGTATTAGTTTTGTTGTTGAGGACAAAAATGGAAACAAAATGACCATTGGAGATCACTTTACAGCTCAAAGACTTCCTCAATATACTCACCCAGTAACAAATCAACCTGGAGCTTTTGTAGCACCTTCAAATGGTGACAACTTTGCTTCTATTTCTGGAATTATTGTACACAGCAGAAGTTGTACTGGTGAAAACGGAAGAGGTTACCAATTAATGCCATTTGATGCATCTCATTATGTATATGGTCCAAGTGCACCTAGAGTAGAAAACATCAAACAAAATTTTAATACCCCTACAAGTAGCCAAGACGTTACGGTTAGTGCTGATATTTTTGATTTAGATGGTAATATTATTAATGCCGATTTATTTTACAATACTGGTACTGATTTAACAAACACTTCTTTTACTAAAGTTCCTATGGTTAAAGGAACCGGTAACAACTATAGCGCAGACATTCCAAAACAAGCTGATGCTACTTTTGTGCGTTACTATATTTCTGCTGAGGATGATAGTACTAACGTAGTTTACCGACCTAATTCTAACCCTGCTGTTGAATCATTTTCGTATCGTGTTAGAGATAACGGTTTAACCATTTTTGATGTTCAGTACACTCCTTTTGCTAACGGAAAATCAATATTTGAAGGAAAAGAAGTTACTGTTACGGGAGCTGTAACTGCTTCAGGTAAAGATGGTGACTTATCATTAGTACACATTCAAGATCCAAACATCATTGGTGGATGGTCTGGTTTGTTATTAGTTAACACTGGTCAAACTTTTGATCGAGATTCAATGATTACAGTAACAGGTATTGTTAGAGAACAAGCAAACGGTTCTAACTCTTTCAGAACTACACTTGGAGACATTAGCCAAATTAATAAAAGTGGTAGCGCTACTGTTACACCCATGTATGTTGATGCAGACACATTTTCTACTTACGATGTAAGCAAGCTAGAGAAATACGAAAGTGTATTAGTTGGATTGATTAACAATGGCGGAAAACTTCATGTTGTAGACACAAACCCAGATGCTCCAAGTAACTTTGCTGAATATAGATTAGGTGGAGACAAACTAAACCCTTCTTCAGGTTGCAGGGTTTTAGCTGGAAGACAAGGTCAAAGTTCTGAATTTGTTTCTTATGTAAACTCAAGTACTATCATAGCTGATTCTGCTAATTACCCAGTAGAAAAAATCGTTGTTAATGATACAATAAGCATGGATACTGTTGTTGGTGTTCTTTCTGAATCTTATTACAACTTCAAGCTTCTTCCTAGAAACAATATGGATTTCTACGGTATTAATGTTCTACCTAAAGATACGAGCACTGGTCCTGAAGCTTCAATTATTGAGTTTTCTGATAATGATCAAATTTCTGCTTATCCAAACCCTGTAACTGACATATTGAATATCAATTACTCTGGACAAGCTGAAAATATTTCAATTTCAGTTATTGACATGAACGGTGCAATTGTGCTTTCGGCAATTATGAACAGTTCGTTTACCACACTTTCAGTAAATGAATTAAATAACGGTTTGTATTTACTTCAGGTAACGAATAATAAAGGCGCTGTAATCAGCTCTAAAAGATTTGTAAAACAATAAATTATATAGAGGCCGATTCATCATTGAGTCGGCCTCTATTTTATTATTTTGAAACATCCACTGATATACATCTTTTTGTTCGCCCTAATTGTCCTTTCATGTGACAAGGGGAGCAAATTTGGAAACGAACTTCCAGACACTAAGGTTATTCCACATGTGGTAAATCTTGAAGGTGACAATCGACTCCGTTCTACTGTTGATTTGGCTTGGTTCGGAAGCGATGTTGATGGATATATTACGGGATATGAATACTCACTAGATAATCAAAACTGGGTTTACACCACAGGAACTGACACAACTTTTGTATTTGAAATCACTGGTGGCTCTGACACTCTTGACATTGAGTTTTATGTTAGAGCTATTGATGATAAAAACGAAAAAGATTTAACACCAGCACATGTTATCATTCCAATAAAAAACACACCTCCTGATGTCACTTTTGACGAAGCTCTTTCTTCAAAAGATACCGCATTCATAGTAACTTCTATATTTTGGAATGCCAATGATGATGATGGAATAGACAACTTAAACGAAATTGAATTAAAAATTAATAATGGTGCTTGGTTTAAAATAGATAAAAAACATTCTAACTTAACCCTAGTACCTGAAAACCCTAGCGCAACCGGACCAACAGATTCTAAAATATATTTTGAATCTGATCAAGCTGAATCACAAAAAATTGATGGCTTAGTTGTAGGTGACACAAACATATTTTACATAAGGGCATTTGACGTTGCAAACAGTGTCAGTGAGATTGATACCCTATCTGGGGTTTTTGTAAAACAGAAAACATCAGACTTAATTGTAATTGGTGGAGATAGAGATTACAACTCTTTTTATACTACCCGTATTTCCAACGCAGTTTCTAATTTCGATTATATTGATTATGCGGTTGACGATGGAAAATGGCAACCCGCGTTTTGGAATACCACTTTCTTTTTAATGATTTCGGAGTATGACAAAGTCTGTATTTTCTCTGACAAAAAAGAATATTTAAATGCCAGTACAGGTTTAAGTTCTTTAATTCTTGAATCGAGTGCCCGCCCTATTCAAGATTATTCTAATAATGGTGGAAAAGTTCTCAGCATTGGATACTTCGACACAGACAAAGGGGTTACTTCTAACTCTTTAATCTTTAGTGTTTATCCTATTGAGTCTATGGATTTCTCTAGTGGAAACCCTTCACTAGCGCGATCTGATACTGCATTGATTAGTCAAGAAGCAGGGTATCCTTCTCTTGGAACTACTTCTTTCCCTAAGCAGATTTCACCTTTTAAAGCAAGTTCTGATGGTGTAGTAATTTACAAAGGTGATATGGATAGCTTTTCAAGCTACAACGGACCAAGTTCATTAGGAGTTAAAAGATCAAATGGCACAAATACTAATATGGTTTTTATTGCCGCAGGTCTTAACATTTTCAGTAAAGACTTTACCCAAGTAGATACTTTGTTTAACCAGGTTTTAACTAAAGAATTCAATTGGTAAAAGCCATTAAACTAATAGCGTTATTTTGCCTTTTAGGAAACCTAGCTTGGGCACAAACTGGAGGCACACTTAAAGGAAAAATCATTGATACCGATGGTAAGTTTGAACTAATTGGAGCAAACGTGGTTATTGTGGGAACCTACAATGGTGCTTCTGCTGATTTAGATGGCAACTTCACTTTAAAAAACATTAAGCCGGGAGATTATTCTATCAAGTTTAGTTACCTCGGCTATTCTGACAAAATTTATAATGGCATCACTATTAAGGCTGGTCAAACCACCAATTTAAATGCTAGCTTAAGTCTCCGTTCTACCCAAATGAATGAGGTTGTAATTGTTGGAGAGAAGAACTTAATAAACCTAGAAGACGCAAATTCAGAAGTTAAAATTGACCAAGACGATATTGCTCAAATGGCCGTAAGGGATGTAACCGAAATTGTTACTATGCAAGCTGGTGTTAACAAAACCGCCGATGGAATTAATATCAGAGGTAGTCGAGCATATGAGACTCAATACATGATTGATGGTATTAGTGCTCAAGATCCACTTTCGGGAACTGGATTTGGGGTTAACGTAACAAGCAGTTCAGTTAGTGATGTTTCTGTTTTAACAGGTGGTGCTGGCGCAGAATATGGAGGTGGTGCATCAGGAATTATCTCCACTAAGATTAGAGAAGGAGGCGAAAAATTCGAAGTTTCTGCGAGTTGGCAACGTGACAATTTTGGCTTTAACGAAAATCAAGGAACTGCTTGGAACACTGATATCGCAGATATTGCAATGGGAGGCTCTATACCAGGAACTAAAAAGAAATTGAGATTTTTTGTAAGTGCCAATATGTTTTTAAGTGATGACTATTATCGAGTACAAGCCGATCAATTGCACAGCTCACTTTTTGCAGGAAATGATTCTTCATGGGCTCCAAGACAAAACAACAAGTGGGCAAATACAGCTAAACTATCTTACGAATTAAAACCAGGCACAAAAATCACGTTAACCAATCAGCATAGTATTGCTGTTAACCAAAACACAAGGTCACTTCAAATTGTTGGTTTTGATGCTGTTGTTACACCAGGCCTTCAATACCAATTTTCTCAAATCCCTGATCACGCCAACACATATACCCATCGTTCTAACCTTACTGCAATAAACTTTCAGCATTACATTAACAACAACTGGAACATGAAAGTGGCGGCAGGAAGGCTTTTCACAAACCTACGTGCCGATGCAAATGGCCGTCCTTTCCGTGAAGAAACCGTTGACCAGGTTTATGACCCTGAATCGATTGTTACCGACCCTGTTTCTGTGTTAAACCCAAATGATGATGTGGTTTATGTTTTGCCCGGTGATGGATTCATCAATAATAATGGTATTGCAACTCGTTGGCACGATCACTATGCGCAGGAATATACAGGTAAGGTCAGTTTTAACTATTATCCAAAAAAAGAAACACATCAGTTCAATTTTGGCTGGGAACACAAAGAAAAAGAGTATCAATGGGCCGATGTATATAGTCCATGGGTTGGTGCACCAATTCAAATTAATGATTCAACCACAACTCCATCAATTAGCGTTGGTTCTTCCTCAGAAATTTGGAAGGCAAACCCTAACGAAGGTGGTATATGGATTCAAGATAAATTAAAGTATAAAGGAATTATAGCTACTCTTGGCTTACGTTATAATTACTGGGCATATGGTAAGCAATTAGACGAAGCGATAGACAACCCAGAAGTTCCTCTTCAGGCTTCATCTCGTGAAGAATATAATGAAACTACCACTAAAGTATTTGGTAAACGTTACCGTGCAAGGTTGTTACCTAAAGTAAATGTTAGCTTTCCCGTTACTGAAAACAATGTTCTTTATTTCAATTATGGACATAGCATGCAAATGCCTCACCCACGATTTATCTATGCAGGTCTTGACCCTGACTACTTAGACAGAAGTCCACTTGCAACTATTGGTAACCCGGTAATTAAACCAGAATCAACAGTTAGTTACGAAATTGGTATTAAATCGCAAATCACTAAAGATTTGGGTGTAACACTTACGGCTTTCAACAACGATAAATACGATTACATAGTCTCAGGTACCGCAAGTATTGAAGATCAGACTGGTAAACTAGTTGACCGAAAAATATATTACAACCAAGATTATGCACGCATTATTGGCGTTGAAGTAGGCATTACTCAGCGTATCGCTAAACATTATCGAATATTCTTTAACGGAACTTTTCAATCTGCAAGAGGTAAATCAAATTCTGCAAGAGAAAGTGAATTGCAAATTAGAGAACAAGGATTTGTCGACAATACAAAAGAACAACCTCTATCTTGGGACAGACCATGGGATTTAAAATTTGGAGCAATTTTAACAACCGACACCACTATGAATATTCCTAAAATATTCAACCACATTCGCGTTTTTTATAGCATGAATTATAAATCTGGATTTAGATACACTCCAGTAGTGGCCACCAAAACAAACGATTTGGGTAGAGTTCTTTATCAATACGAAAATGACAAGCCAAATAGTAAACTTGCCAAAGCTTGGTTTTGGGCTGATTTAAAAATATCAAAAGACATTGTTTATTTGAAAAATCGTCAGAGCGTTATTTCCTTGAGTGTAGAAATAAGAAACTTATTCAACAACAAAAACGCTCAAATTGTAAATCCGGTAACTGGAGATGGGTACAAAGAAGGTGATGATGTACCTGAAGATTGGAGAGATCCTAAATATGACGACCCACAAGCTAGAGGCACAGACCCTAATAACCCCGCTCGTTGGAGACCTTCTACACAAATATTATATGGTTTAGCTATTCGGTTTTAATGATAGTAAAATTGAAACATATCGTTCTGTTATTCCTAATTGGTTTCGGGTTGAATTTGCAAGCTCAAATATTACCAAATTTAGGTGGTCAAAGAACCGGGTCTTCAACATTGGTCTTTTTAAAGAACGATGCAAGTAGCCGATCGGCTGGAATGGGAGGTGCAAACATCACTCTTAGCGAAGATGGTTTTAGTTCTTTTACCAATCCTGCAAGTATTACCACTTTCGACAACATCAACATCAGCTCTTCGAATTTCTTTATTGGAGATGGAATAAACCAAAGCTTTATAAGTGTTATTACTCCTTGGAATGAGAAAAACACATCGTTCATGTTCACTGTTAATAATTTAGCCTCTGGCAAACAAGAAGTTCGAACTGAATTTCAACCTGAAGGGACTGGCGAATACTTTTATGTGACTAATACAGCCCTTGGTCTTGGCGTTGCTAAAAACCTTTCTGATCAATTCTCTTTTGGACTTAAGATTAAATACATTTATGAAAGCATGGCCCAATATAAAAGCCACTCTGTTGCTGCAGATTTAGGCTTTTTATACAAAACTGATATTAGAGACTTGAGTTTTGCCGTGTCGGTAAACAATTTTGGTGGTAGCAGTAAACTAAACGGCGATTTTCAAGCAGTTAGCTTTGGATCAAGCAATACTAATACTCCAGACAAATACCCTTTACCTACTACATTTAAAATTGGCATCTCGGCGCTTGCTATTGATAAAGACGACCACAAACTGTTGGCGGCAGCTCAATTAAACCATCCAAACGACAATAGTGAAAACCTGAGATTTGGTTTAGAATACGGATATAAGAAATTAGTTTTTGTTAGGGCTGGGTACGTTTTTGGAAGAAAATCATACAAATTCCCAACCTTTGGGGCAGGTTACCGAACCCGAATTGGTCACAAGCCATTAGAGGTTAACTACGCCATGATTCCAAGCCAGTTTTTGGGAGTTCAGCACACTATAGGTTTAAGTCTAACTTTTCATAAAGCGGAGGAAAGAAAATAATGAGAATATCTACATTCATTATCGCCCTATTTAGCCTGTTATTATGTAGTTGCGAAGGCTTTTTTGGAGACAAAACTGATTTGGACTTTATCGACAAACCAGTATATCAAGGTAGAGATATCGCTTACGTTCCGCTGCAACCTGTGTTAGATAACTTTGTCCGACCTACTCAAATTATGGCCGGTTACGATCAACTTATTTATGTTGTTGATGAAGGTACTTCTGAAATTGTTTCTATGGATGTTTCTGGACGCGAATTACAACGAATATTTGTTCAGGACTTAACCACCATTTCACAAGACAGAGCCTTAGATATTCTAGCCATTGGAACTATTGATACCGTAGGTTCTTCTGGCGAATCGTTAAAATTATCTTGTATATATCGCATAAACCAGAAAAAAGGAAATTTAGTTGGGCTAAAATATGGCAGCCCCAAACCAGTAATTGTCCACCCCTATTATACAGGAAACAATAACGCTGTTTCTACTCACCAAAATGTAAAATTTACCGGAGTAGCTTGTCTTTCAGACTACAGTTATTACATTACTAGGTCGGGCCCCAATAACAACCCTTTGCAACTTGGAGGGCCAGATGACGCAGTTCTTGCAGTTTTCCCTAGCTTAGATGGCATTAAGGACTCTAGAGTTTCTCCTATTTCAGTCCAAACTAGCTCAGGGTTTGAGACCGACTATTTTGTTAGCCCTTCTGCAATTACCACGTTAGCCAAGCCTCCACAAGACCCGTCAATATCAACCTCTAGAGATTTTGTATACACTTCAATTGATGCAAACCTAACCTTGAAGACCCAATACATCAAGTATGAAGAAAATTTAGATGGTGGAATTTATTCTTTAAAAGAACTTGCAAGTGGAGATACTTCTAAAGCAGATGGTTTTTTATACGAGCCGCAAAAATTTAAAAACCCAGCAAGTGTTACAATTGCCGGTGATAGAACGAATTACATTTTTGTTGTAGACTCTGAAAAGGATTCTCTATTTCAATTTACAAATGAAGGGTATGAAGGCGTGAATCCTCCGGCATTCTCAGCAGACAGAAAACAAATTAATTGTTCATTTGGAGGTCGAGGAACTAGTCTGTCACAGTTTAATTCACCAACTGGAGTCACTTATTTAGACCAAATAGTTTATGTCGCCGATGCTGGCAATGGCCGTGTCTTGCGTTTTAAACTAACCACTGATTTTGACTAATCAATTAAGAATTTTAAAGTTTCGTCTATAAATTTCTTAGGTTGTTCGGCATGAAGCCAGTGCCCTGCATTATTTATAGTAACAATAGTGTTGTCCGGAAAGTATTCACTTATTATTTCAAAGTCAGTATCTAATACATAACTTGATTTTTCGCCTCTAATAAATAGAGTCGGTTTATCGAATGAGGCATCTAATGTTTCGTCTCCAATAACAACAATATTTTTCTCTATGGCATCAATATTAAACCGCAACGCCAAGCGTCCTTTTTCCGCCCAATAAATACTTTTCATTAAAAACTGCCTCACTCCTATTTCAGGTATATATTGGGCTAGGTGCTTATCCACTTCACCTCTTGATTTTAAAGCAGAAAAATCAAGGCCTTTTAATCCTGCAATAATTTTGTGATGATGAACAGGGTAACTCTTAGGTGCAATATCGGCAACAATCAATTTAGATACAAAATCAGGGAAATTTTGAGCAAATTTCATTACAGTTTTCCCACCCATGCTATGTCCCAAAAGATTGATTTCAGTCAAATTATGCTCATGACAAAACTCTAACAAGTCATACATCATCACTTCATAATTCATTTCAGAATTATGTTCTGAGTGACCATGATTTCTAGCGTCTATAATAAAGACTTCAAAGTGCTCAGCATAATCTTTTGCCAAAGATTGCCAATTATCAAGCATTCCCATTAACCCATGCAGAATAACAAGGGGTTCTCCTTCACCAAAACTTTTGAAATTTAGTTTCATTACTACTTTAAGAAGTTTTTATACATAGCAACTACATTCTCTAACCCAAAATATAAAGCATCGCTAATCAAAGCGTGACCAATAGAAACCTCGTCGAGATTAGGTATTTTTTCTTTAAAATATTTCAAATTTTCTAAGCTTAAATCGTGCCCAGCATTAATCCCTAACCCTAGATCATTAGCAATTAAAGCACATTGTACATAAGGAGTTATTGCTTCCTCTCTATTTCTTGAATAATTACTGGCATATGCCTCAGTATAAAGTTCTATTCTATCCGTTCCCGTTTGTTTTGCTGGCTCAAAATACTTTGTATCAGGATCAATGAATATTGATGTTCGTATTCCCTTATCCTTAAATTCAGATATAATTTCTTTTAACATCCCTTGATGTGTAATCGTATCCCAACCCGCGTTACTTGTTAAAACACCTGGAGGGTCCGGAACCAGTGTAACTTGAGTAGGTCTAACCTGATTAACTAGGTCTACAAACACCTTGTTTGGGTATCCTTCAATATTAAACTCCGTAGTATAAACTTCATTAATGTCATACACATCCTGATACCTTATGTGTCTTTCATCGGGTCGTGGATGAACTGTTATTCCTTCTGCCCCAAATAATTCAATGTCTTTAACAACATTAACCAGATTTGGAACGCTACCTCCACGGGCATTTCGAAGGGTAGCAATTTTATTTACGTTAACACTTAGCTTGGACATAAAAACCGTAGATTTGATTGATATTTAGGATGCAAAACTAGAGAAATAAGGACTGTTAATCGATGCTTTCAAGCGAGATACTAATTACTGAAATCCCAACTCTTTCAAAAGAAGATTCTATTGAAACGGCAATCCAATGGATGGATGAGTTCAAAGTGATGCATCTTGCTGTTACCCAAGGAACCCAATTTTTAGGTTTAATACACGAAGATCTCTTGCTTAACCTCGAAGACCCATCTGATAAAATTGGAAATCATCTAAATGCCCTGGTAAAAACTTCAGTTTATGAAAACGATCATGTATTTGAAGTAGTTAAACAAGTTGAACGTTTCAAACTAAGCTTGATTCCAATTTTGTCAATTAAAGATCAATTTTTAGGGGTAACGACCAGTTCTGGACTTATGCAAGCAATTGCGGAAATGCCAGTGGTAAAGAACCCAGGCGGAATAATCGTAATGAACTTAGGTGAAGCAGATTATTCTATGACAGAAATATCTCGAATTGTTGAAAGCAATGACGCCAAAATTTTAGGATCATTCATCACTCGATCATTTGATGAAAACAAGTTTGAATTAACTTTAAAAATCAATAAAATTAATGTTCAGGACATCATTCAAACCTTTGAACGATTTAGTTATGACATTACAGCTAGCTATGACCAAAGCTCATCAGACGACGATTTACAAGACAGATATGACAACCTTATGAACTACTTAAATATTTAATGAATAACATAGCAATATACGGTCGTTCATTTGGTAATCAACACATTCTGGGCGTCCAGAGTCTATTTGAGGAACTTTTTCACCGTAACAAAACCATTTCTATCTACAGACCATTCTATGATTATTTAAAGCCAAGGATCAAATTCAAAGAAGAACCACATGTTTATAATTCTAATTCAGAACTACAAAAATTCGCCGAATGCCTTTTTTCAATTGGAGGTGATGGAACAATACTAGATTCTATAACATTTATCGGAAAGTCAGGTATTCCAATATTGGGAATCAACACTGGGCGGCTAGGTTTCTTGTCTACCATTAAAATGGAAGATGTAAAATCTGCTTTACTCCAATTAGATAACAATGACTATTCTTTAGAGAAAAGAATGTTACTACAGCTAAAAACAAACCCCACCTTATTTAAAAATAAAAACTACGGGTTGAACGAGGTTGTTGTTCACAAAAAGGACACATCTAGTATGATTGCCATTCATACGTATATAAATGATGAAATTTTAAATACTTATTGGGCAGATGGGCTAATAATATCTACACCTACAGGGTCAACCGCTTATTCTTTAAGTTGCGGCGGTCCTATAATAACACCTGGCTCAGAAAACTTCGTTATAACGCCAGTTGCGCCCCATAGTTTAACCTCTAGACCATTTGTAATTCCTGCTACGGATAATATCAAACTAAAAGTTGAAGGAAGGGGAAAATACTTTCTCGTTTCTCTTGATAGTAGAATGGAAACCTTTGACTCCGACTTAGAACTTGAAATTCAACGTTGCGATTTTGACCTCAATTTAATACGATTTAAATCACAATCTTTCCTTCAAACACTAAGTAACAAACTAAATTGGGGGATCGATCAACGAAATTAAATTCCTCAAAACGACTGTGGTAAATATTCTTTTCAAATGCAATCCATTAATTATATATTTGCGTCCGACCATAATAAGGTTATTATGCTGAACAAAAGTCTCATCGGTCTTATAGTTTGTTTTCTCTTCGTTACTGAAGGAGAAGCTCAACGTTGGAAGAAATACCGTCAGGAGTTAACTTTTGGCGCTGGAACCACTTGGTTACTAGGTGATGTAGGTGGTTTTGGAGATGAGCCAACAAATACAATTGCCGACATAAATTTTGCAGAAACCAGCTGGGGAATTACAGCCGGATACAACTATTATTTAACTAAAAATATTTCGGTTAACGGCCAATTTATGTACGGGTGGTTTGAGGCAAATGACAAACACGCTGATAATGAAGCTCGTAAACACAGAAATTTTGATATCAGAACTCATATTTACGAATTAGGCATTACTGGACGATATTATTTTATTAAAGAAAAATTTGGCCATGCATTTAGATTAAAAGGTGCTCAAAGCGGGTTCCTATATGGTCTTTCTGCGTACGTGACAACCGGTATCACTGGATTTTATTACAACCCTAAAGGCAGGTATTCTCCTTCTGGGAAATATGAATCTTTAAGACCTATTGGAACTGAAGGACAAACGGTTGATACTAGTGGTTTATCACCTTACGGTAAATTTTCTATGGCTATTCCTTTAGGACTTGGTGTTAAGTATGCCTTAGGTACTCGATGGAATGTTGGAGCTGAAATAATGTTCAGAAAAAGTTTTACTGACTATTTGGATGATGTTAGTACTGACTATTATGACAATCAAGCTATAATAGATGCAAATGATGGTAATTTAGAGGCTGGACTTTTAGCAGATCCTGCAGATAAAACTGGAGATCAAGCTCATTGGACTAACGCTGGTGAAGCTCGTGGCGGTCCAAAGTACGATGACTTCTACATGACCTTCATGTTTACTCTTAGTTATAAGATTCTTAAAGGAAAATCGTTTAAACCTCGATTTTAATCTAATCTTAACTTTTGTTTATGTTGATTA
The DNA here is from genome assembly GCA_049599135.1 of Salibacteraceae bacterium. Lineage (GTDB taxonomy): Bacteria > Bacteroidota > Bacteroidia > Flavobacteriales_G > Salibacteraceae > UBA2108. Next base: position 27,451 of record JBMYOI010000016.1, read on the forward strand.
ATAGAGCTGTACTTATATCTCTACTGATTTTGAGCGCGCTACCTTCAATAGTAAAGGGGCAGTCGCAAAATCAACTTGGGCTACAACTTGGTGTGAGCTATTACCTTGGAGATCTCAACGAAACAAAGCAGTTTCAAAAGAATCACACACATTTTACTTATGGGTTTATTCATAGACTTCCATTGAATGCCCGGTTTGCATGGAAAAACTCCTTCCAAATTGGAAAGTTAAGTGGAGATGATGCCGATTCAGAATCAAGCATTAAACAAAACAGAAACCTTAATTTTCAAACTAAACTTTATGAATTCTCAACTCAATTTGAATTCAATTTTTTACCATATCACAGCTTTGTTCTTAACCAATACTTTTCACCCTATATTTTTGGAGGCATTGGTTTTTTCTGGATCAATCCGAGTACGACCCTTAATGGCAATGAATATCAACTAAGAGATTATAACACAGAAGGCCAATTAAAAGCCTACAACAAGATGCAATTTGCAATACCATTTGGATTAGGAATAAAAGTTAAATTTTCACATCGATTTATGTTCTCAATAGAATATGGGTTGCGAAAAACATTCACCGACTACATAGATGATGTTAGCACTTCCTATCCCGACGACCCAGGAAACATGGGTACTGTTTCACAGGCTTTATCAAACAGAAGTTTAGATAATGGAAACGGACAAAATGATTGGGGAATGCAACGTGGTAATTCTCAGCGGAAGGATTTATACTCAATTACTAGCTTTTCATTACTCATAAGAATTGGTAAGAACCCCAACCTGTGTAAATATAATACTCAATAAACAGTATATTTGCGCCCCTAAAAATTCGAAGTCCAAATAGGACTTTTTTTTGCATTAATGAGTAGTCCAAAAATTCTAAATAAAGAGAATATTCCCAAGCACGTTTCTATTATTATGGACGGCAATGGGCGATGGGCTAAAAAACAAGGTAAAGCCAGAATTTTCGGCCATCGCAGCGCAATAAAGTCAGTTAGGGAAGCAGTAGAAGGAGCAGCAGAAATTGGCATAAAATACCTTACGCTTTATGCTTTTTCAACGGAAAACTGGAATCGACCAAAATTTGAGGTAGATGCGCTCATGGAATTATTAATTAATTCTTTAGCCAAAGAACTCCCGACATTAAATAAAAACAACATTAGACTTGAAACAATTGGTGATATTGAGTCTTTACCTAAACGTTGTATACGAACTTTAGAAAAAACAAAAGAAAAAACTAGCCATAACAAACACATGGTTTTGGTGTTAGCCTTAAGCTATAGTGCACGTTGGGAAATAAATAATGCAATTCGCTCGATAATTGTTGATGCTCAAAACAACAAATTGGCCGCAAATGAGTTTACGGATGAAGATTTTAGAAAATATTTGAGCACTAAAGAGATTCCAGATCCAGAATTAATGATTCGTACAAGTGGCGAATATCGATTAAGCAATTTTCTATTGTGGCAATCTGCATATACTGAATTTTGCTTTTTAGAAAAAATGTGGCCCGAATTTGAAAAGTCAGATTTGTTTAACGCTGTTTATGATTATCAAAACAGAGAAAGACGATTTGGAAAAACAAGCGAACAGATATAGATTCAATAAATGCGATTTCTGACCATACTTTTTTGTTTTATCATTTCCATTCAGGGTATTTCTCAGATTGAACTGGGGGGTAATAAAACTAAGGTTGATTATTCTAATCCAAAAGAATACATCATCGGCGGAATAACTGTATCCGGAGCTAAAAAACTTGATGAATCTGCGCTTGTTCTTATCTCAGGGCTTAAAATTGGAAGAAAAGTAACTGTTCCGGGACAAGACATTTCTAAAGCCGTAAGAAACCTTTGGAAACAAGGCCTTTTTGAAGATGTTAAGTTGAGCTATACAAAAATTCAAGGAAACACTATCTTCCTTGACATTGCCATTAAAGAACAACCGCGTCTATCTCGCTTCAAGTTTATTGGCGTAAAAAAATCCGAGGCTAATGACCTTAGGGAAGAAATTGACCTTTACAAGGAACGCATAGTAACTGATCATTTAGTTATCGACACGAGGCAAAAAGTAGAATATTATTTTATTGATAAAGGCTTCCTTAAAGTTGATGTAGACGTATCATTAGTTCCCGACGAACAATTCCCAGATCATGTATACATGGTATTGAATATATCGAAACAGAAAAAAGTAAAAATTAATGAAATCATCATTAAAGATAATCAGCAACTAACCAGTTACAAGGTTAAAAATGCCATGAAAGAAACTCGCCAGAAGAGCTCTTTTGAACCCTTTTATGATACCGATGGACTTTTAATTGAAACTTCTAAAGCTTCTTTACCAACAGCTGACTCTGCTCATGGAGGAACAGTATTATGGGATTATGCAAGTGAGCATGTTCAATTAAATATTTTTAAAAGCTCTAAGTTTATTGAAGACAATTACGAAACCGACAAAAAATCCATTATTTCAAAATATAAAGAAATGGGGTACCGTGATGCGAAAATTATCAAGGATTCTATTTACGATTTCGACCCTAAAACCATAAACATAGAGTTATCCATTGATGAAGGTCCTCAATATTTTATTCGAGACATTAAATGGGTTGGTAATACCAAGTTTTCTACCTATACATTAAAAAATATTGTTGGTATCAATAGAGGAGATATTTACAACCCAAATATTATAGAACAAAGATTATATATGGATCCAAATGGTAAAGACGTCTCTTCTCTTTACATGGATGATGGTTATTTGTTTTTTCAAGTGACTCCGGTAGAAGTATATGTGGATAATGACTCGGTTGATTTAGAAATTAGAATCTACGAAGGGAGACAAGCCACTATTAATAACGTTTTATTGGCCGGTAATACTAAGACCAACGACCACGTAGTATATCGTGAAATAAGAACCCTTCCTGGCAACTTATTTAGCCGTAGTGACATTATTCGTTCTCAAAGAGAACTTTCTGTATTAGGATATTTTGACCCACAAGCGATGAATGTGACTCCTATTCCCGACCCAGAAAACGCAACTGTTGACATGGAATATACTGTTGTAGAAAAACCTTCGGACCAAATTGAATTATCTGGTGGATGGGGAAATGGACAACTCGTTGGATCGGCAGGGATTACATTCACTAACTTTTCTTTGAAAAACATATTAAATCGTAGAGAATGGAAGCCTTTACCTAGTGGCGATGGGCAACGTCTATCTTTAAGGGCTCAAACTAGTGGTAAATGGTATAGCTCAGTAAACCTATCTTTTACTGAACCTTGGCTAGGAGGAAAACGCCCTCTATCATTCAGTGTTTCTGGTTATTGGTCTATTCAAACAAATGGATTAAAGAAAGATGCCGTTGGTCGAGGTGATATTAATATTTGGGGAGCTACAATTGGACTTGGGCAGCAATTAAAATGGCCAGATGATTACTTCATCTTACGACACGAATTAAGTATTCAACGATACCAAATGAATAACTGGAATTCATTCTTATTTAGTACAGGTGTTGCTAATAACTTCTTCTATAAAATCACATTAAACAGAAACTCATTAGATCAAATTATTTACCCTAAAATGGGTGCCGACATGAAGTTATCGTTACAAATAACTCCTCCATATTCTGCCTTTACAACAGGGAAAGATTATGCATTAATGGAGCCTGAAGAGAAGTACAAATGGGTAGAATATTATAAATGGAAATTTGCTGTTGACTGGTATACTCCAATCGTCCAAAATTTAGTTTTTAAAGCCAAAATTGGATTTGGATTTATGGGCTACTATAATGGAGATATAGGCCACTCACCATTCGAACGTTTTTATTTAGGGGGAAGTGGATTAACTGGTTATCAATTGGATGGTCGTGAAATTATATCACTTAGAGGTTACGACGATCAAAGTGTATCACCACCAACAGGAGGAACCTCCATTACGAAAATTACAATGGAACTTCGATATCCTGTTAGTTTAAATCCAAATGCAACCATCTACTTACTCGCCTTTACGGAAGCTGGTAATACATGGGCAACTATCGATCAGTTTGCACCATTTCAACTTAAAAGCTCGGCTGGTTTAGGTGTAAGAGTCTTTTTACCTATGTTCGGTCTTTTAGGGCTTGATTGGGGATACCGGTTTGACGATATACCTGGCAGGGTTATGGATAAATCACAGATTCATTTCACTATCGGTGCCAACCTCGGTGAACTTTAAAATCTATAAATATGAAAAAAATACTTCTGATTCTAGGTTTGGTATTGTTCTTGTCTAATGCAAGTCAAGCGCAAAAATTTGTTTACGTAAATTCAGTTTTAATTCTAGAAAGCATGGCTGAATATACAGCTGCTCAAGAAGAACTTGATAAGCAATCAAAAAAATGGCAAGAATCTATTGAAGGTAAATATGCCGAAATTGAAAAGCTTTATCAAGCATACAAAGCAGAACAAATTCTATTAACAGAAGCATTAAAACAGAAGCGGGAAAAAGAAATAGAAGAATTAGAAAAAGAAGTGAGAGGCTATCAAAAATCTAAATTTGGAGTGAATGGTGAATTGTTTAAATCAAGACAACAATTGATTAAACCACTTCAGGATAAAATATACAACGCACTAAAAGACATGGCTGATAGGAACAACTATGCTGTTGTTTTCGACTTAGCAAGTTCATCTAATATTCTGTATTCGAATTCTCGTTACGACAAGACAGACATGATTATCAAAAAATTAGGAAAATCTAAGTGATAACTCTATTTTCGCACACCTTTTAAAACAAAAAAAATGAAAGTTTTATTTAAAATATCAATTGTAGCAGCGGTATTATTATCAGCATTAGCCACAACAGCCCAAAAAGCAGGAAAGTTTGGACACATTAATTCAAACGACCTTTTATTGGTTATGCCAGAAAAAGACACTGCTGAAATTCAATTGCAGAATTATGCGAAAGAGCTCGAATTGCAATTATCTACAATGACAACAGAGTACGAAAAAAAGTATACTGACTATCAACAAAATGTTGGTTCAATGAGTGAAGTAATTCGTTCTTCTAAAGAAGAAGAAATTATGGATTTGCAAAATAGAATTCAAGAATTTCAAACGAGAGCACAACAATCGCTTCAAAAGAAAGAGGCTGAAATAATGGAGCCACTAATTAAAAAAGCAAAAGACGCTATTAATGAAGTTGCCAAAGCAAATGGATACACTTACATTTTTGATTCGGGTGTGGGCGCTTTACTCTACTATCCAGAGGGAGACAATATCCTCCCATTGGTAAAAGTTAAAATGGGAATTAAATAAATTACAAAAACATCCTTCGGGATGTTTTTTTTTGCATTATGTCGAACAACCCAATTGGAATATTTGATTCTGGTGTAGGGGGACTTACCGTCGCCAAGGCAATTAAGGAACTGTTGCCCAACGAAAAAATCATATATTTTGGTGACACTTTGCATTTACCTTATGGTGAAAAGTCATCACAATCCATTGTAAGGTATTCAAAACAAATCACAGACTTTTTACTTTCACAAAACTGCAAGGCAATCGTCATTGCATGTAATTCGGCATCGGCGCATGCATTTGATACTGTTAGAGGTATTGCACCTTCAGATGTACCGATAATAAATGTAATCGACCCGATGGCAGAGTTCACTAGAGATAATTTCTCTGCCAAAAAAGTAGGTGTAATAGGCACTAAAGCAACGGTAAGAAGTGGAGTCTACCAAAACCGCCTTGCAGGACTTAATTTAGTAGCCATTGAAACTCCCCTTTTGGCCTCTATGGTTGAAGAAGGATTCATTAACAATGATATCAGCAAATCGGTAATCAAAGAGTATTTAAACAAACCTGTTTTAAACGGAATTGATGCTCTTGTATTAGGGTGTACACACTACCCAATACTCAAAAAAGACATTTTAAATTTTTATAAAGGACGAGTAGACATTTTAGACTCAAGTCAAATTGTAGCTACCGAACTTCAAAAACAATTGAGAAACTTGAACCTACTCAATGAAAATTCAAATAATGAGGCGGACAAGTTCTATGTATCAGATTATACGTCCTTTTTTGAAAAAATAACCAGTATCTTCTTCGGAAATGAAATTCATTTAGAAGAACTGAAAATCACTTAGTATACCGCTGAAACAATCTCCTTAACCGTGTCTGATTTACCCATAGTGTAATAATGGAGAGAAGGAACTCCTGCGGCTTTCAACTCTTTGCTCTGTTGAATGCACCATTCAATTCCCACTCGTTTTATAGCCTCATTCGAATTGCATTTTTCTAATTCATCGGCCAAGGCTTCAGGGAAATCAATATTGAACGTTTTGGGTAAAAATTGAATATGGTTTTTTACCGTAATGGGTTTTAACCCGGGAATAATTGGAACCTTTATCCCAATATCTCTGCAAGCTTTTTCAAATTCAAAAAACTTTTGATTATCAAAGAACATCTGGGTTACAATATAATCGGCGCCGGCATCAACTTTGCTTTTTAAGTGCTTCAAATCACTTTTCATATTCATTGATTCAAAATGTTTCTCTGGGTATCCAGCTACACCGATACAAAATTCTGTTGGAGCCGCATTTTCTAGATCATCGCTTAAATACTTGCCTTTGTTCAAGTTTACAATCTGGCTTACCAACTCACTAGCAAATTGATTTCCTCCCTCATCAGGGGTAAAATTCTTTTCACTTTTAATTGCATCACCTCTTAAGGCAAGTACATTATGTATCCCCAAAAAATTTAAATCAATTAAAGCATCTTCAGTTTCTTCTCGACTAAAACCACCACAAGTTAAATGAGGAACAGCCTCAATTTTATATTTATTCTTTATTGCAGCACATATACCAACAGTTCCAGGACGCTTTCTGGTAACTTGTTTTTCCAAGAGTCCGTTTTGTCTTTTCTTGTAAACAAATTCTTCTCTGTGATACGTAACGTTAATAAAACTAGGATCAAATTCCATTAAAGGATCAATCTTCTTAAAAAGCTCATCTATCCGTGCCCCTTTTAACGGGGGTAAGATTTCAAACGAAAAAAGTGTTTTTCCTTTCGATTTTTCAATAGATTCAATAACGTTCATAGGTAGTATTTAGAACTAACAAATATAATTTTACAAAGTCAAGAAACTGTTTGAAATCGACTAAATCACTGAATAATTTATCCTACCAAATGAGTTAATTTCGCGAACTAATATCATAGAATGAAAAACATACGTAATTTCTGTATCATTGCCCATATTGACCATGGCAAAAGCACTTTAGCAGATCGTTTATTACAACAAACTGGTACCGTCAGCGACCGTGATTTACAAGAGCAAACTCTTGATGACATGGACCTTGAGCGAGAGAGAGGCATTACAATTAAAAGTCATGCCATTCAAATGAATTACACATTTGAAGACCAACCATACACTCTGAATCTAATTGACACACCAGGGCACGTAGATTTTTCTTACGAAGTTTCAAGAAGTATTGCGGCTTGCGAAGGAGCTCTTCTAATTGTAGATGCTACTCAAGGAATACAAGCGCAGACCATTTCAAACCTGTACTTAGCCCTTGAAAATGATCTAGAAATTATTCCAATTCTCAATAAAATGGATTTACCATCGGCAATGCCAGAAGAGGTAAAAGACCAAATTGAAGAATTAATTGGCTGCGAACGAGAAGATATTCTTGAAGCATCAGGAAAAACAGGCCTAGGTGTAGATAAAGTTTTAGAAGCTATTATTCACCGAGTACCTGCTCCGAGTGGAGATCCAGAGAAACCACTCAGAGCAATGATTTTCGATTCCGTTTACAATTCATTTAGAGGAATTATTGCTTATTATCGGGTGTTTGACGGTAAAATCAAAAAAGGAGACAAGGTTAAGTTTGTGAATACACAAAAAGAATATTTCGCAGATGAAATTGGTATTCTAAAACTAAACCAAGAAATAAAAAGTGAGGTAAACACCGGTGATGTTGGATACATCATTTCGGGAATTAAAAAGGCTCGAGAAGTCAAAGTTGGAGATACAATTTCTCACGTAGACAGACCTTGTGATGCCGTAAAAGGGTTTGAAGATGTTAAACCAATGGTTTTTGCCGGTATCTACCCAGTAGATACCGAAGAATATGAAGAGTTGCGTGACGCAATGGACAAGCTTCAATTGAATGATGCTTCTCTGACATTTGAACCAGAAAGTTCAGCAGCGTTGGGTTTCGGATTTCGATGTGGCTTTTTGGGAATGCTCCATATGGAGATTATTCAAGAGCGTTTAGAGCGTGAATTTGATATGACCGTGATCACCACGGTTCCAAACGTATCCTACATTGCTACATTAAAAAATGATGATGTATTAGAAGTTCACAATCCAAGTGACTTTCCCGATCCATCTAAATTAGAATCGGTTCAAGAACCATATATAAACGCTCAAATAATTACAAAGTCAGAGTTTATTGGCCCAGTAATGAGCTTATGTATTGAAAAAAGAGGACTTCTTAAAAATCAAGTTTACTTGACTTCAAGTAGAGTTGAAATGAATTTTGAAATGCCTCTTGCTGAAATTGTTTTTGACTTTTATGACCGCCTAAAATCAGTTTCTAAGGGTTACGCCTCATTTGATTATTCTCCTATCGGGTTTCAGCAATCAGATTTAGTAAAACTTGATATACTATTGAATGGAGATCAGGTAGATGCTTTATCTGCTTTAATTCACCGCACTCACGCTCACATGTTTGGCAAAAAGATTTGTTTAAAGCTTCGTGAATTAATACCAAGGCAACAATTTGACATTGCTATTCAAGGAGCTATTGGTGCAAAAATTGTGAGTCGTGAAACTGTAAAAGCAGTTCGGAAAGATGTTACTGCCAAGTGCTATGGTGGAGATATTTCTCGTAAAAGAAAGCTTCTTGAAAAACAGAAAAAAGGTAAAAAACGTATGCGTCAAGTTGGAAACGTAGAGATTCCACAAGCTGCGTTTATGGCCGTTCTAAAACTTAACGATTAGGCGCGATTATTGCTATAAGCGAGCCTTATTATGAAAGGACTCTTTCGTTTACTGATTATTTTAATACTTGGCATTCCGTTGCACAGCTTCGGACAAAAGGTTCATATCTACAACATAGATAACCTAAAGGCTATCCCCGAGGTATTTATAATTGATCACAATTTTGATCATTCCACCATTGGAAACCTTGACGGAATTGCAGATCTATCTGGCTTCAAGAAAGAAGACACACTGATCATTCAACACCCATCTTACAACAGATTAATTACCACTTACGCTGATGTAATATCTCAAAACAAAACCATTTATTTAACTGAAAGTGCTGTAGATTTAAAGGAGTTTACCGTAATGGCTAACAAGCGAAAACAACTGGAATCTGAAGTACCGAACATGATTGTTCCAATTTCAAAAAAAGAAATTGAATTTTCAAACTCCCAAACAGCAGCTGATGTACTTGGTGCTTCAGGAGAGGTATTCATACAAAAAAGTCAAATGGGAGGTGGTAGCCCAATGATTAGAGGGTTTTCAGCAAACCGAGTATTAATTGTCGTTGACGGAGTAAGGATGAACAACGCAATTTTCAGAAGCGGAAACCTCCAGAATATAATTTCAATCGACCCGAACAATGTTGAGGCTGCGGAAGTAATTTATGGTCCTGGATCGGTTATTTACGGTAGTGATGCACTTGGCGGAGTAATGAGTTTCATGACAACCGAACCCAAAACTAGCGGAAAGAAAGACTCTATGATCGTATTTGGAGACGCCTTGTTTCGATACAGTACTGCCAATTCAGAAAGAACAGGACATGTTAAAATTGGCGTTGGTGGCAATAAATTAAGTTCTGTATTTGCCTATACCATATCAGCATACAACGACCTTGAATCGGGTTCTGTTTACCATAAAGACTATCCCGATTTTGGCAAAAGAGAATGGTATCAGGCTCGAATTGGCAAGAGGGATACTGTCTTGCGTAATTCTAACCCTCAACTACAAAAAAGCACTGGCTACGAACAGCAAAACTTTATGTTTAAAACACTTTTCAAACCCACAAAAAACATTGACTTGGGTTTGAATGCACATTACTCTACAACAACCAATATTCCTCGGTACGACCGATTAACTCAAGAGAGTGACTCGCTCCCAAGGTATGCGGAATGGTATTATGGACCTCAGAATTGGTTCATGGGAAACATCACCGCGAATTTTGACTTTGGCAATGATGCTTGGGACCGTTCAAAAATCATAGTAGCCTACCAAAATTTCAAAGAAAGCAGAAATGACAGGAAATTTCAAGACGACAACTTAAGAAGCCGAACTGAAGAAGTAAATATGTACAGCATGAACATCGACTTTGACAAATTTATCGGGTCAAAACACACGCTTTATTACGGGTTTGAAGGGGTTTTAAACCAGGTCTATTCCTCTGGCCATACCGAAAATATTGTTTCGGGCGAGCGAAATAAAGCAGCAACTAGGTATCCCGATGGTGGAAGTTATTGGGCAAGTGCAGCGGCATACGTTACTTACAAACTAAAAATAAACAAGAAGCTCACCTTCAATACTGGATTGAGATACACATACATGGAAATGGAATCAAAATTCAATGACACAACCTTTTATGATTTGCCTTACGACAAAATCCACTTAAGCACCTCGGCATTGAATGGTAGTTTCTTAGGATTAACTTACGCATTCAATCCTAAATGGAAAATAGGGCTAAATACAGCCAGTGGATTTCGTGCACCTAACATTGATGATTTATCAAAAGTATTTGACTCTGAACCAGGAAAAGTCGTTGTCCCCAATCCAGATCTAAGCCCTGAGTATGCATATAATTCAGAGCTAAGCATTTCAAGATCTTTCCCCTATAAAGGTCAAGTAGAATTGGTAGGGTTTTACACCTATCTAGTTGATGCAATGGTTAGACGAAAATCAACTTTTAATGGACAAGACAGTATTATGTATGATGGAACTTTAAGTGAAGTTCAAATGATGACCAATGCAGGGAGAGCTCAAATCTATGGAGTCTCTTTCAATCTAAAAGCCAATGTAACCAAGCATATTGGGTTTACAGAAACATTTACTTGGACTGATGGTAAAGACTTAGAAGACAATGTGCCTTTGAGGCATGTAGCCCCTGCTTTTGGAAAAACTTCCATATTTTTTAAATCGGATAAAATTAAAGCAGAGTTCTATGCTATCTATAATGCTTGGAGAAACTGGAACGATTTGGCTCCAGAAGAGCAAGGTAAAGCCTATTTATACACCTCTGATGGCTCACCAGCATGGTACACATTAAATCTTAGAGGCTCATATACCTTTAATGAAAGAATTACCACTACTGTTTCAGTCGAAAACCTATTAGACCATCATTACCGACCATACTCTTCTGGAGTTTCAGCTCCGGGCAGAAATTTTATTATTGCCATAAGAGCTAATTTGTAATACCAGTTAATTCTCAATTCGTTTTAACTTAGTACAATCAATAATACTTTATGAAAAAAATTGGAGTAATGACTTCTGGTGGCGATGCACCCGGTATGAATGCCGCTATTAGAGCCGTAGTGAGAACCTGTATATACAACAACCTAATTCCCGTTGGTATTTATGAAGGTTTTCAAGGACTCATTGATGGTGATTTTGAGACATTAAACGCAAGGTCGGTTAGTAACATCCTTCAACGAGGTGGTACTATTTTACGCTCGGCACGATGTAAAGAATTCATGACTGTAGAGGGGCGACAAAAAGCTTTTCAAAATGTACACAACCATGAAATTGACGCTTTAGTAATCATAGGCGGGGACGGTTCTTTTACCGGAGCTGATGTCTTTTTTAAAGAATTTAATATCCCATACATTGGCATACCAGGAACCATTGACAACGATTTATTTGGAACTGATTACACCATTGGGTTTGACACCGCTCTTAACACCATTGTTACCGCGGTAGACAAAATAAAAGACACTGCTGCTTCGCACAATCGAATCTTTTTTGTGGAAGTTATGGGCAGAGATACGGGTTACCTCGCCCTAAATGCCGCTGTAGCAACCGGAGCTGAAGATGTTTTTATACCAGAAGAAATTACAGATGTTGAGGAGTTAGTTCACAACTTAATTAGCGCAAAAAAACAAAAGAAAAACTCAAGTATTGTTATCGTTGCTGAAGGAGATGACAGTGGTGGAGCTGTACGCTTAGCAGAAAAAGTTAATTCAATGTACCCCGACTTTGACACCCGAGTTACCATATTGGGACATCAACAAAGGGGTGGAGCGCCAACAGCTAGCGACCGTATTCTGGCCAGCAGACTTGGAAATAGCTCGGTAGACGCTCTATTAAAAGAAAAATCAGGTTTGATGTTGGGGTTAGTTAATGGAGAAATTTGTGAGACCACTATTGAGGAAGCAATAAGTCGCAACAAAATATTAAAACATCATTTATTGACATTGATCGATCAGCTTTCGATTTAGCCTTTGCTAAATTAACTACCTTGGTAAACCCATGAAAAAACTATTCATACTAATTCTCATTTTTAATTTTGCTTACAACGCTAACGCCCAAGACTGGAAAATAATTGGTGAGGTCAATTCTGGAGCAGATATCTTTAGCGATAGCATAAGTGACCTGCTCTATGCATTCGGTGCATTTGACTCCATCAATGGAAAGTTTATTAGAGGAATAGGTGCATGGGATGGTCAACAATGGAATGAACTAGACCATGGTATTAATTTCGATACAATTCCAAATACTTGGGGTAGCGGAGCTTCCTTTATGACTCACTATCAAGGTAAGCTAATTGTAACTGGTGGTTTTAGTCATGTTGGTTACTACCAAGAAAGTAAAAACGTAGCCATCTGGAATACCGATTCATTAAAATGGGAAACTGTAAATTGGAACCCTGATGCCCATATCGATTTTGTATACGATGCCGGAGACACAACATTCGTTTTAGGAACCTACGACAGTATTGGAGGAGTCGCTTCTATGGGTGCTAACTATTTATACCAAAACAAATGGACCAACATGAGTCCACCTGATGGAGTGGAAATACCCAAAATTTTAACTCCTTATCAAGGGTCTTATTATTTAGGAGGAAATATGAATGGGTCAATTCCAGGGGCAAACGATATTGCACGCTGGGATGGTATAAAGTTTCACCCCGTTGGTGCAGGCGTTAGCGGAGGATTAGGCTATGTGCATGACTTGATTGTGTATAAAGGGGAGTTGTACATAGGTGGTTCATTTACAATTAGTAGTGGACATATTGGAGACTACATCATGAAATGGGATGGACAACAATACCACAATGTAGGAAATGCCAACTGGGTGGTCTTCGATTTTGAAATACACAAGGGTATTCTCTACGCTGCAGGAATATTTGATATCATTGATGATGTTACATGCAATGGTTTAGCTTGGTACGATGGGACAAAATGGACTGAGATTGACTACAATACTGGAGAGTTTATTACAGACATTGTATTTCACAAGGATACTCTTTATGGTCAAAGAAACAGCCATGGCAAACAAGAAATTCTTAAATATCAAAAAGAGTTACCGAACTCAGTAAGTAAAACAGCAACAATATCAAGTTATTCTCTTTATCCAAACCCTACTTCCTCAATAATAAAAATTAGAGGCTTAAACCCAAACAACAAATACCGTGTGACCAATTTACAAGGTGAAGTATTACTCTCAGGTAACTCTCAGCAAATTAACATCAGCCACTTAAGCCCTGGAATTTACTTCATTCGCATATACTCTCAACACCATTCTCAAACACTAAAATTTATTAAGTTATGAAAACCTTTTACCTAACTTAGCCTTATGAAAACACCTTCACTGATAAGCCTCCTCCTTTTTTTCTTTTGCCAAGCAACCGCCCAAGACTGGAAAGTAATTGGGGAGTTTAATAGCGGAATAGAATGCTTGTATGCTGATGAAAAAAGTGATTTACTATACGTAGGTGGCGCTTTCGAAACAGTAAATGGAAATTACATAAGTGGGGTCGCCACTTGGAATGGGCAAAGCTGGGGAGAACTGAATTTTGGAGTACAATACGATAGTCTTCAAATGAACTGGGGTGGTGGCGTTGCTCAAATTACCAATTATCAAGACAAATTAATAGTTGTAGGCACGTTTGAACACGTGGGTTATTACCAAAAAAGCAGGAATGCTGCTTTGTGGAATACCGATTCGTTAAAATGGGAACCTTTAAATTGGGAAACAGAAAAACATGGTTCAATCGATTTTATTTTTAACACCAATGACACAACATTCGTTTTGGGAACCTACGATAGTATTGGAGGACTAGCCTCAAAAGGGGTAAATTACTTACATCAAAACCAATGGACCAACATGAGCCCACCCGATGGGGCAGAAATACCTAAAGTTTTAGTACCCTACCTGGGGTCTTATTACTTAGGCGGCAACATGAACGGGTCTATACTAGATGTTAATGACATAGCCCGGTGGGATGGCCTAAAATTTCAACCCGTGGGTACTGGCGTCAGCGGTGGTTTTGGTTGGGTAAATGATATGATTGTATACCAAAACGAATTGTACATAGGCGGTTCGTTTACTGTTGCTACAGGACATGCAGGCGACTACATCATGAAATGGGATGGACAACAGTACCACAATGTGGGAGGGTTCGATTACCCAATAACCGATTTTAAAATACATAATGACATATTGTATACCAGTGGTTTGTTTGATTATTACGAAGGCGAAAGAACCAATCAAATTGCATGGTACGAACCTGAAATTGGTTGGCATGCACTAAGCGATGATGACCATGACGTAATTTCCAATTTCGATTTCTATCGAAACGAACTGTATATCTCTCGTAATTACAACGGAAAAAAAGAAGTTTTAAAATACCAGAAGAAACTTCCTAGCTCAATTAGTAAAAAAATAAGTAATACCTCTTTTAACCTTTTCCCAAATCCATCGTCAACCATAATCAATATTTCAGGTTTGTCTGATGACGATGAATGCCATCTTGTGGATTTAAATGGCAAAATATTAATTAAAAGTCGTTCTTCAGAATTGCAAATTTCGCAACTAAACAAAGGAGTCTATTTCATTCACATTCAATCAAATAACATTACTCAAACCCTTAAATTTATTAAGTTATGAAACCATTTTACCTAACTTAGCCTTATGAAAACACCTTCACTGATAAGCCTCCTCCTTTTTTTCTTTTGCCAAGCAACCGCCCAAGACTGGAAAGTAATTGGGGAGTTTAATAGCGGAGTTGATTGTTTATACGCTGATGAAAAAAGTGATTTGCTCTACATAGGAGGAGCTTTTGAAACAGTAGATGGAAAAACTTGTTATGGGGTAGCAACTTGGAATGGGCAACAATGGGGCGGACTAGGCTATGGGGTAAATTACGACACTATACCCAATACTTGGGGTGGTGGAGTATCTCAAATAACCAATTACGACGACCAATTAATCGTTGTTGGTTCTTTTAGTCATGTAGGATATTTTCAAAAAAGTAGGAACGTAGCCATATGGAATACAGACTCTTTAAAATGGAAAACTGTGGACTGGAAGGCCGAACCACTAGGCTCATTTGATTTTGTACATGATGCTGGTGACACAACTTTTGTACTTGGAACCTATGATTCTATTGGAGGAATTGCATCTATGGGTGTTAATTATCTGTATCAAAGCCGATGGTCCAACATGAGCCCACCCGATGGTGCAGAAATACCTAAAGTTTTAGTATCCTACCAAGGCTCGTATTATTTAGGAGGAAATATGAACGGGTCAATACCCGGCGCAAACGACATTGCCCGATGGGATGGCGTAAAATTTCACCCCGTAGGTACCGGAGTCAGCGGTGGATTGGGGCATGTGCATGACATGATTGTGTATAAAGATGAGTTATACATTGGGGGGTCTTTTACTATTTCTACAGGACATACCGGCGATTACATTATGAAGTGGGATGGAAAGCAATACCATAATGTAGGTAATGCTAATTGGGTAGTATTTGATCTTGAAATACACAAGGGCATTCTTTACGCAGCAGGGATATTTGATACCATTAATGGTGTTGCTTGCAATGGTATAGCTTGGTACGATGGAGAAAATTGGAATGAAATAGAATACAATCATACAAAACAGATAACAGACATTGTATTTCACAATGACACTCTTTATGGCCAAAGAAATAACGGAGGCAAACATGAGGTTCTTCGGTACAATGGAAGTCTCCCGAACTCCATTCACGGTTTACCACCTAAAAACTCTCAATATTTAGTTTACCCCAACCCGTCGTCAACCACCATTAGCATAAAAGGCTTATTGCCTACTGACCAATACCAAATAACCAACTTACAAGGCAAAATTTTGCTTTTGGGTAAGTCCCCCGAAATAAACACTACCACCCTGAATTCTGGAATTTATTTTGTTCATATTTTTTCTAAACACCTTACCTACACCCTTAAATTTATTAAACAATGAAAGGTGCTTCCCTTTTTCTTACCCTGTTTTTTATAACAACCAACTTGTGCGCACAAGACTGGAAAGTTATTGGGGAATTAGATTATGCTGCAGAATCATTGATGTCTGATGAAAAAAGCGATTTGCTATATATTGGTGGTGCTTTTGAAACCATAAACGGAAGGCAATTCTATAGAATTGCAACATGGAACGGTCAACAATGGTCAGGACTAGATTATGGAGTGCATTACGATAGTGTAAGTTGGGGTGGTGGAGTATCTCAAATAACTAATTACAACGACAAATTAATAGTTGTAGGCTCATTCAACCACGTTGGGTACTACCAAAAAAGTAAAAACATAGCCCTTTGGAATACCGATTCTTTAAAATGGGAAACCATGAATTGGAATCCCAATGAAGCTGTTTACTATGTTCTACAACAAAACGACACCACCTTTGTTTTAGGAGGGTACGATTCCATTGGTGGGGTTGCAATTCGTGGAACGAGCTACCTTTACCAAAATCAATGGACCAACATGAGCCCACCTGATGGAGCTGAAATACCCAAGGTACTGGTTCCCTACCAAAACTCATATTATTTGGGCGGAAATATGAATGGTTCCATTCCTGGAGTGAACGATATTGCACGCTGGGACGGTTTAAAATTTCACCCCGTAGGTACCGGAGTCAGCGGTGGATTGGGGCATGTGCATGA
>JBMYOI010000017.1:0-43499 GCA_049599135.1 Salibacteraceae bacterium
ATTAATCTCGCTGCACCTTTTGGTAAATTAAAAGTAATCACCAATTAATTTTAATATTTAAAAGCCGCTTTGATTATTCAAAGCGGCTTTTTTTTTGCCTTGATTATTCTCAAACTAATACCTAAGTATATTATTATAAGGATCGAATTCAATAGATTTTGGGGCATCCTCTAATGGGATTATTAAACTTGTTCTGTATTCGTCAATAACTTTAACCTTTGTTATATATGCAGGCATATTTCCTTCAAATTCAATTTTAAACTGGGCCGGGCAAACAAACCAGTTGCCCTTAGGCTGAACCAATTCTATTGTTAGTTCCTTTTTCTTTTCATTATACTTCCAATTCATTTCCATTTTTACCATCCCCGGTTGATACAACCATTGATTGAAAAACAAACCCAAATCTTTGCCCGAGGCTTTTTCCAATTCTTCTTTCAAATCATTTGACATAGCATTCGAATACTCAAACTTGTTGTAATAATTCCTTACTCCATTCCAAAAAGCATCTTCACCCACTACTCCTCTCAGCGTATGCAAAATCCAAGCAGCTCTTTGGTAGGTCATTGGGCTCAATAACTGGTTTAAATTGACAATAGAAGTATCAATAGTAGCTGTGCCCGGATATTTCTTTTCAAAGGCTAGAACACGCTGTTTGGCTTTTAGCATCCCTTTTTGAAATGCCTCCTCCCCTTTTGTTTCTTGCTTATAGACTTCGGTTAAATAGGTCGCAAAACCTTCACTTAGCCAAACGTGATGCCAGTCAGCTTCACTTGCTGAATTACCAAACCATTGGTGAGCAATTTCATGAGCAAACAAATCCTCACTACCTCGATTTCCATCAATCGAATTTTCGTGGTAAAAAATACAGCCCGCATTTTCCATTCCCCCATAGCGCGTTTTCGATTGTACATTACTAAGCTGCTGATATGGATAAGGTGCTATTTTATTTTCAAACCAATCCAGAATTTCTACCGCCAAAGCATAATCATAAAAACCATTTTTTCGTTCTTGTGGGTAAACCCATGAGTAAACAGGTATTGCTCCAACGGTTCCACTTTTTTCCATGGCAAATTCCGCAGCTCCAAACACAATTACCTTTGTAGGAAGTTCTTGTTCTGATACCCACTGTGTTTTACGTTTTCCATTTTGCAGGTTTGTTGACTCCTTTAACGTACCATTAGAAACAATTTGGTAGCGCAAGGGCGCAACAATTGAAAAGCTAGAAGTTGCCTTTTCGTATGGATGGTCAATTACCGGTATATAATGGTGCGCCCTGTTTGGCCAATTATCACAAAAAAAGGTTCTATCCCCAAATTTGTTCTCAGATATAATTAGCCCGTCTTGTGGCACACCTCTATAGAAAATTTGAATCTCTTTATTGTTTTTATCAAAAGCATTCTTGATTATTAATTGTTCTTCCTGTTGTTTAAAATCGACTAGCTTATTATCCAAGTAAACATCGTTTACCATCATTCCCTTGCCTTCTTTGTTTACGTTATGTAAATCGAGAACAAGCTCTTGAATTGGCTGTTTTACTACAAGTTGAATTGTAGTTACCCCAATAATGGTGTCATTCAATTCTGATATTTCAATAACAAAATCGTAGTTCTTTATATCTACAGATGTATTTCTTGAATAATAGTCTTGAGCAAAAACGGAAAGGCTTAGGCAAGCAAGAGCAATTAATGTGAAGGTGATTTTTATCATTTTGAATATCCGCCTTTTATGAATCTACCGGAATATGTAGAACTTGAATTACTTAAAATATAGAAATAAACACCGTCTTTATACGATGAAAGATCCAGCTCTATTTGTGAACCAAAGTTTTGTTGTGTAAAATGAGCCTTTTCTCTTCCACTTAAATCTAGAATGGTAATTTCTGTTTTCCCCATATTATGACCGGGAACAATCGTCAAATGGTTTTTTGCTGGATTAGGAAACACTTTTATTCCTTTTTCATGAGTTAAACTCTTCGTAGATAATAATGACTCATTTATGGTTGAATCCTTCTCTGCCAATACATATTCACCTGCTTTTAAGCTATCAATACTAACGGCTCCTCGCTTATCTCCTGGCGCGCCTTTTATTATACTGTGATCTCCTAAAGAAACCCATTCTCCACCAATTGGGCGGTAAAGAAGTACTAAACTATCCTCGCTATATTTAATCAAACCTTCGTCTCCTTTGTTGACACCTGCATTGAAAGCAGACCCCGCACCTAAATCAGCATTTTCCAAACCTATACCCGAAAATTTCCAATAACGATTTGGATTAACACGCACTCCAAGGTCAACTTGGTTTTCAATTGAAATATAAGGCGACGTCCAATGACATTCAGTTCGAATCATCACTGTATCGGTAACGTTTATGGCACTTACATTCAAATCAGTTAATTGAGTATTTACCGTTCCTGTAGTCCATAGAGTATCCGTAAATGATGTCATCGCATAAGCAATTTCATTATTTGGATTTAATTCAACAAATATGGGAGCTACCGGAAACTGAAAAGAAAATTTTTCGCTAGCTTTTGATACAGTAACTACCTCATCCCAATAGTTATTTCGTGAACTCCAAAATCGAATAGTAACAGGTATTTGAGTATAAAGATTATTAGACCCTGCTTTATTTTGCTTTAACGTTACATTCACATTGTTGAGCCCAGGAGTTGCTTCCGATTCCCAATTCCAAATCTGATAATCTGGCATACCCGGATTAAATACCCATTCATCAAAAAAGTCAGTCATATCAACTCCAGTTGAATTGGTCATGTGGTCTCTAAAATCGTAACTATTTACAGCACTAAACTTATTGGTACTTAAAAAGCTTTTCACTCCGGCAAAAAATAGGGAGTCTCCCAAATATCGTCTCATATTATGCCCAACCAAAGATCCTTTTCTATAGGAATGTCTTCCATAGGTATCCACTCTTGGAACTCCAGAAATGGGTTGGTATCCATTTTCTTCTAAGTGAGCATATTTGACCACTTGGTATAAGTTGCTTTCCTTCTCGCGATTCATGGCATATTCTCCATATAATCTTTCTAGATAGATATATTCTGAAAAAACTGCCATTCCTTCATTTATCCACATGTCGCGATCTGTTTCACAGGTTATCAAATCTCCCCACCAATGATGTGAAAGTTCGTGTGCAATAATTCCTTCGTCGCTGATGGCAGTGATGGGCAATGCAATATTCGTTGCGTGCTCCATTGCACCAAGAGCGGTCATGGAATATCCGACTTTATCCCAATAATATGGACCGAATTTTTCTTCAAAACTGATGTAAATGGAATCTAAGTTTCTGAAGCCATTTTTGACCGTAGTAACATTTTGAGGTTTTGCGTAAATTTCAACGGGCATTTTCCCGTATACCCCATCAATGGTGTCTAATATTTGGCTATAATCTGAAATAGCAATTCCATATAAATAGGTCGGTATTTCTTGGTTTAACTTCCATGTATTAGTCATTGCTCCACCTCCAATTACACTCGAAACCAACATTCCGCTGCCTACAGGGAAATTGGGCGAAATTATGGTGACTTCATAAAGAGCTCGCTCTACAAAATTATCGAAGCAAGGGTGCCAAACTTTACCTAGGTTATGGGGAATAGATTGAAAACCAACACCTAAATTAAATGAGTAACCATTTTGAACGTGCCAACCACCCCATTGCTCATGCCATGGAGTTCCGTGATAATAAACTACAATTTCAGAACTATCGCCCGTGTTTAACATCGGGGTTTTCACGAATAATATAGAATCGTTGTAGGTGTAATTTAAAGTTGAACCGGTTTTATGAAAAACACTATCAACATTAAGCTTAAGCAAATCCAGATTTATCCAGTTTACACCATCGAGTTTTGCTTGATATTTAATACGGCACTCACCAATTAACTGGCCAGCAGTCCAATCAAGGGTTATCGTGTAAGATTTAATATCTATGGTGTCAGATCTTTCAGCTTCGCTGGATGTCCAATTACTTCGAGAATGAGAATAACCACAAAATGATAATCCCAGAAATAGAATAAAAAACCAATTCTTCATCGCACATATTTAGTTCGATAAAGAAACAAATAAAAAGGGAGGTTAGCCGCCTATAAGCTCTGCTAATTTGGCATCCAATTCAGCCCCTCTTAAGTTTTTAGCTATAATTCTCATTTCGCTATCAATCAAAAAGTTAGCAGGTATACTTCTAATATTGTATTGCTTAGCCGTTGGTGATTCCCAAAAAAGTAAATCACTCACTTGAGGCCAAAGTAACCCGTCTGCCTTAATAGCAGCTACCCATTGATTAGCATCTTTATCCAAGGAAACTCCTAAAATTTCAAAACCCTTAGAATGGTATTTATTATAAGCTTGAACTACAACTGGATTTTCCGCTCTACACGGCTTGCACCAAGCAGCCCAAAAATCAACCAAAGTGTATTTTTCGCCTTTAATTTCTGACAATTTTAACGTTTTGCCATCTACCGTATTTGAAATTAAGTCTGGCAATACAGCGCCTGGCAATAACCTCTTTGCCATTTCAACTCTTTCTTTTAAGTCTTGAAACAAATCGTTGTTCGCCATTTTCGGTTCTAAATTGCTAATTACCATTTCGTATAACTCTAAATCCTGCTCAGGATCAAATTGTTGTAGAGCCGATAGTGAAGCCAACTTGTCTGAATTTTCTTTTACAAAAGCACGTGCATTTTCTCCTGTCTGGGCATTTAGCATCATCTGAGCTTGATATACTGATTGTCCTAATCCAGGATTTTGAGAAGCCTTAGCTTTTTCCATTTCAATTCTTAACGAATCCATTTGGTCAACATATGTATTCATCATGCCATTAAAAACTGCCAATATATCTGATTCATCAGAACCTGTAACTTGATAGGTACCTTCAAGGTCATCAATTTGAGCTGCCAGTTTTAAAGTTTCAGCAGGCTGAGAAATAAAATTGAAAAAATTGTTGTTTGATATAAAAACTCTATAAAACCCAAGTTCTTCAATTTCGGGAGCCATTTCAAAGTTTCCTTCCATATCTATTTTAAAAGTATCAAGAGTTATAATTTCTCGAGAAGATAACCTCTGAAGTAAAACCATTTCACCTCCAGTAATGTTTTCAAATTTTCCAGAAATATAATTCCCTGTTTTACTTGGTTTCATTTCTTCTTTACAGCTCGTAAAAAAGGTTCCGAGAACCGTAACCAGCATTACTAATTGTTTGATCTTATTCATATCTTAATTTTCTTCTAATTTTTTACGTAATAATTGACTGGCCATTTTAGGGTCTGCTTTTCCCTGAGACAATTTCATAACCTCTCCCATAAACAAACCTAACAACCCTGTTTTACCAGATTTGTATTCAGCTACTTTTCCAGGAAATTTAGTTATAGCTGCATCAATAAATTCACTCAAAGCACCTTCGTTACTTTCTTGAATCCAATTATTTTCTTTTGCTATTGATTGAGGAGATTGTTCTGGGTTTTCAATAAGTAATGGGTAAATCTTTTGACTAGCCACTGAATTACTCACCTTATTTTCATCAACCAAAGAAATTAATTCAGCAAGTTTAGCAGGAGAAATTGGAAATTCAGAAATGTGAATTCCTTTTTCGTTTAAAAAGCTCTTTACTTGACCCATTA
Source organism: Salibacteraceae bacterium (assembly GCA_049599135.1). Lineage (GTDB taxonomy): Bacteria > Bacteroidota > Bacteroidia > Flavobacteriales_G > Salibacteraceae > UBA2108. The sequence goes on from JBMYOI010000017.1 coordinate 5,627, forward strand.
ACCAGTTGGCAGCCCCTTTATAGTTATTGGTATGACTGATTAATTCTTCAAAGTACAATGCAATCGACTTTGAATCTGTGATCAAAAGTGCATCGTACTCAGAAAGCCCTAATTTGCTCGTATATTTTTTAACCAATTCACCCGGTAACGCCGGCATTTTTGACCGAATAGCTTCAATTTGTTCTTGGTGTACAATTACAGGTAATAAATCTGGCTCAGGAAAATAACGATAATCGTTTGCAGCTTCCTTACTTCTCATGCTAAAAGTATTACCAGCCGCGGCATCAAAACTTCGAGTCTCCTTAAAAATTTCCTCGCCATTTTCGTAACACTCTACTTGACGGTTAATTTCAAATTCAATTGCTCGTTGCACATTGCGAATCGAATTCATGTTTTTTACCTCAACAGGGATTCCGAATTCTTTTGCCCCACGAAGCCTGACAGAGATATTAGCATCACAACGCATGCTCCCCTCTTCCATATTGCCATCACAAACGTCTAGGTACCTAACCAACTTACGAACTTCAGTAAGGTAACTATATGCCTCTTCGCCTGATCTAAGTTCTGGCTCTGAAACCATTTCTAATAAAGGAACACCAGCCCGATTTAAATCTATTAAAGTATTAAAAGGGTCTTGGTCATGAATACTTTTCCCTGAATCCTCTTCCATGTGAATTCGGGTAAGCGTTATTTTTTTTGTATCCCCTTCGGCAGTTTTAACCTGAATATATCCGCCTGTACATATTGGAGTTTTATCTTGAGTAATTTGATATCCTTTTGGCATATCACCGTAAAAATAATTTTTACGAGCAAATTGGTTTTCTCTTCTAATGTCACAATTACAAGCAATTCCAAGTTTAATTGCATGTTCTAAAAGGCGCTCATTAAACCTCGGTAATGTTCCGGGGTGAGCCAAAGTAAGCGGACTAACCAATGTATTTGGAATTGCTCCATATTCATTTTTATCTCCGCTATAAGCCTTGCTTTGAGTCAATAATTGAGCATGAACTTCAAGTCCAATTACTGCTTCGTATTTATCGTAATGTTTATACATTCTAATTTTTTCGGACTGCAAATTTATGGATAATGAAACGCCGTTTCTTAGCCCCTAATAAGCATTTCAGTAATAATTTGAGTCATTATAGGCTCAGACTTTGAAGCTGCTGCTTGAACATCTTCATGAGTTACTTCAACTATTTTTCCTTCAACTCCCAAATCGGTAATTACGCTCATAGCAAAACAAGGTATTCCCATATGTCTTGCTGCAATAACTTCAGGAACCGTTGACATTCCAACAGCATCAGCTCCAATTACTCGCACGTATTTATATTCTGCTGGGGTTTCTAAACAAGGTCCACTAACTCCGGCATAAACTCCTTTTTGCAATGTATATCCTTTTTCATCAGCTATTTGAAAAGCTGTAGAAATCATTTTTAAATCGTAAGCTTCACTCATATCTGGGAATCTAGGACCTAGCTCATCAATATTTGGCCCCATAAGCGGGTTGTCGCCAAAAAGATTTATATGATCTGATTGCACCATTACATCTCCAATAGAAAAATCCGGATTAACGCCACCACTTGCATTAGAAACAAACAGCTGTTCAATTCCTAAATACTTCATTACCCTTACTGGCAATACACATTGATTCATGGTATAGCCTTCATAATAATGAAAACGACCGGCCATAGCCACAATATCCTTACCCCCAAGTTTTCCAAAAATGAGTTTTCCGGCGTGTCCTTCTACGGTAGAAATCGGAAAATTGGGAATCTCCGAATAATCAAAACTAGCTTCAATTTCAATTTTATCCGCCAATCCCCCTAAACCAGAGCCCATTATAATACCGGCATATGGTTTTGTTTGAATTTTAGATTTAAGATAATTGGTTGCTTGTAATATTTCGTTTAACATAAGTATGAATGTTTTCGTCAAATTCTTCTTTGTCCTTTCCGTGAAATTCAACTTCAACGGGCAAGTAGTAAATAGGTAATTCGCCTAGTACCTCTTCGATTCCAGAAACATAGAAACGCATGGCATCTTTTTCTGTAGTAAGTATTATTTTGTTTTCACCCGCCATCGACTTAAAAGCCTGAGCAATTTTATTTACATCTGTAATAGTAAATATATGGTGATCTGGGAATTTCAAATGATCAATTTCGTTAACCCTATCCTTTAAGCTAAACAAGAGACTCGCGGGTTTTGCAATACCAGTAGCCAATACGAGATTCAACTTTTTATTTAGATCTGGGGCTACCGCATCCTTTTTATAAAGAGGTTTTAATTGACCATACTTGAAGTAGCTGAAATAAACCCTTTGATATGGCTTTGTTTTTAAGCTCTTTCGAATTGCCCGAGCGTCAACCGGAGAAAATATTGTTGGACACTTAGTAACTATTATTATATCAGCCCTTTTAGCACCCGATTTTGATTCTCTTAAATAACCAACAGGCAGCAGATAATCGTTTGTATACAAACGTGAATACTCAGTAAGCAAGATATTTAAACCGGGCGTTACATATCTGTGCTGGTAAGCATCATCAAGTACAACACACTCAATTTCACTATCAATAGTCCTTATTTTCTGAATACCTCTAACTCTATTTGTATCAACGAATACTGGAATATTTTTAAAATTATTCTTAAACATTCGAGGTTCATCACCTACTTCAAAAAAAGTAGAGTCTTCTTTCACTTCCAAAAAGCCCGAAGTTTTTCTCCCATACCCCCTACTTAAAGTAGACAACTTGTAACTTGACCCCAGTAAACGCATCAAATATTCGGTGTGCGGAGATTTCCCTGTTCCGCCGGCAGCAAGGTTGCCTACATTAATTACAGCAATAGGAAATGACTTGGATGGCAGAACACCAATATCAAATAACAGGTTTCTTACGAAAAGACCAATTCCATATAAAATGGAAAAAGGGAAAAGTATAAGTCTGAATGCCTTCATAATTGCAGTCGCCAAAATTAAAAGTATTTACTAGGTCTGAATAAACTTGAGGTAATACCTTTGATATAAGATTATTTTTTATGAAAATTTCAGAAATTCTAAGTGTTTTAGAGAAATGGGCTCCACCCGCTTACCAAGAAAGTTATGACAATGCGGGGCTAATTTGCGGTGATTCTAATCGAGAAATAACCGGCGCTTTAGTATGTTTAGATTCGGTTGAAGAAACAATTGACGAAGCCATTGAATTAAACTGCAACTTGATTATTGCGCATCATCCTATTGTGTTTAGTGGAATTAAAAAACTAACGGGTAAAAACTACGTGCAACGTACATTGATAAAAGCCATTAAAAACGATATTGCTATTTACGCAGCGCATACCAACTTAGATAGCATTCAAACCGGAGTTAACCTTAAAATTGGTGAGTTATTAAATATTGACAGCCCCGAAATACTTTTACCAAAACCTAATTCTTTAATGAAACTGGTTACTTATTGTCCAACTTCTGAATCAAATAAAATAAGAACCGCACTTTTTGAAGCAGGCGCTGGTCAATTGGGAAATTATAATTCTTGTTCTTTTAATACTGAAGGTGAAGGAACCTTTAAAGGATTAGAAAAATCAAATCAATATGTTGGAAATAAACACGAACTACATACTGAAAGTGAAACAAAGATTGAGGTCATTCTGGAAAAGCATTTGAGCCACAAAATTGTAAATGCTTTGATTAAAAATCATCCTTATGAAGAGGTGGCATATGAGTTATACGATTTACAAAATGACAACAGTTATGTTGGAGCGGGCATGATTGGTGAACTAGAGCAAGAAATTACGCTTGGAGAATTTTTCGATCAAGTAAAAGCAACTTTCAACCTAAAAGTAATCCGCCATACCGGTAATTTAAATCAGAAAATAAGAAGAATATCTTGGTGTGGTGGCTCAGGAAGCTTTCTTTTGAATCAGGCGAAACGTAAAAAATCAGACATTTTTATAACCGGAGATTTCAAATATCACGAGTTCTTTGACCATGAAAATCAGATAGTAATAGCAGATATTGGTCATTATGAAAGCGAACAATTTACTCAGCAATTAATTGTCGATTTTTTAAAGAAAAATTTTAATAAATTTGCCGTCCATTTGACGGGGCACAATACAAACCCAGTAAATTATTATTAATTAGGCGTATATGGCTAAAAAGAAGGCAGTTGCTACGGTAGAAGAGAAATTAAGAGCTCTTTACGATTTACAATTAATCGATTCAAAGATTGACGAAATTAGATCAACTCGCGGCGAATTACCGAAAGAGGTAGAAAATCTAGAGCTAGAAATTAGCGAGATTGATAATAAAATTAACTCTTTGAACGAGGAGAAAACTCAATTAGATTCTGAAATAAGTAAGAAAAAAATTGCTATCCAAGAATCTGAATCTCAGATTGCAAAATTCAAGAGCCAGTTAGAAAATGTAAAAAACAACCGTGAATTTGAAGCTCTTTCGAAAGAAATTGAATTTCAAACGTTGGAAATAGAATTGGCTAACAAAAGAATTAATGAGTATCAAGCTAAGATAGCTAACAAAGACGAAGTTCTTGAAATGGCTACTGGTAAGCAAAAAGAACGATCAGAAGATTTAAAACTTAAAAAAGACGAATTAGAAAACATTATTGTTGCTAATGAAAAGTCTGAGGGCAACCTTACTAAATTATCTGATGAGTACGGAACTTTAATTGAAAACAGACTTTTAGTTGGATATAAAAGAATCAGAGACAATGCTAAAAATGGTTTAGCAGTTGTTCCAATTATTGATGGAGCTACTTACGGTTCTTTCTTTAAAATTCCACCTCAACATGAATTAGACATTCGTTCAAGAAAGAAAATTATTATTTCTGAGCATTGTGGAAGAATTTTAGTAGACAATGATTTGGCTACCGAAGAACAAGAAAAAATGCAAAAAGTATTTGCAAAAGCATAGTTCAATTTAAAATTGAATTTTAAAATCCTCTTTGGTTTTACCAAAGGGGATTTTTTTTGCCCTGTTGTTGAAAGGTATAGTCGGGGTTTTCTTGATTGATAATTTTTAGATTAACTCAAAATTTTGCTTAATACTCAAACTTTGTTCTTGATCCCCTTCTTGATCCACTTTCAAGCAAAAAAAAAGGTCCTTAATTACTTAAGGACCTTTAAAAAGGGTGGAAGATCGGGTTCGAACCGACGACTTCTGGTACCACAAACCAGCGCTCTAACCAGCTGAGCTACAACCACCATTTAGTGTGGTGCAAATTTAAATTAAAAAAGTCTGGAAACAAGCATTATTTTGCAGCAATAAATAGCATTTTCTTAGGTTTGTTGAGTTAAGCCCAATATGGACAAGAAATTTAAAATTTTAGCACTCGCTAGTTGGTATCCAAACGATACAGATCCCCAATTAGGTATCTTTATTAAGCATCAACTAAAAGCCATTTCTCAAATCCATAACATCGACTTAATCACCTTACGTCCAGCACCTAACAAAAGGCAAGAAACGATAATTGAAAATGGCATTACCCATCAAAAACATTATTATGTTACCAACCAGTACCCGATAAAAAAATTAAGCTGGTATGTTGCTTGGATGGAAATAATAAATAAAATCCCCAAAGACAAATACGATTTCATCCACCTTCATGTAATTTATCCAATGGGTATAATCGCTCTAAAAGTAAAATCACAATTAAATATTCCGTTAATTACATCTGAACATTGGTCGGGTTACCATTCAAATTTCGAATATTCTGGCATCTTAAGAAAACGATTTACTAAAAAAACAATTCAATTAAGTTCAGCTGTTGTCGTTCAATCAAAGTTTCTTCAAAAATTGATGGAAGAACAAAAACTAAAGGCTAACTACAAGATAGTTCCAAATATTGTTGACTTTAAACTAGCAAGTACTAACTCAATCATTCAAGAAAAATGTGTAATAATGAATATTGCTGATCATATAGATTCAGACAAAAACATTTCAGGAATTCTACGTGCATTTGCCCAATCATTACAATCAAATCCACACCTTAAATTAATTCAAATTGGGTCGGGGCCTGATCAACTGAAATTGCATTTATTAAGTAAAGAGTTAGGCATTTCAGATCACGTAATTTGGAGAGGTCGCCTACCCAATAAAGAAGTTTTAAAAGAAATTCAAACGTGTGATTTTGGCATTATAAATAGTAATCGAGAAACATTTTGTATTTCAGCTTTCGAATTTCTAGCCAGTGAAAAGCCCATAATCATTACAAAATGCGGTGGCCCAGAAGAATATTTGCCCAACATTTTTGGTGTAGAAATTTTAACTCAAAATGATAGCCAGTTAACAACGGCCTTATTGGAAATGGCAACAAATTACAAGTCATATAACCTGAAGGAGTCGGCAAGCGCCATTAGGAATCAGTTTTCGAACGAGAGTTTTCTTGAAAGTATTAATAAAATTTACAATTCTGTAGTTTAAATATGTGTGGGATAAGCGGCATAATTACACTGAATGAATTGAGCTCTGGGCATCTCGAAGCAGAAGTGCATTCAATGAATGAGCTAATAAAACATCGTGGCCCAGACAATGAAGGCATCTTGATTTTTGATACTAAAGGAAATTCATACATCAAAAAACAAAATGAGAATTGTGTAATTGGTTTTGGACATAGAAGGCTCTCAATTATAGATCTTTCAGATAACGCAAATCAACCCATGTCTGAAGAGACTGGAAGATATTCAATTACCTATAATGGTGAAATCTATAACTATATTGAACTTAGAAAAGAACTAGAACAAGCCTCTTTCAAGTTTCATTCAAACTCAGACACAGAGGTTATTCTTAAAGGGTACCAACACTGGGGACATGCCTTATACGACAAGTTAGAGGGAATGTGGGCTTTTGCCATTCATGACAAGGTTGAACAAACAGTAATTTTAAGCAGAGATAGAACAGGAGTTAAACCCTTGTTTTACTCTTCTAATTCAAATGAATTCAGATTTGCGTCAGAAATTAAAGCATTACTACCCTACTGTAAAAAGTCATTAAACCTAGACAGCTTTTCAAATTATGTATTGCACAACGAGGTTCATTTTGGTCAGAATACTTTTTTCAATGAAATAAAAGAAGTTGACCCAGGATTTGAAATTCAAATTAACACCAAAACAATCGAGTTAAAAAAGATCCAATTCTTTGACCCAAGTTTGTTGTTAAATACAGTCGACACTAACTCTAAATCAACAGAAATATTGAGCGAAGAATTATTCGATATTTTACAAAGGGCTATTAACCTGCACTACCGTTCAGATGTTCCAGTTGGTTCAAATTTGAGCGGTGGACTAGACAGTTCAACTATTGTTGGCCTAATGAGAGCTTTAAACCCTGATATTTCTATTCCAGTATTTTCAGCGATTTTTCCAGGAGAGCAATTTGACGAGTCTGAGTTAATTCGCTTATCGGTTAAAAAACACAATTTAAACTGGCACCAATGTGAGCCATCTGCAAATGAATTCTTTAACAGTATTGAAGATGTAGCGCATACACAAGAATTCCCATTAATATCAACAAGCACTTTTGCCCAATATAATGTAATGCATAGGGCAAGTAAGGAAGGTGTAAAAGTTCTAATTAATGGACAGGGGGCAGATGAATTACTTGGTGGTTATTATAAATATGGTGAGTTTAGACAATGGCAAAATCTTAAAAACTTTGATTTTAAAAAGGCTTTACATGGCCCAGCAGATTTAAAACGATTAACAAAATTAATTGGTAAAAAAAGTCTCTCAAAGTTTAGCCCGAGATTAATCACACAACTAAACCCGGATTACAAGTATCTTTCTAAAATGCTTAGGGTTAGTGATTATTATCAAACAAAACCAATCCCCAAAAATCTCAATGAATTTCTACTTCAGGATTACTATCAAGGATTTTTAACCGGACTTCTGAGAGCAGAAGACCGAAATAGTATGCGATTTTCAATAGAATCAAGAGTACCTTTTGCTAATAGTCATGAATTGGCAAAATGGGCTTTCAGTCTACCTCCCCGACTTAAATACCATTATAAAGAAAACAAGCCACTTCTTCGAAACATGCTCAAGAATAAAAATATTGTTCCACGCAAAGTTTTAAATAAAGAAACAAAATTGGGGTTTAGCACTCCTATGAACAGCTGGTTAAATGCAAACCACAACGATTTAATTGACTACATCGATTACATTCCGAATGAACTATTAACGGAGAAAAACATTAAGACTGATTTAAGATTACATATTTTAAAAAACAAAAACAACCCGGATGAATTGCCGAGAATATTCAAATGGATTTCTTTAGGTGCCTGGTTTAAAGTATTCAACGTTTCATAACTATATAAATGAATACATGATTAATCAGATAACAGGCACTACAGTTTCAAGAATACTTATCACAATAAGTGGACTTGGTGTTTTAATGTTAAATACGCGTTACCTAGGTGCTGAAAAAATTGGCGTCCTTGCGGTTTATCTAATTTATATCAACCTTGTGTTGCATTTATCTGAAATTGTAGGTGGTTCATCTATGGTGTACCTCCAAAAAAAATACGCTTCAAAAGGAATTCTTTCATTTTCATACTTATGGGCACTTACCATTAGCTTATTTGCCCTTTTCATTTTTTCATATTTTTCGATGATAGATGAATCCATTATGCTCCTTGTTCTAATTAGTGGATTTGTTCAAGCTATGAGTCACGCTAATTTACATTTACTTGTAGGGAAAGAAAAAATAAGAGCATACAACCAGACAACTTTTCTTGGAGCTATAATCATTCTAATTGGCCTGTCATTAAGCTACTTACAATTTGAAATGATAAGTGTTAGGCAGTTTTTAGTAATTTACACCATCAGTCAAATCACAACCTTTATTACGAGCTTATATTTTTTATCTCACGATTTAATAAATGAGACAAAAACATCTCCAATACAATCGATGTACAAAGAGCTATTCAATTATGGTCTCGTCATTCAATTGGCTAACTTATTCCAATTTGGGGTTTACCGTTCAAACTACCTGGTCCTTGAGCATTTTTCAAGCGCCAGTATTCTAGGCGTTTATTCTATAGGCAACCAAGTTGGCGAAAAAGCTTTAATCCCAGGTAATGCGGTAAGTTTAGTTCAATACTCCACAATCTCTAACTCCGATGATTTAGAATACTCAGTAAAGCTTACCATTCAATTATCCAATTTAAACACACTTTTATCAATCGGTTCATTCACAGCCCTACTCTGTATTCCTGCAGATTGGTTATCCTATATACTAGGCCCCGATTTTACACAAATAAAGTCGATTCTTTTTTATTTGGCACCAGGAATAGTTTTTCTATCCATCTCTTCGGTTTTCAGTCATTTTTTTGCCGGACTAGGAAAATATTCGATTAACACTAAAATTAGCGGCTTAGGTTTTATTTCTATTCTCATTTTTAGCTATTTGCTAATTCCAACCTACGGAATTGAGGGAGCTGCAATTTCAGCATCAATCGTTTATTTGGTTCAACTCATCACCAATGTTTTAGTATTTAAAAAAATATCGAATTTAAATTGGGATAAAATCTTTAATATTTTTATTAGAACTTTTCAAAAATACTCAATCAAAAACCTCAAGTAATCCAGTACCCTAATACATTTGAAGCTCTTTCATTATCTAAAGTACAAGCCTAATTATCAAAAGACTTTGACGTACTACCAACCTTCTTTAGATTAATCTGTTAGTAGAAATGAAAACCGTTTATACAATAGTTTGTAAGATAAACTGGTTTGGCTAAATTTGGCATGTTAAGAATTAATGAACTTTACACTAATAAATTGGATATGAAAAAACAATTATTTCTTGCTATCCTTGCTGGTGCGACAACGGTTTCGGCCGTAGCTCAAATTTCATCGGCAGATAGAAAAATAGGGGTCACCTCTAATGCAACAGAAACTATAAATAACGACAAGATTGGATTTCATCCAACTGCTCCCGTTACTTATGGTAAAAATCAGAGTTCTTCTAGAGCCACAAGCGCAAGTAGTATTGGCTTAGTTCTAGGAACTACAATTTACGATTTACAGTCGAATTCAAGTATTGACGACAGATTTGTTCGCAATGCAGATGGAAGTATGAGCGCAGTTTATACTATGTCTCAAACCGATGGAACAGGTGGATATGCCGATCGTGGTTCGGGCTACTTATACCATGATGGTACAAACTGGACAGTTGATAGCCCTACAACAAGAATAGAATCGGAAAGAATGGGATGGCCTTCAATTGTAGTTACCGCATCAGGTAAGGAAATTGTTATGGGCCATACAACTACTTCTGATCAAATTATTTTAAATCATCGTGCTACAAAAGGAACCGGCGCTTGGACTGAGGTTTTAGATCCTAATGGAGCAAAAGCAGACTTAATTGCTGGAACTGGTTATACATTATGGCCACGTATGGCTGCTGGTGGAGCAAATGGAGAAACTCTTCATTTATTGGCTTTATCTGAGCCTGTACCTGTACCAGGTGGTGCAGGAACTTTTAATGGACAGCGTCACGAAGGACTTGATGGAGCAGTTCTATATAGTCGTTCACTTGATGGTGGTGTAACTTGGGATAAGAAAAGTATTGTTCTACCTGGACTAGATAGTTCAAAATATGATGGATTCAACGCTGATTCTTATGCTATTACTGCAAAAGGTGATGTTGTTGCCATTGCTGTTTTTCACAGATGGAATAGTTCAACCGTTTTAAAATCTATGGATAACGGTAATACCTGGACCGAAATGCATCCTATCAAAATGCCTTGGACAGATTATATCTTGGGTGATTTTATCGTAAACGATACTGTGATGACTGCTGATAACACTGGTGACATTATGATTGATGCTAACGATGAAGTTAACGTAATGTTTGGTTCTTGGACTTGGACTGATGACGATACCACTTTAGTAAATGGAGCACATCAGTATACTACTTTCCCATTCATGAATGGTTTACACTTCTGGAAAGAATCATATGGTGACGGAAATCACAGACAAATTTTAGGTCTTATAGATCAAGATGGAGACCCAACTACATTAAATATCCTTGGTGGTATCACTGGATTAACCGATTATGGTGCTAAATCTATGAGTGGGTATCCTTCAATGGGTAGAGATGCTAGTGGAGGAATGTACGCTACTTTTATGGGTATTATGGAAACTGAATCTGCAAGTAAACCTTACAATGACGGGATTAATCACTACAGACATCAATTTGTAATTAAGTCTGGTGACGGTGGATGTACTTGGGGAGAACCTTTAGATTTAACAGATGATGGAACAGGATTCGAAGAGTGTGTTTATGGCGCAATGGCTGAAAACATTGATGACAGTGTTCGAGTAATTTATATGGAAGATTTTAGTCCTGGTACTGAAGTAGGTCCTGTTGGACAAGCTGGAAACCATGGAGATGTTACTAATTTAATGGTATATGTAGCAAAAGATAAATCAGCTATTTCTAGTACACCTGTAACCTGTTTAACTGTTATTAATGGCGAAAGATTCATTTGTGCTGGTGATACTCTTAAACTTGATGCTTCTCCTTCATGTGGTTCTGCTTATTCATGGGGATCTGGAGAAACTACTTCTAGTATTCTTGTAACAACTCCAGGAACTTATACTTGTTCTATTACAACTCCTTGTGGCGTTATTACAGAAGAAATTGAAATTAGTACACCTACAGCGGGACAAGGTCCTTCAGTAGCTTTAAGTGCTGACAATAATGTTCTTTGTCCTTCAGGTAGCTCAACTACTTTGAGAGTTTCTCACAGTTCAATTGGTTCAAGCGGATTTTATGATTGGAATAATTCTGGATCACCTTCTTCGGTTGATACTTTGAATATTACTTCTCCTGGAACTTACACTGTAAAAGTTCAAGGTTGTAGCGGCTCTTCAAATGCTTCAATCACTATTGGTGCTGTTACTGAAGCTAATGCTTCTATATCAGGTGGTAAGTATTTATGTCCTGGTGATACAGCTGAACTTATGGTTGCAGAAAACCCTGGAGGAGCTTATTCTTGGACTTTATCTGGGTCTTCTTCAGTAATCAGTAACTCTACTTCATTAAAAGTAACTACAACAGGAACTTATGTTGTTGAAGCTTTCGCTTGTAATGGTGCATTTACTGCAAAAGATTCTGTTATGGTAGATGTTGAGCCAGCACCAGTTGCTACTCTTACATCTGCTGGAGCAATTGTGATTTGTAAAGGTGCTAGCACAATTAACTTAATTGCTTCTGGACAGCCTAATGCAACTTTCAAATGGGAAGATGGTTCTACAAATTCAATCTTTAAAGTAAATAGCGACTCAGTACATACTCACGGATATTCATTCTACTCTTACAATGCTTGTGGAGATTCATTGATGTCTAATGTAATGAACGTTGAAGTAAAAGCTATTCCTGCTGCAATTACAATTTCTAAAAGTGAAAACGTATTTACTGCAAGTAGTGCTTCTGCAATTTGGTATTACAGACTAAAAGGTACTGCTACTTGGAAAGCTACAGGAACTACAGGTTTAACTTACGAGCCTACTAACTTAAACGGTGGTGATGAAGTTACTGCTAGAATTGAGTCTAACGGTTGTGAAAGTTTAAACAGTAATGTTATTTCTGTAACAGTTGGTATTTCTGATTTGAACAATCCTAATGCTGGAATGTTGGTTTTCCCTAACCCAAGTAACGGAAACTTTAATATTTCATTTACTGACGTTATTAACATGAATGTAAATGTTACAATCAGAAATTTAGTTGGTCAAGAAGTACTTTCTAAAGATTTGAATTTAACAAACGATCATGTAGAAAACTTCAATTTAGTTGATTTAGAATCAGGTGTTTATATCTTAACGGTAAACAACGGTTCTGGTACTTACTCTAACAGAATCATTGTTGAGTAATTCTTAACATATATCCAAACAAAAAAAGGGCTTCAATTGAAGCCCTTTTTTTTATTTAAAATTTTAGATACCTGTCTTTATTATAAAGGTAATAGGAGTCACTGGCTGCATGAGGTTACCACCAGATGGATACAACAACATATAAACCAAATAAATCAAGTATTATCGATTTCCGAGCCTTCATACAAGTTCAAATGAATTTGATGATAAAGGGATATATTTGAGGTATGTTCAAGAATTACTTGGTCATGGAAGTATTAAAACCACAGAAATCTATACGCATGTGGCCAAAACCAAATACAATGAAATTAAAAACCCTTTAGATGAAATATTTGGAAAATAAGTGGTTGTTTTTTGCAAAAACAGCATCGTCAAAAACAACAACAAACCTAGTATCAACGTGCCTTACAAAGGCAAAATATAATAGTATATAAACGCATATTGCGTTTAGCCACTAGTTGTGTTTCATGTAGTACAAACCGAAATAATCAAGAAGACCATTTATGAAAAGAGCCTATTACTCGAAAAACATACAAGACTTTTTACAAGAACCTGACTCGAGTATTCTAGGTGAATTAACCGCTAATCATAGCAACAGAACACTTGAAGAGTTACAAGTAAATGCTTGGCGTAAACAAATCACTATTCTTAAAAACCAACTAACTGAATTTGAAGGTCGAATTTATTTCGAGTTTACAATTCCTAGAATGGGTAAGCGAGTGGATAATATAGTTATCATAAATAATGTTGCTTTTATAATCGAGTTTAAAGTTGGAGACGGAGGTTATGAAAAACATGCAATTGAACAAGTAATTGATTATACGATTGATTTGAAAAACTTCCACGAAGGAAGCCACGATATCAAACTCATACCTGTATTGGTCGCCACAAATGCGGCAAGTATTGCTGAACAGGACAATCAGATAATCGACCATAAAACTGCTGCTAAATCCAATCAATTTGATTTAGCCGAAACACTTAAACAGTATTTAAAGGACAACAATAAATCAATTGATATTGAATATTGGGAGAATTCTATCTACAAACCGACACCTACAATCGTAGAAGCCGCTCAAGCTCTGTACAAAGGGCATAATGTCAAAGAAATAACTAGATCAGATTCAGGAACCATTAATCTGTCTAAAACGGCAGATTGTATTAATGCAGTAATTGAAAAGTCCAAAATCAAAGGGATGAAATCAATTTGCTTTGTGACAGGTGTACCTGGCGCAGGTAAAACTTTAGCTGGATTAAATATAGCGGTTGAAAGAATGAAAGCTGATGAAGATGAACACGCTGTTTTTTTATCTGGAAATGGGCCGTTGGTTGATGTTCTAAGAGAGGCGCTAACAAGGGATGAAGTGCTGACAGCAAAAGAAAATGGAGAAAGGCTAAGCAAAAAGCAGGCAGGCATTAAAGCGAATGCATTTATTCAAAATATTCACCATTTCCGTGATGATAATTTACTTTCAGATAAAGCCCCAATTGAAAGAGTTGTAGTTTTTGATGAAGCTCAAAGAGCTTGGACAAATGATCAAGTTAGTTCGTTTATGAAAAGGAAAAAAGGAGTTGAAGATTTTAACAAATCAGAACCCGAATTTCTAATTGATGTTATGAACAGACATTCTGATTGGTGTACAATAGTTTGTTTAATTGGTGGTGGGCAAGAAATAAACACAGGCGAAGCTGGATTAGAAGAATGGATTAGTTCTCTTAAAAACCATTTTCCTGACTGGGACATTCACTACTCTAGTTCAATATTAGAAAGTGATAACTATTTAAAATCTGAAGAATCGAAAAAATGGTTAATTGGAAATGGAATAAGTGAAATGGAATTGCACCTTGCGGTATCTGTTAGATCATTTAGATCAGAACAATTATCAAATTTCATTCACGAGTTACTTAATATCGAAATTGAAGACTCACAACGAATTTACTCGGAAATCAAAAAATCTTATCCTATTGTTTTAACAAGAAACCTTGAAAAAGCAAAAAAGTGGCTTCGCGATAGTGCTAAAGGAAGTGAAAGGATTGGATTAATTAGTTCCTCAGGAGCCAGAAGACTAAGGCCTTTAGGTATTGATGTGAAAAATGAAATTTCTGCACCAAGTTGGTTTCTAAATAACAGCCAAGATATTCGCTCTTCTTATTTCTTAGAAGAAGTTGCTACTGAATTTGATATTCAAGGACTCGAGATAGATTGGGCTTGTGTTGCTTGGGGTGGTAACTTTCATTTTAATAATTCGGATTGGAAATACCAAAATTTCAAAGGAACCAAATGGCAAAACATAAATAAGGATATAGACAAAGAGTATTTAAAAAATACTTATCGAGTTCTTCTCACAAGAGCACGTCAAGGAATGGTAATATTTGTTCCTGAAAGCAGTGATTTAGATCACACAAGGCCTAAGGCTTTTTATGACGAAACATATGAATATTTGAAGGAAATTGGAATACAAGAAATTGAATAAATAAAACACGAAAACACAACAATGTGTATCGTGCATAGCACCCTACGGGATGCTACGACACCATACACGGAACGTTAATAAACCTTCATTAAATCATCAATTCCAATGGGTCGTTCTACGGTAAACCCTTCTCCATATTCTCGGCTAATCATTCTCCCCATTTCTCTACCTCTACCCTCAATAACCTGAAGAAACTCTTTACTTGAAATTGGGGAAACAGGTTCTTTAGAATTTGGATTATAGAATTGCGAACTATACGCCATAATAGAGTCCATTTTCCCACTCCATTCGTCTGAGACGTTCACCACAAAATCGGGTTTTATATAATGGTCTTGTATATAATGGTAAACAGATTTGGGGCGCCAGGCATTTTGGTTTTCTCCGTTCCATTTGGTTTCAATTTTTCTTAACCCTGCCAAAAAACATGCACGTGAGGCCAATTCTGATCCTCTTTGATGATCAGGGTGACGGTCGGTTATGGCGTTGCACCATACAATTTCAGGTTGGTAAACCCGAATTTGTTCAACCAGCCGAAGAAGATTTTCTTTGTTGTTTTCAAAAAAACCATCACCTAAGTCTAAATTCACTCTTGCTGATAAACCTAATATTTTAGCGGCTTCTTTAGCTTCTGCATCTCTTATTTCAGCACTACCACGTGTACCTAATTCTCCTCTAGTTAGATCAACTATTCCAACAGAATAACCATTTTTTACATGCTTTAAAACACTTCCTGAAGCGGCCAATTCGACGTCATCAGGGTGAGCAGCAAAAGCGAGAATATCTAATTTCATGTGTCTTGTTTTCAAATATATCTTTGCAAGATTACTATTTACCTAAAAGACAAAAGTAAAGGCATTGCATTTTTCCGAAATTAAAGCATTACTCTTAAAAGATTTGCTCCTTGAATGGAAGCAAAAGAATTCTCTTGTGGGAATTCTCATTTATATAATCAGTACCGTATTTCTATGCTACTTCGCCTTTAAGCAAATAATAAGCACTGAAACTTACAATGCTCTTTTTTGGATCATCATATTGTTTACTGGAATAAATACAGTTTCAAAAAGTTTTATGCAAGAAAGTGATGAGCGTCAACTGTACTATTATCAGTTAGCTAGTCCACAAGGAATAATTATCAGCAAAATAATTTACAACAGCTCTTTGATGCTCATTTTAACTTCAATGGCATTTATTACCTACACCATTTTTCTTGGCAATCCTATCCAAAACATTGTACTATTTGCATTAACTGCCTTTTTAGGAAGTTGGGGTTTTGGGACTATACTTTCATTGGTATCTGCAATTGCTTCAAAAACCGGAAACAACCCTACAATAATGGCCATATTGAGTTTTCCAATAATTCTTCCATTTTTAGATACCCTTATTGGTTTATCCATGAATTCTATTGAAGGAATAATAAGCCCTCAAAATTTAAAGTTTATTATCGTTTTAGCAAGCATGAATACCATTGTAGCAGCACTTAGCTACATATTATTTCCATACCTTTGGCGCGATTAAATCAAGGGTTAGAAATGAAAGGGAAATGGTGGAAATTATTAGGAGTATCTCTTGTCCTATATGCCATAATTGGCGGACTTTTAATCCCTGTACCTGAACTACCCATTCTCAATGAAACCATTAGAAACACTTATTATCATATCCCAATGTGGTTTGCTATGATGATTCTTATGACCGTTTCTTTAGTAAACTCAATTCAATACTTAAGCTCGGAAGATTTAAGGAAAGACCTTGTAGCTTCAGAATCAACTAACGTTGCCCTGTTTTTAGGTATGTTAGGCATACTCACAGGTATGATTTGGGCCAATTTCACATGGGGTACACCTTGGACTAATGATGTAAAACTTAACGGAACGGCGGTAGCTATTTTGATATACTTAGCCTACATCATTTTAAGAGGTTCGTTACAGGACGAAACAAAACGAGCAAAAGTGGCGGCGGTTTACAATATTTTCGCTTACGTAATGATGATGTTGTTTATCAATGTTATTCCACGTTTGTCAGGAACAGATTCACTGCACCCTGGAAACGGTGGCAACCCAGCCTTTGGTTCTTATGACATGGACAACACCATGCGAGCAGTATTTTACCCTGCTATTATAGGCTGGACCTTAGTTGCTACCTGGATATTAGATTTACGTTTACGATATAAAAAAATTGAACATAAACTACTCTACAATGATTAAGTATTTACTTTCAATATTTTCACTTTTATTTTTCTTTAGCCAAGGGTTTGCGCAAGAAGTAGCTATGGCGGATCAAATGAGAGCCGATGGAAAAATCTATGTAGTAATTGCCGTTTTGGTTTTAATTTTTATTGGAATAGTTGTTTATCTATTTAGCCTGGACAAAAAAATTAACAACATTGAAAAAAAGCTAAACAAGTGAAAAAAACACACATAGTTGGAATTGTAATTATAGCTATTGCCATTGCAGCAATAATTGGAACTTTGAGTGATTCAAGTACCTATGCTAATTTTAGTGAAGCTTTCGAAAATCCTCAGGCAGAATTTCATGTGGTTGGCGTTTTAAATAGAGACAAAGAAACTATTTACAACCCCGAAGAAAACCCCAACGAATTTGTTTTTTGGATGTTAGATCATGATAGTCTTGAGAAAAAAGTGGTTTTACACAAGAGTAAACCACAGGATTTTGATCGATCTGAACAAATTGTAATTATAGGAAAAGCCGAAGGTGAAGATTTTCATGCGAACCAAATCCTAATGAAATGCCCTTCGAAATATAATGATGGTTCGGGCGAGTTTAAATCACCTGAACAATACGACGCGGAGTCGAATAAAGAGATTTCTTAATTATGGAATACATAGGTGAACACCTTTTAATTGGAAAAATTGGAAATCTATTCATCATAATTGCCTTCATTTCGGCATTATTTTCTTCAATATCTTATTTTATTGGTCAACAAAAATCTGATCAGACATGGGTAGTGTTTGGAAGACGCTTGTTTTTCCTTCATGGAATTGCATTAATAGGAATTGTAGCTACATTATTCACCATGATTCTCAATCAATATTTTGAGTATCATTATGTTTGGCAACATTCGAGCAGCGCACTACCACTACGTTACATCTTCTCTTGTTTTTGGGAAGGACAAGAAGGTAGTTTTCTACTTTGGGCCTTTTGGCATATTGTATTGGGGCTTATATTTATTCGTTTCAATAAGAAATGGGAAGCTCCGGTTATATCCATATTTGCCCTAGTTCAAGCATTTATTACCTCCATGTTGTTGGGCAGTTACTTTCTTGATTATCGATTAGGCTCAAATCCATTTACAGTATTACTACGAGACCATCCAGATTTTGCCAATATTCCATTGTTTTCTAACCCGGAATATTTGACCAACCTAGATGGGAGAGGTCTTAATCCATTACTTCAAAATTACTGGATGACGATCCACCCACCTACTCTATTTTTAGGTTTTGCGAGTACTTTAACTCCGTTTGCATTGGCCATTGCAGGCCTTTGGACTGGAAAATATAAAGAGTGGATTAAGCCTGCTATACCGTGGACTTTCTTTAGTGTATTTATATTAGGATTAGGCATACTTATGGGTGGTGCATGGGCATACGAAGCGTTAAGTTTCGGTGGTTTTTGGGCATGGGATCCTGTTGAAAACGCCTCCCTTGTACCTTGGTTGGTAATTATTGGAGCAGGCCACTTAATGCTCATAGAACAAAAAAGAGGTGGAGTAATGAAATCGCTCATCTTCTTGACTTTGCTCAGTTTTATACTTGTGCTTTACTCCACATTTTTAACTCGAAGTGGTATTTTGGGTGATGCTTCTGTTCATGCTTTTACTGATTTGGGCATGTCGGGACAATTACTTCTGTACCTGCTGAGTTTTGTTGGTTTAGGTTTAGCGCTATTCTTTTATCGTATTAAAAGTTTACCAAATAATCAAAAAGAAGAAGAATTGTGGAGCCGAGAATTTTGGATGTTTATCGGATCTTTAGTCCTCTTTGTATCTAGCTTTCAAATTACATTCAGCACAAGCCTACCGGTAATTAATAAAATATTTGGAACTGACTTAGCGCCATCAGCAAACGTTATTGAACATTACAACAGTTGGCAGACTCCATTTGTGATAGTCATCTTAATAATAATGGCTTTCTCTCAGTTTTTAAATTACAAAAGCACACCACTTAAAAAACTCGTAAACAATATTTTAACAAGTGCTATTGTTTCATTAGTACTAGCTTTTGGAATTGGAATTAGCGTAAAAATGAGCAACCCATTCCACCTGTTCATGTTATTTGCATCCTTTTTTACATTCATTGCCAATGTTGATTATTGGCTGCGTGTTTTAAAAGGTAAAATCAAATACTCGGGAGCTTCAATAGCACATGCAGGCTTTGGGTTAATGATGTTGGGAATTCTTATTTCCATGAGCCAACAAGAAAACATAAGTACCAATACAAGCACATTTGATGTAACTCAGTTAGGCGAAAACTTCACAAACAAAGAGAATATCCTATTAATGGAAGGTGATACCTTAAAAATGGGAGAATATTTTGTGACCTATACGGGCAGAGAAAAAGACGGTGTGAACATTAGATATTTGGTTAACTATTTTAAAGACAACGGAAATGGTCAACTTGTAAAAGATTTTACTTTAAAACCACAAGTTCAGTTAAATGAACGAATGGGAAATGTACCTGAGCCAGATACAAGACACTTTTTAACCAAAGACATATACACACATGTTACTTGGGCAGTTTTAGAGGAAGCAGACAAACACGACCACGAATCAGAAGCAAAAAAGGAAAATCTTCATGTGGGAGATACCTTGTATTTAAAACGGTCAATTTTAATAGTAGATAGTCTTCAAAAGGTACCTTCCAGTAAATATGATTTAAATGAGAGCGACATTGCAGTAGAAGCCGTTATTTCAGTGTGGGATTTCAATACTGAAAGGCATATACTCAATCCTGTATTTGTTCTTGAAGATACTGTTAGAACTTATTCAATCCCTGCAAAAAACGAAGATTTAGGTCTTGACATAGAGTTTAACTATATATATCCCGAAAACGGGTCAATTGACCTTATGATCACAGAGGATAAAGTTGAACAAAAAGAGTTTATTGTAATGCAGGCCATCATGTTCCCATACATTAACCTCTTGTGGCTAGGCAGTATTATCATGTTCATAGGAACCATAATTGCAGTTGTAAATCGACTTAAATTGAAATGATTTCAAGTGTTGGGTTTATAGGATCTGGAAATGTTGCTACCCAGCTTTCAAAAGCATTTAAAAAGGCAGGAATTAGCATTGAATTTATTTATTCTCCAAGTCAAAACAATTGTCAATTACTAGCTAACCAAGTTGACTGCGAATGCCTTGATAGTTTAAAGGATTTACCAAAAACAAATGCCGTTTTTTTATGTGTTAACGATGATTACATTTCCGAGTTATCAAACGATTTAAAAAATACAGAAGCATTAATTGTTCATACTTCGGGCAGTGTTGGTTTGGATGAATTAAAACAGAATAAAAACCATGGTGTTTTTTATCCGTTTCAAAGTATTTCGAAAACAGTTGAACCCAATTGGAAAGAAATTCCATTAATGATTGAAGGCAATTCTGAAAAAAACTCTTCAAGTTTAATCACATTGGCAAACCTAATTTCTAATCAGGTTATCGAAGCTGATTCTGAAGTTCGCAGAACCCTGCATTTAACAGGGGTTTTAGTAAACAACTTCACAAACCATTTGGCTAGTTTGAGTTTTGAATTACTTCAAGAAAAAAAATTACCCAAAACACTACTTTACCCATTAATAGAAGAAACCGCTCGAAAAGTATTATTGGGTTCGCCAGATAAAACTCAAACCGGTCCCGCTATTAGAAAAGACCAAAAAACAATTCAAGCACATTTAAATTTGTTGGAATCCAAAAAAGAATTGTCAGCTATTTACACTCTGCTAACAAAGAGTATTCAAAGCAGTAATTAGTTTCCAATCCATATTATCTTCGTTACATGACTTACTTAGATTCTTTACCAAAAATCAAAACATTTGTTTTTGATGTTGACGGCGTTCTCACTGACGGAACTGTTACTATGTTAGAAGATGGAAGTCAGGTAAGGCACATGAATTCAAAAGATGGTTACGCCATTCAACTGGCCGTAAAACTGGGATACGAAATAGTAATTATTACTGGAGGTAGTTCGGAAACAGTAAAAGATCGGCTCGAAGGATTAGGCGTTCAACACGTATACCTAAAAAGCTACAATAAAAAAGAAGTTTTAGCCGACCACTGTTTAACTTTTGACACAGACTTAGCGAAAACCTTATATATGGGAGATGATATTCCTGATTATGAAGTTATGAAAGAAGTAGAATTAGCTTGTTGTCCGTTAGACGCTGCTCCAGAAATAAAATCAATCAGTAAATTTATTTCCACAGTAAATGGAGGGAAGGGATGCGTAAGAGACATTATTGAACAAACATTAAGAGTTCAAGATCAATGGTTTAAAGCAAACCAAGATTTTAAAAACTTTACTTGGTAACTATGAATCCTGTAATTGCATTTATTAAAGCTTCGAGATGGCAAAACATGCTCATGATTGCCCTTACCATGATTCTGACAAGGGTATGCGTGATTTATGCCTTTTTCGACATTTTGACCCCTGGTATTAATGTTCCTTTAAATAGAGGACTGAGTAATCTTGATTTTTCGTTGCTGGTCGTTTCTTCAATGCTAATAGCAGCGGCTGGAAACATGATTAATGATTATTTTGACCTGAAAATTGACCGAATAAACAAACCAAATAAAATAATTATTGGTCGGTTTATTAAAAGGCGAATAGCCATGGTAGCTCACTTAACTTTAAGTGGAATTGGAGTTGCCATAGCCGCATACTTGAGCTACAAGATTGGAATTATAGAACTCGTTTTTATTCAATTAATAGTAGTTGCAACCTTGTGGTTTTACTCTACCGATTTTAAAAGAAGGTTAATATGGGGCAACCTTGCAATTGCTTTTTGTGTTGCTATAATTCCAATGGTTGTTTGGCTCTTCGAAATTCTTTCAATGATTCACTCAAACAAAACTTTAATTGCCGAAGAAGTAGAAGCTAAAGCATTTTTTATGCAATATGCTATGGTTACGTTGAGTTGGGTTGGTGGATTAGGTGCTTTTTCATTTGTAATGACCATTGCTCGTGAAATCACTAAAGACATTATTGACATTAAAGGAGACGAGGCATACGGCTGTAATACCTTGCCAATTAAATTGGGAATTGTTAAAAGTAAAAACATTGTTTCTGCTATTTACTTAATTGTACTGGCAGGCACTTTATTTGTGCAACAAGTATTTTTACCCGACAACCTTACAATGAGTTACATTGTAATTGCTATAGCCCCCTTTATTCTTGCCAGTCTTATCTTGACATTTAAAGGTAAAAAAACAGCAGATTTCAGTACACCCTCCTTATTGAACAAAGTAGCTTCACTCATGGCTGTATTGTATCTGATTGTTGTATTTTATATCCTCAATCCAAGCGGTGCTTAATCATCTTATTAATAAAAATATTATTCTTGGTTCTGGGTCACCTCGCAGAGCTGAACTACTTGAGAAAATGGGAATCTCTTTCGAGGTTAAAACATACCCAACAGATGAGACCTACCCCGAACATTTAAGTCCAAATCAAATTGCTGAATACTTAGCAAAAAAGAAAGCCAAACCTTTTTTAGACTTGATTAATACCAATGATTTAGTGATAACTGCCGACACCATAGTAAATAAAAATGGCAGAATACTAAACAAGCCTGCAAATTATTTAGAGGCATTTGAAATGATTCAATCTCTATCTAATGCAACCCATTCGGTAATAACAGGTGTTGCCTTAACCTCAAAATCACAACAAATTATTTTTAATTCGGTTACTAGTGTTACTTTTTGTGAATTGTCGGATAAAGAGATTAATCACTATATAAAGACATACAAACCTTTTGACAAAGCCGGCGCATACGGAATTCAAGAATGGATTGGAGACGTAGGTGTTTTGGAAATAAAAGGATCTTACCAAAACGTTATTGGATTGCCAACACAAGCATTATATAACCACTTAAAGAATTTTGAATATTAATGGCTGACAAATCGAACTTAAGGTACTATTTAGTTACGGTTTTTGCCACCCTCTTCGTTCTTGGAGTAATCAGTCTCGGCATAAATGTAAAAATGCTTCAAACTGATTTAGAAGAAAATATTGAAGTAATTTCAACTATTTCTAGCCTTAGAAATGACCTGTCCGAATACTTAAGTAAACCCAGGTCGATAGATAATATTGATACACGTAAATATTTCAATTATATAGAGTCAGTAAACGCAAAGGATAAACTCAATCCAGAACCTTTGCATGAAATCAATTTCTTTTTGGTGAATTTTACCTATTCAACTCCCAAAAAAGAAGTTCAAGATCAAATTAACCTGATTAATAGAGAAATAAAAAGAATAAGAATCACACTTCATGATATTTCAGCACGATTAGAAAATCGTTGGTTTTTAATTTCCATTATGGGAATATTGGCGTGTCTATTTGCGCTTGCTACCAGCTTTTTAACTATTACATTTAATAAACAGGCCGATCAAGTAAAAATTAAAAACCAAGAACTACAAAAGGCAAAAAAAGAAGCCGAACTCGCTGATAAAGCGAAAAGCGATTTCGTGAACATTATGTCTCATGAAATTAGAACTCCTTTAAATGCCGTTGTTGGTTTATCTCATATATTGGCAACTACTAACCCCACTGAAGAACAATTAAAACATATAGAACTTCTCCAATTTTCTTCAGAAAATTTAATTAGCCTTGTCAATGACGTTCTAGATTTTGGGAAGATTGAAGCTGGGAAGGTTATTTTAGAAGAGAAATCATTTGACTTGCATGAGCACGTACGAAAAATTATTTCTACCCTTGAGCCACACGCAAAGTCGAAAAACTTAAAATTAAAACTCATCATTCACAATGAGTTTACCAGTAAGGTTATTTCCGACCCAACCCGATTAAGTCAAATCATTTTTAATTTATGTAATAATGCGATAAAGTTTACCGAAAAAGGCTCAGTAGAAGTAACCATTGCTGGAATATCTGAAACTAACACAGAGTCTACATTTAAAATTTCTATTAAAGACACGGGAATTGGAATTGAGCCAGAACAAAGAACAAAAATATTCGATCGATTTTCACAAGCCAATACCAATACATCTAGAATATATGGTGGCAGCGGACTGGGTTTAACTATATCAAATCGCCTATTAAAAATAATGGGCAGTAACTTGATATTGGAAAGTGAAGTTAATAAAGGTTCCGTTTTTTGGTTTCAAATTACACTGCCCAAAGCTGATGAGTCAGTTGTTCGATTAAATCCCAAAACCAATGCTAAAATCATTCAAAAGGAAGCCATTAAAGTACTTATTGCCGAGGATAACAGAATTAACTTAATTATTCTTGAAAAACTATTACAAGGACTAAATATAGAAAATGACTCGGCCGTTAACGGACAAGAAGCATTTGATTTAGCAACAAATAATGAATACGATTTAATATTAATGGACCTTCAAATGCCAATAATGGATGGCTTTATTGCAAGTAAAAAAATTGCAGAATTAAAAGGAAAGGATAAACCAACTATTATAGCAATTTCTGCCGCAAATGAGACCAATTACATTGAAAGGCTAAATGAATCATTTATTGATGACTATATCACCAAGCCAATCGATGTTGATCAATTCGAAGCAAAGCTTTTGAAATACATTAAAAAGCTGAGCTAGTCCTTACCGAACGAACCACAATAAACCCAGAAATTAAAGTAATCACTAATGCTATTCCGAACTGATACCACTCATTAAATAAGAAGTACCCCATTGTAAACAACGCCCCATAGGTCATAACTACTGCCATTAACCATGTTAATACCAACCCACCAACAGGTTCATTTTTATCTTTCTGAATTGTAAAATTTGCCCAAGCCCCTGGAGGTGAAACGCGATCACAAAAATGAGTTAATACTTTTTCTATTTCTGGTTTGGTTAAAAAGGTAACGGTCAGCCATATTACACTTGAAAAACCTACAGTAAATAAAAAGTTAAATGGTTCAGGTAAATTCAAGAAATTATTGGCAATAATATAGCCGAATATTGGAGCGATAGAAGCAGCTATTTCACTCCAGGCGTTAATTCGCCACCAGTACCAACGTAATATTAAAACCATACCTAAACCAGCACCAGCTTGAATAAGGAACTTTGCAGCGGCATCTATTGTTGATATTTGAGTGGTGGTGTAAAACGCAACTACCATTATCAACACGGTAAACCAACGAGCAATTGAAACGTAGTGCTTTTGAGCAGATTCTTCGTCTTTAAATGCGTCTTCATTTTTGTAGAAGCGTTTGTACAAATCATTCGTTAAAAATGACGAACCCCAATTTAACTGTGTTGAAATTGTGCTCATATAAGCTGATAAAAAAGCTACTAACAAAAGCCCTTTTAACCCGGCAGGAAGGTAGTCTCTCATTACCAAAACAAAACCTTTACCTGCCTCGTCTATTGGTAAATCGGGATATAGTACTAATGAACACAGAGCGACAATTATCCAAGGCCAAGGTCTTAAACAATAATGGGCAATTTGAAAAAACAAGGTAGCAAACAGAGAGTCTTTTTCCGTTTTGGTACTCATCATTCGTTGCGCAACATAACCACCACCACCAGGCTCAGCTCCAGGATACCAACTAGCCCACCATTGAACCATGGCAAACGTTAAAAAAGCACTTATACTTATTCCAAAAACTCCAACTCCTTCAGAAATAGTTCCAGTTTCAAGTTTTGGAAAAAATGAAAATCGCCATGCAGGTAATTTTTCTTTTAAACCAGCAATTCCTCCAATTTCAGGAGTATCCAAAACAAACCAAGCCATGACAATACAACCAATCATTGCAATAAAAAACTGTAAAGTATCCGTAATTGCAACTCCTTTTAATCCAGAAAGTGAAGAATAAATTGCTACCAAAACCATAGCACCACCTATGTACCAAAGAATTTCATTTTCGTAAAAAGGAATGGAATTATCGTAAGCAGGTATATCAAAAAATATGTTGAGAATGGTCATCAACGCAAAATTTACCCAGCCTATAATGATTACATTCAAAAACAAGCCCATATAAGCTGCCTTGAACCCCCGTAAAAACTTGGCCGGTTTTCCGCCATATCTAAGTTCAATAAATTCTAATTCAGTAAGAACATTTGCCCTTCTCCAAAGTTTGGAAAAGAAAAATGTAGTCAACATCCCTCCTATTAGCATGTTCCACCACAACCAGTTACCACTAATACCATTCTGAGCCACAACTTCTGTCACCCACAACGGTGTATCAGCAGCAAATGTGGTTGCAACCATAGAAATGCCAGCAACATACCAAGGCATATTACGCCCACCTAAAAAGAAATCAGAAAGGCTTTTACCTGCCTGGTTTTTAAAATGAAATCCAATGTAAATTGATATGGCTAAATAGGCAATTAAAATTACCCAATCAATTGTTTCTAGCATGGCAAATTTTTTAGCCAATTTAATAGATAGGATTCCGAATTGCAGAATAAATAGACAAACGATACTCACACAACAAAGTGAACAAGCGTTTATTTTACTCCAGAGAATTTAAAAGCCCAAGTGAACATTATTTGTTGGCCGGTAAACGCACCTCTGGTTGGTTCAAGATCTATATTATAAGCATAATGTAAATTGGTGTTCGTTGGTTCAGAATCAAAAAAAGAGTAAGCCAAATCAAATGAAGTACGTTTTATTCGATAGCCAAGACCACCGCTCAAGGCATAGCGATTAAAAAACTCTTTTCCTTTTTCCGGATTTCCCATTATTCTTGCACCACCTCGTAAAATAACCGGACCAAGCAATAATTCACCTCCCAAACTCATATTCATTGAAACGGCAGCGTTTTCATCAAATTTTGTATTGGGTACTTTAAAATCAATCGGGTAGCCAGCAACATTACCATAACGCATTCGACCATATGTAATTAATTCAAGATCGAAATCTAGGGACCCTATGTACTTATCAACTCTAGCAACTGAAAATACAATTGAATATGGCGATATAAACTCATACTGATTAAATCCAATTGGAGATTTGCTAGTTGTATTTTCTATATCCGTCCAATTAGCTAAAATGTTTTTTTCATAGGATTCAGAAAGGGTATAACTAGTCCCACTATTGAACCCAATCCCCATTCTGGTTTTTTCATTAAACCAATAAATAATACCTAACCTCAAGTTTAAGCCTCTTCCACTTATTTCAATTCGTTCTTCTTCTTCCCACGATTCTAGATAAGTAAGACTATTTCCTTCAAGTGGAGTTTCCGAATAAGTAGATTTTTTATTGTAGTTAATGCTGGTTATTCCGATGGTTGCTCCTAAATAAAGTTTGTCATTATAATTGGTTCCCATTCCAATGTAAAAGTCATTTACTCCTCCGCTTACATTAGCCGTATATTCTTGATAATGACCATAATTTTCGAGGGCGTGGAAGTAATCCCCGTTAGCTGTATCAATCAGCAGAACATCCCATGCCAATGCCGCTCCAAAAGGAAAATAATCATATATTTCATCAACATAAATATCTGCCTCAATAATATCTCTTAAATATAAATCGAGCTTTGAGCTTTCTTGATTAATCCCCTTAGCAGAATAAGAAAAATCAAAGTTATTGCGACGATTATACGAGAACATTAAATTGTAATTCTTCCAATCACTTTCTTCGATTTTGTTGCTAAAAACCACATTCACGTTCGGAACTTGGCCTTCTGTTTTAGTCGAATTAATTGAATTTTCGTAATGAACAGTGTTGTACCCTTGGTTGGAAATTTGATAGCTTAAGGATAATTCTCCTTTTCTATAAACTCCAATTCCTGCCGCATTTTTTGTGACCGCTGAAGAGTTCCCTCCAAGAGCTCCAAATGCACCTCCCATAGAAACGTAACGAGCATTTCCGTTTAAATTATCTTGACCAAAAAAGAGGGCATCATTAAATGTTTGACCTTTTAATAAGAAGGTCGAAATACTTAAAACAATAAATGACAGCCAGACTTTCACTATCTTCTTCTGTATCCGCCAACTGAACCGCCAGAATAGTTTCCACCTGAACGAGACCCAGAATTATACCCACCTGAATTTGTACCCGAAGAAGATGGTATTCTCGTTTTATACGCCCGATTAGAAGAAACTCCAGGTTTTGTTTGCTGATACCCAGGATTAGGATTTGTGTATGTAGATCGGTTGATAGTTGTATTTACAGGTGCTCCGCGATTGGAACGATTAGACCCGTAGTTACTAAAAGGCTCGTAAGGGGTATTTGTTGTTGATGAATTAACCCTTGGGGCTCTTTGGTTATAATAGTTGTTATTGGTATTGTAAAAATAACTGGGGCTCGAATTGTATGAACTGTAATAAGGAGTGGAGTTATACCCATAATAAGGATTAGAATAATATCCATAACCGCCAGCAACAAAACCCAATGAAACGGTACTCATCCAACGATTATTTTGACTACTTGATGCTTGATTGTAGTATTCTTCCGATTCTGAATAATCTTCGATATAACTTTCGGTATTCTCTACGTCATTGAAACTATTAATTCTTTTTTGATAGCTAGGGCGAATAGCATCGGCATAGGTTTCGTCGAAATAAGTAATTGCAGAATCAGGCATTCCTACTTCCATATTCATCAAAAGAGCTTGTTCGTTTAAACGATGTTGAAAATCATTAGAATAATAAATGTCATCCTCTTCAAAACTCAGGGATTGATTCAGTGAAGCACAAGATGAAAACAACACCACAAACATTAAGTACCCAATAAATTTAAGACTTTTCATATGTTTAGAATTATGCAATTATCATTCCGAAAAGGACTTTATTCAAGCTCTAGCTTAAAGTCAATTCCATTCATCATTTTTTCAGTGATATCCAAATGAGTTACCAGACGAATTCTACCCTCACTTAAGGCCATAGCTTTAATTCCATTTTTAGCCCAAGAAGCAAGAACCACATCAGTTCCAATTTCTGGTTTAATATCAACCATAACTATATTCGTATCAATAGGTACAACTGAAACTACATAGGGTTTGTTTTCTAAAATCTCACCTAATATTTTAGCCTTTTTATGGTCCTCTTTTAAACGTTCAATATTATTATCAAGGGCATAAATGCCGGCAGCAGCCAAATACCCCGCTTGACGCATTCCTCCGCCAAAACGTTTTCGGGTTCGATGGGCTCGATAAATAAATTCTTTTGTACCCAATAAAACACTTCCAACTGGTGCTCCTAATCCTTTGCTCAAACAGATACTGATTGAGTCAAATTGTTTACCTAAATCTTTGGCAGAATAATCAGACTCAACAATGGCATTAAAAACTCGAGCACCATCCAAGTGAAACGTCAAATTATTGGCTTGACATACTTCTCGAATTGAATCAATTTGCTCCAATGTATAAATCGTACCTCCTCCTTTATTAGAAGTATTCTCCAAACCAACTAAAGTGGTATTTGGAAAATGTTGATCGTCAGCCTTTATTGCATTTTTTACCTGTTCAGCCGTTATTATGCCCCTATTACCGGGAACTCCTGAAACCACCGACCCCGAATTTGCAGCAATTCCACCTCCTTCGTAAAAATGAATGTGTGCATATTGGTCACAAATAACGTGATCGCCCGGTCTTGTGTGAACATTAATCGCTACTTGGTTGGTTTGTGTACCACTTGAACAAAATAAAGCAGCCTCCATTCCAAACATATCGGCCGCTTTTTTTTCTAATTCTTTAATGGTAGGGTCTTCACCAAAAACATCATCACCTACCTCTGCTGCAAACATGGTTTGAAGCATTTTTTCGCTAGGTTTCGTAAATGTATCGCTGCGTAAATCGATTATCATTGATTCAAAATAAAATAGATAACATCAACTTTTTCAGAGAGAATCAAGTTACCTGGGTTTACAGAAATGTTTGCATCGCTAGACACGGCTCTAACTTGCATTTCGCTATAATTTCTAATAGGTAAAACTCGATTTGGCATCCCGTAACTCATCTTTTTTATTCCTCCCAGACTAACTCCACCAGCTTGTGACAAAGTTTTTGCTTTTTCAAATGCGTCTTCTACCGCCTGGGCAATTAAGTCATTTTTATATTGTTGAGGGTTTGACAACCCAAAAGACATTTGCATGTTCGCTTCTACACCCGATTCTTTTATTGCCGCATAAACATCTTTTAAATTGTTCTCATTAAATACCGTTTTTACTTGCAATCCGTGAGACGCCTTAAAACCAACAAAAACTTGCTTTCCAGACTCATACTTATTCTCTTCTCGAATATTATAGTTTGTGGTACTAATGTCCGATTCGGTAATACCCGATGCGGCTAACGACTTTTTTAATTTGTTTACTTGCGTATTTAATTCGTCTAAGGCAACCGAAAAGTCTTTGTTTGTAGCATCAATATTTAAGTTAAAAATAACCTGATCAGGCGATATACTCATTTGAGAATAACCGTAAACCTGAATTACGCCTTTTTTATTTTGGGCTTGTATATACAAACTTGAAAGTCCCAACATCAACACTAAAATTCCAATTTTTAATCTCATAATTCTACTTTTTTCTAGCTATCATTAAACCGTCTCTTACCGGAAACAAAACATTTTGCACCCTATCGTCATCGGTTATCATTTTATTATATTTCAACAACATTTTTGTTTCTTCATCTTTGGCATCTAACTCTTCAATCACCTTACCACTCCACAATACATTATCTGCAATTATGTACCCTCCAGAAGGAACTCGGTCAATAACCATGTTGTAATAATTACAATAATTTTCCTTGTCCGCATCAATATAAACCAAATCAAAATGCCCTTCAATTTCAGGAATAATGTCCAATGCTTCTCCAACGTATTGCTTAATTCTACTTCGAAATCCACTTTTCGCAAAAAAGCTAGATTGCATGGTTTCTAATTCTTCGTTATGATCAATGGTATGAATGACTCCATCTGGCTTTAAACCCTCGGCAAAACAAAGTGCCGAATAGCCTGTATATGTACCAATTTCGAGTACCGTTTTTGGCCGAATCATATGACTCAACATACTCAGGACTCTACCTTGATAGTTACCTGCAATCATTCGGGGAATGAGAACTTTTAAATGCGTTTGTCTGTTTAAATCGGTTAACAATTCCGATTCAGGTTCAGAATGATTTACAACGTATTCATCAAGCTTAGGATCAATAAATTCCATAATAATTCAAAACTTTAAGCTCGTAATTAAGAGCGTTAATGAGTATAACGAAGTTAAAGCTTTAGTCGTTAATTAATATTGAACAGCCAAAGTCAACTCATAAAAAAAGCCACAATCGTTGATTGTAGCTTTTTATCGATCCAAAATATTTTAATTAACCGGAAGACTACCTTTTAAGGCGATTACTTTGCCTTCGCGTAAAACACTTAAAGTAAAGCTAGTTCCAGGAGCCATTTCACTCAATACGCTCCAAATCTTTTCCATATTCTCTTCTGAAGTCATTGGTATATCATTTAACGAAAGAAGAACATCTCCTCCTAAAAGCAATTCTACACCTTCAATATTTGCACGAAAATAACCGCCTTGAAGGCCCATTTTACCCCCCATTGATCTTGGTACCACATTCTGAACCAACAAACCTCCGTTTTGAGGAACATTTAAAGCCTTCGCTAATTCTTCAGGCAAAAAAACATTTTCTAAACCAGACCAAAAACGACTTCGTTCTAACAATAAATCTTTTGCAATGTTTGAAGTAGCAGCAAATCCAATTCCTTCGAAACCTCCACTTTGGGTGAGAATAAAACTTGCCAACCCAACTACTTCACCTTTCATATTAAACATAGGCCCCCCAGAATTTCCTTGATTAATGGACGCGTCAGTTTGTAAAAAATCCATTTTTTTACCGCTACTTGAAACTTTGTCCATATGGTGATGACCACTGACAATTCCTCTAGAAAGTGAGTGCTCAAGTCCCATAGGAGCTCCAATAACAAAAACATCGTCACCAACCTTTACATCATCACTATTTCCGAGCGGGACTGCTGACACTTTAGTTTCTAATGGCTTCCAATCCAATTTTAACAAAGCAACATCTGCTTTTGGAATACTGCTTACAATTTGAGCAGGAACGTCTTCCCCCGAAGAAAAAGTAACTCTAATTTTATCTGCCCCCTGAACAACATGCGCAGCAGTCATTATATACCAATTGTTGTCGTCAATCAATACACCTGAACCAATACCTTGGGCAGATACAGTATTTAATCGGCTACCGCCACCGGCAGCTTGTTTGCTATCGGTATAAATTACAACAACACTAGGGTTTACCTTTTTATATAATTCAGTTAAAGATTGGGCAATTCCAGAAACAGCCATTAAACTGGCTATAAGAGTACTTGTCAATATTCTCATATCAATTTTTATTTAAATTTTAAAACTATAGGCAGATGGTCAGAGTAACCTGCGAAATACTTTTTACCACTAAACGATCTAGACGGTAGCAGTTCACCTTTTTTATTTTGGTAACACATAAACTCGCGCTTGTGTGCATAAACGGTATCTATTAATGGAATCATATTATTTGAAACAATAATGTGATCAAGTACTCCCCAATGTCCACGATAACAATGTGTACCATGGCCTTCTTGCTTATGAATATCCCAAGTGGCATTGTATAATTTAGACGTCGGGACAGAATCGGCGCCAAGAACTTCAAGAACACTTCCATTAGTAGGATAATCATTTAAATCACCCATTATTAATACCATTTGATTTGGAGCTTTAGTTTGCAATGAATCTAAATTTTCTCTTAATCGTTTTGCTGCTGCCCTTCTCTTAGGGTCCGATTTTTCTTGACCACCATATCTGCTTGGCCAGTGATTTACATAAATCGAAACTTCAGCATTTTTTACTTTTCCATCTACCCTTAAAATATCTCTAGTAGTTTTTGTTCCATCGTTTAAATCAACAAATAACCATTGCGAGTTCGAAGGTGTAAAGTACCTTGGGTTGTAAATAAATGCGACATCTATACCTCTAAAATCAGGGCTCTCTTTATGAATAATTTTAAAACCGCGTTCTTTTAAAATACCCGTTGAAACTAGCCCTTCTAAAACATTTAGGTTTTCAATTTCGGCTAAACCAACTCCAATTAAATTTCCATTTGAATCAATAGAAGATAGTACCTGAGTAATCCTATCTAGTTTGGTGTAATACTTATCTGAATTCCATTGTTTTTTA
Organism: Salibacteraceae bacterium; assembly: GCA_049599135.1. Taxonomy (GTDB): domain Bacteria; phylum Bacteroidota; class Bacteroidia; order Flavobacteriales_G; family Salibacteraceae; genus UBA2108. The sequence goes on from JBMYOI010000017.1 coordinate 39,312, forward strand.
CTCTCAGGAGTATACTCACCGTCGTTCTTTTTTGGAGTGTTTAATGTATCAAATAAATTTTCTACGTTATAAAATGCTATTTGAAACGGCTCAACGTCTGAACTTTCTTTTGCAGATTTAGGAGTAGAATTTTTACACGAAATGCCAATTACTGAAATTACAATGATTAGCCAAAACAATTTTTTCATAAAATACTTATTTGGTTCCGATTGACTTAAATACTAAGTCTTTCAAAAATTCGGAAAGTTGGTTCTCAGTATGAACTTCAGAAAGAGTAGGTAAATGTTCACTAAAATACTTTTGGTTGTGAGCACTTTCAATTACGGTGCTTACTAACGATGCAGGAAAGGCATACTTCGGGTTAATTTCTTTGATTACATCGACTACATTTTTAACCAATCGCTGGAAACTTACGAAGAAACCATCACGGTTATCAACATCAACTTCTTTGGTTAGATATGCTTTTGAGGATTCTGATACAACTATTCGATGCAAAGCAACCTCATCAACATGTATAAAGGTATCATCCATTTTAACTGGGCGAGTTATGGAATCAATAAATATATTGAGCTTCCGATAAGAGTCTTGAATGTTATAGATTTCAATACCAAATCGATACTCAATCCAATTCCAATACCATGAAACTAAATAGATTAATAGTTTGTGTTTGTTTTCAAAATATCGATAAACAGAAGCCTCAGTACTTTCAATCGATTTAGCCAGTTTTTTGAAGGTGAAAGATTCGAAACCAATTTCATCAATCAGTTTTATGCTTTGCTCAATTATCTTTTTCCCTAACTCAGTAGTATCAGGGTCTTTGAGGTAGCAGTTCTCGCTTATTTTAATATGAATTATCATTTGAAAGAATATAGTCAACTCAAATGTATAATAGTTTTACTATCATATTAAGAAGTCAGACGATTTATGGTGGTGTTGGCCGAATGTATATTTAGTGACCCAATAAATGATTCACCAATTTTTGAACAGCTAGCCCTCTATGACTAATTGCATTTTTTTGTTCAAGTGTCATCTCAGCAAACGATTCTTTATGTCCATCAGGTAAAAAAATGGGATCATAACCGAAACCTTTTTCGCCATGATAATTTTCCAGAATTACTCCATTTACAATTCCTTCAAACTGAATTTCTTTGCCGTTTTCTAAATATGAAATAACCGTTTTAAACCGTGCCTTTCTGTTCGATACGCCTTCTAAATTTTTTAAAACTTTGTTGCAATTATCTTCAAATGAACATTCCAAACCTGCATACCTCGCTGAGTAAACCCCTGGTTCACCATTTAGAGCTTCTATTTCTAAACCTGTGTCATCTGCAAAAACAGTTTTCTTATATCTATTAAATATATACTCTGCTTTTTGAGTCGCATTACCTTCAATTGTAGGCTGGGTTTCAGGAATTTCTTCATTAAAACCAATGTCCTTTAAAGACAATAATTCGAATTTGTTTCCCAATAAAGTCTGAACCTCTCTAAGCTTGTGGGCGTTGTTTGTTGCAAATATTATTTCCTTCATATGTTGGGCAAAATTATAGTTTTGATTCTATGGAATTCCCAATATTTAGAAAGTACTTTAACGATAAATCCTATTTCAAAATTGTTTCAGAAAGATCGTTTGAAGAAATACAAATAGTAGGTAATCAAAAACATAAAATAGTTGTTGAAGCCAAACAGTTTCCAGAAATGTTACGCATTAAAGACATGATTGATTGTAAAGACGGAATGTGGTTAGAATCAACTCAAGAAGAGTATTTATCGGTTCAAGGTTAAATCAATTGCTCCATGTGAATGTGTGGAATATCATCTTCCAAGTATTCTTCACCTACAGTTTTAAAACCCAAGTTTTTATAAAAACCATTAAGATAGGTCTGCGCAGACATTGACACTTTGTTGGCTTTCAAATTTTTCTTTGCAAAATCTATACAAGACCGAACAACACGTTTTCCAAAATCATGTTTACGAAATGTCTCAGATACCACAATTCTTCCTAGATAAACTTCCTCGCCATCATTTGGAATAATCCTAGCTGTTGCAATTATTTGGTTATCTATTTTTCCAATTAAATGGTATGAAACTAAATCCTTACCATCGCACTCTTGGTAAGCACAATTTTGTTCAACCACAAAAACTTCAGTTCTCAATTGTAGAATTTGATAAAGTTCTTCCTTAGTGAGGCTATTCCAATGTTTAATCTCAATGTTCATGCTAGTCGACCTCGATTAACTTACCCGATTCAGTATAAATCAAGTATCCTCTAACTCCATTTTTATAAACCGTTTTTAAAATCTTCTTGTAATTTCTCACTTGATTAAAATGATCTTCATCTTCTTCACCGGTTTTAAAGTCGATAACGATGTGTTCGTCTTTAATTACCACTACCCGATCCATCCTAACTAGTTTCCCGTTTTCGTCCCAAAACTCGAGTTCCATTCTTGCATTTGAAGATTGAAAGAAAGGAAGGATTTCTGGATTGGTTAACACTCGGTTTATATCAGCTTTGAGAAGCAAATAAGTTTCTTCGCTTAAATTCTTTTTAATTCTAACCCGTTCAATTACTCGATTAGCATCTTTTTCAAATAATATTTTAGCGAAAGTTTCGTGTACTAACTCCCCATAATCAGACGCCGATAACTTTCCAAACTCTAAATTATTGGATTGAGGAAAAATATATTCAAACCTATCCCCTTCGGGATAACTATGCATGCTTTTTAAGGAAAGTGGCTTAAGGTCAAATATTTTACTCGTGGGCTTATTTTTTTCTTCTTCCTCTTTCTTTATTAGTCGCTGTTTAGTACCAAACGAAAAATTGAATTCATCTTTCCAGCCTTCCATGTTCTTAGTAGCAGGTAAAATCAACTTATTCAACATTTTACGTTTTGCGTTACTCGTAAAAACATAGAGTTGTTCTACGGCTCGAGTACAAGCTACATAAAGCACATTGATTTCATCCAAATCAGTTTGTCGTTTATCATTGCCCCAATCAGCAGCAAAACGAGTCAATTCTAAATCATTGCCTTTTTTTATTAAAAATCGATTTAACCCATTTACTTCATCTTGAACGTCTACCCACATACGGCCATAATATTTTGCGTCATAATCAGCAAAAGGGTAAATAACCACTGGAAATTCTAGTCCCTTAGATTTATGAATTGTAAGAAGCTGAACCGCATTAATTCCTCCAGGAATACTCAACGATAATTTTTCTTTTCGTTCTTCAAAGTATTCAAGAAAACGTCCCAGCGAAGTCCCCTTTCCACGGTAAAACTGAGTGGCTTCATTCATAAAACCCATTAAATATGCATCAGCACTTTGAGTTAGTTTTAGATCAACCAAAGCTTGTTCTAAAACTTCAAAAGCATCTTTTTTGCCCCTTGAAATCAAATCAATATCGAATCCTAAACTGGCTAAAATCAGCTCGAAATTTTCAAAGGTTTTAGATTTAATTATTGAATATGCTTTTTCAAATAAATTCTCATTGATATCGTGAACCTTATCCAACAAAAACAATAGTCTTAATTGTTCATGATGATCCTCGGGAGAAATTACCAACTTTAAGTAAGTACAAAGCAGCCTTACTTTTTCTGATTTATCCAAAAGCATGGCTTCTGAACTAATCATCGGAATGTTTTCAGGGCTTTCTTTAAAAGCTTCAACAAGCTTAATTAAACTCGAATTGTTTCTTCCTAAAATAGCAATATCACTGTATTTATATCCTTGGTTTATTAGATCATTAATGCAAGATATTGTTCTTTCAATATTAAATTCATCAAAAGTTTGTTCAGTGTCTTTATGGTCGTTATAAACTTGAATTTCTACATACCCTCCTTGGTTTTCAGGCAAGAACTTTTGAGTAATCTCAGCAAATATTTTTTGAGTAAACTCGTCTTGGGTAACGGCAATATTTGTAAAGAGTGCATTATTAAATTCAACAATATTTTTTAGGCTACGGTAGTTTGTTCCTAGATTATTTTCCTTAACAAAAGCTTTAATGTAGTGAATTCTATCTTGTAACAACTTCGAATCTTCAGAGCCTCTCAAATACGGGATATTTACAAACTGCTCAACTTCTCCTCCTCTCCATCGATAAATCGCTTGTTTACCATCACCTACAATTAAATTTTTACCCCCAGTTGCCAAACTATTTTCTACCAAAGGCATCAAATTTTGCCACTGCAA
>JBMYOI010000018.1:0-42065 GCA_049599135.1 Salibacteraceae bacterium
ATGTAGTGCTTACATTCGGGTTCCATGTGTATGTTGCACTGTATGGCAATGCTCCACCACTAGGGACAACCGTTATGCTTCCTGTGCTTAATCCTTTACACAAAACATCTATTTGGCTGCTTCCACCAAAGTTCGTAGTAGTAGCGGGTTCTGAAATAACAAATGTCGTGTCGCTTTCACAACCATTTGCGTCTGTAGCCGTTACTGAATAACTACCCGCCGCTAATAAGGTTGCAGTTGATGTTGTACTTACATTCGGACTCCATGTATAAGCCGCACTGTAAGGTAACACTCCTCCACTCGGCACAACTGTTATACTTCCCGTACTTGCTCCTTTACATAATACATCTATCTGACTACTTCCTCCAAATGTGGTAGTAGTAGCAGGTTCTGTAATTGTAAACGTTGTATCACCAGGGCAACCATTTGCATCGGTTGCTGTTACTGAATAACTGCCTGCTGCTAATAAAGTAGCACTTGATGTTGTACTCACATTTGGGTTCCATGTGTAAGTCGGACTAAATGGATTCGTTCCTCCACTCGGAACTACTGTGATACTTCCTGTGCTTAATCCTTTACATAAAACATCTACTTGGGTACTTGTGCCAAAGGTGATTCCGTTAGTTGGTTCTGTGATTATGAATGTAGTATCATTCGTACATCCATTTGCATCAGTCGCTGTTACTGAATAACTACCCGCCGCTAATAAAGTGGCTGTTGAAGTAGTACTCACATTTGGGTTCCATGTATATGTTGGACTATATGGTCCTGTTCCTCCACTAGGCACAACCGTTATACTTCCTGTACTTAACCCTTTACACAAGACATCTACTTGTGTACTTGTACCAAACGTGATTCCACTCGGTTCGGTTAATTGAACATCAATGGTATCCTTACATGTATTCCCATCAACTACCGCAACCTGATAAAGTGTTCCTCCTCTTAAATTGGTCGCAACACTATCTGGAGAAGTAAGAACACCAGGCACGTTAAACCAATCAAAACCGTAAGCCAATGTTCCTCCAGTAACCTCAACTGAGATCGAGCCATTAGTATCACCTTTACAATCTAAGTCGTTTACAACTGTTGAACTTAATACAATTCCAAGCGCAGGCTCCGTAATGACTACAGTATCCTTAGCATCACAACCAACAAGATTTGTAGCTGTAACAATGTATGTATTCGCAACTAGGTTTGATGCTATACTATCGGTTTGAATAGGGTTAGAATTCCATGAATAGGAGATACCTGCGTCGCAATACTTAAAAGTTGCATTAGGTCTGTCTTTAGAAATTACATTCGCTGAATCTTCAAGGCAAGCTTCTTCAGTAGCTGAATTAAACATTGCAGTAGAATTAAAAGCTGTAGTAGTTAATTTGGTACTGGCATTAGATGGAAACCCGGCAGTTTGTTTATCATAACAAATTTGCACAACAATATTGGAGTTGCCATCCCAAACAAATTCTTGATCGAACGTAAAAGTAATTTCAGAAAGGAAAGGGTTAAAGCTGTAGTTAGATTGAGAGAACACTTTGAATAACCCCGAAACAAAACCACTATCTAAATCAGTTGAATCTGTACAACCAATGCTAATTTCATAATTAGAAAGCCCTGAAAAAATGGGTTGTGCACCTGTTTCAAATGACAATTTCGAAATTCTTCCAGCCGATAATCCTTGAGCTTGGATTTCAGACGCTAGGTACAAATATTGTTGCTTTGAATTATTCAACTGCCCAATTGGAGCTGGGTATGTATTGAAGGTATTTGTGCCCGTTCCGGCACCAATAGTTGCATCGGTTGTAGTAGGGCATTTTGGATTGGATGTACCATAAATACCACAAGCAGTAGTAAATGCCCTTGCTTTGGCTGAGCCATCGTTTCCACCTTTACAACTCACCATTGAGGAGTCCACTATATCAACGCTAACTGAAGGTGACTGAGCTATTGTGAATACAAATGAAGAGTCGCAGCCATTATCATCAGAAATGGTGACCAAATGCTGTCCAGCACAAAGATTAGTAGGGTTTTTATTAGTTGCTCCACTAGGAGACCAGATATAATTATACCCTCCTGTACCAACATTTCCACCAGTAACACTACCCAACGTTATACTACCTGTACATCCTCCAGCGCACCCAACTGGGTTAACTGATGTTGCCCCAGACACATAAACTGGAAGGGTCGCAGGCAAATTTTCTGTCCCTCCATAAAGTGAATCCATATCGAATAAATCGACAACATATACTCCATAAACAACACCGGTTGGAACATTTGTAATGGTTTTTGTTGTATCCGAAATAGCAACACCTGCACTATCCCATCGATACGAAAACGGCCCTATACCACCAGTATGAATCGCTGTTAATTGACCATCACCTAACCCATCACATGTTTCTTTAACGTAAGTAATGTCGGCAAAATTCAAATCACCTTCAATTTCTATCTGAGCAGTTACAGAAACACTAGCATTCAAAGGACAAGCGTCATCCTTTGCGTCAATACTAACATTAAAAGTTCCAGAAGCGCTCGCCGGAACACTCCAACAAATCTCAACTGTGTCTGGATTAACACCTGAGGATGAAGTAGTTACAATACCACTCAAGGCAGTCCCTGCATTTGTAGTTACGGTCAGCGTGTCACTTGCATCTGTATCAATAAACGGCATTTTAAAACACAAAGATGACCCAGCTTTAGTGATTACAGTAAGGGAATCTTTTCTCGCACCTCCATTTACATCCGTCAAAATACCTCCAGTGGAAACAGAAGGTTCATCATTTCCTACGCAAAAATCAACGGCAAATTGAATGTCCCGCATCACTGTGCCTAGTAATTTTTTTGTGGTCCGATCATATTCTTTACACAATACAACAACAGTATATTCACCATCATTATTCGGTGCAGTAAAAGATAAGTCACCAGTACTCGTGTTTATGGACATTCCAGACAAAGGCAAAGTAACGTTCGTGGAGTAAAGTAAAGTACTGCTCTCATTTGAACGAGCATCGGCAAAGTCAAATGTAAGAGAGTCTCCATCAGGATCGACTGCCCCATAACTGTATGTCACCGTCTGTGCGACACATAGAGCTGGAGAAGGTAAGCTCGTAAAAACAGGAGAACTATTTGAGTTATCCGTTAAGGTATTTAGTGAAGTCTCAATATAAAGAGCACCATTGGACTGCAAATTATCAGAAGGATTTCTAGCATTGTATCGAACCGACATTTTCCAAGCATCACATTGAGGATTTAACGTTACTGTTTGTTCAAATACGTACTGTTCAATTCCTTTAACAGTACCTCCATTGCAGCTTGTTAGTGAACCTGTACAAATGGGGGTAACTAGTATAGTGTCTACTGCAACCCAATTTGCAGAAGTCAAAACTGTAGCGTTACAAGAATTTTTTAATGTCGTCGTCCCCAATCCACCAGCAACATTCAAGTCAGCCGCTGTAGGGTTTCCTGCGAATCCGCTACAAAAAAAACTAATTTTCAAGGTGAACTTGTAATTATTTCCACTTACATGCTCATATGTCAATTCACCTCCGGCAATGTGAGATGCTTTAAGCTGATTAAAGCCTAGTAATAAAAGGGGAAGAATAAAAAGCAAGCGAATTATAAATGAGCGCATATAATTGGGTATAAGTTCTATATGGATAACGTTCTTTAACATAAAAGGTTTGGGCATATCTCGCCCTAGTATAATCAGGTAAAAATACAATCTTTTACTATACAAAAGCTTCAATGAAGAGTAGCCTAACCATTGAACCTCAGCCAATTTTAACCTTATTCAAAAATAGTTTGTGAGTAACCCTTTTCAATTTACGAAACGAAGAGTAATTAAGAATCTACATTTGAAAAACTTATCAGATACCATTATGGAAGTATTTAAGTTCGGCGGAGCCTCAGTAAAAGACTCAAAATCAGTTCAAAACGTAGGCAGAATCATCGGTTCCAATAGCAATGTGATAATTGTTATTTCGGCCATGGGCAAAACCACAAATGCCCTTGAGAATATAGTTAACGCTTATTCAAATAATGAAAGTTACCAAGATTACTTAGATAAAATTAAACTGTTTCATGCTGAAATTATCGATGAACTATTCCCAAATACTGAACATTCAATAAGACCAACCTTTGAAACTATTTTCAGCTATTTAGATCGATATTTGACTTCTAGTCACAATAATGATTACGACCAAATTTATGATCAAGTTGTGCCTATTGGCGAACTACTTTCTTCTAAAATTTTAAGTGCATACTTAACCGATATAGGTATCGAGAACGAATGGCTGGATATCCGAAAAATACTTCGCACAGATAATTACTTTAGAAAAGCCAACGTAGATTATAAGGCTTCAAAAATTGAATTACAAAATAGTATAACAACTGGAATTTACGTTACTCAGGGGTTTATTGGCGGCACTAACAATAACCTTATGACCACCTTAGGGCGAGAAGGGTCTGACTATTCAGCAGCACTAATTTCCAACATGATTGAAGCTGAATCACTAACCGTTTGGAAAGATGTTTCAGGAGTTCTAAATGCAGACCCAAGGTATTTTAACGACCCAAAAAAATTGGATCAAATTTCTTATCGAGAGGCTATTGAATTATCCTTCTATGGAGCTAGTATTATTCACCCAAAAACCATTAAACCTCTTCAAAACTTAAACATTTCACTATACGTTAAATCATTTGTTTCACCTGAATCAACTGGCACGATTATAAACGAAAACACAGAAAATGACGACCTTCTCCCCATTTACATTTACAAACCGAACCAACTATTATTGTCGCTATCAAGAAAAGACTACGGTTTTTTGGAAGAAGAACAATTAAGTGAAGTTTTTAGAATCCTTCACGAGCATAAATTGGAGGTGAATATTATGCAAAACTCAGCAATCAACTTCTCTATCTGTTTGGACAATGAAAAAAACAGAATCGAAAAAGTAATTCCCATTTTCCAAGAGAATTATAGAGTGCTATACAACACAAATCTTGAACTACTAACAATTAGACATTACAAAGATTCTGGAGCCGAAGAATTAACAAAAGGACATGAAATAATTCTCGAGCAAAAAACAAGAAACACCCTTAAATTCTTACTTAGAAACCTAGATTGATTAAAGCTTCAACTTCTTTAACAAGCTCTTTTGTAACCCATCTTTATGCAGCATAACTGCAATTGTATTTGCTTTAAAGTAGGCTTCTGAAACATAAAGGTAGCCACCGCAATCATTTTTTTCTGACCCCCAAGAATTTTTCACCTGAAAGTAAACCGTTCCGTTTTGATCTTTACAGTATCCTGTTATATGCATTAAATGATCATCTGTGGTTGAATAGTTATCAAACATTTCTTGACGCAGCTCTTGACTCACTACCAACTCCTCAGAAGGAGAATTAAAAATAGTATCTCTTCTAGTTTTTGACATTATTGCCCAAGGCTCGTCTGGCTGAATTGCAACTCCATTTTTAAATGAGAATCCACGGTTGCTAACATCAGCATCCCAACCAAGAGTAAAACCTGCATCAAGAGCAGATATTGCAAGGTCAAAAAGATCAGTTAATGGAACATTATAATAACTCGAGAAAGTCCAATTATCCGGAATTAATAAAACTGATTTTTCGTAAAAAGGAAGGTGAGAAAAAGAAGTGATTTCAATGTATTTATCCCATTCAAGTTTAGAACTCTCAGCCACCGTTTTCGGGTCAATCGAAGTTGGAATCGGGCCCAAATACGCATCGAGCATTCCGCTGTAAGCCCCCTTCCAGTAGGGTGATAATTTACGATTTGGATTTTTAACCACAACCCCAAGCATTGCCTTAACCATTGCGTCCATTTCGTTGTGATGTGGCTTACCGTATGCAATAGGTTGCCCACCATAATCAGCCTCTTTTAACATACCATATTTCTGAGCCACTTCAACAATATCATGAAATTGACCGCCAGGGCCTATCTGAGATTTTCCATGCAATTGAACGTAATTATTAGCTTTCATTTCGTAGGCCTTTCGAACAACAAACATTTCAGAAAAATCATAAGGCTCCATTCCCATTCGAATCATTTCAGATTCAAACAATGAAAGCCCACTAAAACTCCAACATGTCCCCGATTTATTTTGGTTTTTCACCTCAGTAGCTTCCATAGTCACCAAATCTGTAAACACAAAACCACCATCAACCTTATTTCTTATTTCTTGTCCAAAAACCGTTATGCTCGAAAAACAAAGAGCAACAAAAAGTAAATTTTTCATATCTAATTTAATGTGTATTTATTGGCCACAAATTTAGCAGGCAAATATGCTGCAATAGAACCGATTATCAGTGAAATTAAGCCAACTGCAACAAAATCAAAGAATTCTAAATCAATTGGGTAATATTCAGCAATGGTCCCTTCCTGCAACTTCAACAATCCAAAATATTTTTGAATTAAGCACAAAATCAGCCCAGCTAAAATTCCAATTCCAGACCCCACAAAGCTTATCAATAAACCTTCTGTAAAAAAAATGTCCTTTATTAATTTACTTGTTCCTCCCATACTCTGCAGAACATTGATGTCATCCTTTTTATCAATAATTAATATGGTAAGCGAGCCAAGCAAATTAAATGCTGCAATTAATAATATGAAGGACAGAATAAAAAAGGTAATCCATTTTTCAGTTTGATTGGTTTTATATAATAATTCGTTCATTTCAAAACGAGTATTCACTCTGTATTTATCTCCAATAATTGATTGAATTTGGGACTGAACTTTCCGCTCATCAAAACCGGGCGCTAATCCAATTTCAATACTACTTACACGTCCTTCATTTTGCAAAAGTTTTGAGGCAAAGTCATAAGGAACCAAAGCATATTTATAATCGAATTCTGGATTAATTGTGAATATTCCAGAAGGATAAGCCATATCAACATTAAAAGCATCTTGAATATTAGAGCCACTTGAGTTTTTATTTGCGGCGTATATTTTAACCGGTTCAAAAACATGCGCTAAAAAAACATTTAGCTGGTCAGCTACTCCATACCCCAAAATAGTAAAGTTCTGCCCTTTTTGTTTTAGATGTAAGTTACCATCAAACATTAAACTATCGAGCCCGCTCATCGCTAAAAAGTCATTATCAACACCTTTTAAAGTAACAAAACACTGAGCGTCTCGGTATTTCAGCAATGATGTTTCTTCAATTGACCGAGATATAAACTCGACCCCGTCAATATTAACCATCTCCATCAATGGGAAACTATCAACCTCAAAGGTTTTACCTTCAATTACTTCAATTCTGATGTCAGGATTAAAAGAGCTGTAAAGCTTCTCAACAAGACTTTCAATACCATTAAAAGCGGAAAGAACTACAATAAGAGCCATTGCCCCTATTCCAATTCCAAACATTGAAATTCCAGAAATTAGGTTGATAATATTGTGTGACTTTTTAGAAAAAAAGTAACGTTTGGCTATATACCACGAAACTTTCATTTACTATCTAAGCAAGCGATCAATTTTGTCGGCGTAATCTAAGCTATCATCAACATAGAAAGCCAATTCAGGAACAATCCTCACCTGTTTGCCTATTTTTTTTCCAAGGGTACCTCTTATTGAGCTGGTATGTCTAGAAATAGTTTGAACAGTCTCTTTTGCATTTTTACTTGGGAAAATACTGAGGTAAACCTTTACAAAAGACAAGTCAGGACTGATTCTTACAGTTGTTACTGAAACCATTTCACTCACTCCATAATCTTTAGAATGCTGTTGAAATATTGTACCTAAATCTCGTTTCAGCAAACTCTCTACCTTATTCTGACGCAATGTTCCCATAAGGCAAATGTACCCTTTTGCTTATTTTAACCGATAAAATCAATTACACAGTTACAAGAACAACTCTTGAATTGGATTGAAGTTATATTTGCGGCATGAAAAACCTAATTAAGATCTTGGCTTTAGCCAAGGATTATAAAGGATATGTTTTTTTAAACATTCTCTTCAACTTCTTATCACTAGTTTTCTCATTGTTTTCATTGACAATGGTCATCCCCTTTCTAAACCTAATTTTTTTAAAAGAACACGGAGACTATGAAGCCTATTTTAGTGCCGGCCCACAACCTTTAGGGCTAAGTATGGATAGCGTTGTTCATAATTTCAACTACCAACTTTCTTCGGTATTATTAAGCGCCGAAACAATAGAAGCGGGAAAATACGATGCTCTAATTTTTCTTTGTTTCGTTATTGGAGTACTCTTTTTACTCAAGAATTTTTTCGGGTACTTTGCTCAGTATAGCATGGCGCCTGTGCGTAATGGAATTTTAAAAAATCTCAGAGAAAGCACCTATCGCAAATTACTTGTACTTCCTCTTTCTTATTATTCTGAAGAAAAGAAAGGTGACATTATCTCAAAGATGAGTAACGATGTTGGAGAAATTGAGTGGTCTGTATTGCTTAGTATCGAAATGATTTTTAGAGAGCCAGTAAACATTATACTTTTTTTAAGTACCATGATTTACATGAGTCCACAACTAACAATATTTGTATTCATTTTACTTCCAGTTACTGGTGTTGTTATAGGAAAAGTTGGACATAGCCTAAGAAAAACATCTGAAAAAGGCCAAAACATGGCGGGTCAAATAATTTCAGCTCTCGAAGAATCTTTAGGTGGACTCAGAATTATCAAAGCTTTCAATGCCGAAGAAAAAATGAACCAAAAATATTCCAAGCTCAACACCAACTATTTTAACCTTATGGTAAAAATGTATCGTAAACGAGACTTAGCATCACCGTTAAGCGAGTTTCTTGGAATTTTAATACTCATTTGTGTATTGTGGTTTGGCGGACAACTTGTTTTAGAAAACGAAATGGGAGCTTCCGATTTTATTGCGTTTACATTAATCTTTTCGCAAATTATTTCTCCTGCGAAAGGACTATCCAAAGCGTGGTACAACACTCAAAAAGGTGCAGCAAGCGCCGATCGAATTAGTGAAATCACAAATGCTGACGTCGCCATTAAAAACGTAGAAAACCCAATCATTATTTCTTCTTTTAATTCCAAAATAGAATTTAAAAATGTTTGGTTTAGTTACGGCCAAGACTATGTGTTAAAAGACATCAATTTATCCATTGAAAAAGGACAAATGGTGGCATTAGTAGGCGCTAGTGGTGGTGGAAAATCCACCTTAGCAGATCTTCTTCCACGCTTTCAAGACACTAGTAAAGGCAACATATTCATTGATGACCAATCATTAAAAAAATTAGACATTAAAAGTTTGCGCGATCAACTTGGCGTAGTAACTCAGCAATCCATTTTATTTAATGACACCATATTCAACAACATTGCATTTGGTCTTGATAACGTAACGGAAAAACAAGTAATTGAAGCGGCCAAAATTGCCAACGCACACGATTTTATTACAGAATTCCAAAATGGCTACCAAACTAACATTGGCGATGGGGGCGGAAAACTTTCTGGTGGACAAAAACAAAGAATTAGCATTGCACGCGCAGTATTAAAAAACCCCCCAATTCTCATATTAGATGAAGCCACTTCGGCTTTAGACACTGAGTCTGAAAAGTTAGTTCAATCAGCCCTTACAAATCTGATGCAAAACAGAACTTCCTTGGTTATTGCCCATAGGTTAAGTACAATTCAAATGGCTGATAAAATTGTTGTAGTTGATAAAGGTGAAATAGTAGAAACTGGCACGCATTCCGAACTATTAAAAATAAATGGAATTTATAGTAAATTGCACCAACTTCAGAACTTTGAATAACGTTAATATTTAAAACACATACTCTATGAAAAAGATTTTATTCATTCTAGGAACCCTATTTTCAATTTCTGGATTTGGGCAAATTGTATTGGACAGCTCTGATTTTTTCGGTGTTGGCGATACTTTTACAGTTGTAGAAGGAAGTAATCCATCTATTATTAATGTATCCGGAGGAGCAAATCACACTTGGGATTTTTCTGGACTAAAGGTCAGCAGCTTAGCTGGATCAAAAGTAAGAGCCATTGACCCTATTAAGCATATTGAGGATACTTTGTTTCCAAATGCAGATATGTTTATTACTGGAAGTTCGTATGCAAACTCTTATTTAATTAAAACTGCAGACTCCCTAGTGCTTGACGGTTCAGCAAATATCGAATTAATTCAGGGGAACTTTTTTGATCTAAATTTTGACCCCAATATTAAAATATTAGACTTCCCAATAAATTATTTGAATTCAGTATCGTCAGTAACCAACATAGATACCATTATTGATACTACAATAATTGCATTTGACAAAGTAAGAATTGAAGTGCAGTTTGGAATGGTTAGCGATGTAGAAGGCTGGGGAAAAGTTAAAACCGTACAAGGCACATACGATGCATTAAAAGTTTACACCATGCAAGCCCAAGGTTTTGATGTTTATGGCCATATTCCAGTAATTGGATGGCAGAGTTCAGCATTTTTAACTGAACGTGACACGGCGCATATTTATAGATGGTTTGGAAAGGGCCACGATTATCAAATTGCTGAGGCTGAAACGGACAGTCGAAATGGAGTTGCTACAAAAGTTTCATTTCTTTTAACCGATTCTTTATTGGCATATATCTCTGATTCAATTAACCCAACCTGCTATGGTTTTTCTGATGGACAAGCTAGCGTTGAAGCAGTAGGCGGCACAGGAAATTACACTTACAAATGGGACAATGCTGGTTCAGGACAAGGTAAAACTATTACGAACCTTAACTCAAGAATATACAATGTAACAGTAACAGACATAGTATCTAACAAAACATCAGAAGCCCAAGTATCGATTACTGACCCAGACTCTCTTGACCTATATGTTATTTCAATGAAAGATGAAGGCCCAACACCAGGAACAGGTGAAATTGAAATTGGAGTTAATGGCGGAACAAGTCCCTACACTTACGGATGGGATAAATCGAGTTCAACTGATAAAATTGCAAGTGACTTAACGGGCGGTAACCATACAGTAACAGTAACAGATAAAAACAATTGCGTCAAGGACACTAATTTAACTATAGGTTCAACAGTAGGAATTGATGCATACAACAATCAAAATCGTGTTTTAGTATACCCAAACCCGGTATCACAAAGCCTTACTGTAGAAAGCCTAGAAGGCGACAGTCATGTAGATATTTACAATATGCTAGGCAACAAAGTTTATCAAGGAACTGGAAATGAATCTTCTCAAATAGACATGAGCTCGTTTGAAAATGGAATTTACATTCTTAAAATAACCAATAGCAACTCAACTCAAAACACGGTTAGAGTCGAAAAGAAATAATCACAAAAAATAATATCGGGAAATTATAAAACAAAAAAGGCGTTCATTTGAACGCCTTTTTTAATTACTTAATTGGGGACCTGAGGTTCCTCCCGCTTGTGTAAACACAAACCCTATACGGAAGGAGGTCCCAACCAACCAATCTTGAATATCTGAAAGTAGTTTATGTGTCATGAGGACCTTGAGTCCTCCCGGTAATAGGGTGTACACAGGAGGAGGTCCCAACCAACCAATCTTTATAAACTACTGTTTAAATCATTTTGTTTGCTGAATAACTTTCAGCTGTTTAAGAACGTGACGCAAATGTAAGACAAAAATAAAGTTACACAACTTTTTTTTAAATAATTTCTTCAGAAATTTTATTAAACACCAAAGAAAGTCCCTCATTTAGCTTTTCGACTAAATTCGGAACCTTATCTAGATTAATTTCATTACCAGCAAACTCATTAATATCAAGTATGACTTGCTTCAATGAGGTAATTTTAAACAAGAGAATTGATGGCTTTATTTTATGTGCATTAAACTTAACAACCTTCCAATCTTTTGCCGCCAAACCTTCATTCAGAGTATTTAGATAATCTTTATTGTTTTTCAAAAATGCATGAATCATTTCTTGAACAAATTCTTCATCATTATCACTCATTTCTCTAAGCTCTGTCAAATCATACATATCCGCTGCTTTTTAAAATTAACATCTCTAAATTACAAAAAGGATTGAACGCAATAGCTTTATATTTAAACAAAATTATTTGAGTAGGTCATAATCTCTCTGAAACCACTTAATCACAAAACAGACCGATGATTTTCTTAACAAACACCTAAAATTAAAAGGGGGGTTTAATCCGTATATTTGCTACTTAGCACCCGATTTTGAGAAAGGCGAACTACATATTATTATTAATTCTAATGCTAGGGTTTATCACTGCCAGTGCAACCCATAATAAAGCTGGTGAAATAACGTATAAAAGAAAATCGGGCTATACCTATGAAATAATAGTTACTACATACACCGACCCTAACAGCTCCCAAGCTGACCGATGCGAACTTCCTGTTTTCTTTGGTGATGGTCAATTTGACACATTACCTCGTGTTAACGGAACCCGAGATCCTGGTGGAGATTGCTTATACCCAGGTGAGGTATTGAATAGTAGACTTAAAAAAAATGTATATATAGGTAGCCATACTTACGCAGGAAACGGATCATATACCATTTCAATGGAAGACCCAAACCGAGTTGATGGAATTAAAAATATACCAAATTCAGTTGGAATACCTTTTCATATAAAATCAACTTTGATTATTAATCCTTTATACGGTTCAAATTCTTCCCCCCAATTACTTAACCCACCAATAGACGATGCATGTTTGTGTCAACTGTATCAACACAACCCGGGTGCATTTGATTTAGATGGTGATAGTTTATCTTACAAAATATCAGTTTGTTATGGTAAAGATGGGAAAGAAATACCGGGTTACTCGACCCCTGCCCCCTCTCCTAACACAGGTTGCGGAAATCAAATATTTTCTATTGACCCTTATACTGGAACTTTAACTTGGGATGCTCCCGGCATTCAAGGAATATTTAACGTCTGTATTCTTATCACAGAATGGAGGCTAGTTAAAATACCAAACAGAGCCCCTTATCGCGATTCTATTGGAAACGTTCTTAGAGATATGCAAGTTGAAGTTGGGCCTTGTAGGAATACCCCCCCTACCTTTAAACCTATGCCTCCAATATGTGTTATTGCCGGTGATACTATCGAAGAAACTGTTGTTGCGTATGATATTGGGGACGAAATAACACTTACAGCGAACGGGGGAGCACTTAGCATAAATAACAGCCCCGCTCAGGTTTTACCTGCTACTGCGCAAGGAAGAGATACTGTAAAAATGGACTTTGTTTGGAATACACAATGTAGTCATGTTCAAAAAGAGAGTTATCTAACTCAATTTAAAGCTTTAGATAATGGCGGGTCAGGCTCCACTTCACTTGCTAGATTCGCCACACTCGATGTTAAAGTGATTGGCCCCAGAGTTGAAAATATAAGTATACAACCTGATAAAAACAGCATGGTAATCTCCTGGGCCCCTAACCCATGTGGAATTATTAAGGGCTATGACATATATAGAAAAGTTGACTCAACAAAATGGACACCTTATTCATGTGAAACGGGTATCCCAAGCTATTTAGGGTATACTAAAATTATGTCTTTATCAGGACACACCAACTCGACGTTTATTGATGACAACAATGGGGCTGGCCTTTTTCATGGCCTAACTTATTGTTACCGAGTAGTTGCCACCTATACAAATGGAGCCGAGAGTATTAGTTCTGATGAAGTTTGTAGTGAACTACCATTTAATACTCCAATAATAAGCGGGAATTCCATTACTACTACAGATATTAGCAATGGAGTAGACACCTTCTCATTTTTCAAGCCCCAACAAATTGATTTAAACGTATACAAAAGCCCTTATACTTATAAAATCTTTCATGCTAAACCTAGTGGGACAGATCTAATTTATTCTTCAAATTCTTTTAATAATTGGAATGATATCGATACACAAATTGAAATTTCAGGATTAAATACTCAGGACACTTCTGTTTCATTCAAGCTAGAATTATATAGTGAAAATGATTTAATTGGGAGTACACACTTAGCGTCAAGTGTTTTTCTATCTGTAAAATCTGATGACCAACGATTACACCTTTCTTGGGTGGAGACTGTTCCTTGGTCGAATTACTCGTACATAGTATACCGTGAAAACCAAGGAAACTTTGCTATTCTTGACACTGTTTTTACTCCTAATTATACTGACACAGGCTTAACTAATGGGCAGGATTATAATTATTACGTTAAGAGTATTGGAAAATATTCTATTGCAGAATTACCAGATACACTTCTCAATAAATCACAAATAATAACGGGAACACCTATTGATACTATTCCTCCTTGCAGCCCCGAAAAGCCTGAAATAAGTAGTAGCTGTGAGCTCTACAGTAATGAACTTAGTTGGAAAAACCCAAATGACTCCTGCTTTTATAAAGATGCCGTGGCATATAATTTATACTATACACCAACAGTGAGCGGTGAATATACTCTTCTAAAAAGCTTTTCTGATATTAATGACACTACAATACTTCTTGAGGATTTAGTTTCTGTGGCAGGTTGTTATGGAGTTACAGCTATTGATTCTTTCAATAATGAAAGCCCATTAAGCAAGCGAGTTTGTGTAGACAACTGCCCTATCTATGAATTACCTAACGTTTTTACCCCAGGTGGAGATGGCTATAACGACCTATTTACACCTCTTTACCCCTACCGCTATGTAAAAGATATTGAAATAATAATATTTAACCGCTGGGGGCAGGTAATGTTTGAAACAAATGACCCCGATATTAAATGGGATGGTAAAAGAACAGATACCGGCAAACAGTCCCCTGATGGAGTTTACTTTTATATCTGTCAAGTAAATGAAATAAGATTAACAGGAATCATACCTAGAGAACTTAAAGGTTATATAACCATCATTAACGAATCTGGCAATTCTAATACTACAGAATAAGACACAAAAAATATGTTTACCGGAATAATTGAAACTTTAGGAGTAGTTACTAATCTAGACAAAGAAGAAAGTAATTTACATATATCGATTAAAGCAAAACTAGGCGCCGAATTAAAAGTAGACCAAAGTGTCGCACATAATGGTGTTTGCCTCACTGTAGTAGCTATTGAAAACGAAACTTATACGGTTACTGCAATTAAGGAAACTCTTGAAAAAACTAACCTTAACAACCTTGTGATTGGATCAAAAGTAAACCTCGAGAGATGCCTTCAGTTTGGTGGTCGTATTGATGGGCATGTGGTTCAGGGCCATGTGGATACTACAGGGCAATTAGTTTCTGTTATTAATGAAAACGGAAGTTGGCTTTTTACTTTTACTTACCCAAAAGAATTTGATAACTTAATCATTGACAAAGGATCTATAACCGTAAATGGTACGAGCCTTACTGTTGTGAATCCCGAACCACAGAAGTTCTCAGTTGCAATAATTCCATATACATACGAAAACACCATCTTTCATACATTGAAAATTAATGATCGTGTAAATCTAGAATTTGATGTACTGGGAAAATACATAGCCTCCCATATGAAAGCTTATAACAGTGCTGTTTAAAGAGGGATATTACCGTGTTTTTTTCTCGGCAGAGTATCCACCTTATTTTCCAACATAGCAAAAGCTCTGATTAGTTTTTGACGTGTATTAGATGGTACAATTACTTCATCTACATATCCTCTAGCTGCAGCATTATAAGGATTAGCAAAAAGCTCGGCATATTCGGCCTCTTTTTCTTGCCATTTTTCTTGAGGGTTATCGGCTTCTTTTATTTCTTTCTTAAAAATAATTTCGGCAGCTCCTTTAGCTCCCATTACTGCAATTTCTGCACTAGGCCACGCATAATTCATATCAGCGCCTATATGTTTTGAATTCATTACATCGTAAGCTCCACCATATGCCTTTCGCGTAATAACAGTTATTCTTGGTACTGTTGCTTCACTAAAAGCATAAAGTAATTTTGCTCCATTTGTAATAATTGCATTCCATTCTTGATCTGTTCCAGGTAAAAAACCAGGCACATCTTCTAATACTAATAATGGAATATTGAATGAATCACAAAAACGGACAAATCTCGCCCCTTTTTTACTTGATTCAATATCCAAAACACCCGCTAAAACACTTGGTTGGTTTGCTACAATACCAACAGACTTACCAGCTATACGAGCAAAGCCGACAACAATGTTTTCAGCAAAATTTTTATGAACTTCAAAAAAGCCGTTGTCATCAACTATTTCTTCAATAACCTCACGCATATCATAAGGTTGATTTGGATTCTCTGGAATGATATCATTTAACTTTGGCCTGGACTCATCTTCTTTTAATTTATACTCAACTGATGGTGGTTCTTCTTCACAATTTTGAGGCACAAAACTCAACAAGTTCTTAATTGATTGAATGGCCTCAATTTCATTTTTACAACTGAAATGAGTAACACCAGACTTTGTTGAATGGGCAGATGCCCCACCTAAATCTTCTGACGATACTTCTTCATGAGTTACCGTTTTTACAACGTTAGGCCCGGTAACAAACATATATGAAGACCCCTCAACCATAAAAATAAAGTCAGTCAATGCTGGAGAATAAACAGCCCCACCCGCACATGGACCCATTATAGCGCTTAATTGCGGAACAACACCAGACGCCCTAGTGTTTTTATAAAAAATATCAGCATAGCCACCTAAAGAAACTACCCCCTCTTGAATACGAGCACCGCCTGAATCATTTAAACCTATTACCGGAGCTCCGTTCTTAAGAGCTAAATCCATCACCTTGCATATTTTTTCTGCATGAGCCTCAGCAAGTGAGCCTCCCATAACAGTGAAGTCTTGTGAGAATACATAAACCAACCTCCCTGCAATTGTTCCATATCCAGTAACAACACCATCTCCTAAAAACTTCTGTTTATCTAAACCAAAATTTGTTGAACGATGTGTAACGAACATTCCAATTTCTTCAAAAGAACCCTCATCTAATAAAAAGTGAATTCTTTCTCTAGCCGTTAATTTACCCTTGGCATGTTGGCTTTCAATTCTTTTTTCTCCGCCACCTAATTTTGCTTCAGCAATTTTCTTGTTTAGGTTTTCTAGTTTTTCTTGCATAATACCCTTTGAGTAAATAATAAGGTTCAAAAATAAAGTTTAAACCTTCATCTTCAAATTAGCATTTATCATTTTATACCCCATAAAAAAAGGCCCTCAATAATTGAGAGCCTTTCATTTTCTTATCTATTGTTTTTACCTCACAATAGTAACATTCCCGTAGCGTTCATGTCGTTTTTTTACATTCTCTGCGTCTCCAGTTACAATCTTCCATGTATACACTCCTACTGGAGCACTTTCGGTCGCACCTAGAACTACACCATCCCAGTAATCATTATAATCATAAGACTCAAACACTAACTTACCCCATCTATCAAATACTAATATATGGTAGTAATCACTTTCAAATCCAGTTCCAAGAGGTTTCCAAACATCATTCTTTCCATCTCCATTTGGAGTAAAACTGGTAGGAATATACAAGAAGTATTCCGCATCAATATGTACTATGCGAATAGTATCATCAGTACATCCCTGATCTGAATAAACATCTAATCGAACAGGATAAGTATTCGCATTATTATCTGGAAAACGATAAACCGGGTGACGTTTAGTAGAAGTGTCTAACCCTGCGAAATTCCATTCCCATTTAACTATCCTTCCATCTGAATAATCATGGAACCTAATGTTAGTATTCAAAATGGTAGCCGGCTGTGGCGAAACTGAAAACGATGCTGTAGGAACCTTGTATATATCAATGTAACTAGACTTAATTAACGAATCAACACAACCATCAACGCTTGTTACGGTCAACTTAACATCGTACTTACCATCCTGAGTGTATGTTTTGTAAACACTCTGGCAAGTCTCAGCATAAGTTCCGTCACCAAAATCCCAACGACAAAACGAGCTTGCATTAGTGTTATTCTCAAACTTAGAATATAATGGAGGACAGCCTTCTAAGGTATCAGCAGAAAACTTCACTAGTGGTTGAGGAAGTATAGAAATCAATACACTATCGTAAACTGCTGGAGAACCACATAAATCAGTAAGCTTTACAACAAAAGCCTTTTCAACTCCTGGTGAAGCTATAGGGTTCTTAATGAATGCATTACTCAAATCAGTAAACGGCTGCCATAAATATTCATATCCTGCTCCGTCACCACCCTTGGCAATCGCATTTAATTGTGCATACGATCCTTCACATATAGAAGTATCTCCTGTAGTGGTAACACTTAGTGAATCAAATAAATCAACTTTTAATATTAACCCATTTGAAGAGCAGCCTCGGTTATCTGTTGCATAAACTGAATAAATCTCATCTTGATCAGGACACACATTAGCAACATTCGTATTACTAACTGTCGGTGTCCAGTTATAAACATGATTAACGCCATTACCACCTGTACTAAACACTTCCAGCTTTGTACATGTACTAACACATATTCTTATTGAATCGGTCGTCGTTGTAAGCTTCATTTCAGGTGGCTCAGTTACAGTAACTGTAGTATGACCTAAACAACCCTTACCATCTCTAATTGTTAAGTTATAAATTCCAGAATAGTATTTAGAATTAGGAGCTCCATAAAATTTCGACTTCGCTGAATCAATAAGAGTGGCTTTTTCTACGCCTCCACCAAGAGGTCCATAAAAAGTCCTTCCGCTATCAGCACTAAACTCATACCACCAATTATTTAACGAATCGGGTGCATTACCTCCAGTTCCTCTCATATAAATTTGACCATCTGGATACCCAAAACAAGTAGTACTTATTTGACCAACTGAATCAACAACAATCTGATCTATTTCGTCAATAGCAAATGTCGTATCTAAACCACAACCGTTAGCATCTTTCAATACCAATTTGTAGTTCGAATGTTTGAATAATCGAGTGTATTCGTTGCTATTTACCACAACAGGGTTATGTGATGCACCTGCCGCTACGCCACTCCAAGTATAAGAATAAGGAGGTGTTCCGGCCTGAGCAAAAGCTTTAGCATAACCATGCCCTTGCTGATAACAACTATCGACATTAGTCTCGAATTGAACAAACAAAGTATCCGGTTCAGTTATGGTAGCATACTCAGGGAATGACTCACAACCAAGTCTACCACGAGCTAAGACCTTGTATTTTCCTGTATTTAAATTCGTAATGATATTTGATGTTCCCCAAGTAGTACCACTATCGACACTATAGGATAAAGGTGTTAAACCACCTGAAACAACAATTTCTAATTTGCCATCAGCATATCCACCACAAGTAACATCAGTAACTATAACAGAATCAATTACTGGAGCAATTTTATTTAACATAGTGTCTGGTGAAATTTCACTCAAGCATTGCATTGAGTCGCGAACAATTAATCCAAAATACCCTACGCTTAAGCCTCCAATAGTATCACTTAAAGACCAAGTATTACCACTATCTATTGAGTAATTAAAGTATCCTGTTCCGCCTGTAGTTCCAAAGATATAGGCACCATCTGTTTGACCACATGATGGCTCTTTTTGTATGTAATTGAACTTAACAGAATCCGCATAAATCAACATACTATCAACCAATGTGCAACCACAGGCATCACTGTAACTAACAGTAATCATAGTAGTTTGAGAAACCGTAACCAATGGGTTACGAGCAGTGTCATTCACAAAATTTGCAGAAGGTGCCCATACAAAATTGCTTACCCCTGAGCATGACGCTGTAAAGCTTGGAAACAATTGAATAGTATCATTTGCACACATACTTGTATCAGGCCCAGCATCAAGTTTTGCTACAGTTAAAGTAATTGAAGCTGTATCCGAACATTTACCAAATGTATCGGTAACCTCTACGGTATAAGTAGATGTTACCGATATTGATGCGATTGGATCTGATATGGTATCATGGTTCAAACCAGTAGTAGGAGTCCATGCATAGGTAAACTCACTCTTACTTCGAGCTCCACAATATGACAATTGAATTGTAGGTCTATTTGTACCAGAAACATAACCTATTGACTGGTTTCCACAAACATTCGCACTTTGTGACATATAACCATTACATGATCTATGACCTGTCGCTACATAAGCAACTGATGCATTAGAAGATGTGTTACCTGACCCGTTATTCCAACAAACATCAACAACTAGGTTCGTGGTTCCACTGTAATCATAGTTTACGTCAAAAGCATGTAGGTTCCAACCTACTTGAGGTGAAACTGTTCGAGGGTTAACAACCGTTGTTAAACCGCTGTTCACAAAATAAGCTCCCAAAACACTATCCTGAAGAGGAACACAACCTAATTTGATAGTATAACCGCTAAGTGAACCTACTCCATTAGCAGCAACCACATTGAACCCTAAACCATCTAAAGTACCAGGACCAACTCCCATTAGTTGTAAATCGTGCTTGGTATAAATAAACTGCTGTCTACCAGAAGACTGAGCGGCTCCATAAGGACAAGGCCAATTAGTTAGCCCTGGTGTCGCTCCACTACCATTAGAATTGGTTGTTGATTGACTTGATTCGTGCAACAATGGTCCAATACAAGGATCGGTAGTTGCTCCACAAGCTGAAGGCAGTTTACCTAAAGACATATCAATTTGAGCGGCAACACCTGAACAAGCCGGGTTATCCATTGATGTTAGTAAAATGTTTGCTGGCATTGGTGGTGTAACGCCTATATAAATAGAATCGCGTTTAGCACAACCACTATCTGATTCAACATCAACATACATATACTGTGAACTTGTAACTGTTGCGAATGGATTCGCAATTTTAGAATTAGATACTAGAGTTGAATCTTGCCAATCGTATGTATAACTGAAGTGGCTTGAATCTGGATTTGCAAAAATTTGAATAGTGCTATCGTGATAGCAAATCATAGTATCTGCATGCTTAATTAAATTATAGTTTTTTGCTGCTACAACTTTTACAGAATCTCTGTCTTGACACGCAGCTGCCGCAAAACACCCAACTTGTAAATTTGATGATACCTCTAAAAAGGTTGTCTTTGTTGGGAAAAACTTAATGTACTTATTGGTATCAGTTACAGAAGTATCTCCCCATATATTTCGATTAGGCCCGGTCCAAATTAATGAATCTCCATAAACTGTTTCCCAGAAAAAATGACTACCTCCCGCAGCTTCTAAATATGCCGTATCAACACCTAAACAGATAGCTTGATCTTCACCAGCTGCAGTCGCATTTTTTACTTCAATTTCATATACAGAAAATCCATTTCCAGGATAATTACAGCGATCATCATTAAAAACAAGGAAAAAATTCTTCGTTGGGTTCAAGCCAATATCTGCTTTCCAAGTAAACTTAACTACAGCCTTGTTTTTCTGCAACACATTCACTGTCATCTGAGAACCTGGCATTGCAATATCATGATTCGATAGAAAAACGAGAGTATCAGTTGCATCTGGGTCAAAAATCGTGTCCTCGAATGAAAAAGTGGTTCCATTACATGCTTGCAATTTATAATTACCCAGCTTAGTCGTGTTTTTACCTGTTAAATTAGATATACTACCCGTTCCGTGGGGTAAATTATTAGAACATGCCTCTACTCTAAACTGTACATCTCGCAAAGTCTGTGCTTTCCATAAACCGGTACAACGTTCGTATTCCTTAACCCAAAATGCAACCACTCGAATTCCTGTCGTTTTTGGCACAAAGGTGATTAAGCCAGTGTTAGGATCTAATTCAAAACTATCTGCAGGTGCAGTGGCTGTATATCCTGACCTGTATGTTACACATGTACTTGAATCTGTAAGTGCACAAACTGCTTCAAAACGTAAACTGTCACCATCTAAATCAACAGTTCCTACTCCATAGTTCACTCGCTTACCCATACATACCGTTGGTATAGGCTTAACTTCATCTGCAAAATTAGGTGCGCTATTAGTCGGAAAGTTCTGCGTATCAAACCAGGTCTCTACCCAAACATAACTTCCTGTACTTAAATTAGAAGTACCTCCAACTGAGTTTCTACAACAAGGTGGTCTGAACCAAAACCTCCAATAATTACAAGGTGTAATAGTAATGATATCTTGAAAAACATATTTCAAATAACCTTGTGCTCCTCCACCTCTACAGTTGGTGCTCGGGCTTCTTGATGGATCTAATAATTTATCGCATACATCCGAAATTTCTTGTACTTGGTACAAAGGAGTACCAAATCCAACATTAACTCCTGCGTATGGTCCTCCGTATTGGGTTGGCGTAGGCGCTACATAAGAAACAACTGGAAGTGTATATGTCGACGCAGTACCTCCTGGCATACAACGTCCACCAATCTTTTCAGTGGTAGAAGTATAACCTGCAGTTGCACCACATTTTCTAAATACAGTAACTGTCATCAAATATTGGTTAACTCCTACGTTTTCATACTTAATACTCCCACCAGCCATATGAGTGGCTTTCGAATTATGAGAAATCCCAATAAAGGCAATAAGTAAAACGAGCATTAAACCCTTTCCAAAAAACTTTGACACTACTTGATTCATAATTAAACTTTTTAGTCTTGTCCAAACAGATTGATGAACAAATTCGACCTTGTAAAAGTAGATGTATCGGTATTAAAAAAAAAACACCCATTTATAGGGTGCTTTCTCAAATTTGTTAAGCCCTTATTAGGCTTTATTAAGCAACAATTAAATTATCATTAAAAGGATTTACGATCTCAAATGACCTTTTATTAGGCTTTATACCCCATAAAAAAAGGCCCTCAATAATTGAGAGCCTTTCATTTTCTTATCTATTGTTTTTACCTCACAATAGTAACATTCCCGTAGCGTTCATGTCGTTTTTTTACATTCTCTGCGTCTCCAGTTACAATCTTCCATGTATACACTCCTACTGGAGCACTTTCGGTCGCACCTAGAACTACACCATCCCAGTAATCATTATAATCATAAGACTCAAACACTAACTTACCCCATCTATCAAATACTAATATATGGTAGTAATCACTTTCAAATCCAGTTCCAAGAGGTTTCCAAACATCATTCTTTCCATCTCCATTTGGAGTAAAACTGGTAGGAATATACAAGAAGTATTCCGCATCAATATGTACTATGCGAATAGTATCATCAGTACATCCCTGATCTGAATAAACATCTAATCGAACAGGATAAGTATTCGCATTATTATCTGGAAAACGATAAACCGGGTGACGTTTAGTAGAAGTGTCTAACCCTGCGAAATTCCATTCCCATTTAACTATCCTTCCATCTGAATAATCATGGAACCTAATGTTAGTATTCAAAATGGTAGCCGGCTGTGGCGAAACTGAAAACGATGCTGTAGGAACCTTGTATATATCAATGTAACTAGACTTAATTAACGAATCAACACAACCATCAACGCTTGTTACGGTCAACTTAACATCGTACTTACCATCCTGAGTGTATGTTTTGTAAACACTCTGGCAAGTCTCAGCATAAGTTCCGTCACCAAAATCCCAACGACAAAACGAGCTTGCATTAGTGTTATTCTCAAACTTAGAATATAATGGAGGACAGCCTTCTAAGGTATCAGCAGAAAACTTCACTAGTGGTTGAGGAAGTATAGAAATCAATACACTATCGTAAACTGCTGGAGAACCACATAAATCAGTAAGCTTTACAACAAAAGCCTTTTCAACTCCTGGTGAAGCTATAGGGTTCTTAATGAATGCATTACTCAAATCAGTAAACGGCTGCCATAAATATTCATATCCTGCTCCGTCACCACCCTTGGCAATCGCATTTAATTGTGCATACGATCCTTCACATATAGAAGTATCTCCTGTAGTGGTAACACTTAGTGAATCAAATAAATCAACTTTTAATATTAACCCATTTGAAGAGCAGCCTCGGTTATCTGTTGCATAAACTGAATAAATCTCATCTTGATCAGGACACACATTAGCAACATTCGTATTACTAACTGTCGGTGTCCAGTTATAAACATGATTAACGCCATTACCACCTGTACTAAACACTTCCAGCTTTGTACATGTACTAACACATATTCTTATTGAATCGGTCGTCGTTGTAAGCTTCATTTCAGGTGGCTCAGTTACAGTAACTGTAGTATGACCTAAACAACCCTTACCATCTCTAATTGTTAAGTTATAAATTCCAGAATAGTATTTAGAATTAGGAGCTCCATAAAATTTCGACTTCGCTGAATCAATAAGAGTGGCTTTTTCTACGCCTCCACCAAGAGGTCCATAAAAAGTCCTTCCGCTATCAGCACTAAACTCATACCACCAATTATTTAACGAATCGGGTGCATTACCTCCAGTTCCTCTCATATAAATTTGACCATCTGGATACCCAAAACAAGTAGTACTTATTTGACCAACTGAATCAACAACAATCTGATCTATTTCGTCAATAGCAAATGTCGTATCTAAACCACAACCGTTAGCATCTTTCAATACCAATTTGTAGTTCGAATGTTTGAATAATCGAGTGTATTCGTTGCTATTTACCACAACAGGGTTATGTGATGCACCTGCCGCTACGCCACTCCAAGTATAAGAATAAGGAGGTGTTCCGGCCTGAGCAAAAGCTTTAGCATAACCATGCCCTTGCTGATAACAACTATCGACATTAGTCTCGAATTGAACAAACAAAGTATCCGGTTCAGTTATGGTAGCATACTCAGGGAATGACTCACAACCAAGTCTACCACGAGCTAAGACCTTGTATTTTCCTGTATTTAAATTC
This sequence comes from Salibacteraceae bacterium, assembly GCA_049599135.1. GTDB lineage: Bacteria > Bacteroidota > Bacteroidia > Flavobacteriales_G > Salibacteraceae > UBA2108. Next base: position 24,631 of record JBMYOI010000018.1, read on the forward strand.
GTAATGATATTTGATGTTCCCCAAGTAGTACCACTATCGACACTATAGGATAAAGGTGTTAAACCACCTGAAACAACAATTTCTAATTTGCCATCAGCATATCCACCACAAGTAACATCAGTAACTATAACAGAATCAATTACTGGAGCAATTTTATTTAACATAGTGTCTGGTGAAATTTCACTCAAGCATTGCATTGAGTCGCGAACAATTAATCCAAAATACCCTACGCTTAAGCCTCCAATAGTATCACTTAAAGACCAAGTATTACCACTATCTATTGAGTAATTAAAGTATCCTGTTCCGCCTGTAGTTCCAAAGATATAGGCACCATCTGTTTGACCACATGATGGCTCTTTTTGTATGTAATTGAACTTAACAGAATCCGCATAAATCAACATACTATCAACCAATGTGCAACCACAGGCATCACTGTAACTAACAGTAATCATAGTAGTTTGAGAAACCGTAACCAATGGGTTACGAGCAGTGTCATTCACAAAATTTGCAGAAGGTGCCCATACAAAATTGCTTACCCCTGAGCATGACGCTGTAAAGCTTGGAAACAATTGAATAGTATCATTTGCACACATACTTGTATCAGGCCCAGCATCAAGTTTTGCTACAGTTAAAGTAATTGAAGCTGTATCCGAACATTTACCAAATGTATCGGTAACCTCTACGGTATAAGTAGATGTTACCGATATTGATGCGATTGGATCTGATATGGTATCATGGTTCAAACCAGTAGTAGGAGTCCATGCATAGGTAAACTCACTCTTACTTCGAGCTCCACAATATGACAATTGAATTGTAGGTCTATTTGTACCAGAAACATAACCTATTGACTGGTTTCCACAAACATTCGCACTTTGTGACATATAACCATTACATGATCTATGACCTGTCGCTACATAAGCAACTGATGCATTAGAAGATGTGTTACCTGACCCGTTATTCCAACAAACATCAACAACTAGGTTCGTGGTTCCACTGTAATCATAGTTTACGTCAAAAGCATGTAGGTTCCAACCTACTTGAGGTGAAACTGTTCGAGGGTTAACAACCGTTGTTAAACCGCTGTTCACAAAATAAGCTCCCAAAACACTATCCTGAAGAGGAACACAACCTAATTTGATAGTATAACCGCTAAGTGAACCTACTCCATTAGCAGCAACCACATTGAACCCTAAACCATCTAAAGTACCAGGACCAACTCCCATTAGTTGTAAATCGTGCTTGGTATAAATAAACTGCTGTCTACCAGAAGACTGAGCGGCTCCATAAGGACAAGGCCAATTAGTTAGCCCTGGTGTCGCTCCACTACCATTAGAATTGGTTGTTGATTGACTTGATTCGTGCAACAATGGTCCAATACAAGGATCGGTAGTTGCTCCACAAGCTGAAGGCAGTTTACCTAAAGACATATCAATTTGAGCGGCAACACCTGAACAAGCCGGGTTATCCATTGATGTTAGTAAAATGTTTGCTGGCATTGGTGGTGTAACGCCTATATAAATAGAATCGCGTTTAGCACAACCACTATCTGATTCAACATCAACATACATATACTGTGAACTTGTAACTGTTGCGAATGGATTCGCAATTTTAGAATTAGATACTAGAGTTGAATCTTGCCAATCGTATGTATAACTGAAGTGGCTTGAATCTGGATTTGCAAAAATTTGAATAGTGCTATCGTGATAGCAAATCATAGTATCTGCATGCTTAATTAAATTATAGTTTTTTGCTGCTACAACTTTTACAGAATCTCTGTCTTGACACGCAGCTGCCGCAAAACACCCAACTTGTAAATTTGATGATACCTCTAAAAAGGTTGTCTTTGTTGGGAAAAACTTAATGTACTTATTGGTATCAGTTACAGAAGTATCTCCCCATATATTTCGATTAGGCCCGGTCCAAATTAATGAATCTCCATAAACTGTTTCCCAGAAAAAATGACTACCTCCCGCAGCTTCTAAATATGCCGTATCAACACCTAAACAGATAGCTTGATCTTCACCAGCTGCAGTCGCATTTTTTACTTCAATTTCATATACAGAAAATCCATTTCCAGGATAATTACAGCGATCATCATTAAAAACAAGGAAAAAATTCTTCGTTGGGTTCAAGCCAATATCTGCTTTCCAAGTAAACTTAACTACAGCCTTGTTTTTCTGCAACACATTCACTGTCATCTGAGAACCTGGCATTGCAATATCATGATTCGATAGAAAAACGAGAGTATCAGTTGCATCTGGGTCAAAAATCGTGTCCTCGAATGAAAAAGTGGTTCCATTACATGCTTGCAATTTATAATTACCCAGCTTAGTCGTGTTTTTACCTGTTAAATTAGATATACTACCCGTTCCGTGGGGTAAATTATTAGAACATGCCTCTACTCTAAACTGTACATCTCGCAAAGTCTGTGCTTTCCATAAACCGGTACAACGTTCGTATTCCTTAACCCAAAATGCAACCACTCGAATTCCTGTCGTTTTTGGCACAAAGGTGATTAAGCCAGTGTTAGGATCTAATTCAAAACTATCTGCAGGTGCAGTGGCTGTATATCCTGACCTGTATGTTACACATGTACTTGAATCTGTAAGTGCACAAACTGCTTCAAAACGTAAACTGTCACCATCTAAATCAACAGTTCCTACTCCATAGTTCACTCGCTTACCCATACATACCGTTGGTATAGGCTTAACTTCATCTGCAAAATTAGGTGCGCTATTAGTCGGAAAGTTCTGCGTATCAAACCAGGTCTCTACCCAAACATAACTTCCTGTACTTAAATTAGAAGTACCTCCAACTGAGTTTCTACAACAAGGTGGTCTGAACCAAAACCTCCAATAATTACAAGGTGTAATAGTAATGATATCTTGAAAAACATATTTCAAATAACCTTGTGCTCCTCCACCTCTACAGTTGGTGCTCGGGCTTCTTGATGGATCTAATAATTTATCGCATACATCCGAAATTTCTTGTACTTGATACGTGTTTGTAAATCCAACAGTTACACCTGTATATGGGCCTCCATATTGGGTTGGCGTAGGCGCTACATAAGAAACAACAGGAAGTGTATATGCTGCCGCAGCTCCACCAGGCATACAACGTCCACCAACAGTTTGAGTAGTATTAGTAAAACCAGCCGTACCCGGGCCACATTTTTTAAAAACTGTAACAGTAATTAGCCATTGGTTAACGCCAACATTATCGTATTTGATACTTCCACCTGCCATGTGAGATGCTATGGAATTATTAGAAACCCCAATAAATGCAATAAGCAAAGCCAGCATTAAGCCCTTTCCAAAAAAATTTGATATTTCTCGATTCATAATTAAACTTTTAAGTCTTGTCCAAACAAATAGATGAACTAATTTGACTTTGTAAAAGTAGGTGTATAGATATCAAAAAAAAGCACCCATTTATAGGGTGCTTTCTCAAATTTGTTAAGCCCTTATTAGGCTTTATAAGTACTAAAACCTACTTCTCTCTAATAAGTGTTATTGTCCCCTCAGCAACTTCCTCTTCAGCAGCTAAGCCATTAGGAGTCCAACGAATAGAATACATATAGACACCGTCTAATAGTTCACCACCACCGTTATTCTCACCTTTCCAAACTGGGTTTTCCTTATCGATAGTAAATACTTTTCTTCCCCATCTATCATAAATGTAACCTGTGAATTTATCAAAGCTTGATTCGGCCCATTCTTTAATTTCATCTTCCGATGTAAAACAACCTGAATTTCCACCTGATTCAACACAAGCTGCAGAAAGTGGATACCACCAATCATTGTAACCATCATTACCAGGTGTAAATACATTTGGCCAAGAAAGTCGGACTGATTTTTCAACACCCACACACCATTCTATGCTATCGGCACAACCCGCATCATTAATTCCCCACAATTCAGTACATGGTCTTCCATATAAACCGTAGTTAACTTTAATACTAGAGTTTTCATCACCTATTTCATGTGGCACAACTGCATCTACATATGAGCCGTTATCAAAGTTATCATACCTCCACTCGTAAGTAATGCCTGTATCGCTGTATTCAGTAACATTAGTAAAAGTTACACTAGTACCTTCATACAATGCCGATGTATCAGTTGAACTCATTTTTACATCAGGGTAAGAAACCATATTGTAAGTAATTGGACCATAACCAGTACTCCAACATCCAAAATTATCCCTATAACGGGCATAAATTGTTTTACGTCCGTTTGTCAAATCCAAACCATACGCATCGTTATACACTAAAGTGTCTACTGCTGTCATAGAGTCAATTGGTAAACTACCAGCACTAATATCTGTCCACCAAAACAATTCGTAATCGGCACCATAAACAGGATCTACACCAAGTGAATCAAATTCATCTTCACAAAAAGCATACTCAGGAGATGAAGGCTCAGTAACTTCATCTCTAATATAAACCGCACCTGTATCTCTAGAATAACAAAGGTTTTTATTTGGGTGATTACCTCTATACGAAATTGCGAACTGGTAAATAATAAAATTTGAAGAACCAGGCTGCATTGAAGCAGGACGGAATTTAGCAATATTAGGGAAAGTCATCCATGGCTTACCATCCCAATAATTGTATGTGTACTGATCTCCGACACCATCATAAGCGTTAGCCCAGCCAGTACTAGCAATACCGCCATAAGAAACAATTGTATCGTTTCCAGGGGTTCCTAATGATTTAACAGAACCATGGCCAGGGAAAAGAGTTCCTTTTGGAATTCTGATCTCCACAGTATCAAGTAAAAATTTATTAGCAGGATCTTTAATCCAATCATAGCAAAATACTTTGTCAATCACCTCTACTTCAGGAGCTCTAACAAAGATCACATCAATTGAATTTGAAGTTCCACAAAAGCCATTGTTAGAGACCACAATTTTATCTAAGAAATCTTCAGTTTTACCAGCAGAAGCATCCTTCGCACTAAATACACCAAGGCTAGGATCAATCATTGCCGCAGGATTAGAAGCAAAAGACCAAGTTGGATTATCACCTGCCACAGCTAACGTATCTAAGTAATCCGAGGTCATACAAAACTCCTTAGTTGCATAAACAGTCCCATTATCTAAAGTACCTCGGAATGTACTGTCCCATTGTGCAATCACTGGAATTCGGAATGTTGAATCATCCAAACAGCCATCAAACAATGTGTAAGTTACATTAGCATAATCCGGACTACCAGTTGTAGGATTAAACTTCGTTCCATCAATCCAATAAGTCATTTTACCCGCAATCATAGCAGAATCGACTCCAACACCAGAGAACCAGCCACCATCAACAATAGGAATTAGTTTGTGCTGAACAGTGTAACCAGCACCACCGTATAACTCACAAAGTGAATCTGGTCCAAGAATGCCAGTATTAGGAAGGCCAACAATTTCAATTGTATCGGTAGCAGAGGCAGCACAAGCATCTCCTGTAACAGAATATGTAAAAGCAAATTTACCAAAGCCCGATTTAATTGGATCCCAAATACCAAGTGTATCATTAATAATTCCAGCTCCAGTCCAACGTCCACCCGGAACCGAAATATTCCAAGGTGTATTCGACTCTAATTTCACAAAACCATTTTGGAAACAACGTGGTGTTACAGGGTAAGGAGTAACATCATACTGACTTACTACATTTATGTCAATCTCCAAAGTATCAAAACAAACACCGTATGCCGAATCCTCGATATAAACATAATATTTACTTGCCGTAGATAAGTTAGTATTTGCCTTAACTAAGGCTTCGTTAGTTGGTCCAACAAAGTTTCCTGTTGCTTTAGGATCCCAATCAAATTTGAACAAACTTGACCTCATACCTGAACAACCACTAAATCTTGTACGTGGTAAAGATGATTTAGCACCACCAGTAGTAGTAGCTGACCCACAAGCTGAGGCAGTGAAAGTACTTGTTTGAAAGTAAGATTTTGCCGAGCGGTAAGTCGTGTTGTCAAATGTTTGGATTTGATGACTAGTTTGTCTCGTATTTCCATTATCCCAACACATTTCGATAATAATGTTACTTACGCCATCCCAAACGTATTCATCATCAAATGAAAATTTATTCCAACCCATACCTGGGAAAATTGATGTTGCAGAGCGAATGGTTTTTAAACCAAGAACGAATCCAGTTTGAGGTAAATCAATCATTGCCGTACAGCCAATTTTTATAGTAAATCCGTTTATCGGAGCACCATTATTAAGACCAGTAATTTCCCAAGAAATTGCATTAATAGGACCAGCTTGTAATCCCATTGCCTTAAGATCAGATGCTAAATACAAATACTGATTTTTAACACTATATGCATTCGTTGCAAAGGTTGCCGGGTAATTTGTTCCTGTAGTAGGATTAGTTAATGCTCCTGCACCAACTGTAAAATCTTTAAATTCACCTTGACATCTATAAACAGCCGTATCACAACTTCTACCGGCACCATAATCAATAGTTCCTTTATCAACCCATAAATCAATCACTTTGCCTAAACATATCAATGTATCTGATGCTTTCAATTCCATGTTAGTAGGAAAAGGTTCAGTAACATTTACATCTACTGAAGTTTCGCGCACACAACCACCATCAGAAGTAACCGTTACATCAAATGTTACCGGAACATTTACTCCCGTAAAATTAGGGCTCTTCAATGTATCGTTATCTAAATATTTTGAGGGTTCCCATTGATAAGAATAGGTAAATGTTGGTTGTGAAGGAGTAACATCAAGTTTACCAAGTCCTGGGTTACACAAAAAGAAATCAGGAGAAGGGGTTACCGAAAAGCTATCAGGTACAAATATTTCAATTGTATCCGTTGTAAAACAATTCGCAATAGTTAAGTTTCCACACGCATCTTTCAAGGTATCAACCTCCACCCACAACCTCGTAGTCTGGGTAGGAAGGAATGTTACTGTCCTAGCTGTGTCGTTGGCAGTAGTATCTGGAAACCAGTTTACTCCATTAACAATCGGGTCACCTGAAATGACATGCCAAACAAACGAAGATCCGCCCAGGGCGTCAAGCCTTGAAGTATCACCCTTACAAACATATTGGTCAGGCCCAGCCGAAGCAGCAGGGCGCACTATAATTTCAAAAATAGAATATCCGTTGCCAGGAAAATCACATCGATCATCATCAAAAGCTACAAAGAACGTTTTGTATTGACCTTCAGCTAATTTAGCTCTCCAGCTAAACTTAATGAGTGCCTTGTTTCTTGCAAGTGATTGCTGAGTGAAGGTAACCCCTTCTAGAACAGAATCTACATTAGAAGCAAAATACAACGTATCTAAAACATCACTATCATAAATAGTATCTTCCCAAGAAATAATCTCTCCCTCACATACTTCTAATGAGTACTTACCCAATTTTTGAGCATTACCTTGAAGGTTTGCAATACCAGAAATATCTCGAGGTACGTTATTTGAACATGGATCTACCGTAAACTGAACTTCACGATATGTTTTTCCTTTTAATATACCCGTACATCTTTCATATTCATATACATAAAACGCAACAATGTATTGATTAGAAACATTCGTCCTAAAAGAAATTAACCCAGTAGCAGAATCTAAAACCAAATTATCAATTGGCTTAGCACATGTATAGGGTGATATTGGTGCGTTATTGACCATATTAACAAAGGGGTTACCCAATGTTGCGCTTGAACTACCCCTACTAGCAGACCACGGACAAGTTAAAGCAAAACGTAAACTGTCACCATCAGCATCAACAGTACCTACACCATAAAATACGTTCTGACCAGTACAGGCAGAAGGCATTGGTTTTGCCTCATCAGCAAAAATAGGAGCACTGTTAGCAGGGGCACCGCCTGGGTTAGTCCAAGGAGACCATGCTGTATTTATATTGGTTTCAAGCCCAACATTACCCGGCGAAGTCGTAAAGTTTTGAACTCCATTTCTACAACAATCCTCCGTAACTAAGCGAACTTCCCAAGAATTACAACGAGGTAAATCAATAGTATATTCAACAGTAAAAGCTTCATAACCTTTTGCGCCAGATGAACTAGAAAGCTCACATGACGTTTGAGTACTTCGACAAACATCTGAAATATCTTTTGCGCCTCTAGCATTTGAACGCTCACCTGGCTTTGGCACATAAGGCACCAATGTTGCTGTGAAGGGCCCTAATGTAGTTCCTGTGGAAGCACATCTAAACCAAAAAGCTTCACGAGCTAAAGCCGCGGTACTATACTGAATACCACGACAATACCGAATTACCGTTGCCGAAACCTTATACTTATACGTACCCGGAGTAGATCCTAAGCCTATATAATCATATCGAATACTACCTCCTGCAAGGTGCGATGCATTTGCATCAATACCCATAAATAGCCCAATAACTACAATGGAAATTAATAAAACTAACTTTTTCATAATTGCGATTTTACGTTTCTTTACTCTCTTAAGACGATACTTATTTAAATAGGTTGCCTCAATTTCTTAAAAAAATTCAAGTGCGCTAAAATACGTGTTTTCTTGACTTCACAAAAAAACATAAAACAACTTCTATTATAGACTAAAGATCAACCATTGTTAGTAATGGTTTAATTTACATTTGCATTGAATGGAAAACACTAATTTATCGGAGACAATTTCTGCTTTGCTTGAGGGAGAAACAAACCTAGTTGCAGGCTTAGCGAATTCAGCTGCAGTTTTGAAGGATGCGTTTAATCCCTTATGGGTGGGTTTTTATTTGGTCAACAACCAAAAAGAAAAAAACAACCTTGTGCTTGGCCCTTTTCAAGGTCCGGTAGCTTGTTCCCGAATCTTTTTTGGGAGAGGTGTTTGCGGTAAATCTTGGGAGACTGGTCAAACTATTATTGTAGGTAACGTGCATGAATTCCATGACCATATTGCGTGCAGTCATCTTAGTAATTCAGAAATTGTTGTGCCCATTTTCAAGAATAACAATGTAGTAGCTGTTTTGGATTTAGACAGCACTGAATTCAATGCATTTGATAAAAAAGATGCTAGTGAACTTGAAAATATATGTCGAATTGTAAGTGAACTTTTTAATTAATTATGTCGGCATTATATAAACTATTTCTTTTTCTAGCTTGCGGAATATTAATTTCTTCATGTGCAATTATTCAATCTCCTACAGGAGGCGAAAAAGACAATGAGGAGCCTGACATAAAAAAAAGCGAACCCTTAATTGGATCGAAAAATTATGATGGAAATGCAATTCGGTTATACTTCGATGAATTTATTGTCCTAAATAATTTACAACAAGAACTGACCGTATCACCTCCATTAAAACATCCCCCCGAATTTAAAATAAAAGGAAAAAGTTTACTCATAACATTCAAAGACACCCTATTAGAGAACACTACTTACACGTTTAATTTAGGCGATGGAGTCAAAGATTTTCATGAGGGAAATATTTTGGATTCCAATGTTGTAGTTTTTTCTACTGGCAATGACATTGATTCAGGGTTTGTTTCAGGAACTGTTATAAACGCAAAAACCCTTAAGCCAATTTCAAAAGCCCTAGTAATGCTTTATCCAGAACTTAGCGACTCAATACCGGCTAAAAAACGCCCAGCATTTCTTACTAAAACTAAACTTGACGGCTCTTATGAAATTAATTACCTTAAAACTGGGTCGTATCAGATTTTCGTACTAGAAGACCTAAACAGCAACTACCTATACGATTTACCAAACGAGAAAATTGGCTTTGCTGATGAAACCATAGAAATTAATGGCTCAATAGGAGTTATAAACGCCAACATTCGCGTTTTTCAAGAGTACACATCTAATCAATTCTTCAAAGAATCAAAATTAGAACGGTACGGAAAATTACTCTTAGGTTTCAACCAACCATTAAAAAAACTCAGCTTGAGGCCTTTTAATTATTTTAAACCGGATACAGCTTGGTACACATTAGAATTCGACACTCAAAAAGACACTGCCTGGGTGTGGACCAATGCACAAATGATTGATGACGAACCTATTTTAATAGAGTTAACTGACCAAGGTATTGTGCTTGACACATTCGAGTTTAAGCCTATTGCTTATCCAGAAGAAGAAGTAAAACAACAAAGCCTTCGCTCTAATTTTAGTTTAAACACAAAACAAAATGTTGCAAAATATTTTGAAAAGCTAGTAATTACTTCGAGCACGCCAATTAAAAAAGCTAATGCCAAAGGGGTAATAATACTCGGAACGGATACTACTGCATTAAAGACCAATCAATTATCTATTAACGATTTTGAAATTGACTATAAGCTTGATGAGGAAAAGCATTACAAAGTAATCATCTATAAAAACTCATTTATTGATGCATTGGACTTAGGACATGATACACTTTCCTATGAATTTAGAACCTTAAGCGAAGTAGAATATGCCAATCTTAGATTAAGCCTAATTACGTCTAATTTGGAACCAAAGGTTATTCAGCTATTAGATGAAAAGGGAAAAGAGGTTATTAAAGAAGATGTTTTAACTAATCAGACTAAACTCAATTACCCAAACTTGTCACCAGGTAAATATAAAATCAAAATGATTTTTGATGAAAACAACAATGGCATTTGGGATCCAGGCACATTTATCCCTCGCAAACAAGCTGAGCGTATTATCTACTTTTCAGAAGAACTGGAAATGAAAGAAGGATGGGATAAAAAAATAGACTGGACTATTCCTGAATAGCAAAGCTATCTGCATCCAAAAAAGTCGGGAATTTTTCTCGGTATTTCTTTAATTCATCAATCTTAAGAACTACGCGTTCAACACCTGCTTTTTTAGGTTCTAATACTTTGTTCAACTTATTTCCCTGAGCATCAAATACTAAAGAATTACCCACATAGGTCATTCCTTTTCCATCTTGCCCTACCCTGTTGACAGCAATTACTGGCGAAAGATTTTCAATTGCTCTTGCTTGGGCTAAAACTTCCCACGCCATGCTCCGCTGCTCTGGCCAATTAGCAACATAAATGAGTAAATCGTAATCATTTTGATTTCTACTCCAAACCGGGAATCTTAAATCGTAACATATTAAAGGACAAATTCTCCAACCTTTCAAAACTGGAAATATTTTTCGATTTCCTTCAGTTAAGTTTTCATCTTCTCCTGCCATTCGAAACAAATGACGTTTGTTATACCATTCGTAAGTCCCATCCGGGCGCATCCAAATTAAACGATTGTAAAAACTACCCTCTTCTTCAATAAAAAGCGAACCCGTTACTACTGACCTTTTATCTGATGCCAATTTTTTCATCCAAGAAATGGTCTCTCCATTCATTTTCTCAGCCAAGTCCATACAATCAATTGTAAAACCCGTTGTAAATGCTTCAGGCAATACTATTAAATCACAGTTTTTAGCTGTGTCTAGTAACTTTTCTATTTGAGATCTGTTCTTCTTGGGGTTTTGCCAAGCTATATCAAATTGTACGAGGTTTACTGAAATATCAGGCATTATATCTGGGATAAAATTTTAGCGGCCGTAGCCAACGTTTCGTCTTGTTTAGCAAAGCAAAAACGCAATACATTATTATGAAGTGGTTGTCTGTAAAAAACCGAAACCGGAATCGAACTTACTTTAAACTCTCGGGTCCATTCTTTGGCCAAATTTACATCTTGGTCAGAACTTATTTTACTATAATCTAATAACTGAAAATAAGTACCGGCTGAAGGTCTAATTAGAAACCTGGAATCTTTTAAATAAGAATTAAACAAGTCTCTTTTATACTGATAGAGTTTCGAAACATTCGAATAGTTAGTTTCATCTTGCATATAGTCTGCCAAAGCAAGTTGAATAGGATGATTACACGCAAAAACTTGAAATTGATGCGCTTTTCTGAATTCAGCCATCAATTTTTCAGGAGCAACACAGTACCCCATTTTCCATCCGGTTGCATGAAATGTTTTACCAAATGAATAAACAATAAAACTTCGCTCTGCCAGTTTTGGATAACGTGCTACGCTTTGGTGTTCGTAACCATCGAAAATAATATGCTCGTAAACCTCATCACTCAAAATAAGAATATCACTATCGTGAGTAATCTTTTCAAGCTCAATCATGTCTCTAGCCGTCAAAATAGCACCTGTAGGATTATGGGGCGTGTTAATGATTATCATTTTGGTCCGATAATTCACCGTCTTTTTTACCTCATTCCAATCAATTTCGTAATAAGGCGCTTGCATTTGAATGTAAATGGGAGTACCTCCATTTAACTCTATCGTTGGTGCGTAGCAATCGTAAGCAGGCGTGAACAAAATAACCTCATCACCTTCTTTAACTACAGCAGTAATTGCCGAATAAATTGCTTGAGTAGCACCTGCAGTAATAGTTATCTCCGAATCTGGATCAAACGAAACCGAATAGCTTTTTTCCATTTTTGCTGAAATGGCATCACGAAGAGGCTTTGCCCCAGGCATAGGAGCATATTGATTGAACCCAGCCTTCATATACTTATCCGCCAAATTCAAAAGAACAGGATCAACACCAAAATCAGGAAATCCTTGACTTAAGTTTATTGCCTCTTCTTCATTACTTATGGCCGACATTACCGAGAATATCGTTGTACCTATATGAGGTAACTTAGAACTTAAAGATCCTTTGAATTGGGGCATGTGAGCAATGTGGATTGTACTCACAAACATATAGTAGTTGAAATCGGTAACGGTTAAAAATTAACCCATATTAGCAACCTTTTATCAACAAAAAAGGCCATTCAATGAACAGCCTTTTCTAAATCTATGTATTTGATATTTAGCTTTCTGAAGTCAGTGAAGCCCCTAAAAACTCACGATTCATTCTAGCAATATTTTCTAATGATATTCCTTTTGGACATTCAACTTCACATGCTCCGGTATTGGTACAGTTTCCAAAACCTTCATGATCCATTGCCTCAACCATATGTAAAGCACGTCTTTGCGCTTCAACTTGCCCTTGAGGCAATAATGCTAATTGAGAAACTTTAGCACTAACAAAAAGCATTGCCGAAGCATTTTTACAAGTAGCAACGCAGGCACCACAACCAATACAAGTTGCTGCATCAAAAGCCTTGTCTGCATCATCTTTAGCAATTGGAATTGCATTTGCATCCTGAGTATTTCCAGACGTATTAACAGAAACAAATCCGCCAGCACTCATTACTCTATCAAAAGCGGTACGGTCGACAATTAAATCTTTAATAACTGGAAACGCAGAAGCTCTCCATGGTTCAATAAAAATGGTTTCACCATCTTTAAACTTTCTCATGTGAAGCTGACAAGTTGTAATCGCACGGTCAGGACCATGTGCTTCACCATTAATATAAAGCGAGCACATACCGCAAATTCCTTCACGACAATCGTGATCAAATGCCACAGGCTCTTCACCCTTGCTTACTAAATCTTCATTTAGGAGATCCATCATTTCAAGAAAAGAGCTATCAGGAGAAACTCCCTTAATTGGGTAAGTTTTCATCTCGCCTTTAGCGTCCTTATTCTTTTGTCTCCAGATTTTTAACGTTAAATCCATAACTATAAAGTTATTAGTTACTATTTGTAACTACGTTGTTTTAATTCAATGTCTTTAAACTCTAACTCTTCCTTGTGCACTACAGCATCTTTAGGATCACCTTTAAACTCCCATGCAGCTGCATAAGCAAAATTGACGTCATCTCTAAGAGCCTCACCTTCTTCAGTTTGAGATTCTTCTCTATAGTGCCCTCCGCAAGATTCAGTTCTTGCTAAGGCGTCCATGGCAAATAATTCACCAAGCTCTAAGAAATCGGCAACTCGAGTCGCTTTTTCTAATTCTTGATTCATTTCATTTAAATCTCCAGGAACTTTAACGTCTTTCCAAAACTCATCTCTAATTTGACGAATTTCTTCAATAGCTTCTTTAAGGCCTTTTTCATTTCGAGCCATTCCGACCTTATCCCACATCACTTTTCCAAGTCGTTTGTGGAAGTGGTCAACTGAATGTGTACCCTTATTTGTAATCAACTTATTCAATAAGTCTTTTACGCCTTTTTCTGCCTCATCAAATTCAGCAGAATCAGTAGGAATAGCACCGGTTCTAATATCATCAGCCAAATAATCGCCAATTGTGTAAGGCAATACAAAATACCCATCTGCCAAGCCTTGCATCAATGCGGAAGCTCCCAATCGGTTCGCACCATGATCTGAGAAATTAGCTTCTCCTAAACAGTAGCAACCAGGGATAGTGGTCATTAAGTTATAATCAACCCAAACACCACCCATAGTATAATGAACAGCTGGGTAAATCATCATTGGAGTTTCGTATGGATTTTCATCTACAATTTTTTCATACATCTGAAATAAATTGCCATACTTAGCTTCAATGACTCCTTGGCCTAATTTAATTATTTGCTCTTTAGAAGGGTTTTCAATTCCCTCAACAAGCGCTTTTTCTTTACCATAACGTTGAAAAGCCGCAGCAAAATCAAGATAAACAGCTTCTCCAGTTGCGTTTACACCAAAACCGGCATCACATCTTTCTTTAGCTGCACGAGAAGCAACGTCTCTAGGCACCAAGTTTCCAAAGGCTGGGTATCTTCTTTCTAGGTAATAATCTCTATCCTCTTCTTTTAATTGAGTCGGTTTTAATTTACCAGAACGAATTGCTTCAACATCTTCTTTCTTTTTAGGAACCCAAATACGTCCATCATTTCTTAACGACTCCGACATCAAAGTCAATTTAGACTGATGATCACCTGAACGAGGAATACAAGTTGGGTGAATTTGTGTGTAACAAGGATTAGCGAAATAAGCTCCTTTTTTATGAATTTTCCAGGCAGCAGTGGCATTGGAACCCATTGCATTGGTAGATAAGAAGTATACGTTTCCGTAACCTCCAGAACAAATTACAACTGCATGAGCTGAATGACGTTCTATTTCACCTGTAATTAAATCACGAGCGATAATGCCTCTAGCTTTTCCATCAACCTTTACAACGTCAAGCATTTCATGACGATTGTACATGGTAATTTTACCTTTACCAATTTGGCGAGCCATTGCAGAATAAGCACCTAATAATAGTTGTTGACCTGTTTGACCTTTAGCATAAAAGGTTCTTGAAACCAATACACCACCGAACGAACGGTTGTCTAGTAATCCACCATAATCTCTTGCAAAAGGAACTCCTTGAGCAACACACTGATCTATAATATTTGCCGATACTTCAGCTAAACGATAAACATTAGCTTCTCTAGCTCGGTAATCACCACCTTTAACTG
Organism: Salibacteraceae bacterium; assembly: GCA_049599135.1. Taxonomy (GTDB): domain Bacteria; phylum Bacteroidota; class Bacteroidia; order Flavobacteriales_G; family Salibacteraceae; genus UBA2108. The sequence continues at coordinate 39,846 of JBMYOI010000018.1, forward strand.
TATCATAGAACAAACGGTAGGTTGAATCACCATCGTTTTGATAATTTTTTGCAGCATTAATTCCACCCTGAGCAGCAATTGAGTGAGCTCTTCGAGGAGAATCTTGATAACAAAATGCTTTTACATTATAGCCCATTTCGGCAAGGGAAGCTGCGGCAGAACCACCAGCCAAACCAGTACCTACAACAATAACGTCTATCAAACGCTTGTTTGCTGGGTTTACAACATTAATGTCATTTTTATGCTTGGTCCATTTTTCTGCTATAGGACCCTCTGGAATTTTAGCATCTAACTTTGTCATAATCTCTGATTTTTCCGCTTATCCGTTAATAAAATGGTAAATAGCAATTAATACAAACCCAGCAGGAACAGCTACTGCGTAAATATTACCCAATGTTTGAATCACTGGAGTATACTTGTTATGTCTAAATCCAACAGACTGAAATGCAGACTGAAATCCGTGCAACAGGTGCAACGACAAGAAAACAAATGACAACACATATAAACCAACACGAACCGGATCATGGAATTTGTGAACTAACTCTTCATAGTATCTAAACCCACTATCGGCAACGTTTGGATCCATTAGCCCGGACATATCACCTTCAATAAATTTAATACTCAATTCTGGCAACCAAAAATCGTAGAAGTGTAATCCTAAAAACAGCATTACCATCATGCCAGTATAAATCATATTTCTAGACACCCAACTTGCATTTTCGCTAGGGCGATCCATTGCATACTTCACAGGTCGAGCTGCTCTATTCTGAAGCTCAAGCACTATCCCCATTCCTAGGTGAAAAAAAACTCCAAACGCCAATACCGGTTGCATCGCAAACTGAATGAGAGGATTTGTTCCCATAAAATGAGAAACCTCGTTAAACATATCGGGGGATATAACCGATAAAAAGTTAATAGCAAAATGTTGGAATAGGAACACGAGAAGGAAAAACCCTGTAAGTGCCATAAAAAGCTTCTTTGTTATCGAAGCCCATCCTTTAGCTGTAGACATATCTTAAAATTTCAATTTAACTATGTAACAAATGTATACCCGGAATGGTTGCCAACAAAAAGAAACTACCATGAAAATAGCTTGTTTGGAATGCTTCTAAATAGGAATCAACAGTCTCATTTACAGCAACCTCAGATTAGAACATATATTTCAAAATAGTTTATCCCTAGTTTATTACATGCGGTTTGGTATTTTTGGGGTTGAATAAATTGATAATCATGAAGTATTTACCTATAAACAGAGATCTTTTCATTAAAAACAGAGCCAAGTTTATTGCTCAAATGGCGCCAAAATCAATTGCCGTTTTTAATAGTAATGATATTTATCCCATAAGTGCAGATAGCACCGTTCCGTTTAAACAACATCGAGACATATTTCATTTATCTGGGGTAGATCAAGAAGAAAGTATTTTGGTGCTATTTCCGGATGCTCACGAAAACCACTACAAAGAAGTTTTGTTTTTAAAAGAAACATCTGAACTTATTGCCATTTGGGAAGGTGAAAAACTGACTAAAGAAACCGCCTTTGAAACCGCTGGTATTAAAAGTGTTTTTTGGCTTCAAGATTTTGATGTTCAGTTTAACAACATGATGGCTCAGGCTGAAAATGTTTACATAAACACCAATGAACATACTCGGGCCAATACAGAAGTTCAAACTCGAGAAGATCGTTTCATTGAATCGTTACAGAAAAAATACCCTGCACACAATTACAAGAAATCGGCGCCTATAATGCACCGCATTCGATCGGTTAAAGACCCAATTGAAATTGATTTAATGCAACAAGCCTGTAACATAACAGCTAAAGGTGTTCAACGTGTAATTGATTTTATGGCTCCTGGAGTTTGGGAATATGAAATCGAAGCTGAAATTTTACATGAATTCATTCGAAACAGAGCTAATGGTTTTGCCTACACTCCAATTATTGGAAGTGGATACAATGCCTGTGTATTACATTATATTGAAAACAATCAGCAATGCAAGGCAGGCGATGTTGTCTTAATGGATTTTGGAGCTGAATACGCTAACTATTCGTCTGATTTAACTAGATGTTTCCCTGTTAGTGGCAAGTTTACCCAACGACAAAAAGCAGTTTACGATGCTGTACATAGAGTAAAGACTGCTTCCCAAAAATTATTAGTTCCGGGAACCTATATGGTCGATTACCACAAAGAAGTTGGCAAGCTTATGGAAAGCGAGTTACTCGGA
>JBMYOI010000019.1:0-40009 GCA_049599135.1 Salibacteraceae bacterium
TTTTGTGAATACAAATGTAAACACTAATATGTGTTTTTAAAGGCAAAAAATATCAAATGAGCATTATTACCCTAACAACCGATTTTGGTTTAAAAGACTACTACGTAGCCGCTTTAAAGGGTAATATTATTAAGCAATTCGACCAAGCTAGAATTATTGATATCACCCATGATATTGCCAAAAACAATATCGTTGAAGCGGCCTTTGTTTTAAGAAATTCCTTTTTTGAATTTCCAAAAGGATCTATTCATTTGATTGGTGTAAATAGCGCCATTAGCGATGTGGCTCGACATGTTGTTATCGAGTACAAAGAGCATTTTTTTATTGGTGCTGACAATGGTATTTTCTCTTTGCTTTTTGACTCTCCGCCAACTCGTATTGCTGAGCTATCAGTGCGAAGCGATGGAGAAGCTCAAACGTTTCCGGCTAAAGATTCATTTGCTAAAGCCGCATGTCATTTGGCTAGAGGCGGTACCATGGAGGTTATCAGTAAACCTTTGGACAGTTTGAACCCTAAAGAGACTTACAATCTAATTCGTGAAGGCAATACTCTTAAAGGCACCGTGGTCTACATAGACTCATATGGCAATGCCATTACAAATATTCACAAATCGGCTTTCGACTCTATGGGCCGTGGACGAGATTACCGAATAGTTTCTAAGGTTTCTGGATATAACATGAACTCTATTAAAAAGCGCTATAACGAAGTTACACCTGGCGAACGACTTTCAGTTTTTGGGTCTAATGGATACTTAGAAATTGCTATGAATGTTGGTGAAGCCGGAAAACTAATGGGTTTCAAGTTTGGAGATAGCGTAAAAATTGAATTTATCGACACATGATTGTACGGATAGTTAAATTAACCTTCGACCCTTTACGAACCGAAGAATTTGAGAGCATTTTTCACGCAACAAAAATCAAAATTAGAAACCAACCTGGCTGCCAACACTTGGAGCTACTTAAAGACATAAATCAACCCAACATATACATGACATATAGTTATTGGAACGAGCCACAAGACTTAGAAAACTATAGAAAATCTGAACTTTTTAAGGCGGTTTGGCAAGATACCAAAGCTTTGTTTGCGGGTAAACCCGAAGCTTGGAGTGTAAATCAAGAATGGATTAGTGGCAAATAACATGTTTGAAGAACTATCTCCAGAAGAGAGGGTAAAGTTGTGGAATGCTGTTGGAGAATTCATTACAGACGACAGAAATACTATTTATGACGATATTCTAGAATACAGAACTCGTCATTTTACTATTGCCCTTGAAGATATTTACCAAGAGCACAATGCCGGAGCGTTAGCTCGAACAGCTGAATGTTATGGAATCCAAGATGTGCACATCATGAAAAACCATAACGAATTCAAAATTGCCAGAGGCATGGCTAAAGGAGCTAGGTCTTGGCTCGATTTTCATAAATATGATGGTGAAAACAACATTGCTGAATGCCTTTCGGCTTGCAGAGAAAAAGGATATCAAATAGTTGCCACTACCCCACACAAAAAGGCTTTTCCATTACAGGAATTTGACATTACTAAAAAAAGCGCCTTCTTTTTTGGAACCGAAAAAAATGGACTTCATCAAACTATTCTTGAACAAGCCGACGAATTTATTTACGTCCCAATATACGGGGTTACAGAAAGTTACAATGTCTCTATAAGCTCAGCAATCATCTTACATGAACTTTGCAACAAATTGCATAAAAGTGATTTAGACTGGAAATTATCAGAAGACGAGCAAGTGACCAAAAAACTTGAATGGGCTTATGAAACTCTAAAAAAGTCAAATGTTCTTTACCGGACTATGCTCAAGGATATTAATCCATTGATTTCTTTGCGTCCGAAATAGCGAATTGTTTTTTCCTTACCTCTTCCACTACCGCATTCTGTTCGGTCATTCTATTATGAACACTCTCTTGTAACTGAACATTTTTTTCAATATCGATTTCCATATCTCTGATATTGTTTTCTTTTTTGAAAATTTCTTTATTCAGTTTTTTATTCGTCTTCTTAATCTTTTTTAAATCAACCTTCAAAACCTTAAGTTTCTCTTTTTCAGCATCTTTCTCAATATCGTTAGATTCATTAACTCTATCCTTCTGAACTTGAATTTCAGCAATCTTACTCCCCCTGTCAGCCTCATTCATAGAAACCTCATCACTTAAATCATTGATTGACATTTTTTCGTTATGAATTTTTTGAGTGATTTTATCATTCTCATGTAATGCACTTTTTAAGTCCTTTTCAATTGATTTTAAATGCTTTTCTTCTCTCTCCATTTCTTCATTAACAGCTTGATCGTACATATCAAGCCCAAATGATTTCATGTAACGTTTAACCTTAACATTCAGTTCCGGATGTGTAACAGAACTAATAGCAACGGTATCCAGATCTATTGCAAAAAAGCAAACTGTCCCCAATTCTACCTCAACTACTTCAACATTAAGCACCAAAGAGTCACTCCAATAATCCTTATAAACTACTCGTTCAATTAGAACGTTGCTTTTATCTACAATAACTTTGGTTTTGGTTCCTTTTTCTAAACGTTTTTTCAAACCTTTAAGCACATCTTGCTTTTTAGCTTGATGAATGAGCATTTTATAAACGTTTCTTTCAGTAGTTCCACCTACTATAGTTTTATTTACTTCATCAATTGAAACTCCTGGTTGAGCAAAGGTGAACAATGAGTAAAATAAGGCGATTGTGATTAAAAATGCGTTTTTCATTTGTATAAATTTATTCGACGAAACTAAATCAATTCAATTAGTCACAACGTTAGAACTATATAAGATACCCAAATCCGCGACGAGTTTATTCTTTACAACCCCGACTTAAGAATAGCTTTATTAATACGCTTTATTAAAGCTGGACCTTCGTAAATAAATCCCGTATATATCTGTACCAAAGAAGCACCTGCCCGTAATTTATCTAAAGCATCTTCAGCGGTATGAATCCCTCCTACTCCTATAATGGGAATCTTACCATCAGACTTTTCTGAGATGTAACGAATTACTTCAGTGGACCTTTGCGATACTGGCTTCCCGCTCAACCCTCCCATCTCTTTGGTTATTGAAGGGGATGTTTTAAGCCCCTCTCGAGAAATGGTTGTATTGGTAGCTATTAACCCGGCAATTCCAGAATCCATAACAATGCTCACAATATCATCGAGTTGAGCATTGTTTAAATCTGGAGCTATTTTTAATAAAATGGGCTTTGATTTTTCTTTTTTTGAGTTCAATTGTTGAAGGTGCTGAAGCAGTTTCGTTAATGGCTCTTTATCTTGTAGCTCCCTTAAATTAGGCGTATTTGGTGACGATACATTAACCACAAAATAGTCTACGTATGGAAACAGCCCCTCAAAACAAGTAACATAATCATCAACTGCTTGTTCGTTAGGGGTAACTTTATTTTTACCAATGTTACCACCGATAACCAAGTTTTTATTGCGTTTTTTCAGCCTTTCAATAGCCACCTCTAAACCTTCATTATTAAACCCCATACGATTAATAAGACCGTTATCTGCAGGCAGTCGAAACATTCTTGGTTTGGGATTCCCAGATTGCCCTTTAGGAGTAATGGTTCCTACTTCGATGAATCCAAACCCAAGGTTTGAAAACGAATCGTATAAGTTTGCTTCTTTATCAAAACCAGCCGCCAAACCAACCGGATTAGGGAATTTAATTCCAAACACTTCACGTTCTAAGCGGGAATCCTCCACTTTATAAATTGCACGAATCACCTGCTTTTTACCAGGGATTTTCATAGCAAAATTCAGTAAACTAGTGGTGAACTTATGAGCCGTTTCCGGATCCATAAGAAACAATATAGGACGAATCAAAAATTTGTACATAGTACAACAAAGGTACATCCTCCAACAGTCTACACTTACTGTTGTTGATAACGGTTGAAAACTTCAATTGACTAAAATGTATCCCAATATACCTTTGACTCATGGGGAATTACCAAAGGTTATTTTGGACTCAAAGAATTATTGTCTTAGCAATTGGAGTTGGCATCTTAATGAGCCTTCCATTATGGTTCACTGTACGTGATTTCCCTCTAATTCCTGTAATACCTGGGGCACTACCATTAACTCAATTAGGATCACAAATCGCACTTGTTCTGCTCGGAATTTCACTTGCTAGTAGCTTTATTTGGGCAAAAAGTAGAGGGCTCGTTTTTATTACAGTAGTTTTATTGATGATAATTGGCCTTCAAGATTTTAACCGGTTACAACCCTGGTATTGGCAATATTTATTAATTCTGGTCATACTTATACCGCTAGCAAAAGGGTATAAAAAGTATTTAGATATCAATCATTTGCTGTTTGCAGCTCAATTAACCTTGGCTGCAGTTTATTTCTTTTCGGCATTATTTAAATTCAATGACGATTTCTTTTTTAGAATTGTGCGCTACATGTACCAACCGGTAACGAACTACTTGGTTACTTGGAGAGAACAAATATTACTAACCGGGTATGCCATCCCCCCTCTAGAAATGGCAATCGCTTTTCTATTATTCATTCCTCGCTTCAGAATATTTGGGATTCTGCTTGCCACCGGAATGCATTTATCAGCATTACTTCTTTTAGGTCCTTTTGGCTTAAACGCAAATTCGGTTGTTTGGCCATGGAATATCGCATTAATTGCTTTGATTTGGGTTTTGTTTTACAAAGCCGATAATTACAAATACAACGTTTATTTATCACGACTGAACTGGAGTGCATATTTGGTACTTATTGCCGTGTGGATTCTTCCATTTTTAAACTTGAAAGGGTGGTACAACGAAAGTTTGGCTTTTGAGCTTTATTCGGGCAGGAGCTATACACCACATTTAAGGTACCACCATTCTAAAATAGATTTTGTACCTGATTATATGGAGCCATATGCCTTTAAAAAAGGTGATACCGTTTTTGTGAATACATACAACTGGTCAATGCAACAGCACAATGTTCCTCCAAATTCTGATTGGAAGGTAATTAGGCAAGTGCAAGAAAAGTCTTTAAAGAAGTTTCAGAACCGCTGAAAATGCCATTCCGAATAGAGCGGCTAACAGCACAACAATAAAAAACAGACTCAAATATTTCCACCAATTTAATTTAGACTTTTCACTACCAAAAGGAAACTTGATCTTGTGTATTAGTTTGGTTTCCATATCCACAAATAATAAAGGGTGTTCGCTTACAAGGCTATATTCCAAAAGCTGTCTTCGAGTAGCTGCATAATTCGGGTTACTTGCCACTTCGCCTGATTTTACTTCAACAACATACACTATTCCATCTTTCTTCACCAAATAATCTGGAGTAATATTAACCTTAACATTTTCTTGATCTGCTAAAAATTCATAATTCAATTGGGGTTGATAATCGTGTATTTGATACCCTGTCTTTTTAAGAATCAATTTTGCGTCAGATTCAGCCTCTTTTCCTTTTTTCAGTCTTTTAACTCGCTTCCAATTCCTTACTTTTTTAGAAAAAAAAGCATATAACCACACGCACAATCCTGCGACAAATAAAAAGGGAAAAACCTCCCACGCGACGTTAAACCAATCTATACTCATAATGCATAATTAAGTAGAAAATGTGACAACTTTAAAGTAAAGTTAAATATTAGATTTGCAGCCACATTTTTGAGGCTATGAAATCACAATTGAATACAATAGAAGAGGCAGTTGAAGACATTAAAAACGGTAAAATTGTTATCGTAGTTGACGACGAGGATAGAGAGAACGAAGGTGATTTTATTTGTGCTGCTCAGCACGTTACACCAGAAACGATAAACTTTATGGCAACTCATGGAAGAGGGTTAATTTGTTGCGCTCTTCTAGAATCGAGATGTAACGAATTAGGTTTGGAGCTAATGGTTCAAGATAACACGGCGCTCCACGCTACTCCTTTTACTGTTTCAGTCGATTTAAATGGAAATGGCTGCACAACGGGTATTTCAGCATCAGATAGAGCAAAAACGGTACAAGCTTTAGTAAATCCTGATACAAGCCCAAATGACTTTGGAAAACCTGGACATATATTTCCATTAAGAGCAAAAGAAGGTGGTGTACTAAGAAGAACTGGACATACTGAGGCAACAGTAGATTTATCGAAAATGGCAGGATTATATCCTGGTGGTGTTTTGGTTGAAATTTTGAATGAAGACGGAACAATGGCTAGGCTGCCGCAATTAATGGAAATTGCAGATAAGTTTGACATGAAAGTAATTTCTATTGAAGACTTGGTTGCTTACCGTATGCGAGAAGAACGTTTAATAAGACGTGAGGTAGAGTTAGAAGTCGATTCTGACTATGGAAAAGTAAAGCTTACTGGCTATAGACAAATAACTACCGGAGACGAACATTTAGCAGTTTCTATTGGTGAATGGACTGAAGAAGAACCTGTTTTGGTTAGGGTACATTCTAAAAGCAATTTAGGAGATATTTTTAGTGCATTTAAACACGACAGACCATCACTTCTTTCAAGAGCTTTTGATTTGATTCATCAAGAGGGAAAGGGAGTTGTTGTTTACATGCAAAAAGGAATTCAAGGTCTTGGGCTAATTGATAAACTTGAGCGATATAAAAAGAACCACGACAAAGACTCTGATGTAGACGAGTTAAGTGATATTTTAAAAACAGATTCTAAAGATTACGGCGTTGGAGCTCAAATTTTAAGGGACTTAGGGATTGGTAAAATGCGATTTATTTCAAGTAATAAACAAAATCGAACGGGTATTATCGGTTATGGACTTGAAATAGTTGAGAATGTTCCTGTTGATTAATTAGAACTTTTCTCTCCTTTCTTTTTCTCTTTTTTATTTTTCCGCTCTTTTACTTTTTCTTCATCTCTTGTAAAAAGGCTTTTTAAGAACTGACCATAAGAATCAAAATTTTCTTGATAAAAGATTCCTACCCCTTGAGTTTGAGTAGCAGAATTTCCTTGATCTTCAATTGAATAAGTTTCTGAACGATTAAAAACTTTAGCTCTTACCTTTCCATCTTCCCTAATCATATATTCCAGTTTAAAATCACCCACTAACTGATTAGACGATTGATTCTCTGCCGAGGTGTTTGAATTATCGACCCCTACGTTACTTTCAAAAACTAAGCGATTGTCCAACATTTTCTTAGACAACTCCACTTCTACATTATCTGATTTTAATTCACTTACCCCAACATTAATAATCTTATTGTCCATTTTTGACAACCAACTATTGAGTTGATTAGCTAACAATTCCGTGCCTGTTGCACCCGCAAACCCACTTCCACTGAACGTATTATTCGGGGCTGTATAATTATTAAACAGCAACAACGAAAACACTTGTTTATTCACATCTTCTTGAGTTGGCATTTGACTTTTTACTCTAGCCTCAATATCTGAATCAACGTTTAATACATCAATTCCAAATAAAATATTTGGCTTTTCAAGCTGATCGGTTAATGTCATAGAACAGATGTTGTCAACTTTTTTGGAGTAGGTTGTATCTCCCAATATTTGATCTAGTCCAGCTTTTACTTTATAATCGGCCCGAATATCAATTCTCGCATTCATCGGGTCTCCGTTGAAATCAATTGTTCCGCCTTGCGTTAAAGTAAATCGCTTCGATAGCAAGTTTTCAAAATTAAAGAGGTAGTCACCATTTCTAACCTCATAAACTCCATACATCTCAAAATCGCCTTCGTGGGTTATCATCATTTTAATTTCACCCCCACCTTGTGCTTTTAATATTTCACCGGTTTGCTCATTAAAAATCAATTGAATTTCAGTACTTGGGTCAATGTCAAAATTGAATGACAAATTAATTCCAGAAATTGCAGACTCTTCTTCGACAATGTCCTTCTTCACCTCTTCAAGAGTTATGAAACGAATAAAGTCATTTTGTGAAACTTCGCTCGCAGAATAAAGAGGAACAAACAATTTGGTTTCATTAATTGCTCGAGCATCTAATTCTAAGTCTATTTTTTGCTCATAACCAGTAGAAATATTTATCCAACCAGACAAATAAGCCGTACCATAAAAAAGGTCATTATCCTTTTTACCTGTGTTTAATGAAAGAAAATTTTCTACATCAATTAAAACATCAAAGTTTAAGTTTTTCCAATTTTCATGAAACACCGTGCCCGCTATTGCCTCAGCTTTTTGTCCATTTTCATCAGATAGGGTTATTTTATTAAACCCAAACCAATCTTCTTTAAAGATTAGGGTTTGCTTATCAGTGTAATACTTGGTATTTAAATACGGAATTCTGAATTCGCACTTTTTAAGCATCATTTCACCTTCCAAAACAGGCTTTTTAAACGAACCTGACAAAGCCACTTCTCCGACCAATTCCCCTTCTATTTGATTGAGGTACTCAGAAACTATTGGTTCAATAGATTTAATTTTAAAGCCATCAGTTTTTAAAACCAAATGCAAAGCAGTATCCTCAACGGTAGGATAGTAATACCCGAAAAACTTCAAAGAACTAATTGTATCAGTAAAAACAGAATCGCTTGGGCGAAACAAATCAAAATCAACATCAAACCGATTCAAAGATTGATTCCAGGAAGAAGAAAGCGGACCACTGCCAATATATTGTTGGTTAGCAACTAAATCATCAATATAAATCGTACTAATAACTTGAGGGTTTCTATATAAATCAGAAAGGTAAACTCGCCCGTTTATTAAACCACCAAGCAAAGCCTCTTCTACTCCAACTATTCTTGAAAAGTTACCTAGGTTTAAGTCAACCAAATTCACTTCTAAAACTTCATTGGTGTCTCTAGAAACACCACCTGATAATTCAATTTGCTTCTCATTACTCCTTACTTTAAAGTTATGAAAAGCAATTCTTCCAGTATCAATTTCAATAATATTTTTATCGTTTAATACCCAAATTGAATCGGCAAGCATAACGTAGCTTGAGTCAAATGAAACCACAAACTCGTGAGGGCCCTTCACTACTCCACGTAAAAGAATATCACTTTTAAAATTCGGAGATGATTGATTGTTGTTTTTTACCGCCAAATCAATGGTATCGTTTTTACCACTTAACTGAATATCAATTTGCTCATAATGAATTTTATCATTCATTTTAAATTCATTTATACTTGAACCGATAGTGAATTTATCGTTCTCGTTTAACAAATTAAGATGGACAGTATCCAATTCTAGGTCATCATAAACCGCTCTATTTGATTGTATATCAATCTCAATAAAGTTATTTGGACCATCAAACTTACCCTTAAGGACTAAGCCAGAATCAATCTGTAAAACGGGATAAAAAATATTTAAAACTGAATTTATCTTGTAAAATTGAAAATCGAAATCAAAATCATGATCAATTTTAGAGCTTGCGGTTCCAGCAGTTAACGAAGGCAAAGAGTATTGAATTAAATTCCGAAATGATTCTTCAAAGTCTGGTAAATAGTAATTCCCTGACATTTTTCCAGAAACCAATGAGCTTTCAATATCAACATACCTAATATCTTGGTTTTCGAATGAGTTAACAGTAATCTCTGGAACTTCGATGGTTTTAGTTCCTTCTGAGTAAATCAAATCTGATATTTGAGCGCAACCGTCAACATCCTTTAGGGACAATCCTTTGGTGTCAAAATCTAAAACTGCACTCACAAAAACAGTTGAGTCTCTATTGAGTAAGTTTAATGCATTAGGATAGAGCGTGTCTATTTTAGCCTTAAATTCTAGTTTAGGTTTCTTTGGACGAAAATCCATTTTCCCGGAAAAGTCAAACTCCAAATTAGGATCATTTACTGCCAGTTTTCCGTCAAACAATTGTTTTTCAAACCGACCATCAATATCAATATCTGCGTAATTATAATTCTTGTATGAAATGCTATAAACTTGGCCTTCTATTTCAGCATTTAAATCCTCCTTAGAGGTTCCCTTTCCAGATACGTGTAATGATGTGGAAAACAATCCAAAATCATCGCTTTCTAGAATTCTATCTAATCTTAATTTTTTGGGACCAAAATCACCCGAATAATGAAGTAAACTATCTTTTCCATCTATATTCATACTGAAATTAGCAAGTACTTCACCATTCGCACCATTTACATCAGCTTTAGTGCTAAAATCGTAGTAATACCCTCTAAAATATCCTGTGACTTTGCCGATACCATAATTCTGGATAACATCAGGTATTTTAAAATCCAAATTTTCAGAAAAGGCTTCTAAATGTATATTCCCCAAGTCTCCTGGATGAAAAATTGTATTCTCCAAATTAATATTCATTACAGTTGAATCTATTTGAGGCAGCCCCTTCATAGCAACATTTCCCCTTAAAACAGAATACTTACCCACTTTTAAATCCAGTTCGTAAGCATTAAAATCAGCCACCGTACCATCAAACTTAGCACTACCCCTAATTTCTTCTTTAAAATCTATTAGTGTTTCCGAGAAATAGGCAATATCTCTAACACTAACACGACTATTCTGAATTTCACCTGTCATTCTAACTTTTTCAATGTAATCACTGAAATAAGTATAATCGTTATGATACATGGCATAACTACCGTTAAACTTACTATTTGGACTTACAACATGAATATTATTAAAGTACATGGAGTCGGAATTAATAAAGCAATAAGTAGACAGGGAGTCTACAATGAATCCAGACTTTTCTTTTAGATTTAGTTGATTAACATGGGCAGAAACTTCTTTCCCAAAAAACACTAATTGGGAAAGGTTTGAATTAAAATTATCAACGTGAATATCCTCGAAGTCAACTCCTGTAATTTCACTAGTTGAATTATAATCCTTCCAAACAAATTCAAAATCGTTAATAATAACCGTTTCACATTCAATCCTAGGGGAATTTGAGTTCGTATTATTAGAATTACTACTGAATTTATCCAATAAAAAACGAATATTTCCAAATTCTTCGTTTTCATAGTGCTTTAGATAAAAATTTGAGCCATCTAATTCCAACGAACTCAAGTAAAACTCGTTTTTAGAAAATTCTAAACGGTCAATTATTATACCCAAAGAATGCACAAATAAAAGAGTGTCATTTCTATTATCTAAAAGCAGGAAGTCTTCTATTTGAAGAGAATTGAAAGGTGTAAAGTGAAACCCACCTACAGTGGCTCTTGCTGAATCAGTTTTTAAAAGTTCTGATAAAGCTTTATTGGCCACTTTGTTTTGAACCCAAGGCGAAAATGATGCTCCAATTACAATGCACAGTATTAGCAGCAAAACGCCAACGAATCGAACCAGTATATTAAGGGCTTTTTTGATAGTTTTGAATTCTAAAAATCAAAGCAAAATTAATCGAATTGAAGCCCCCTATTCACATATTAGCTATTGAGTCTTCTTGCGACGATACATCTGCTGCAGTGCTGCAAAACAACAGTATTCTTTCTAACGTAATAAGCACGCAAATAGTACATGAAAAATATGGAGGCGTAGTTCCTGAACTTGCTAGTAGAGAGCATCAGAAAAACATTGTACCAACTGTAGTTGAAGCCCTAAAACAAGCACAACTAAATTTAAAAGATATTGATGCAATTGGTTTTACAAGAGGCCCTGGACTAATGGGATCGTTGGTTGTGGGAAATTCATTTGTAAAAGGGTTGTCCATTTCTACCGGAAAGCCAATAATTGAAGTAAATCACATGCAAGGTCATGTATTAGCTCATTTTATCTCGGACAATAATTATAAGAGGCCTCCAAATTTTCCTTTTTTGTGCCTTACAGTTAGTGGTGGCCATACTCAAATTGTATTAGTAAATGCACCAAACAGCCTTGAAGTTATAGGAGAAACCCGAGACGATGCAGCAGGAGAAGCTTTTGATAAAGTTGCTAAAATTATGGGGTTACCTTATCCCGGAGGACCAGTAGTTGACAAATTGGCAAAGCGTGGGAATCCACATAAATATAAATTTCCTATTGCAAAAATCCCAAATTTAGATTTCAGTTTTAGTGGACTAAAAACATCGGTGCTTTACTTTCTTAGAGACTCTATTAAAGAAAACCCTAATTTCATTAATGAAAACAAACATGATGTTTGCGCGTCTATCCAATACACCATCATTAAAACACTAATGTTGAAACTTGAGAAAGCCAGTAAAGATTATAACATTAAAGACATTGCTATTGCAGGAGGAGTTTCAGCAAATAGTGCTTTACGCGAAGCGCTTACCGTTAGAGAGGAAACTTTAGGTTGGTCTTCCTTTATTCCTAAATTTGAATTTTGTACGGATAATGCTGCAATGATTGGTATTGTGGCATATTATAAATATTTGGAACAAGACTTTTCTGACCTGTCTTCTACACCGTTGCCCAGAATGCCCTTATGATGAATTGGAAATTCAAAATTATATCGACCATAATTGTCACCGTGTTATTCGTGAGTACCGGGTGGGGACAAACTAGTTCTGAGTTCGGGTACATAGATTCCTCGTTTGCTGAATCAACAAAAAATTACAACAACCGAAATCTGATTTTAAAAATCAATCCGCTCGCTCTGATTTCTGGCGATATACCTTTCTACACAGGAGAGTATAGGCTAGTTGCAGAATGGGTTACAAGCCACAAAACAAGTGTAACCATAGGTGTTTCGTATTTAACCATGAGCATCGCCGAACGCATACTTACAGAACTTGACACAACCTTTAAAAACGCAGGAGGTTCAACTTGGGACTATGCAGTAAATGGGTACAGAATCCAAGCTGGTTTCCGCTATTATTTAAAACCTCAAGGCTTAAAAATTTCGGACCCAAAATTTAATCCTGCACCTAAAGGACCATATATTTTTGCCTTAGGTAGTTACAGCTCAGCCAGGTCATACGAAAGGGCGTACAAAGACGAGTACTTATTATTTACCCATTGGAGCGTAACTATGAACTTTGGATATCAAATACTAATGGGAGAAAAAATGACTTTAGACCCTTACGTCGGATTCGGGTATAAAAACAATACTGTATATGATAATAAGAATAAGATTCCGCCAAAAGGATTGTTAGAAACTCCAGAAATGCAATTTATTTATGGCAACCATTTAAAGGTAAATATTGGAATTAACCTAGGTTTTAGGTTTTAAGAAACTTATCGTCTTTTCAACAACTAGTGACAATTGTTCCGGCATGGTTTTACTTAACCAAGGTTCTGCTTGGCCAAACGAATGATCACCATCTTCTATTAAAAATAATTCTGAATTGGGTATAGCTTTCTTTAAGGCTTCTGCCTCCCTAACCGAAACTGTAGCGTCATTCGTTCCGTGTATTATACAAACGGGAATATCCAATTTACTTGCAGATTTTATAAGGGCATAGCGATCTATATTATCATAAAAATCTTCTACAAATTGATAGAAAATTGGCATTTGTTGCCCTGTTCTTCCATTCAATTGATAAATTACATTCGTTCTTTTAAATTCCTCTAAACTTATTTGAGGTATTCTCTTTTCTATTGTGCCTACAGAAGCCCAGGTAACCATTTTTTTTATCCGAGAGTCAGTCGAAGCTTTAAGAATTGAAGTTGCACCTCCTCTAGAATGTGCAATTAACGATAGCTCTTCTAAATCAACCCAATCCTTCCATTCACTTTCAAAGTAATCAAGAATTGAATTTAAATCCTCCAATTCCCGACTAATATTATTCAATCCAAAAGCATTGAGATCAACAAATTCTGTAAGATGTTCTGATGTTGTGCCATTATGAGAAAAATTGAATTTTAATACGAAGAAACCTGAACTAGCCAAATTCTCAGCTATCAAATTAAAGGCTCCCCAATCTTTATATCCCTTAAATCCATGAACAAGAATAACTGGAATGAGTTTTTTATTGGTAATTTCTTGAAATTGAAGATCTAACGAAATTGTCTTGTACTTACCTTCAATTTTATCTTTAATGGTTTTCATTTGTCTATTAGATTAAATACGAAAATTATGAATTTTACTAAATACATTTTTCTGTTTTTTTTAACTTCAAGCTTATCATCTTGCGGTCAAAATAAAGATAACACAGGAGAAGAATACCAATACAACTTAACCGAGCAAGAGTGGAAGAATAAGCTTTCGCCAGAACAATATAATATTCTACGAGAAAAAGGTACTGAAAGAGCTTGGTCGGGGAAATACAACGAATATAAAGGAATTGGGTTTTATACATGTGCTGCTTGTTCTGACACCCTTTTTGTTTCAGATCACAAATACAATTCAGGATCTGGATGGCCAAGTTTTTACGAAGTATTTGCCCAAGGTAAAATTAAAGAAGTAAAGGATGATGGTTTAGGAATGAATAGAACCGAAGTTGTTTGTAATCGTTGTGGAGGACATTTAGGTCATAAGTTCAATGATGGACCAAAACCTACGGGGTTTAGATATTGTGTAAACTCTGAAAGTTTATTGTTTATTGAGAAGAAATAAAAAAGGGGACCGAGGTCCCCTTTTTTAATCAATATATTAATTAATCGTTATTCGCCTTCACTGTCACCAAATTCTTCAGAAACTTGATCTTCATAACCAGTCATAAGAATAACGCAACCTTTAATAAATGAACTACCATCTTCAGCTATATAAGCAGGAATTAAAAAGTTTACATAAACCTCATACAATCCTTTATTTGCCTCCATATCTGGCTCAAAATTAAATTGGCGTTCTGAACTTTCAAATGAAGCTAACTCATTTCTCTTTTTTTCAGTAAGCGGCTTGTCGTATACTTTAATTTTAATGTCTTTAGGTAAAAGCTCAGTATTAAATACAAGCCTATAACGAGCATCATAATACAACGGAACACTTATCTCTTTGATATAATTAGAACGTTTAAAAACAATTCTATTTACAACCATATTGGTATACTTATATGGTACCAAAGCTTTTCTACACTTTACTACAACTTCATCTTTCGGACAAAAAACCGATGACTGTGCCATGGCACCGAAGCCAAATGCAAATAAAACTAACAGTGTGGTTAAATACTTTCTCATAATACTATCCATTTACTATAGAAGTTCTTAGATCAACTATCATGTCTGATAATTGCTTTAAGTGCTCAGGAGATAATTTGTAATCTCTAAACGAAGCAATGTTCTGTGAATTTTTGTTTTCTTCTAACCGGTTAAAGAATTTCTCTAGCTCCAGTAATTTTTTAGACAGCTCAGTAATTTCTTCAGGTTGATTTTTATTAGATCTTAAGGCTTTTACTAAATTGTCCAAAATTGTCATTTGTTCAACCAATCGCCCACTAACCATATGTGTTTTTTTGTGATCACTAGCCTTTACACCAATATACATACCTTCGATCCATGCTCCAGCAAAGATGATGTAGGTTACGTCTTGAAGGTTGTTATCATCAACAAACATATCTGTTGCTGCCTGAATATCAATCATAACATTAATTACAGAATCTTGATTTCCCAAATTATTTTGGAAGCGCTCCATTAATTCCTTCGATTCGAATATGGTTCCAAAACCAATTTCATCAGATAAAGTTGAAATAGTTTTTAAATAATTCATTGCATCTTGGCTTTGTCCATTCAATACGATATAAGCCAAATCAGCAGAATAGACACCAAAATTCAAAATCTTGGATGTTTTGGTTATATAGTCATCTTTCTTATCAACTGAATTGGTAATACCCGATACATAGTCCAATCCAGACTTTTGAAAAATAGATCCTATTTGAAGTGCTGACGGTAAGTAGAAAGATTCTGATTCTTCCTCCATTCCTGCGTCAGCCATTTCATCCAGCATTTCTTCTTGAGCCGCTTGAGCTTGATCTTTTTCTAATTGACCACCATCTCCTTCCGAACAAGAAACAACACAAGTTAATGCCGCAAATGCTACAACAGAAGTAATTACTTTTTTCATAACTCTTTTTTTTCTAACTAAAAATTAATGCTTAAACCCAGAATAGAATATTACACACCCCTTATCGATGACTTTACCATCAGTGTTATTATTGGCAGGAACTATATAATCAATATAAACCCTATTGTGCGTAGCTGTTTTAGGTGGGTCAAAAACAAAATGTCTCTCATTTGAAGTTCCTGAATAAATCATATTTCTATTTGCGTAACTCGCTGGCTTATCATAAATCTCAATTTTTACATTTTGATGCAAACCTTCTGTGTTAAATACAAATCTATACTCGGCATCATGAAATAAAGGAACTTCAACTTCTTTAAATTGAGATTCATTACTGAATGTAATCTTGGTTATTTTAAATGCATAGTAATGAAAAGGCTTCAAATCAGCTTTACACTTCTTTTTTACTTCTTCATCCCATTTACAAGCGTTTTTTACAGTTTGAGACACTCCTGCAAAAGACACCATAGAGATTAGTAACACTGCTAATATCGTTCTCATAATTTTCTTAATTGATATTTAATAACTGTTTAAGCAAAGCCTTTATTAATTCTTAGTAACGTTTGTCCTTAAATCGCTAACCATATTGTAAAATTCCACATAATTTTCATTAGTCAAAACTGTGGCATCATATGAATACTCATCTTCACCTGCCAACCCATCAATACTCATATAGTAATCAAAAATAGCTTGTAACTTACTTTGCATTTCTTCCGACTCAGAGTTTCTGTTTGGTTGATATTTCATACCCTTAATAAGGTTTGGTAAAATTGTCATTTGCTCAACTAATCTTTCTCTTAACATATCATTTTCGCTTGATTTAGCAGCATCTAACCCAATGTACATTCCCTCAATCCAAGCTCCAGTAAAAATAACCATTGCGGTATGCTCTTCATTATTCTCGGCAATTAGAATGTCTGTTTTCTCCTGAAATTCCAACATAATAGCAACAACAGAATCTTTATTTCCGATGTTCGCTTCGAACCTTTCCAAAATTGGTGCCGCATTAAAAATTCCTGACAAACCAGTTTCATCTGCCAATGACCGAATACTCTTCAGGTATTGAGAAGAAAGCTGAGTTTGATCATTAATAACACAATAAAACATATCGGCAGAATAAACTCCAAAATTTAGAAGCTTCTCAAATTTCGACAAGTACTTTGAGTTATTATCAGGTTTGTTAGTAATACCGTCAATATATTTCAATCCTGAACTTTTAAATATATGATGTATTTGAAGCGCTGAAGGAACGATAAATTCAGGCTCATCATCATCAACTTCCGTTGGACTAACCTCTTCTACAACAACTTCATCGTTATTTTCGAATGAATTAGTTTTATCACCTGGTTCTTCACCACAACTAACTAAAACTAAGCAACTAATACCTAAAGCCAATGCGCTAATGCTATTCTTTATCATTTCTGTGTTTTTTGTTGTACAATTTGCGAATATATAAATTTATATACGGTGGGTATGTCGTATTCAAATGGTTTTTAAAAATCTAAATTTTGATATCCAGAACCAATAAGGACGCACCCTTTATTTCTCACACCAGTATTGAATTCTGCATCCGCAGGTATTTTAAAAGAAACATAAATTCTAGTTCCTTCAAAATCTTTTGGAGCTTCATAAATAAAATGTGTTTCTGTGGATTGATGTAAAATTTTAGCTCCATTGACCGCCAAAGGTTTATCGGTAATTTTAATATCGACTTTAGTAGGTAATCCTTCAGTATTAATAATGAATTTGTAACCTGTAGAATGAAATAAAGGTATCGCAACGGTGACTACTTTGTCATAGGCCTTATAAAAAACCTTAGTGGTATTAACCTTATCAAACCTGTAAGGAGACATATCCGCTTTGATTTTCTCTAAAGACTCAAGCTTTTTACAAGCATCCTTCATTTCCAAGTGGGCAGCTTCAACATCTCCTTTTGATGAAGAGTGCTTTTTATTAGAACCTTTTTTCTTTTGTGCCTCAATATTGCCCGAAAGCATCAGTAGAGTAAAAACACATAAAACTGTAGTTATAATTCTCATTACTTAAAATAATATCTTTTTCAAAAGAAGACTAAAGTAGTAAAGTTTTAATTGCATTTCAGAAGCTACGCATCAAGATTTTAATATTTCATCAACAAGGTAATGGTAAACAAAAAGGCATATTTAACATTTAAGTACGTCGTATGTGAATTTTTATACTTTTGAGCTGTTACACTTAAAATCTATTTATCAAAATCTAAATCATGGAGTTATCTATTAAAAGCATCGGCTTATTGCTTACAGGCCTACTGTTTTCGACATTTATGTTTGCTAATGACGTCAACCTAAATACTGACAATTCAAGTTTAAATGAAGCGACCGTCGCTTCTGTTCAAGTTGAAGAATCTAATGAAGGCCATTCTCACGGATCTGAAGTTGTTGAAAGTGAACATGGCGAGGAGGCTGCGCATGGCGGCCACAAAGAAGAAGGTATGCCAATTCTAGATTTAATTGCTATCCTGGTGTTTCTGGCAGCTATTTTCACTTTTATTAATATCCACTACATAAAACTTCCGGGCACTATTGGATTGATGATGCAAGCGTTGGTATTAAGTGTTCTCATAGTTGGAGTTGGTTTTATTTTCCCTTCAATAAGGGAAGGTGCTGAAAACATAATGAGAAATGTTGATTTCAGCACTGTACTGCTTCAAATTATGCTTAGCTTCTTGTTATACGCAGGTGCATTGCACGTTGACATAGACAAGCTTAAAGAAGAATCTGCGTCTGTTTTTATTCTTGCCATTTTCGGAACACTATTATCTACTTTCTTAATTGCTACTTCCATCTATTATTTACTTGGAATGTTCGAATTACCTATGGAAGTAGAATATATTCATTGTTTATTATTAGGAGCCTTAATCTCGCCTACTGATCCTATTGCAGTATTGGCAATCTTAAAAACAACCAATATTTCAAAAAATCTACAAATTAAGATTGAAGGAGAGTCATTATTCAATGATGGTGTTGGTGTTGTTGTATTTACTACCATTCTTGTAATTGCAACGGGAGTAAATTCTCATGGGGAAGCTGTTGATGTAACTCCTTTTTCTGTGGCTATTTTCTTTGGAAAAGAAGTTTTTGGAGGAATTCTTTTAGGACTTGGCTTTGGCGCTCTTGGGTATTGGTTGTTAGTAGTTATAGATAACGCCCACGAAGAATTAGAAGTGTTAACTACCCTAGCTTTGGTTTTGGTAGGAACCCAAATAGCTGTTCACTTGCACATATCTGCACCACTTGCCATGGTGGTAATGGGGCTAATTATAGGTCGAGGTAATTCAACTGCTGGTGAACTAGATGAAGATGGTAATGAGATTGAAGGGATTGCAGGTGAATATGTAATGAAATTCTGGCATTTAGTAGATGAGGCCATGAACGCCATACTATTCATCTTGATTGGACTTGAAATGTTAATTATTATTCAAGAAAGTACAAGTGCCTTTTTCACTATTGGCGTAATCGGAATTTTTGTAATTCTTATCGGTCGTTTCTTAGGAGTTGCTATTCCTGTAACTATTCTAGATTTCTTCAAACGTTCAGCACCGGGTACTATTCCTATTTTAACATGGGGAGGCCTTAGAGGTGGAATATCGATTGCCTTGGCTCTTTCATTGAGTGGTGATCAGATTGGCATGGATATAAAATACCTAATTGTTACAATTACTTATTGTGTTGTTGTGTTCTCAATATTGGCTCAAGGTCTAACTATTGAGAAACTAGTAGAGAAGTATTCTAAGTAAGAATAAAGCTTAAATAAAAAAAGCCGGTATTCATCTCAATGGATACGGGCTTTTTTTTGCTTATTTTTTTGTTACAATTTCTCTTAAAAGCGTATAGATAAACATTCCCCAGGGTGCGCCGTGCATAAGTACATCAAACCAATCCATTATTGACATACCCTCTGCCCCACCGGCAACCCATTTCAACTTACCCCATATATGTGGTTCAGGAAAAAAGGGAGCTAAACCCAAAGTTAAACTCGCCAACAACCAAAATTTCCAAGATTTTCCATTCATAGGGCAAAAGGAAATAAAAAGAAAGCTTTAAGATGTGATTATGGTTACAAAAGTTCAATTAAATTCCTATGAAGCTTTACTCGTCCCATTTTCTCAAGTTTCTTTAACAAGCGTGAAATTGCCTCTCTACTACTACTTAAGTCAAAAGCAATTTCTTGGTGTGTAATTGAAATCTTGTTGGTAGTGTGAATTTCCGATTTCTCTTTTAAATATTCAATCAGCCGGTCATCCATATTATGAAACGCAATTAAGTCAATTGTATTCAACAACTCTTCAAAGCGTTTAGAGTATGTGTTCATAATAAAATTCTTCCAAGTTCGGTACTTCATCATCCAGACATCGGTATACTCAACAGGAACTAAGGCTACAACTAAATTTTCCTCAGCTATGGCACGAATTTGACTTTTTTGATCCCGCATGCAACACGTTAAAGACATAGCACAAGTTTCACTTGACCGTATATAATACAAGAATAGTTCGTGACCTTCATCGTCTTCACGTACTACTTTAATACTACCTGATAATAATATTGGCAAGGACTTAATGTACTGCCCAATATCCATAATTATATCGCCCTCAATAAAATTTTGGACAACCGCTACCTGATCAATTTCTTCAAGTAATTCCTTCTCAAAGACATTAATATAATCTACGGGTAATTTCATTTCTTGAAAATTTTAAGCTAGCAATTAATGGATGCTATCAAAGCGATGATTATCGTGCTTAGATTGAATACCTGTTTTGTACCCTAGTTTATAATGTAGTAAAACCTCAACCGCGCCAACATAGTTCGTTGGCCTGCCAATTTTTGAAATAGGTAAATCATAACTCACTCCTAAACCAATTCCAGCCCAGTTAGCTTGTAATTCAAATACCATAGCATCCTTCCAACGATAAAATGCACCAAATTCTAAAGAAGCCTCTTTAACAATACCAGTCATTTTACCAGCTTCTTTTAATAGAAAATCAACACTTGTACCAATTATAAAATAACGTTGTGGTCCTTGAACCAAACCAGCAAAACGAGGAATTAAGGCAAAACCGTTCGCATGGCTATGTATTTCAACTTCACCATGATAATACAAACTAGAGCTAAGTCGATATTCGTCATTCAAATAATTTACTTTGGGTCTATTGATATTATTCATGGCAATACCCCACATAGCCCTTACATTCTTATGGTTTGAGTAAAAGTGATTAAACCCTGCTCCAAAACCCACATATGTTTTAGACACCTCTTCTGCAGCCATTCCTGGAGTCCCCGTCCAACCAGTACCGTTCTTTATATCCCATTGTGACCCCCAATGTAAATTAGGGTCCGATGGGTTTAATTGCTTTTGATTGTAAGTGATTTTTGCACCAAGAGACCAAAAATTAGTTTCATCTGGGTCAAATGATTTTCCAAAATTCAAATTCACCCCTCCGTTCATATTGGTTGTTTGGCTTAATCCTGATTCATCTTGAATCGCAAATACACCAACTGCCAAAAAATCATTTCCGGTAATTTCAGATAGAACAGGTAAATCAAGAGACCCCCCCATGGTAACATATGGATTTCCACTTACATCCCATTGTGTTCTATAATGCCCATTAAAACGCAAACTTCCATGAAATATACCCGTTGTAGCAGGGTTAAACAAAGTTTGAGCGTCAGTAAACTGCGAAAAATGTGTTTCTTCTTGACCAACTAACCCAAAACTTAAAAAAGAAGTAATTATTAATAAAACAACTGTTTTCACATTCCTCATACTACCTCACTAAAGTTACAGTTCCTGACAATTCCTTTACTTCTCCAGTTTCATGAAATAGCCTTACCCAATAAGTATAAACCCCAGGGTCTAACTCTTTGCCATTTTCATTATTTCTATTTCCATCCCAACCTGCACCAACAGGAGCAATATCTGACTCCCAAACTATATCAGAAACTTCTTGGGTTTCATACACAACTTGTCCATATCGGTTGTAAACTTTGACATCTATCTTAGTTATTTTATTTCCAAAAATATACCACCGGCCGTTTTTAGAACCATTTTTACCAGGTGAAAAAATCTCTGGAATACCTACATTATAAGTACTATCAATCGTAACTAAGACTGAGTCAAAAGAACGACAACCATTGAAGTTTTCTCTAATAACATAATACCAAGTAGTGCTTTCAGGTCGAAAACGAGTAGTTTGCACTTTCCAATTATTAATGTTGTCTGTTATATTGTCTCCATTAATGTCTTTATAACTCCAATAATAATTATGGCACGTTGAAGTGTCTCCATTAAAATAATCCAATTCAGTTAAATCCCTACAATTAGAGACACGTTCATTATTATTAGTAGTTAATTCATTTGAGTAACCTCTTGGTATCACTGCTTTATCAACTAAGGCATCGACTGCTGGCAAACCATATACAGAAACAAATTCATCATATACAACTGAGTCTTTTCCGTAAATATTCTCAGTCACCAACACAACACGAAAAGCTCCACTATCGGTATAACAGATGTCTATCGTAGGATCTGTAAACATCGTATCTTTTGTAGTTGTATCAATGCTCAATGGACCATCTGGAGAATAGACATAAATGGAGTCCCAATAATTTGCGGTATCAATTCCCCATACATACCATTTAAATGTGGGCTTATCAGTAATATAATATTCACTCTCCACTGAATTATCGTACTCTAACTGAATACAACCTCCCACGCATGCTTTTTTCTGTTTGTCCTGCTCTTTTATTCGTGATTTTGGTCCTACACATGCCTTCACAATTATTCTCTTAGTAATAAATGTAGCACCACCTAATCCCGAAACATTCAAAGTAACAGTATACGAAGTATCACGCCCCTCACCACCAGCACAAGGGTATGTCATTGTTACCACTTCCGTCGTATCATTCACAATTCTGCATGCCCCACTGGTATCTCTAGCACCAGGAAACGACCAATATATATCATCAACAGAACCACTGCTACTATCAGCAAATACAATTGAGTCACCGGCACAAATAGTTATTGTATTTGTTATAGCACCATTCATTGCAATTTGAGCTTGTGGCGCAACATTGCAATCAACTACTTCAATTCGATTAGCTTTAACAAGCGGTGTTCCGTTACCTGCCCCATTAGCCACTTTTAAGGTGATACTATAAAGCCCTTTATTATTAAAACAAAACTGGGGGTTTTGCTGACTGCTCTTATCTGCAGCGTTACCGGTACCAAAATCCCAGTCCCATGAAGTAGGGCCTCCAGTACTCAAATCCGTAAATTGTACGCAATCACCTATGCATATTTTAGTGGTATCTTCAGTAAAATTTGCTGTTGGTACACTAGAGGAAATTCCGGTAATGGAAACATCATCAATTGCAAAAGAAGGCGATTTCCCTGTATCCGGATTAATAAAAACAAAAGCAAACATTAACTGGGCTTGACCACTAAAAACTGGCAGTTTTATATCTTCCTTATTCCATGTTGAGTCACCAGCATAAACATTTGGAGTTCTTACCCATGAAGCACCGTTATTAACGCTATAAAAGACCTGACCTGAAGTATCTTCATTCGCCCAGTTTAGCCACCAAAAACTAAAAGTAACATCAGTATAGCCAATGGTACTAATTGACGAACTCATTTTGGTCATGTATTGCTCGTTAGACGGATTTGGCCAGTAATAATTTGCGTTACTAACCCCATTAGCGTTTAAAACAGAATTTACAATATGAAGATAATTGCTATTTGGCGAATTGGATATTCCGGCAGGCTGAGGGTCAGTATTGTATATTTGAACAGTCAAATTACCAGCATATGAATTGTTGATTGTCCACGAATTATCCCCTCCATTTACACATGCTTTTCCATTAATTACGTCGGTTGTATTTGTTGTCCAATTAGATGGACCAGGCTCAAAATCATCGCTCTGTAAAACTGCTTGACCATTCACATTAGAAATAAAACCAAGTGAAACCAGCCAAATTAATGTGAGCAAAATGCTCTTTTTTACCATCTTCATATGCAATAATAAATGTCGCCCGAAAATAAATGCATTAATCAATATATTCAAATATTAATTAACGACTGTCTTTTAATCCTTTTAAAAAAGACAATGTATCAATTCCATCAGCATAATCATTGAGGTTGGGATACTGAGCTTTTCCATACTGAACCTCGTTTCCAACCACACACTGGATCTGATCTTTGTTTTCATTTAGGCTATTCATTAAATCACTTTTATCCGAATATCGTTCATAAAAAAGAACCCCTATCGGAGAATGAAAACCTTCATCTTCTTTTAAAATCAAGAAATTATTGTCTAAAATCGCTTCACTCTTCATTAACAACAGCGTTTGGTTGTAGCTGTAATTATTCATGTATTTATTGTGAGACATTACATAGTCAAATGGTAACATGGCTTCAAAAAAGCGATCCAAAACAAAGTTTTCGGGGATATAAATTTTAGTTACATTTCTACAACCTAAACCAAAGTAATAAAACACATCTTTACCCAATTTCGTTAACTCCTCTTGGGTTTCTTGGCCAGATAAAATTGCAACCGAAGTTCGATTTTTGCGAATTATATGTGGAACTTTAGAGAAGTATGATTCAAAATACCTCGACGAATTATTACTTCCAGTGGCGATAATGGCATCAAAACCTTCTAATCGTTCCACAAATTGAACTTTTTCAACCAATTCTGGATAGGGCTCATCCAACAATTGCATTAATGCAGGAATTAAGTGTTTATCATCACTTGACAATTTAACCTGGGCACGACACCCAGACATAAGCACCGACAGTAAATCGTGAAAGCCAACTAAAGGAATATTTCCGGCCATGATAATTCCAACTTTTGCATCACTGGTTTCATCAAATTCACCGGCACTATTCGACGTCCAACTTTCTAATTTGTCTTTTTTAAGAAAACTAGTTGTTCCTTTTAATGCTCTTAAAACTTCATTTTCAACAAACCAACCATTTGAGAATGAAGAACTCTTAACTATCTCATTTAAAGACAATAAATCCTTATCTAAAGAATCAGAATTTCGATTTGAAAGAAAATTTTCTACTCGATTTCCGAGATATGAGAATGCATTTATTCTATCTGAAAGTGTCAAAGCTTAAATTGTTAAATGAAGTAACCAAATTGGTGAATATCTTTGCAGGCAAAATTAGTTGAATTTAAAAGGTTTTTAAGCTATGGCGATTACTATTACTGACGAGTGCATTAACTGTGGAGCATGTGAGCCAGAATGTCCAAATAACGCAATTTATGAAGGTGGAATTGGTTGGAGAATGTCTGATGGGACTTCACTTAAAGGTTCTGTAACTACCCCTACTGGAAACACTTACGAAGCAGATACTGAGCAAGAAGAAGTGTCAATGGATTTCTTTTATATCGTTGCTGACAAGTGTACTGAATGTAAAGGCTTTCATGATGAACCACAATGTGCGGCGGTATGTCCCGTTGATTGTTGTGTTGACGATCCAGATCATAGGGAAAGTGAAGACAATCTACTTGCAAAAAAAGAGTTCATGCATTTGTAATTCATTTTCTACTTTTTTTGAGTTTGAATTATCAAATTCATGATTTGAACAATTCGTTTTATAATTGACGGCACAATTGTTACTGTAAACAAAAAATGATAAAAAAACTTTCATTAATTTTTTCTGTGTTGATTTTATCCCTTGTTGGTTATGGCCAAAATGGAGTAGAATTACCGGATGAAATAAAGCGTTTACAACAATTTAGAAATCAGTCATTAGAATTATCAGATTTTTTAGAAAGGCGAAAAGCAAATAAAGATTTTAAAGCTTCTTTAAAAGAAATTATTGCTTCAAATAAAAAGCTTCTTAAGTATTCAGATAGCATTCCGCATTTTGGAGTAATTGAATCGCCGGATAAAGCATTTACCATTTACAATTGGAATATAATTGATGATTATGGATCTTTTGAATACTTTGCCTTTATCGATTTGGGTGAAAAAGGAATAATCGACCCAGTGGATATGTCTGAAAGAATGCAAAATCCATTGAATAAAAAGTGCAAAACCTCTGAATGGTATGGCGCACTTTATTATGAAATAATTCCGACCAAAATAAAAAAGGAAGGCATGTACTATGTTTTACTAGGCTGGGACGGCAAAAGTCCACACGGAACACGAAAAATTATTGATTGCTTTTATTTTGATACCGAATTAAAAAACTGGTTTTTTGGTAAAAATATCTTTGGGCCTCCTTTCAGGGATCAAACCCGGTATTTCATAGAGTATTCTTCAGAAGTTGTGGTATCTCTTAAATACCATAAAGACATTTCTAAAATTATTTTTGACCATGTAGTGCCCCCTAATAAAGGCTTAGAAGGCATCTACGATTTTTATGCCCCCGACTTAAGTTTTGATGCATTTGAATTCAGAAAAGATTATTGGTATTTGGTTCAAAACGTTGATGTGCGTGGTGAACAAAAAATGGATGATTATGTAACTCCAAAATCTGTAAACATTAAATAAGCATGGCAAAGTTTATTGTTTACTGCATCCTTTCTATTTTCATTTTTTCCAAATCCGGAATTGCACAAACTGCACTTGAGATTTACTCGGCAGATAAAAAACGTTTTTATCTTTTTGTTGATGGATTGAAAGAAAATGAAAGCCCAAAAAATAAAGTTCGAATTAAGAATTTACCTGAAGGACCTCATCATATCAAAATAATTTTTGAAAACAGAGAACTTAACAACCCACAAACGAGGCTTCAACTAGACCGTACCAAAGACTATTTATACGAAATAAAGCTCTATACCAATCTTGATAGAAAATGGTATGACTTAAATCTTATTGAAATTAAAGAATGGAGCGATAAAGAGATAAAAAAGAAAGCTCCTTTGGTTACTTTAAGTGAAGAAGAGCTTCGCTTAGCTGCAAGTAAAACTGACTCACTCCTTGAGGCAAACGTTCCTGCACCAATTATTGAAAAACCGAAAGACACCATTTTAATAAAAAGTGATACTGCGAAATCAATAATTGATCTGAATACATTGAATTGCTCAAAACCTATGCATCCAAAGGGATATTCATTATTAGTAAAAAAACTAAGTGTAAACGGAGATGATAAATTAAAATTAGCTGAATCAAAAAAACTCCTTCGTTCCAATTGTTTGACATCAATTCAAATAATGGAATTAATGCAAATTTTTGAATTTGAAGTTTCAAGAATTGAATTAGCCACCTTTGCGTTTGAATATTGTTTCGACCCGGTAAACTATCAATTTGTAGAAGATGCATTTGAATTTGACTCATCGATAAAAGAATTACACAATAATATTTATGCTACGAAAAAGTAAACTGCTTTCAACATTGGTTGTTGTTTTAGCCTATTTAGTGAGCTGCCTTTTAGGCTATTTATATTTTATTAATGCGGACTCAAGTATCGATTTATATTCCACACTACTAATTTCGGATGTAATAGCTACTGTAGTAATTTTCGCGTTCTCATTTGGGTTTAAAAATTCAAGTATTTACGACCCATATTGGAGTGTAATACCCATTGTAATTCTGTTTGGGTTAACGCATTACTTTTCAGTAGACATAATGACTTTTACTACTTCCGCTGTAATATTTTGGATTACAGTAATTTGGGGAGTTCGTTTAACACACAATTGGTATAGAGGTTGGCCAAACCTAGAACATGAAGATTGGAGATATGGTAAGCTTAGAAAAGACAACCCAAAAATTGCTTTATTTATTGACTTTTCAGGTATTCACCTCTTCCCTACTTTAATTGTCTTTTTAGCATTGATGCCATCTTTTTGGAACTTTGAGCAATCGTTGTATGAATGGAATTGGTTGAATTATCTGGGACTCATTGTTTTCTTAATTTCCATTTTATTTGAAACCGTTGGCGATAATCAGTTGAGAAAATTCGTTTTATCTAAACCTGAAAAGGATGTAATTCTAAAAACTGGACTATGGAAATACACTAGACACCCTAACTATTTTGGAGAAGCAACGTTTTGGTGGAGCATATTCTTGTTATCGTACAATTCTGAACTACCAACTTGGTATTTAATCTGTCCAGTGAGTATTACTTGCCTATTCGTGTTTATAAGCATCCCAATGATGGATAAACGAATGAAAGAAAAAAGACCGCATTACGCCGATCATATGAAAACTACTTCGGGATTCTTTCCTTGGCCTCCTAAATCTAATTAAGCAGTAGCCAGTGCCTCGCCAATAACCGTCATGCAGGCAAACATTTTGGCAACCTTTTCTTCTTCTAAATCTATATACTCATCTGAGAAAAATTCATCAGCCAAATAGCTTACAATAGCAGGTTGTTTACTACCATCAATAAGTGCGTTAATTTCATCTTCTTCGGCAGCTGGCGGAAAGGACATAATTAACTCATAAAGCTCATCCATTTTTTTATCAACCGATTCAATGGCTTCCTCACTAATTGACGGTACGGAACCATTTCGAGCCAGCTCTGATGCTTGCCATACTACCATAGTCAAATAAAGTAAATCTTCTTCCGCTTGTTCGTTTTCAAGACCTTCGCCTAGCCCAACAACATAGCCCATCATTTGGGGTTGCTCTTTCGACAATCGTTCAAACATATTAAGCAGGTCTGCATCTTCCATTACTTCAAGACGCTCTATTGCCATATCAATAGCGTTGTCGGTTACAATAAATTCTTTATTTGCCATTTTGAGGAGTTTAAGGAGTTACCAAGTTAGAAAAATATTTTAAAAGAAGGTCTCTCCTTTTAAATTCATTCTTTTTAGTAAAGCACTTGACCTATATCTATCCTCTTGGTAGTCATTGTAAAGATCGTTTAATGTATCTAAAACACTTGGTATTCCTAGCTCATCAGCCCAAGCCAAAAGTCCCTTTGGGTAATTCACTCCTTTGGTCATGGCAGTATCTAAGTCTTCTTTTGATGCTATGTTTAAGAACAAAGCATCAGCAGCCTCATTGATTAGCATGGCAATTATTCTATTAAAAATAATTATACCTAACGCTTCATCCCTATTGGGTTCGGCATTTTTAGCATTTTCAGAATAATCGTAGAAACCTCTACCAGACTTTCGTCCGAGTAAACCAGCCTCTACTAATCGTTTTTGAGAAAATGACGGTTTGTATTTAGGGTCGAAATAAAACTCTTTAAAAACGGTTTCGGTCACTGTGTAATTTACATCGTGCCCAATAAAGTCCATCAATTGAAAAGGACCCATTCTAAAACCACCAATTTCTTTCATGGCCCAATCAATTGTAGCCATATCAGCAATACCTTCTTCGTAAATACGAATGGCTTCTCCATAAAAAGGGCGTGCAACTCGATTAACAATAAAACCAGGGGTATCTTTGGCAATAGCCGGTGCCTTGCCCCATTTCAGCATTAACTCCTTAATAGAATCAATGTATTTTGAGTCGGTTGTAATGGCTGGAATTATCTCAACCAAAGGCATTAATGGAGCCGGATTGAAAAAATGTAGTCCAATAACTCGGTCTCGTTTTTCGCAAGCTGATGCAATAGAAGCGATAGACAATGAAGATGTATTAGAAGCTAAAATGCAATCATCGGAAACCAAGTTTTCAACCTTACGAAATACTTGCTTTTTAATATCCGGGTTTTCAACGATGGCCTCTATCACTAATGATGCTCCTTCTACGTGAGGCAAACTAGACGTTAGCTCAATTTTAGACAAAACATCATCAGCTTGTACTTGTGTCATTCGTCCTTTTTCTACCAAACGATAAAGGATTTTCGTCAATTTTTGCCCTGCTATTTCAAGTGAATCTGGATTGTTATCATAAAGAGTTACTTCATGCCCAGCTGTGGCCGCAATTTGAGCTATACCCGAGCCCATTGCGCCTGATCCTATTACTGCAACTTTTATCATTATTGTCCTTTATAATTTGGTTTTCTTTTTTCTAGAAAGGCATTTACCCCTTCCGTATAATCATATGTTCCGCCCGCCAGAGTTTGTAAATCACCTTCCAACGCCAACTGATCTTCCATAGTGTTTGTCAAAGATGAATTTAATGCTCGCTTAGTTAAGCCCAAACCTTTTGTAGGCATTGAAGACAAACGTTTAGCCAGCTTCATTGAAGACTCTTCAAACTCTTCATTTGGAAAAACCTTGTAAATCATATTCATCCGTTCTGCCTCATCCGCTTTTACCTTATCGCCCAACATCATCAATGCAGAAGCCTTTTGCCAGCCGATTAAACGAGGTAAAGTATATGTACCACCACTATCGGGAATAAGTCCAATAGCGCTAAAAGCCTGAATAAAAGAAGCTGCTTCTGTTGCTACAACAATATCACAAGCCAAAGCAATGTTTGCTCCTGCACCCGCTGCTACGCCATTTACCGCAGCAACAAATGGTTTTTCAATATTTCTAATCGCCTGAACAATTGGATTATAATGTTTCTCAACAATCTGAGTCAACTCAGGTCCATCTTCCGAAATAGCTTCTTCTAAATCTTGTCCGGCGCAAAAAGCTCGTCCCACACCGGTTAAGTAAATGGCTCGTATTTCCGAGTCGGACTCACAAGTAGCCAACAAATCTTGTAACAAGAAGGCCATTTCTTGATTAAAACAGTTGAGTTTATCTGGTCTATTAAGTTTTATAACCGCCAGATTTCCAATCTTTTCAAATAAAATACTCTTCATATAATCTTGAATTTTATCTGACCTAAAAGTAGAAAATTGTGTGGGCTAAACCATATGTTTTACTGAGTATATTTCAATTAGAAAACACACCTTTGCCAAGTCTTGAATAAAAAGTTCATTCCCGCATATCTACTCTCTTTTGTAAACGTTTTAGGATTTAGTATTCTAATGCCCATATTGCCTTTTGTGGTTCAAAATTATGGAGCACCTAAATGGGTATTTGGCTTATTGCTCACTTTGTATTCTTCTTTTCAGTTTTTTGGTTCCTCATTTTTAGGAGGTTTATCTGATGACAAAGGACGAAAGCCAATTCTACTAATATCTCAAGCTGGGACTTTACTCAGTTGGATAATTTTTTTAGTTGCTTTAATGTTACCAAACACGCCCATTTGGGGCTTTGCATTACCACTATGGGTTATTGCAATTTCACGAATATTAGACGGCATAACTGGTGGTAACACTTCAGTAGCTAATGCATATGTAGCCGATATTACTACATTAACAGAAAAGTCATACATATTTGGTTATTTAGGTGGAGTAACCGGATTAGGTATGATAATCGGACCCGCAATTGGGGGTATTGCTGCAGCAAGCTATTTAGGGTATTCTGGAACTATTATCGTTTCAATAGTGGTATCCACCATAACATTATTCGTGATTTACTTTTGGTTAAAAGAGTCTCATACACCAAAAAAGAAAAACTCGAATCCGAAACGATCTTTGTCTCAAGGAATATTTCTGTTGAAACGAATACGAGAAGCCGAATTAAGTTCTACAATAAGGTTACTGTTCATCTTAAAGCTTTTCTTTTCAATAATGATGGCCTTTTATATTGGGTCTATCTCACTTTACTTGATTGACCTCTTCGACTTTGACGAAAAAGGACTTGGTACATTCATGTTCGTGGTCGGAGTTTTTCTAATTATCAATCAAGCTTTTGTTTCCAAAAAATTTGTTTTTTGGTTTGGCGAGTTTAAAACACTTTTAATGGGACTAGCTTTAACTTTCGTAGGATTGTTTAGCATCACCTTAACCAACAACATTTATCTTTTTGTAGCCTTCTATTATATCATGAACCTCGGGTTTTCACTTTGTTTCCCAACATTCAACGCTTTAATTTCAATACATGCTAACCCTGAAAAGCAAGGGGAAATAATGGGTATGAGCGAATCGCTAAACTCTTTGGCAATGGCACTTTTTCCTGTGTTCGCTGCAGCTATTTACGGAATAATAAATTTTAAGCTTTATTACTTTATGGCCGCATTGCCTTTAACTGCGTTTTTGATTGCTATTTACAAACGTGATGTTTTTAAACGGGCAATAATCAAATAGTTAAATCCTTCTATTAATAAACTAAGCTTCTTTAACCGAAGGTGCATCAGTATATTTCAACAATAGCAATGCAGAAGTAACAAAAACAAAATTCTTTACAATGTATTGGCCTACCAATGTTAGCCCAAATGGAAACAAGGTAAAAACATAATCGGGTGCTACAATGGCTGGAACAACCGTACATAGCATATGAACAAACATTATTGGAATGAGTAATCTTAATTTATAATTGATTAAAAGGCCAATTCCTAACAATACTTCCCAACCGGCTAAACCTAATATTAAAATGTGTCCTTCAACCTGATTAAACAACAACAATTCAATTGTTTCTTCGGCAAGTAATTCTGCCGGACTTAATGACGGGAAAAACTTTAAAGCACCAAACCAAACATAGATGACACCGATGCTAATTCTTAAAAAGTTAAGAACGTTGTCTTTTATAAAATCTTTAGTGAGTTTAACCATCTTACAAGCACAATAAATAAGCAACTAAATCATCTTTTTCATCTTTCTTTAAGTCGAGTTCCAAAATGATATTAAAAAACTCAACAGCATCGTGTAATGTCGGACACCTTCCATCATGCAAGTAAGGTGGCGAATCTTTAATTCCACGCAATGGAAACGTTTTGATAGGCCCTTCTGGACGACCTTTATAGAAACGTTCAACCTTTAAATCATGCATGTAGTCATCAACAAAAGCAGGCCCACTGTGACATTGTGAACATTGTGCTTTTCCCCAAAATAAAGCCTCACCTCTTAATTCTTGCTCAGAAGCCATTTCTTTTAACAACTTGCCCATTGGCCCAAGTTTTGGAGCAGGCGGAAAGTCAATAATAGCATTAAAATCTCCCATTCTATTAGCTACTTGTTTTTGATGAGCTCTAGGACCAATTGCTTGTTGCATCATCGGGTCTCCATCGAAATATTCTTCAATTTCAGCAAAATGATCCATGCTTCTTACCGAACGTTTAGAAGCCAATAATTGTAGGTTGTAGTTACCTCTCATAGTTGGAGTTTCAACTCTAAGTCGAGCTAAATTAGGTCTAGCATCAGGTGCCAATTCAAAAGCACCGTTTGTGTGTCCATTTACGTGGCACGAAAAACATCCAACGCCAGCGCTTGGTGCTTTAGTAATTCTGTGTGTAGTATGATTAAACCAAGTTGTAGGCGAAGGCCTTAACAACTCTTTCAGCCCTTCCATCTGTTCTGGAGTTAGCAATCCATTAAACATTTCCCAGTAGTTGCTCAAGGTTATTTCCTTTCCTTCAGTAACATCACCTAATTCTAAGTGAGTAGTTAAAAATAATGGGGCTGGAAATTCTGGAAGGTATTCATCAGGAAAATCGTGATCCATATCCATTCTGATATGTTCAGGGTGAACATCATTCCACTCGTCTGGAAAAACCATGTGGGCCGTACTATGAATAGGGTGTGCCAACGGAAAGTAAGGAAAAACAGCTTTTTCCTTAATTTCTTGAGCCGTCATGTTGTTGTAGTCGTCGAATGAATTAATGCCATTTGGCAATATAGCTACAGGACCTTTCATTACAGGCTTTCTGTGTCCCGACTGCCATGCTCCGTCCATAGCCTCTCCCGAAAAGTTATAACGAGAAGCCATATAACTTCTCACTTTTTTCATAAAGCCAGGTTTTCTAGATTCATTCATAGAAACCCAATTTTCCCAAGGCATAGGAAGTTCAGGCTTCGAGAAAGAAGACTTTCCTTTTCCACCATAATTCCATAAGTCAAAAGGAGTTTCATCTCCCGCTTTAACTTCAGGAAATTGTTTTAATTCATCAATATGTCCATCACCTAATCCATAATCAACTTCAGGAACTTCAGTTAATACTTTCCCAGGGCTCTGCAACATATGAAGTTCAGGTGACCCATTAATATTTTCAAGAGTTTCGGTTCGAGCAAATACTTGATACATTATCAAGGTAAAAACACCAACAACACTTATTCCTATAATCCAATTCTTATTCATAACAACAACAATGAGCATCCAATGTATTATGACTTTAAATACTAAATTGGATTAATGGATAAAATGGTTTATTTGTATGACGAAATATCTAAAGTAAAGGATGAGTATGAATTGCTTAATTGTAGATGACGACCCCATAATTTGTGACTTAATAGAGCATTTCTGTTCTAAGATTTCAGAAATTGAATCTACCACAATTACAAAATCTGGTTTTGAGGCCATTCATCTTTTAACCGATTACAATTATGATATTGTTTTTTTAGACTTTGATCTTCCTGATATTAATGGCCAACAAATACTGGAGGTTATTAATAACCAAAGTCATGTTATTATGATAACTTCCAACGCAAGCTTTGCTGCCGATTCTTACAATTACGAATCAATTATTGATTTTTTAGTTAAACCGATTGAATTTGGTCGATTTTTCAAGGCCGTTTCTAAAGCTCTACAATTAAGAGTAAAAGCTGAACAAGAATTTTTATTTATTAAAGATGGTGCAAAATTGATTAAAATTGAGTTTGAAAATGCTCAATTCTTCAAATCAGAAGCGAATTACACTTCAGTAAATATTGATGGTAAGAAAGTACTAACTCTTATTACTATGAAGGAGTTAGAGAAACAATTGCCAAACTATTTTATTCGTGTTCACCGATCATACATCGTTAATCTCAATCACATTAAATCAATTCAAAAAGGGGAATGTACGGTTAGTGTTGAAACAATACCCGTGAGTAATAGTTTCGAAAAAGAGCTTTTAAAACGAGTTAAACTTATAAAATAGACCGTTTAGTTTCTGCAAAAATATGGGCACTGTAAAATGAAATTAATCCAACAATTTTTTCTACATCTTGCTCAGAAATATCATTGAATTTTTTGGAAATTAACTCCTCAATTAAATCAAGTTTTAAATCGCGAACATGGGTTATCATTTTGTGTATTACGGCATTCCACTCTTTTTCAGATTCTTGCTGAAAAGCATTTTGTAAAGAGCTAGAATAAGCATCCATTTCGTTCATCAACACACTTAATATCTTCACTATTTTTTGTTGATCACCATCATAATTATTTCTAAGGTTAGTATAGTTTGGAGGGTTTAATTCACGTTCTCCTATTAAACCCAAAATAGTTTTTTTAACAGCGGAATTATCAATTGGCTTCTGTAACCAAAGAAAGCCAAGGTTTTTTAATTCTAATTCGTGCATTGAAGAGATAACAACTATACGGTCCTTATGCTTTAATGCATTTGATTTAAGCGTTTCACCTATGTATTCCGACCCAATGTTTAAATCGCTAATTAAAATGTCTATTGAACCATTTTCGAGTTTTTCTAAAGCGACATTAATACTTGGGACCAAAACCCAATCAATGAACGGCACTACCAAAGATTGTTTTAGCATTTCCTGGCTTACTTCATCATCGTCTAAATAACCGACGGAATATGCACTCAAAATATTCGGTAAAATAGTAGGCGTTTTTTCAACTACATCTTCCGATTCTACCTTCAACTTAATAGCAAAAGAGGTTCCAACACCTAAATCTGAGATCACTCTTAAATCACCTCCAAACAAGTCAATGAGCTTCATAACAATATTTAGTCCTAGCCCATAACTATCTTCTCCAAACGAAACATTATCTTTTTGAATCTCTTTGCGATTTAAAGACTCCAATAATGATTTTGAAATTCCAGCACCTGTATCTTTAACTTGAATGTTTAAAAAACCATCCTCGTAATTAGAATATAAACCTATCGACCCACTATCAGTATATTTAATGGCATTAACAATCAAATTTGTAATGATTTGAGTTAACCTCAATTCATCAATTTTAAATCTTTTATTTTCTAAATCTGGAGAAATAGAAAAGTTGATTAGTAATCCTTTTTTAATGGCTTCAAATTGGTAAGTTTTAAAGATTCCATTCAGTATTTTGGCAACGTTAACAACCTCCGACTTTAGTTCTAAATTGCCCTCAGATAGTTTTTTAAAATCGAGAACATCACGCACTAGGCTATTTAAGTTTTGAGCATTTCGTTCCAATGAATCTATCATGGGAGAAAGCTTTTCATCACTTACATTTTTTCTTATTATTTGAGTCATTCCCAAAATGGAATTCAAAGGGGTTCGTAACTCATGGCTCATATTCTGAAGAAAACTATCTCTTTCTCTTTCCGCAATTCTTGCTTTATCTAATGCTTTAGTTAATGATTGAACTTGACCTTCAATTTTCTCCTTCATTGAGAAAAAACTATAGCTAAGAACATCTATTTCATCGGTCATTTTTTCAGGTCTATTGAGCTCATAATATTGGTTTTGGGTATAGCTAGACATAGCCTTAGTGATTGTGGCAATTCTTTTAGAAAACAGACGCGTAAAGAAAAAAGCCAAGGTTAATGCAACGGCAATAATTATCAATAACGTAGTGATACCATTATCTCGGATACTTCTAGCCTCACTAAATAAAGAAGATTCTGAAATGCCCGAAAGAATAAATATTTCGTTGGGAACTTCAATACTTTTAAATGTATCAATATCAAAGAAAAACAGTTCCCTAGTAGCAGTGCTAAAAACCGAAATGTTTTCATCTTGGTTTTTAATGGATGAGTTTAGTTTAAAAACGGAATAAAAATTATGGTCATGTTTTAATTGATTTTGAAAACGAAATTCTGAATTTGAATGGAATAAAAATTCGCCCTTTTTATTAATTAAATAACTAGTAATTGAGCTATTAGAAGCTAGGTTATCAAGTGCTGCGAACAACTTTTTAAGGTCTATATTTATAATGACCATTCCAAACGTTGCTCCACTTTGATCAAATATGGGAGTGGCAACTCTCAAAGTGGGAGTTTCAGGTTGACTTATTTTACCGTTTTCCTCATTCAGGTCAATGTTTGAAAAATAATACTCCCCTTTTTTGAGTTTCATAGTTTCCAAAAAATACTCCCGATCCCCTTTAGGTTGAAGGTCTTTATCGGAAACTAACTCAATTATTTCAAGGCGTTTATTCAGCCGAATAACCTCTTGCCCATTATTTACAGGTTTTAAAAAGCGAATTTGAAAGTAGTCTGGTTTGTTCGCAAGAATAGCCTCGAATAAATCAATTAAATCCTGTTTTGATTTTATGTCAGACGATTGAACATATTTAACCAAAGCAGGACTTGAAGCCAGGAGAGCAATATCATTTCTAGCTTCCGCAAAAAGTGAATTTAAATCACGTTGAATTAATTCAGATTGATGATTTATTGAATTAAATGCATTTTTCTTAATCCTTTTTTCAGCTTTAGAAAAAATGAGGTAACCGCTTAACAAAATTGCCCCTACCATGAGCAACGCAAACACAAATGTGATGCGACTAACAATAGAATTCCAAAAACTGACTCGTGTTTTAATCATCAATTACAATGATATTTATAAAGTCAATACCCTCTACAATTTAAAATGAATTCCCCCCTGAAAATTGATAGAAGCTTATAGTCTGAAATTATACGAATATTAAACCCAAAATTCTATCAAAATAAGGCCAGTGCTTTATTCATTCGACCTTTTTTCGACCTCAGTATTATGGCCATTGTGATTCTGGTCTTCTAATTTAAGCAACTTAGAATTTGAGCTAATGCTTACTAAAAAAATGAATCCAGCCAACACGAGCATAGACTTAGCTAGCGAAAACAATTTATTTTCTGCAAGCCGGTATGTTCTCAGTGTATGTAAGGGTATAAATCCTAAAACCAAAACACCCATGCCCAACCAAAATAGGATATTGGCAAATGGCCAATGCATCAATTTAAAAAGCCCACCCATTGAAATTAGAATTACTGACGCATAACCAACCAAGGAGGTTGTCTTGGTTTGTTTATCTGAATTGGCTTTAAAGGTCAAATAGCCTAATAGTGGTAGTACAATTACTGAAATTATTGATACCCCACAAACTAATAACACTCCGGCTCCCACAATATGGTTTACCTTAAAAAACACACCTAACATTACCATTACTGAGGCCACTAACCCTAAAACTGAAATTACTTTTTTCATCTTATTTAATTTTTGATTTAACAAATACAACGTACTTTCTTCTATGACTTTAAAATTTTCTTTTCCAAAAGTTTCGAGAGCATTTTCCAAACACATCTCAAAGCTTTTATCACGGTTTATCTCTTGTTCAATCATGCAACAGATATGGTCTAATAAGTCTTGACGGAGTTCATCATAACCTATTCCTTGCTCAACTAGAGCATCATTTACCTGATTGACTTGATGTTGATCAAGCAATTTCATGTTGGGTAGCTGAATTTGCTTCAACAATAACCTTCATGGTTTCCATAAAGTCAAGAAACTCTTTGACCATATTATCTGCGGTAGAAACCCCACCTTCAGTCAATTTGTAATACTTCCGGATTCTCTTACCGATTTTCTCCGTTTGAGTTTCTAATATTCCTTCTGCCTCCAGTTTGTGAAGCATTGGATAAAGAGCACCTTCGGTCAACAATATTTTATCGTCGCTTACATCTTTAACTCTTTGTGTAATCTCATAACCATACATGCGTCCTCCATCTTTCAATAGACTCACAATAACTGTTTTGAGCGTTCCTTTTAATAGTTCTTTTGAATACATAAGGCAATGATACATAATTATCTTATGTATTAGTTTCTTATGTAAGAAGTTTTAAAAAAATATTACTGTATAATGTAGTTTCTATACTAGAATGAAAAATCTATTTCTCAGTCCACCACTCGTCTCTGGGTTGATCAACCCCAATGGCAAAACGTTCTCCTATGGTAGGAGTTACGTAATTCGTGTTTAGTTCGGTTGCCTTTTTAGTAAACCTTAAAATGGGGTCTTGCCAAACATGCGGGGCCAAGTCAAACGCTCCCCAATGAATTGGCATTAGAGCTTCTCCTTTTACATCTATGCCAGCTTGCACTGATTGTTCAGGCATCATATGAATTGCACTCCACATTTCATTGTATTGCCCACATTCCACCATGGCAAAATCAAATGGCCCTAGCTTCTCTCCAATTTCTTTAAAATGCGGACCATATCCGCCATCACCACTAAAATATATTTTGTCCTTTTTACCCTTAACTACCCAACTAGCCCATTGAGTTTTATTTCTATCCGTAATTCCCCTTCCCGAAAAATGACGTGCAGGAGCAGCCGTAAAATTCAATCCTTCAAATTCAGCACTTTGCCACCAATCTAATTCTGTTATTTTTTCTTGAGGGACACCCCACAATTTTAAATGAGAACCAACGCCAAGCGCTGTAAAAAAATGGTCAGTTTTATCTTTAAGTTTTAAAATTGATTTGTGATCCAAGTGATCGTAATGGTCATGTGAAATAATAATTGCATCAATATGAGGCAGCTCTTCAATGTTTATAGGCTCTTCATAAGCAAATCGCTTGGTCATGAAACTAACCGGTGCAGAAGACGGTCCTAACATAGGGTCTATTAAAATAATTTTTTGATCAATTTCCAGCATAACTGCCGAATGACCAAACCAAGTGATGTAGCTCAAAGAATCAACGTGACTTTCATTTCCTTCATTCCAATCGGTTGGTTGAGGTTTGACTGGATTTTTACCGGCCGGTGGTGATAAAAAGCCCCATAAAAGCCCAGGCATTTTAGACAATTCCATGTTCATGCTGGTTTCAATGAGATTAATAAACTCACCTTCTCCATAATTTTCCGATTGTTTTATTCTTTCCAAATCGGAACCTTTAGGCTGCTGACCAAATTGTGGCGCAAATGATACAAACAAAGTAATTCCAACACCTACAACCAGCAGAAAAACAACAATTGACATAAAGACTCTTTTAAATAGTTTGAACATGGTAATTCGTTTTACAAGAAGCAATAATACTTTCAATTAATTGGCTACAATTAACACATATTACTGGGAAGAAACCTAACAATAACAATAATCACTTATTGGATACAATATATTTCAAATATTAACAATAGTCATAAGTGTAAATGATGGGAATTAGGACTTAAAAAACATAGAATGATAGAATAAATATTATTCTAGTTTCTCATCGGAATCTGTATCTAAAGTCTCTGTTGATTTGTGGAATGATCCATTCAAACGGTAAACAAAAGTTTCTTTAACTCGCACTGAACTTAAAAAATAAGGAACCCAAATTGCCATACCAATTATGCCTTGAATGGCACTCTTTATTATTGAAT
>JBMYOI010000020.1:0-38756 GCA_049599135.1 Salibacteraceae bacterium
GCACTGGCATTTGTACTAGGATATTACGTGCTTCAAAAAATATTCAAGAAAGACGGCGTTCCTGAAGAATGGCTTGACAGCATTTTACTTTATGTAATATTAGGAACGGTTATAGGGGCTCGTTTAGGTCATTGTATTTTTTACGATTGGGACTATTTCCAGAACCATATTCTCGAAATATTTCTACCCTTTAGGTTCGAACCCGAAATTGAATTCATTGGGTTTAGAGGGCTAGCATCTCACGGAGCCGCCATTGGAATAATTGTATCAACTTGGCTATGGACCAAACGAGTAAGTAAAAAAACGCTTTTCTGGATTTTGGATAGAGTGGTAATTACCGTATCAATAGGAGCTGTTTTTGTCCGATTAGGTAATTTAATGAACTCAGAAATTATTGGTTTACCCACTGATTTGCCTTGGGCTTTTGTTTTTACAAGAATTGACGACTTGCCAAGACACCCTGCCCAACTCTACGAATCATTAAGTTATCTTTTAATATTTATTACCTTATATTTTCTTCATTTCGTTAAGAAATGGTACGAAAAGCCTGGTAAAATATTCGGCCTTTTTTTGGTGCTTTTATTCGGCGCCAGAGCAATTATTGAAACATTCAAAGAAAACCAAAGTGACTTTGAGTCAGCCATGTTCCTGAATATGGGGCAAGTACTTAGTATTCCATTTATTTTATATGGTCTATATTTAATTATCAAAAAATCAAAATAGGATGAAATTAATACCGGCAATACTATTCTCTCTTTTATCTCTTTCAGGCTTTACTCAGTTAACAAGCACCAATTACTTTCCTTTAGAATGTGAAGGGGAAATTCCAGCTTCTATTCTTAAAACGGCCGAGGAAAAATATAAAACACAAGCAGGCACTATCTCGTCTAATGACGATAAACAAACTCAAAAAAACAAAGACGCTTTTTATGCTAATAGCAACTATTGGCTTGATAGAACTTTAATGAGTGGTGACGTACTTTTTGGCGACACCCTTACCCGCTATGTTAATAAAATTGCGAATGATTTATTACAGCACGACCCTGCATTAAGAGAT
Source organism: Salibacteraceae bacterium (assembly GCA_049599135.1). Taxonomy (GTDB): domain Bacteria; phylum Bacteroidota; class Bacteroidia; order Flavobacteriales_G; family Salibacteraceae; genus UBA2108. Next base: position 1,058 of record JBMYOI010000020.1, read on the forward strand.
CAGCTACAAGTATTTATGTTTAAATCGCCCTATGTTAATGCGTTTTCCACTGACCAAGGGATGGTTTTTGTAAACCTAGGACTACTCGCTCAAGTGGCTAATGAAGCTGAACTGGCCTATGTAATGGCTCACGAAATTGTTCATTTTAGAGACAAGCACAACACAAAAGAGTACATAGAAAACGATTTGATAACCAAAGGAAGAGGTAACTATAAAGAAAAGAGCTATCATGATAGAATTAACGCCTACTACCAATACAGTAGAGACCTAGAAACCGAAGCAGATATTCACGGACTTAAAATGTTACATAATTCATCATACAATGCACTAGATGCAAAGGGATTATTTGATGTGTTATTGTATTCATACCTGCCATTTGATGAGGAAAAATTTGACTACAACTTTCTTAAAAACGAAGACTACAATTTTCCTGAAAAAATGATGATGGACTCTACCCAATTCATTAAAACCAGAGACAAAGTTGATGATAAAAAAAGCACCCATCCTAATGTTAAAAAAAGACGAAAATCAACCTACAAGTATTTCAAAAAAATGCGTGGAAAAACAGACGATAAAAAGTCCTATTTAGGTAGTCGCGAAGAATTTGAATACGTAAGAGATATTGCTCGATTTGAAGTAATTCGTCAGAATTTAATTCAACACCGGTACGATAGAGCAATCTACAATTGTTATCTATTAAACAAAAATTACCCAGATAATCTTTATTTAAAAAAGTGCCTAATAATGGCGCTTGAGGGTACTTTGCAATATAAAGAAGATGCCCAAAGCACCAAAACCATGACAGCATACAAAAAGGTTGAGGGTAGCTCTCAGGCTGTATCATTTTGGCTAAAAAAAATTAAGAAAAGAGATTTAGCCGTACTTACTGCATCAAAAACCTACGAAGCTTTAAGAGAGAACCCTAATGATAAATATTTAACAGAGGCATTTGACAGGCAACTAAGCAACCTAATTGAGAGGTACGAAATGTACGAAGAGGATTTTTACATCAATGAAGATGTAACATCCGTTAAACCTACTCCAGTTAAAACCAAAAATGAAACTGTAATTTCTAATGAGAAAGATTCCACTAATAACAGTACAGAGTCTTCAATTTTTGACGACATAGACAGTGACGATGATTTTGCATACGTAGAGGACGACTCTCCTAATGTTGAAACTAAAAAAAGGGATGATATTACAGATTCGGAGTTAGATGACTTTTTCAATGACGAAAGGTTCGGTACCAATAAATCAGAGGAAACCACAAAAGACTCTTCTCAAACGATTGAAAAAAGTAAATATGACAAGATCAAAGAAAAGAAAATGGTCATTAATAAAAAGAGTAATAAAAGCTCTGATTATTACAAATACATGTTCTTCAACTATTTTAACGAGACGGCATTCGTAAATGCATTTGACAAGGCAATGTTGGCTGCTGAAAATGATCTTACACCAGAAGAGAAAAGAATTAAAGAGAAGGAAGATCTAAAAGAAGAGAAAATAATTTCCAAGAAAGGGTTAGCCCTAGGCATTTCCAGTTTAGCAATTGTTGAACCGCAATATTTTGTTTTGGAAGGAGATGAGTCAAACCCAAGTATTAATAATGTGGAATCAGATTACAAAAAAGCAGATTTAGAAAAAGACATAATAGACGTTGGTGAAAAAGCAGGACTTGATTTATCGTTACTTAACCCTAAAGAATTAACGAGTTCTGACACTAAGTCGTTTAACGCAATAATGAAATTAAAAGAATGGTTGAATGAATTAGAAGGACATGATATTGAAAACCCTAGAACTGTTATTTCTAACGAACTTGGAGATATTCATTCTTCTTTGGGAACGCAATACATTGCATTACCCCAGATTTATAACCTTCAGGTTGAACGAAAAAAGGCACCTTACATTGTTTCAATGCTTTACATTGTAACTATTCCATGGGCAATTTCTAAACTTGCTACCCCTCAAGAAGCTACCTATTACAATTTTAAGGTTATTGACATTGAAACTCTTGAAATGAAAATGGATCAAGAATACCTTTATTACGGAAAGGACAATAGCGCAACTCTAAAAGGGTGCTTGTATAATTCACTTATCCAAGTAAAAAGAACCAAACAATGATTCGACTTAAATCAATATTAGTCGTTCTATCTCTATTCTGCTGGTTCTCGACAGAAGCTCAATCTACTTATGGCTACCTGGGTAAAAGATTCTATTTGGCTGGTGATATTTCAGCAGGTCCTTCCATAATTGGAAAAAACGAAAAAGGGAACAGAACATTTGCCATTAATGTCACCGGAACAGCTAGTTTAAATTTGGTTTTGACCAAGAAAAACGTTCTTAGTTTTAATTACAAACGATATTCAGACATTACCGAAGTAAAAAACAGAGATAATATTGGCATAGAGTTATTTCCTACAGATGACTATTATGATAAAGATATAGGTTCTTATAAATTTAAAACGAATGAAGTCGGATTCGATTACAAGTTTTTCTTTAAAAATTTAGATGCTCCCTTGGGTTCTTACATTTCTTTAGGTATGGGAGTTGGAATTTCACATCTTGAAAAATCAATTTTTTATAATGGGGAATATGAAGTCGACTACTATTATACAACTCCCTATACAAGCTTTTACAGCAGTACAAACGCTATTTACTCTCCAATAATAAGACTAGGTATTGGACAGCAAACTGTTTTTGGAAATCGCTTTTTTTACAACTACGGAATAGACATAGGGTTAAACTTAGCGGGAATCTATACCGTTGGGAGACCCTTAATTGAAGAGTTTGTAGGATCAGGAATAAATTACGATTACGACGACGACCATGTCACTGATAATGAGTTAGAAATATTTGCCAAAAGCAGCGTTCAAACAAGATTGTTTATGAACCAATTAATCAATTTTAGAATGGGAATTGGCATGCTTCTATTTTAAATACTATTGGAGGAAAAAAATGACAAGAATCGCAATTACCACAACCATAGCAGCTCTTCTTTTAACACTATCAGTTAATTGTCAATCTACCTATGGCTACCTAGGCAAACGCGTTTACCTTTCCGGTGATTTATCTGCGGGGCCTTCAATTCTTGGAAAAAATACTGATGGAAAAAGAACTCTTGTCTTTAATGTAACAGGTACTGGAAGTTTCAATATTGTATTGAACAAAAAGAATGTTTTTGATATAAACTACAAGCGTTATTCTGACGTTGCTGGTATTCGAGATTTAGATGGATCTTATATATCAGTTATTCCAGGAGAAACTATTACTGAAGAGCTTGGATACTATCGATTTAGGACCAATGAGTTTGGCTTTTCTTATAAATTTTTCTTTAAAAACTTAGATGCACCTTTAGGAGGCTATGCATCAATTGGATTGGGGCTTGCAATATCAAAACTTGACTATTCTTTTAATATACTTAGTGATAGATACGCAAATAACGACCCATATGCCCCACCTTCTGAGATCATTCAATTTGACAACGGAAACAGAATTATCTCTCCGGTTATAAGGTTTGGACTCGGCAAGCAAACTGTTTTTGGAAAAAGGTTCTTCTATAACTATGGAATTGATGTGGGCATAAACCTAGGAGGCATAGCGGCCGTTATTGGACCAACCATTGAAGAACTTACTTCTACAAGCTATTACTCAGATAACGATCGTTATATATCCACACAAGACTTAGAAGAATACACTAAAAAAAGCGTACAAAAAAGAGTGTTCATGAATCAGTTGTTTAATTTCAGAATGGGCATTGGCATGTTAATATTCTAACAAGAAAGAGGTTTATTGATTATAAAATACCTAAATATTACCATCGCTTTTGCATTGCTAACATTCAACTCGTTTTCGCAATCTACCTTTGGTTATATGGGTAAAAGAATTTACCTGTCCAGTAGCATATCGGCGGGCCCTTCATTAACAGAAACTGATGACAATGGAAACTTTAAGTTTGGTATTAACTTAACCGGAACTGCAAGCCTAAATTTTGTTACTAGCAAGAAAAATGTTTTAAGTTTAAACTACAAGAGGTATTCTGCTAATGCCACAATTTACAATTATGAAATAGATACCTGGGGGATTGATGAGGAATATGACAGGATAGGGAACTATAGAATTAACAGTCAAGAGCTTGGATTAGCGATTAAATTCTTTCAGAAAAATTTAGATGCTCCATTAGGTGTTTATATTTCTTGGGGAATTGGGTTCGCCGTAACACAACTGGAAACATCGTTCAACGCACTAAGTATTACAACTGATGGCTGGGGCCAGCCACTTGCCTATGACTTATATAGGTTTGATAACTCAATAATCATGTATTCTCCCCTTTTAAGATTTGGCTTGGGCAAGCAAACTATTTTTGGAAAAAGATTTTTTTATAATTATGGTCTTGACCTGTCTTTCAATTTTGCCGGGGCAAAATCAATAGCAGATGAATTATCCTATACTTTCATTTTTGCAGAAAATGACGAACACATGTCACAAGAAGATTTTGAAAAATTCACTAAAATGGGAGTTCAAAAAAGGCTCTTCTTTAATCAGCTTATTAATTTTAGGATGGGTATTGGTGTTTTACTTTTTTAATATTTGAATATGGCTAAATACGAATTAAAAACAAAAGTGACCGACGCCAGCGTAACCGAGTTTTTAAACCGAGTAGAACCTGAGCAAAAAAGACTCGATGCATTTGAGATACTTGACCTTTTTTGTGAAGTAACAGGTGAAGATCCCAAAATGTGGGGACCAAGTATCATTGGTTTTGGCCAATACCATTATAAATATGCCAGCGGACAAGAAGGCGACTTTATGGCTGCCGGATTTTCTCCTCGCAAAGCAAAACACTCAATTTACATTATGGGCGGAGTAGAAAATTACCCGAAATTAATGGCCAAACTGGGTAAATTCAAAACCGGAAAATCGTGTTTGTATGTGAACAAACTAGCAGATATTGATAAAGATGTTTTAAAGCAACTTGTTAAAGAATCGGTAGAATACATTACAAATAAGACTTGGCCGTAACTTTCTGACCGCTCAGTTGTTATTTTCGCAGACTAAATAAGCCGAAAATGAAAATAACAATTCCCCTTCTTCTTTCAATTCTTACCGTATTTGGTGCTTACACTGGTAGTGCCAAGGATGACAATGCTAATGGACCTGCCTCCTCAGCAAAAATCATTGAAAATCTGGACAAACTCAATGTCCTTGGGTCTGTACTTTATATTGCGGCACATCCCGACGATGAAAACACACGCTTAATTTCTTGGCTCGCCAACGACAAAAAAGTTAGAACTGGCTATTTATCACTTACCCGTGGTGACGGCGGACAAAACTTAATTGGAACCGAAAAAGGTGAATTGATTGGCGTTTTAAGAACCCAAGAATTACTTGAAGCTAGAAAAATTGACGGAGGCGTTCAGTTTTTTAGTCGCGCAGTTGATTTTGGCTATTCTAAAACCACAAAAGAAACGCTTGAAAAATGGGATGAAGAACAGGTGCTTTGGGATATGGTTTGGGTTATCAGAAAATTCAAACCAGAAATTATAATTACCCGATTTCCTGCCACAAAATATGCTGGCCATGGACACCATTCTGCCTCAGCTGAATTAACCGAAAAGGCTATAAAATTGGCCGCAGATGTAAAAGCATACCCTGAACAATTAAAACACGTAACTGCCTGGAGGGTTAAACGACAGTACTACAATACTTCTAGTTGGTGGAGAAAAGACTTAGAAGACAAATACCAAACCGACGACAACTTACTAAGAATAGATGTAGGAACTTATAACGCTAACCTCGGTAAATGGAACAACCAAATTGCAATGGAAAGCCGTTCTCAACACAAAAGCCAAGGATTTGGAGCTAGCATTTTACGAGGTGAGCAATTCGAGTATTTAGAGTATGTTTCTGGAGAAAAAGCCAAGTCAGACATCTTTGAAGGAATTGATTTAACCTGGAAAAAATTGGCAAAAACAGAACAAATTCAAACACAATTGAATTTAACCATTAATGAATTCGACCCTCATAACCCTTCAGCCTCGGTAGATGAATTAGTTGAACTCTATCGCTTAATGGATGAGTACCCTCATGTTTCACAATGGATTGATTTAAAAAAAGAGGATTTAAAACAAGTGATTTTTGATGCCGCAGGAATTTGGGTTGAAGCTGTTGCCGACCAAGAATATGCAGTTGCGGGAGAAACCATAAAAGTAAACACCAGTATTATCAACGCAGGCAAATTAGATGGCATTGAGATTAATTCAGTAAAATTCCCGGGAAAGGACACTGCTATTTTTGGTATGCTAGACCAAAATATGTGGCAAAATATTTCAGTGAACGTTACAATACCTAACGATGCCAAAATAACTCAACCCTATTGGTTAGTTGAAGACTACCAAAACATGTTTAAAGTTAACGACATTCATTTAAGAGGACTTCCCGAAAATCCAGCCCCTTACAATGTCACTTTTACAGTTGTTATTCAAGGTCGTGAGTTTAACCTTACCACACCAATTCGATACAAGTGGAGAGATCGTGTAAGCGGCGAAAACAAAAAGGAACTATCTATTAGGCCAGAACTTACAATAAACCTAGACAACTCAGTTTATGTTTGTCCAAAAGGCAAAAAAGAGAAGGTACATGTTACGGTTGTGAATCAAAAAGTCAACATGACCGGGGAGTTAAGCCTAAACCTTCCCAAAGGCTGGAATGTTTCGCCAAAAAGTCACGTAATTACCATGAACACTAAAGGGAGCGCCATGGTTTTTACTTTTGAAATTGAACCTTCAGAAAACGCTCAATCGGGTGGATTTTCAGCTTCAATAAAAACTGGAAATACGATTTACGATCGATCCATAGTAAACATTGAATATCCACACATACACACCCAAACATTATTTCCTAAAACAAAAGGGAAAGTGGTTACCGGGGACATTGAACTTTTGAGCAAGCGAATTGGTTACATAATGGGGGCAGGCGACAACGTTCCTGCAGCTATTGAGCAAATGGGTGGTCAAGTAGAGTTAATTGACCCAGCTAACTTACCCTCAATAAACTTAAATGAATACGATGTAATTGTTGCGGGTATTCGTTCTTATAATACTCAAAAAGAATTGGGGCAATTTCAAGAGCTTTTAATGAATTACGTTGATTCGGGTGGTTTATATGTTGTACAATATTTCACTTACCACGGCATGGTAACACCTCAAGTTGGACCGTTTGAAATGAGTAAACCAAAAACGCGTAGAAATAACCGTGTTACTGACGAATTTGCAGAAGTTAAATTCCTAAAACCAGACCACGACTTAATGACTACCCCTAACCCAATTTCAAAAGAAGATTTCGACTACTGGGTTCAAGAAAGAGGCTTGTATTTCCCCGATGAATGGGATAAACAATACACTCCGTTATTGCGCTGGGCCGACCCCGACGAGCAACCATTAGATGGTGCATTATTGGTTGCTGATTACGGTAAAGGCAAGTTTGTTTACACAGGAATTTCGTTCTTCAGACAACTGCCAGCAGGCGTTCCTGGTGCATATAAATTATGGGCTAATATTCTTTCGTATGGAAGAAAATAAAGAATCGGTTAACTGGAAATTATTGTACGGAGTCACTTTCGTTATATTTCTTTTTTTAGTTGGGTTCTTTTCTTTACTCACTAATCATTTTTCATGAGTGCAATTGATTGGTCGGTATTAGCCACTACCCTATTTCTAATTGTAGGTTATGGAACTTGGAAAACCAGGAAATCGAAAGATTTAGACGGCTACCTCAAAGGAGGTTCCGACATGAAATGGTTGACCATTGGACTATCGGTTATGGCTACTCAGGCCAGTGCTATCACCTTCATTTCTACTCCGGGGCAAGCCTATGAAAGTGGTATGGGATTCGTTCAAAATTATTTTGGGTTACCACTGGCAATCATAATAGTTTGCGCTGTTTTTATTCCAATTTACTACCGCCTTAAAGTTTACACGGCCTACGAATATTTAGAGCAACGGTTTGATGTAAAAGTTCGCTTATTTACTGCTACGTTATTTTTAATCTCCAGGGGATTGGCTGCTGGAATCACTATTTACGCTCCTGCTATCATACTAAGCGCCATGTTGGGTTGGAGACTTGACATCATGATTATTCTCGTTGGTGTTTTAGTTATTATTTACACCGTTTCGGGCGGAACCAAAGCCGTGAGCTTAACTCAAAAATGGCAGATGTCAGTTATTTTGGGAGGAATGGGAGTTGCGTTTTATGTTCTTCTAAATAAGCTTCCTGAAGGAGTTGGCCTTTTGGAATCTTTGTCCATTTCCGGCGCAACTGACAGAATGAACATAGTAGATTTTTCCTTTGATTTGGATAAACGATACACGTTTTGGTCGGGCATTACGGGTGGTTTGTTTTTGGCATTATCCTATTTTGGAACAGATCAAAGTCAGGTTCAACGCTACTTATCGGGCAAGTCAATAACGGAGTCAAGGTTAGGTTTAATCTTCAATGCGATTTTAAAGATTCCAATGCAATTCATGATTTTGCTAACTGGGGTTTTGGTATTTGTGTTTTACCAATTCGAAGAACATCCCATTTTGTTTAATCAAGTGGCCGTTCAAGAAGTTCATGCCTCGCAATATTCATCCGATTTTAAAGAATTAGAAGAGCAACACAATCAATTATTTCTAGAAAACAGAACTGCAACTCAAGAGCACATAAACAATCCTACAACAGAATCTAAATCGCTTTTGTTAGAAAACGATTTAAAAGGAAAATCGATTCGTGCGAAAGCCCGCGAGTTAATTTTAAAAGCAAACCCTAAACAAAGTGGAAAAGACAGCGATTTTGTATTTCTAACTTTTATATTAACTGAGTTACCTAAAGGATTAATTGGTTTGTTGATAGCAGTTATCATATCCGCCGCCATGAGTTCTACGGCCGGTGAAATCAATGCTTTAGCAAGCACAACCATGGTTGATTTTTACAAGCGATTAGGCAAAAAAGAACTCTCGCAACAACAAATGGTAACGGCCAGTAAATGGCTCACCTTGGGTTGGGGAATTTTGGCCATTTCATTTGCCTTATTTGCTCAACTGGTTGAGAATTTAATTGAAGCCGTAAATATTTTAGGTTCGGTTTTTTATGGAACTATTTTAGGCGTTTTTCTCACTGCATTTTTCCTAAAGCACGTAAAAGCAAATGCAGTATTTATTGCTGCTCTTCTCGGCCAATCAAGCGTTTTTATGCTCTTCATATATTTCCAAAAAGAAGTTGGATATCTGTGGTACAATGTAATTGGTTGTGCGGTGGTTTTTGTTTTTTCATTTTTGTTTCAGATGTTTAATAAAGAAGAGGGATAGAAACCCTGTGAATTCAAAGCTGAAAACTCTATAAATTCAGTCCACTTTTTTCTTGTGGTTACCACCTAAGAATAGCAGCTTTGAAGCTTATGAAACTTTGCATTGCCGAAAAGCCAAGTGTAGCTAAAGACATTGCCCAAATATTGGGTGCTAAAACACGGCACGACGGCTATTGGGAAGGTAATGGCTATTGGGTTTCATGGACTTTTGGGCACCTCTGTACGCTTAAAGAACCAGCCGATTATTCTCCCGATTGGAAACAATGGAACTTAGACGTAATTCCCATGATTCCCGAAAACTTTGGGATTAAACTCATAGAAAACAACGGTGTTAAAAAACAGTTTGACACCATTGCTCACCTAGTTTCTAAATGCGAAGAAGTAATAAACTGCGGTGATGCTGGCCAAGAGGGTGAATTGATTCAACGCTGGGTTTTATCAAAAGCAAAAAACAAAAAACCATTAAAACGATTATGGATTTCTTCACTAACCGAAGAAGCCATAAAAGAAGGGTTTGCCAATTTAAAGGAAGGAGACAAATACAACAACCTGTATGCTGCAGGCACCGCAAGAGCAATTGGTGATTGGCTTTTAGGAATGAATGCTTCCCGGTTGTACACGCTAAAATATGGTGCGCGTAAACAAGTGTTTTCAGTAGGCCGAGTTCAAACACCAACTTTAGCTTTAATTGTAGATCGCCAACGAGCTATTGACTTGTTTAAACCCGAAACGTATTTTGAAATAAAGACGACTTACCGTGAAGTTGAATTTTCGCACACTAAAGGAAAAATTAAAGACAAAACAAAAGGCGAAGAAAATATTGAAGCCATAAAGGCGGAAGACTTTGAGGTAATAAGCTATACTCAGAAAGAAGGAAAAGAAACTCCACCTTCACTCTTTGATCTTACTTCTTTACAAGTTGAAGGCAATAAAAAATTTGGTTATTCGGCAGAAGAAACCTTGAATTATATTCAAGATTTATACGAAAGGAAACTAGTTACTTACCCTCGTGTTGACACCAGTTACTTACCGAACGACCAGTACCCCAAAATACCGGGAATTCTTCAAAAACTCACCGCCTACTCTAAGTTCACAGAAAAACTGTTGGGTAAAAAAATCAAGAAATCAGCCAAGGTTTTTAACGACAAAAAAGTTACTGATCACCACGCAATTATCCCTACAGGTGAAGATCCTGCTAAAGTTGGACTAACTCTTCAACAAAAGAAAATTTACGACCTCATCACGCGTCGATTTATTGCCGTTTTTTACCCCGATTGTAAAGTGAGTAACACAACTGTATTAGGCAAGGTGCTTAAACTAGAGTTTAGGGCTACGGGTAAACAAATTTTAGAGCCAGGGTGGCGTGAATTATATCCTTCAAAAAAAGATGACAAAAAGAAGGATGAAGAACAAGTAATGCCTGTTTTTGAAAAAGGGGAACGAGGCCCACACGAGCCAGAACTCCAAGAAAAGCAAACTAAAGCCCCCAGTTATTTTACTGAAGCTTCTCTTCTTAGAGCAATGGAAACTGCCGGCAAACAAGTTGATGACGACGAGCTGCGTGACATTATGAAGGAGAATGGAATTGGACGTCCTTCAACGCGGGCTAATATCATTGAAAAGCTCTTTGCTCGTAAATATTTAGTTCGACAAAAAAAGAGAATATTGGCTACTTCAATTGGCAAAGAATTAATTGATTTAATTGAAAACGACCTTTTAAAATCTGCTGAATTAACCGGTGTTTGGGAAAAAAAGATTAGAGATATTGAATTCGGAAATTACGATATCAAATTGTTCAAAGAAGAATTGAATGAAATGGTTCGTGGTATAACCGAACAAGTTAAAAGTCAAGGATACAAACAGCAGAAAACTACTTGTCCAAAATGCCAAGTCGGCCATTTAATCCGTGGCCGACAAGCATGGGGATGCTCAGATTGGAAAAACGGTTGCAAGCTTACGATTCCCTTTGTCTTTAAAAACATTACCATAAACGACAACGAGCTGAAAGAATTATTGGACAACGGAGAAACCAAATATGGATACATTTTCAATAAGAAAAAACCAAACGAATTAAAAAAAATACTATTATCAAGCACTTTTAAACTCTCAGTTGCTAAAAGCCCTTTCGCTAATAAATCTTTTTAAATTATCTTTATTTGTCTAAAAAAAGAACTATAATTTTAACATACCGTTACTGATTAACAAATAATCGATTTTCCAATACAGATAAAACTACATTCTTGTTAGAAAAAAAGACCATATTATATATTGATGACGAAGCGATAAACCTTAAAATTTTTCAGCTATCTTTCAAAAACACCTTTGAAATCACTGTTACTAATAGGCCGTTAACAGCTCTTAAAATCTTGAAAGACAAGCCTGACTTTGACTTGGTATTAATTGACATGAGTATGCCTGACATGTCCGGTATCGAATTTGTAGAAATTGCAGCCAAAAAGTACAACTACCCCAAGTACGCTATGCTCACAGGGTATATTGACCTGCCGGAAATCAGTGACGCATTAGATAGAAATCTAATTTTGAAGTGCTTTAGCAAACCCTTTAAAAGAGACAAAATCCAAGAAGATATTGAAGAGCTTTTTACCACTTCTAAGACATGACCCCTCTTTTGAGTTTAATTCAATAAATGCCCTTAAATCAATCCACATACAGGCCTCTCTTTTTTCTTAAAAACCCTCATTTAGCGACCATTACTCCGAATCGTTTTCGCAGTATAAAAGGGGTTTCTTATTCACGAAAAAGGTTGACCTTAAAAGATGGCGATTTCGTTGATCTTGATTTTTCTAAAGTAAAATCCAATACCCTCGTTCTGGTATTGCATGGATTAGAAGGGAATTCTGAACGTGCTTATGCTCGAGGAATTGTAAAGCAAGCAAACTTAAACGGTTGGGATGCCTGCGTATTTAATCAACGTGGATGTTCAGGTGAAGCAAATCGTTTAATAACATCTTATCATTCAGGAAAAACAGATGACTTGCATGAAGTCATTCAATTTTTGATTAGTCAAAAAACATACCAACGAATACATTTGATTGGCTTTAGTTTAGGGGGTAACATTACTCTTAAATATTTAGGCGAACAAAGCAATAGTCTCTCAAGCATAATTCATTCTGCCGTTGCTGTATCTACGCCTATTGATTTAGAATCTAGTTCAAAAGAGTTAGCCAAAAGAATTAATAGAATATACATGAATCGCTTTTTAAAAAGCTTACGAATAAAAACGAAACAAAAACTAGAGGCCTTCCCAAATTGCGGAATATCATTGTATGATTTAAACAAATGCGAAAATTTTTCGGATTTCGACAATCTTTACACGGCTCCCATTCACGGTTTTAAAAATGCTACTGATTATTGGAGAAAATGCAGCTCTAAGCAATTTCTTCATGATATAAAGATTCCAACTTTATTAATCAATGCACTTGACGACCCGTTTTTAGATGATAGTTGTTTTCCTACTGAAATAGCTAAGGACTCAAACTCATTTCACCTAATAATACCTAAGCATGGAGGACACGTTGGATTTATAGACACTTGGCCCCTGCACAAACCACAATATACAGAGCGAATTGCTCTCGATTTTTTTAAAAACGACTCAGTGTAAATTGGCATACACTTCAACCTTTCTTTATTCCATACGTTTGAATTCTAAACAAACATTTTCTTGAGAGATGATTAAAACGCTACTTACCACACTAATAATTGCCCTATCTGCCACCTTATTTGCACAATCCTGGGAGGCATACAATGAATTTCCAGCTTCTGCATCAGGTCGAAATCACCCAATTACGTTTTCAATTGGTGATACAGGCTACATTTTAACTGGATATGGAGATAGAGCTGGCTCTGAAATGAGTGACTTTTACAAATTTGACTCTCAAACTGAAACATGGGTTAAAGCTGCTGATTTTGCGGGCGGAGCAAGAGGTTTTGGTTATGGAGTATCTACAAATGGAAAAGGGTATGCTGGCTTTGGATTGTTCGTTAACTCAGCAAAAAATGACCTTTGGGAATATGATCCTACTACGGGAGAATGGACAGAATTAACAAGCTGCCCATGTACTCCAAGATGGCATCCCGCCCTAATAGCCATTGACGACAAAATTTACATGGGACTTGGTAGTAGCGCAATTGGTAATCTTGGAGACTGGTATGAATATGATATTACAAATGATACTTGGACTAAAAAACAAGACTTCCCCGGTACGGTTCGTCATCATCCATACTACTTTCCAATTGGTGATCAGGCCTACGTTGGCTTAGGTCATGGAGCTGGAATTTATAATGATTTTTATCGCTACGATCCAAATACTGAAACATGGACTCAAGTAGCAAACCTTCCAGACCAAGGAAGAGTAGCCGGAACACAATTTACATATAATGGAAAAGGTTACGTTTTAAGTGGACAAGGTGATACTCATCAAAACTTACCGACTGGGGAGTTCTGGGAATACGACCCAACTTTTAATCAATGGACTTCATTGCCGGCTCACCCAGGCACAGGCCGCTGGGCACCAGGTAACTGGGTAATAAATGACCGTGCATACTTTATTGCAGGAAGATCTGATAAAGAAGAAAAAGACATAATGAAATATGATTTCAAAATTGCAGCTAACACACAAGAAATTGATGCACCAAATGAGATTACCATTTTCCCTAACCCTACAAATGGAGTTATACAATTTTCAAACCCTCATTCGATTCATGTAGTAAATGCAAGCATTTTATCAGCTCAAGGAAAAAAACTACAAGATTTAAATAAAGCTGTCACGGACTTAAATTTTGAAATTGATTTAACCGGTTACACATCTGGTTTATACTTCATAAATATAGAGTTAGAGAATGGTAAAACAATCAGTAAACAAATCATGAAAAAATAAACTAAAACCGTATTTTCAACAATAACCTTATTTCAGGTTTTCACTGAATGAAAAGCACTTAAATCGACACAAACTAGCCTTTTCGGTTGACAAAACGCATTTTTTTGTACCCACAAACTAAGTACTTTTGTTTCCCAAAATTTTTATATGAAAAGGTTAGTTATTGCTCTTATCCTAAGCGTATTAGGTTGCTCATTAGGATTCGCTCAATCCATTACAGTTACTTCACCCAATGGTGGCGAAGTATGGGCCGGATGTACAAGTAAAAATATTACTTGGACCGCAACGGGAACCTCAAATTTTTACACCATCGATTATTCTACAGATGGAGGTGTAAACTGGACCTCGGTTACTTCCTTTTTAAGTACAACAGCAGGATCTTATAGTTGGACAGTTCCTAACATTAACTCTTCAAATTGTATTGTCAGAATTAAAGATTCAAATACACCAACTCTATACGATGAGAGTAACAATAGTTTTACGATTACTGCACCCCTAATTTTAACATCGCCAAACGGTGGAGAGCAATGGGAAGCTGGAAAAACTAAATCAATTACTTGGGCCGCAACGGGAACCTCAAATCGCTATAAAATTGAGTACTCAACCAATAGTGGTTCTACCTGGAACACTATTACATCAAACACGTATAACACTACCGGTATTTACAACTGGAATGTTGCTAACTCACCTTCTGCAAATGGATTAGTACGAGTTACCGACTACTACACTTCTTGTATGACCGACAAAAGTGACAACCTTTTCACAATTGATCCACCAACCCCCACTCTATCGTTAAGCTACCCTAATGGGTACCAGACATTATACTCAGGTAAAGCCTATACTATTAGTTGGTCTTCTACCAACCTTAGTTCAAATTTGATAGCTCTTGATTACTCTATTGATTCGGGAAATACTTGGACACCTATTGTAACGGGTATTTCGAATTCTGGGTCACATTCTTGGACAGTCCCAAATACTCCATCAGCAGCTTGTATGATAAAGGTTAAAGCCGTTGGAAAGACTTACGTCGATTCAAGCAATAACTACTTTACCATAAAAAACCCATACATCAATGTTCTGACTCCAAATGGAGGCGAAAATTGGGAAGGTTGTAATTCATATAGCATTCGCTGGGCCCATGGTGGCGTAACAAACAATCGTTTCAACATCCGATACTCAACTAACGGAGGGTCAACTTGGACAAATATTGCAACCAATGTTTATCAAAGTAGTTCTACTAACTCCTCATATTCTTGGAGTGTTCCGAACACACTCCAAGGTAGCGCCATTATTCAGGTTCAAGATTATAACAATTCACTCGTTCTAGACGAGTCTGACACCTTATTTAATCTTTCAAAAAACTCGAGCATTATCGTGACCAGTCCAAATGGTGGAGAGCAATGGGAAGCTGGCAAGTCAAAAACCATTTATTGGGTTGACAATGGCCTCTCACGGTTTAGAGTTTATTACTCAGCTAACGGAGGTTCTTCGTGGAGTTATATCACTTCCAATACTTACAACAATTACTACACTTGGTCTCCACCAAACACCCCAGGTTCAAATTACAAGATTAGGGTTCAAGATTATTACACTTCGTGTAAATCTGATGAAAGCGACACTACATTTACGGTTACACCTCCAACTCCAGTCATCAATGTTACAGCTCCAAACGGGAACACAGTTTATCCTTATCAATCGTATAGCATACGCTGGTCTTCTGCATACTTAACTTCTTCATTTGTAAAGATTGAATACTCTACCGATTCAGGCTCAACTTGGAATGTCATTCAAAATGTAACTAACAATGACGGAGCTGAATCTTGGACAGTACCAAACACGGTCTCTAACAATTGTTTTGTACGAGTAAGTGAGTATGGAAACCCATCGCTATTTGACATAAATACAACTCCGTTTAAAATATTAGCGCCGCACATCACACTAACAAGTCCAGTTGGTGGTGAAACATGGACCGGGTGTAACACTCAAAGTATTACTTGGAGCGTTGGCGGTGGTTCTGGGTCATACCTTCTTGAATATTCCGACGATTCTATGTCTACTTGGAATTCAATTGTAACCAGAAGCAGCACTTCTTATAGTTGGAAAACTCCATCAAAGCTATCCTCTACAAAAGGGTTTGTTCGGGTGACGGACAACTTGAGAAACATTTCTGACACCACTTCATTTGCCCTAACATTTAATCCTAATACGGACATAATTGTAACTTCTCCAAATGGCGGTGAAAGCTGGGAAGCGGCAACTTCAAAAACAGTTTCATGGGTTGATAATGGCCGCTCTCAGTTTAGAGTGTATTATTCAACCAATGGAGGTTCTAGCTGGAGTTATATAAACTCGTATACCACTTCAAATTCACAGAGTTGGTCGATTCCAAATAACCCTGGCAATAACTTTAAGGTAAAAGTTCAAGATTATTATGATAGTTGCATAAACGATGAATCAGATTCAACTTTTACAGTTACTCCACCGACCCCAAGAATAACTGTAACAGCTCCTAATGGAGGGAGCGTATATCCTCAGCAATCTTATAATATTCGTTGGACCAGCGCATATTTAATTTCCAATTTTGTAAACATTGATTTTTCTTCTGATTCAGGTACTACTTGGACTAGTGTTGTTGCAAATACATCAAATGATGGTACTCACACTTGGTCGATTCCAAACTCTATTTCAACACAGTGCTTTATCCGTGTTTCGGAGGCTGGCAGGCCTACAGTTTTCGATTTAGGCAACAAATTCACTATTTCTCAGCCTTTTATCAATTTGACTTCTCCAAATGGGGGTGAGGTCTGGAAAGGTTGTGAAAGCAAAAGCATTTCGTGGTCTGTTGGCGGCGGTTCGGGTTCATATCGTCTTGAGTACTCATTAGATTCGGGTGCTACTTGGAGTTTAATAACAACCAGAAACAGTACTTCTTACACTTGGACCATTCCTTCCAAACTATCTTCTTCAAAGGCTTTTCTAAGAGTAGTTGACGCAAGTAGAAACATGAATGACGCTTCAAACTCAACATTTACTATAATTCCAAATACAGATATTATTGTAACCACTCCAAATGGAGGGGAAAGCTATGAAGTTGGAAAAAATTATTCAGTTCAATGGGTTGATAACAACATCTCTCAATTTCGTGTTTATTACTCAAGTAATAATGGAAGCAGCTGGAGCTATATTAACTCTTACACTACATCGAATTACCAAAGTTGGACAATCCCTAATAACCCCGGTAACAATTACAAAGTTAAAGTTGTAGATTATTATAACAGCTGTAAATATGATGAATCCGATTCTGTCTTTGTAGTAACTCCACCAATACCTACAATAACAGTTACACGTCCAAATTCTGGAAACAACTACCCGTATCAAAACACTTCTATTCGCTGGGTAAGCTCGTATTTGAACTCTGCATTTGTTAAAATTGAATACACTTCTGACTCTGGAGCTACATGGAATGTAATTAGTAATGTAACCAATAACGACGGCACTGAAACTTGGCAAATACCAAATACGATATCGAATAATTATTTTGTACGAGTAAGTGAGTACGGCACCCCCTCAGTAGCTGACACAAGTGATCAGTTTGCAGTTGTACCTGCTTTTATCGAATTGAATTCTCCAAACGGTGGAGAAGTATGGAAAGGTTGTGAAACCAAAACAATATCTTGGACTGTTGGTGGCGGTTCTAATTCTTACCGATTAGAATACTCCCTAGATTCAGGTGCAACTTGGACGTATATTACCAATACGAGTGGAACTTCTTACAATTGGTCCTTACCGTCAAAATTATCCTCTACAAAAGCAATGTTCCGAATTCAGGATAATGGGCGAAGCATGTCTGATGTAAGTAACTCAGTATTTAATATTATACCAAATACGGACATAATTATTACTTCACCAAATGGTGGTGAAAGTTGGGAAGCTGCTAAAACAAAAGTTATCTCTTGGGTAGACAATAACTTAAGTAGTTTTAGGGTTTACTATTCTACAAACAATGGATCAACTTGGAGTTATGTAGATTCTTACACCACTTCAAATTCAGAATCCTGGACTGTTCCAAATAACCCAGGGTCGAACTACAAAATTAAGGTTCAGGATTATAGTAATAGTTGTAAATATGATGAATCTGACTCAACCTTTACAGTAACTCCTCCAATTCCAACTATAACAGTAACAGCTCCAAATGGCACTACCCTATACCCTCAACAATCTTATAATATTCGTTGGACAAGTGCATACTTAAATTCTTCGTTTGTAAACATTGAATTCTCAAGTGATTCGGCCAAAACATGGAGTACAGTTGTAAGTAATACCAGCAATGATGGTACTCATACATGGAGTACTCCAAATTCAATTTCAAATGAATGTTTTATTAGAGTTTCGGAAGTTGGTAGTCCAACTGTAAACGATATCGGAGGAAAATTTACAATAGCAAAACCGTTTTTAGTGGTAAACTCACCTAACGGCGGTGAACTTTGGACGGGGTGTGAAAGCAAAACCCTAAGTTGGACAGTTGGTGGTGGTTCTGGAACATATCGCATGGAGTATTCTTTAGATTCTGGAGCTACTTGGGTTTTTATTGGAAATCGAACTAGTACTTCCTACAGTTGGTCAATTCCTACTAAACTATCTAGCACAAAAGCACTTATAAGAATAAGTGATAACTCTAGGAATTTAATGGACACTTCCAATTACACAATGACATTAGTCCCTAACCAAGATATTATTGTAAGTACACCTAACGGAGGTGAACAATGGGAAGCAAGTCAATCAAAAACCATTACTTGGGTGGATAATAATGTGAGTCGTTTTAGGGTTTATTATTCAGCCAATAACGGCTCTAGCTGGAGTTATGTCAATTCTTACGTCAATTATAACTACACTTCTTGGAGCCCACCAAATACTCCTGGATCAAACTTTAAAATCAAGGTTCAAGATTATTACAACTCTTGTAGATATGATGAATCTGACACTACATTTACTATTACACCGCCCGTACCTTATTTGACATTAACTAGTCCAAACGGAGGTAATGTCTTGTATCAAGGTCAATCTTATAATGTGCGTTGGAGCAGCGGGCATTTGACTTCACCGTATGTTCGATTGGATTATTCGTTAGATTCAGGATTAACTTGGAATACAATATCTAATGTCACCAATAACGATGGAAGCGAGAGTTGGACACTTCCAAACGTAAGCACAACAAAAGCTTTGGTTCGAGTATCTGAATATGGAAACCCGTCAATGGCAGATATAAGTAACGCTCCTTTTACTATACAGCCATCAATTGTATTGACTGCACCTAACGGAAATAATGGTCAAAACGATTACCGTGGTTGTACCGTAACTTCAATAAAATGGGATGCTGGTGGAACTAGCAGGTATTATAGAATTGAATACTCATTGAATGGGGGTTCTACATGGACGAGCATAAACAGTAACTATTACACATCGAGCTCATCCCCTACCTACAACTGGACCATGCCAAATACTGCATCCAACAATGTTTTGGTTCGGGTAAGAGACAAAAATAATTTGAGTAAAACTGGCCAAAATGATAGTCCTTTCAGCATTTCGGCACCAATCACCATGAATGTTCCAAACTTAGGAGGGACCTATTATGTTGGAGACACCATGTTTATCAATTGGAATTCTAACGGTACATCGAACTACTACAACATCGATTATTCTACAAATGGAGGAACGACATGGACAAGTATAGTTTACAACCACAACACAAGTGGGAACTCATATGCTTGGGTTGTGCCTGGCACCATTTCTAACAATTGTAAAATAAAGATTACTGACAACATCAGCAGCTGTAAGCAAACTCAAAGTTCTATTCCATTTAAGATTGTTAGTGGTACTAAAAAAATCACACTAAACTCTCCACAAGGTGGTGAAAGTTGGAATAGTTGCTCTCAACAAGTAATTTCATGGACGGATAGTGGAAATTCATCTGCCTACAAAATACAATACAGTACAAATGCAGGAACTTCTTGGACAACCATTCAAAGCTCTTATGCTACAAGTTCAAAAACATACAATTGGTCGGTTCCCAATATTGTTGGCGGCTCATACTTAGTAAGGGTTTCAGATGCTGTTGACTCCTCCAAAACGGATCAATCAGATAGTACTTTTGCTGTTTCTAATTCAGTTACACCAGTTGTAAGTGCAATAGGAAACACAACTATTTGTAATGGCAACAGTGTTACCTTAACTTGTGACCGAACCTCAGGCGTTACTTGGTATCCTGGAGGGCTTACATCACAAACCATTTCTGTAACAACACCAGGTGGGTATTATGTACTGTACTCAGATTCAAATTCGTGTGTTATTCAATCTAATACCATTTCTGTTAATACAGGAACCCCACCAGCTGCACCAATAATTACAGCTTCGGGTCCAACTAAATTTTGTTTGGGTAATAGCGTTATTCTAAGCGCTAATCAAACATCTGGTATCACATGGTTTCCGGGAGGTCAAACTTCACAAACCATAACAGCTACGCAAGGAGGAACTTATTCAGTTACTTATGCTGATGCAAATGGATGTTCGGCAACTTCAAACCCAACAATAATTACGACGAATGCGATACCTACAATTACAAAAAGTCAAGCTGGAGTTTGTTTAGGTGATACATTAATTCTTGTGAGTAGTTCTGCTACTGGTAATCGTTGGTTTCCTACAGGAGACACAACTGCAACAATTAAAGTTACCACAAATGGCAACTATAGTGTCCAGGTAACTGACACTGCAAATTGCGTTGCTACTTCATTGGCCGACACGGTTTTATTTGAGAGTCGACCTGCTGCTCCAACTGTTGTAGCAAACGGTCCTTTGTCCTTTTGCAAGGGCGAGTCAGTAATATTAACTGCCTCTCCAAAACAAAATATTTCTTGGAGTACTGGACTAGTTGATTCAACTATAACTATTGACACGGCAAATACTGTTTATGCTATTTACACGAATGCTGGAGGTTGTACTTCAGAGTCGCTACCAGTAAACACGAATCTGTTATCCTCTCCAACCCAACCTGCTGTAACCGCAATAGGCAATACAACTTTCTGTAATGGAGACTCAGTAACCCTTGTAAGTAACGCACCAAATAATAAATGGAACAATGCAGACACTAACTCAAATTTGCTAGTAAAAACAAGTGGCTATTACTCTACTACTACAACAGGTTCAAACGGATGTAAATCCACTTCTGACCCGGTTCTTGTTTCAGTAAATTCTGTACCTGCAAAACCTACGGTATCTGCAAATGGCGCCCTAACTTTCTGTGCTGGTGATAGCGTTATTTTAAGCAGTAACCTAACCCAAGGAAACCTTTGGTCGAATGGAGATTCCAGCACTTCTATTACAGTTAAAGCAGCAGGATCATATTCTGTAACATATACCAATGTTAATGGTTGTAGTGCAGAGTCGAACCCAACTATAGTTCAAGTTGAATCGGCCCCAGTTAAACCTGCTCTATTGAGTTCACAAGGCAACTCAATTTGTATGGGTGACACCACCATTCTTTCAAGTTCATATACCGGTAAAAATATGTGGTCAACTGGTGACACTACTTCTTCCATAAATGTAAATCAATCTGGCAACTATACGGTTTATGCAATTGGAGCTAATGGTTGTACCTCTGGGCTGAACAACCTTTCGATTGCGGTTAATGCAATCCCTAATAATCCGACAATTACAGCAAGCCAATCTGGCATTTTATGTAAGGGGGATACTGTTGAATTGACTTCGTCTTACGGTTCTGGAAATATGTGGAGCAATGGAGATAGCTCTAATTCAATTATTGTAACGCAAAACGGAAATTACACATTATCAGTAATGGACGCCAATGGCTGTGAAAGTACCACAGCTTCACAATCATTAAACTTTGGCTTTAAACCTTCAACACCAGTAATTTCATTAATAGGAAACAACACTTTTTGTCAAGGAGACTCAGTAGTTCTAAACTCAAATGCTCCTAATAAAAACCTTTGGTCAAACGGAGATACGTCTAGTAGCATTACTGTTAAATCTACTGGTATTTATTCTTTAATGGTAAAAGGAACAAATGGATGTCAAAGTCCAATCGTTCAAGAGAGTATAACGGTTAACAGTAACCCAACAGCTCCAGCAATTTCACATTTTGGAAGTACTACTTTATGCCAAGGAGATAGCATAGTTCTGACATCTTCTAAAGCATCGGGTAATACTTGGTCGAACAACGAAACAACGCCTAGTATTGTCGTTAAAAACTCTGGTATTTACTCAGTAGCTTATAGCAATTCAAACAATTGTTCAGCTATTTCAAGCCCAGTTCTTGTTACGGTAAACAATAACCCACCAAAACCTTCTTTATCTGTTGTTGGCGATACTGTGTTCTGTTCAGGAGATAGTGTTTTACTTACTTCAAGCCTTTTAACTAACAACGTATGGTCTAATGGAGATACTTCAAAATCGATTGTTGTAAAAAGCTCAGGCAATTATTCTGTTTCACAAACCACATCATTTGGTTGTACTGAAACTTCAAAATCAATCCAAATCACGAGTAAAGCAAGCCCTGCCAAACCCGTTTTAAGTTTGATTGGAGATTCTGTTTTGTGTGCTGGGGATAGCACAATAATTTCTTCGAATGTAAACTATGGCTTGATTTGGAACAATGGTGATTCTGCTGCTCAATTATCGGTAAGCAACTCTGGTTTATATCAGGTAACACATACTGCTCTCAATGGTTGTGTAAGTCAATCTAAAGGACTTACAATTACAGTAAATCCAGTGCCTACTCAACCAACAATTAGCGCAAATGGACCTCTCGAATTCTGTAGTGGAAATGATGTGTTACTAAGCTCTAGCGCTACAAACAGCAATACTTGGAGCGATCAAAGCAATGGAAATACTTTACTAGTAAGTTCTGCGGGTAATTACTCGGTTACAGTAAACAATTCTTTTGGCTGCGAGGCAACTTCTTCAATAGTAAATGTAACCGTTAACACTACACCAAGTAAACCTCAGTTGCTATTCAGTGGTGACACTACTCTTTGTAGTGGCGACAGTGTTGTAATTAGCACTAATTACTCACAAGGTTTAAACTGGAGTACTGGAGATACGACATCAAGCATTACACTTAAGAACAACGGCTTTTATTACGTAAGCTATACGGATACCAACAATTGCAGTTCTTCATCAAGAAGTGTACAAGTAGTGTCAAACGTAACGCCTGCCAAACCCATTATTTCATCAATTGGTTCTCTTGAATTTTGTCAGGGTGGTTCGGTAACGTTGAGTTCTAGTTCTTCAGTAAACAATAAATGGAGCAATGGAGATACTGCCAGCTCAATAATTGCAACTTCAGGAGGCAATTATTCAGTTGATGTAGAAAATCAATTTGGTTGTAAGGCTAGCTCTAACCTCATTAATGTTAAGGTGAATCAATTGCCTAACAAACCGTCATTATTGATAACTGGTGACACTCTATTTTGCCAAGGTGATAGCGTGGTTTTAAACACGAATTATTCAAACGGAATACAATGGAGTAACGGAGATACAACTAGTCAAATAACTGTATTTAATAGCGGCTTTTATTCGGTTACTCACACCGATTCAAACAATTGCCAAGCTGTTTCGAAATCAGTACAAACGGTTTCTAATTCCATCCCAACAACTCCTACTATATTAGCATCAGGACCTTTAACCTTTTGTGCTGGTGGAACGGTTACATTAAGTTCTAGTTCATCTAACATGAATAAATGGAGCAATGGAGATACTTCTAATTCTGTAATTGTTAATCAAAGCGGAAACTTTTCAGTAGAAGTAAATAATGCGTTTGGCTGTAAATCTGTATCGACAAACACGTTCGTTACAGTTAATCAAAATCCTTCTACACCTTCTATTACGGCAAGCGGACCTACTACTTTTTGCCAAGGTGATAGCGTAACTCTTTCTTCAAGTAAATTAACTCAGAATATTTGGTCAACTACCGATACTTCTAGTTCTATCAAGATTAAAAGCTCTGGAGTTTATTCCTTAAAATCAGTTGATGGAAACGGTTGCGAATCAAGCTTAGTAAACCAAGTAGTTTCAGTTAATGCAATTCCAACTGCTCCTGTTATTTCGGCAAATGGTGCGCTTGGGTTTTGTCAAGGAGATAGCGTAACGCTTGTATCAAACGCTTTAACTGGAAACATTTGGAGCAATGGCGACACAACACAAAGTATTTTGGTAAAGAACTCGGGAACCTTCAATGTAAAGTTGACCACACCGGCAAAATGTGAAGTACTTTCTAATTCACTGATTGTTCAAGTTGGTGCGTTACCACAAACACCATCAATTTCAAGTATTGGTTCTACTAAATTCTGTGCAGGCGATAGTGTGACACTTGTTTCTTCTAGATCAACAGGAAACGTTTGGAGTACTGGTGATGTAACAAACAGTATAGTGGTATACTCTGCCAAAAACATTGGACTAAAAGTGCAAGACAACGGTTGTATTAGTAATGAAGCCACTCAGTTTGTAAACGTACTTAACAACCCAACTCCGCCTTCAATTTCATTTACAGGAGATACACTTTTCTGTTCTGGAGATAGTGTGATTTTACATTCTTCATATGCTACTGGCAACTTATGGTCGCATAGTGCGGGCAGTGATCGTTCAATTGTTGTTACAACAAAAGGCGCTTATTATGTAACTCACACAGACACTAATGGCTGTTCTTCAACTTCTCTAGCTGTTTCAACCAATCTTTACCCGACCACTCAGGCACCATTTGTTTCACCTGGTGGAACAGTTGAAATCTGTGAAGGAGATACAGCAAAACTTTGGTCAGATGTAAGCTCAGGAATATCTTGGAACATAAATCAAAGCCCTATGGACACTCTGTGGACAAAACAAGCAGGTTCTTTTTATGTTGATTATACCGATGGAAATGGATGTCAGGTTCAATCTAATGTAGTTACCGTAACTACCCTTGTACCTCCAGCCAAACCAATTGTAACGAAAGTTGGTCCAGATTTAGAATCAAGTGCATCTAACTCTTACCAATGGTTATTTGGCGGAACGGTTATTCCAGGCGCAATTGGTCAGTCGCACAGACCTGAATACAATGGAGTTTACCAGGTAATTATATTTGATGGAAACGGATGTCGTGCTTCTTCAGACCCTTCAAATTTCAATTCTGTTGGGTTAGACGAAATGAGTTTCATTGAATCTTTAAAACTATATCCAAACCCTACCAACGGCGACTTAACTATGGATTTGAGTTTAGTAGAATCAAAAGAAATCGATATTGTAATCATGAATTTAAATGGTCAAATTGTTCATCAAGAAAACATCAAACCTATGGAGCTAGAAATTACTAGAAGGTTTGATTTAAATGATCTTTCAAATGGTATTTACCAATTTGAATTAAGAACAAATGACTCAAGTTATTCTGAACGAATAACGATTAACAAGTAAAACTCGGTAAATCTGAATTTAAAAGCCCATACAGAATTGTTAGGGCTTTTTTTATGCTTCTTTCTCACTCAATTCGAGCCAGCGCATTTCTTTTTCTTCTAATTCTTCAATGACTTTGCCCAACTCTTCAGACAAGTCTAGTAATTCGTCTGATTCTAAGGAACCCGTTTCAAACTGACTATTGATAAATTTCTTTCGCTTTTCAAGGCGCTCAACATCTTTTTCTAAAAGGCCGAATTCACGCTTTTCATTAAAGCTTAACTTATTCGATCTGTCGGATTTAGGTTTTTCCTTTTTGACCTCAACGTCTTTTATTGGAGCTGCAGTAATTAATTCAGATTTATTATCCTTTTTCCATTCTCGCCATTGAGTATATGAACCAGGAAAATCTTTTATCACTTCATTTCCTTCAATCACAAACATGTGATCAACCATTTTATCCATAAAATATCGATCGTGACTCACAATTAACACACAACCCGGAAAGTCCAAAAGGAAATCTTCCAAAACATTTAAGGTTTGAATGTCTAAATCATTAGTCGGCTCATCAAGAATTAGAAAGTTTGGGTTTTGCATTAAAATAGTCAACAGAAAAAGGCGTCTTCGTTCTCCCCCACTCAACTTTTCAATTTGATTATAATGCATTTTTCTAGGAAACAAAAAACGCTCTAACAGTTGTGCCGCGCCCAACTTCTTCCCTTTTGTTAAAGGAATGTAATCTGCAATTTTTCGAACAGCTTCTAAAACCTTTTCTTCGGGCTTAAACTTCATACCCATTTGACTGTAGTAAGCAATTTTTATAGTATCGCCTAAAACAACTTTACCTGCGTCTGGAATCACACTTCCGGTAATCATGTTCAATAAGGTTGACTTACCCGCTCCATTTGGCCCTATAATGCCAATTTTTTCACCTTTTACAAATTTGTAGTTAAAGCCTTTAAACAAAACTTTGTCGCCAAACCATTTTCCAGCATTATGAAACTCAAGAATTTTACTCCCCATTCGTTCCATATTTATCTCCAACTCTACTTGATTGTTTTCAATTCGCTTTTTGGCAATTTGTTTTAAATCGTAAAAAGAATCAATACGAGCTTTAGATTTTGTGCTTCGCGCCTTGGGTTGACGGCGCATCCATTCCAACTCCGTTCGGTAAATGTTTTTGGCTTTTTCAATTTCGCTTTGCTCATTAGCCTTGCGTTCTTCTCGAGTTTGCATAAAATAAGAGTAGTTACCCTTGTATGTGTACAAACCAAAATCGTCCAATTCAAGAATAACGTTACAAACGTTTTCTAAGAAATAACGATCATGAGTTACCATTAAAAGCGTCAGCTTTTCGTTTATTAAAAACTTCTCTAACCACTCAATCATCTCTAAATCTAGGTGGTTGGTAGGTTCATCAAGAATTAAAAAATCAGGTTTATCAATTAGCACTTTGGCCAAAGCCAATCGTTTTACTTGACCTCCTGAAAGTGAAGAAATTTTAGCATCAAAATCCGCAACTTTAAGCTCGGTTAAAATACTCTTAACCCGAACTTCGTGTTCCCAAGCCTGCAATTCTTCAATGGTGTCCATAGCTGCCTGAAAACGATCTCCTAATATTTCGTGTTCAAGGCAATCTTCATATTCCTTAATCGCTTTCAATATTGGGTCGTCAGAATCAAAAACCGCATCCCAAATCGTATGATCAGGATTCATTTTAGGTTCTTGAGGTAAGAATCGAGTTTTAAGGCCTTTTCGCCAAACTACTTGACCCGTATCAGGCTCATCTATTCCCGCTAATATTTTTAATAAAGTAGACTTCCCTTTTCCATTTTGAGCAACAAGAGCCATCTTGTTTTCCTTTTCCATTCCAAAGGAAACATCTTTTAATATTTCGCGCTCACCAAAACGTTTGGCTACATTCTCAACTGATAAATAATTCATATGGTAACGTATCCTAACTTTTTAAATACTTTTTCAAATCTATTTTGTAACAAATCGTTTTTTTCTAAATCCAATTTGTATTTCTCTATTGACCTCTTTAATCTAGTTCCAAATTCAAGGGTATTAATTGATACGCTAGTTCTTCCTTTTTGCGTGATAAAATCACCCGATTCAACCAATTTAAATCTCACTTCTTTTTTACCCGATATATCAGATGCGTAAAGAGTTACTGAATGCGAACATGCGTTACGAAAGAGAATTAACGCCTTGGTAAAATCTCTTGAATGAGGAAAGTAAGCTTGCAAATAATTTTTAAGTCTTTTGGTTGCTTGTTGGTGATCTAATTGGCCCGAATAAAACCGACTCAACAAATCCAAAATTGACCAAATGTACATGCAATAAGCTTGTGTATTTTGAAGTCCTTTTTGTTCAAGCAATTCCAGCTCAAGTATCGCATTAGACAATGAAGACCTTTTGTTTTCATCCACTTCATCAGAAAAAAACCATTGAATGTTGTCCATCTTAGTAATTCACTGTTCTGAATGTTTCATTCTCATCTTCATCGTACATACTCAAGTAACTTTTAAAACGAGATTCTACTATTTCTCCATCAACAACGGCTTGTTTAATGGCGCAACCCGGTTCTTTTAAATGTTGGCAATTGTTGAATTTGCATTCAGGTAGTAACTCGCGCATTTCAACAAAATAATGAGACAATTCAGATTTAGGCACATCTAAAACGCCGAATCCACGAATACCAGGAGTGTCAATAATTTCTCCTCCAAAATCGAGTGGAAACATTTCAGCAAAAGTTGTGGTGTGTTTACCTTGTTTGTGGTGATCAGAAATAGCTCCTACTTTTAAATTTAAGTCAGGAGATATAGCGTTTATTAATGACGACTTGCCAGTACCAGAATGACCAGCAAGCATTGTTGTCTTGTCTTTCATCACCTCTTTAACCTCTTCAATATTTACTGATTCAGTAACCGAAGTTTGAATGCACTGATATCCAATTTCAGTGTATGTATTTAACCAAGAAGATAGGTTTTCTCTATCCTCTTCTTCCAATAAATCGGCTTTATTAAATACCAAAACTGGAGTTATGTGATACGATTCGGCGCTAACTAACACACGGTCGACGAACCCTTTAGTCGTAACCGGATTTTTTAGGGTAACAAAAACCAGAACTTGATCGATATTACTGGCTAATATCTGTCCTCTTTTAGAAAGGTTAATTGACTTTCGCATAATAAAATTATCGCGTTCGTAAAGCTTTGAAATTACTCCACTTTCTTCATCAACATCTTCGAACTCGACCCAATCACCCACTGCGATAGGGTTTGTGGAGCGAATCCCCCTCATTCTAAAGTTACCCTTTACCTTACACGGAATCAATTTTCCCTTTGCGGTCCTAACCGTATTCCAACTCCCCGTACTTCTGGTAACTCTTCCTTTCATGAGCAGCCAAAAATACTATTTGAAAGCAAGCATCTTGGGTATTGACTTGAATTCATAGATTCGCAGAATAATTACCATGAAATTCTCAGATAACGACATATCCGATTATTATCACCACACACAAAGTCATTACGACAAATGGTGGAATTTAAAGGACAACCTTTCGATACATTACGGATTGTGGTTTGAAGGAACTAAAGACTTTGACACGGCTTTAAAAAACACCGACAGGGAAATGGCAAAGTATGCAGGAATTTGTAAAGGACAAAAAATTCTCGACGCGGGTTGTGGTGTTGGTGGAGCTGCCCTGTTTTTAGTACAAGAATTTGATTGCTATGTTGAAGGAGTAACTCTTAGTTCAAAGCAAGTAAATATAGCTAACGCAGCTGCCAACCAATTAAGGCTATCCAATTCTGCAAAATTTACTCAACAGTCTTTTTCAAAAACAAACTTCGAAAACAATTCATTTGATGTGGTTTGGGCTTGTGAAAGTACTTGTTATGCAAACCCAAAAGAAGATTTTTTAACAGAAGCTTTTCGAGTTTTAAAGCCCGGTGGCAAGGTGATTATTCTAGATTATTTTACAACCCCTAAAGGACTAATTGACAAAAATAAAAACATTAAAAACTGGACAAACTTATGGGCAATAGAAAAGCTGTATAATTGGCCTGATTTGAGCATTGCGCTATCGGTTTCTAAGCTAAAATTAATATCGCGAAAGGAATACACAAAAGAAGTGACTCCTTCAGCAAAAAAAATGCATTACAGAAGTTTTCTAGGTGCCATTGGTTCAGAATTGTACAATCTTTTTCATAATACTACGCGATTCGCTAAAAAGCACTACCAATCTGGGTTTTACCAGTACAAAGCATTAAAAAACAAAGAATGGGAATACTGGATGGTTTGCCTCCAAAAACCAATTAACAACCCTTCAAAAGATTGATATATCAATTTGATTTCATTAGAACGTAGAAACTACATTTGCATTTCATGTCAATAGAAGTAAATAGCGTAACAAAACTTTACGGAGAGCAAAAGGCACTCAACAATGTTTCAATAAACATTGACAAAGGTGGGATTGTGGGATTTTTAGGACCAAACGGTGCGGGCAAATCCACATTAATGAAAATATTAACTTGCTTTATTCCTCAATCGGAAGGACTTGTAAAAGTTTGTGGATTTGATGTTGAAAAAGACCCCATTGAAGTTAAAAAACGCGTTGGATATTTACCCGAACACAACCCACTTTATTTAGACATGTACGTTAAAGAATACCTCGAATTTGTGGCACGAATTCACAAGGTTAAAAACGTAAAAGACCGAGTTTCTGAAATGGTTGATTTGGTTGGTTTAAGTCTCGAACAACACAAAATTATTGGTGAATTATCAAAAGGTTACCGTCAACGAGTTGGACTTGCTCAAGCTTTAATTCACGACCCTGAAGTACTAATATTAGACGAACCAACCACTGGATTAGACCCAAATCAAATTGAAGAAATTAGAAATTTGATTAAGAAACTGGGTGAGAAAAAAACGGTGATTATGAGTACTCACATTATGCAAGAAGTTGAAGCTATTTGCGATAGGGTTATTATTATTAATCATGGAGAAATTGTTGCCGACGACACCTCCAAACACATTAGTCATTCACAAGAAAAAGAAGCTTTGATACGTGTAGAATTTGCTGAGAAAATCAGTAAAAATAAAATCTTAAAAATTACGGGTGTTACTAACGTAAAAGCAATTTCTGAGTATGAATGGCTACTTGCTTCTAAGACTGATGTTAGGGATTCTGTATTCCAATTTTCAGTAAAAAATAAGCTGAGTATTTTAACGCTTCAAAAAGAAGAAAAAACGTTAGAAGAAGCATTCAAAGCCTTAACAAAAAAGTAAGGTTTACTTTGAGTATAAATTCTCAATTCAATTTTATTACATTCGTGGCTCAAATTTCAAGCATAAATATTTTATAATATGTCATATTTTTTCACTTCAGAATCAGTTTCAGAGGGACATCCTGACAAAGTCTCCGATCAAATTTCTGATGCCCTTATAGATAATTTTTTAGCCTTCGACCCTACTTCTAAAGTAGCTTGTGAAACACTAGTTACCACTGGCCAAGTATTTTTAGCGGGAGAAGTAAAATCAAAAACTTATTTAGACGTACAAAAAATTGCACGTGACACCATTACTCAAATTGGTTATACCAAAGGAGAGTATATGTTTGATGCGCATTCTTGTAGTGTTCTTTCTGCTATTCATGAGCAGTCTCCTGACATTAACCAAGGAGTAGAAAAAGCTGACCCTATGGAACAAGGTGCCGGTGACCAAGGTATGATGTTCGGTTACGCTACAAACGAAACTGAAAGTTATATGCCATTGGCCTTAGAGATTTCTCACATGATTTTGAGAGAACTTGCGGCTATTCGTAAAGAAGGAAAAGAAATGACTTACCTGCGCCCAGATTCAAAATCGCAAGTAACTCTTGAGTATGATAACAATGACAGACCAGTAAGAATTGAGGCTATTGTAGTTTCAACTCAGCACGATGACTTTGATACTGAACAAGCCATGTTAGCTAAAATTAATGCTGACGTTAAAGCCATTTTAATTCCTAGAGTTAAAGCTTTGCTTTCTTCAGATAATCAGGCTTTGTTTAATGATGATATTAAATACCACATTAACCCTACTGGAATTTTTGTAATTGGTGGTCCTCACGGTGATACCGGCTTAACAGGTCGTAAAATTATTGTGGATACATACGGTGGAAAAGGTGCTCACGGTGGTGGTGCATTTTCTGGAAAAGATCCTAGTAAAGTTGACCGTTCGGCAGCTTATGCTACTCGACACATTGCAAAAAACTTAGTTGCTGCTGGTCTTTCTGACCAAGTATTAGTTCAAGTTTCATACGCAATTGGTGTTGCTGAGCCAATGGGAATTTTTGTAGATACTTATGGTACAGCTAAAGTTAATTTGAGCGATGGTGAAATTGCTGCTAAAGTTC
The DNA here is from genome assembly GCA_049599135.1 of Salibacteraceae bacterium. Lineage (GTDB taxonomy): Bacteria > Bacteroidota > Bacteroidia > Flavobacteriales_G > Salibacteraceae > UBA2108. Next base: position 33,138 of record JBMYOI010000020.1, read on the forward strand.
AAGAGATTTTTGACATGCGTCCTTACGCAATCGAACAACGATTGAAGCTAAGATCACCAATGTACTTAGAAAGTGCTGCATACGGTCACATGGGACGTAAAAACGAAACAATTACTAAGGTTTTTGAAACTCCTGACGGAATTAAAAAAGAAATGGAAGTGGAATTATTCACTTGGGAAAAATTAGATTATGTAGACGCAGTTAAGACGTCATTCTCACTTTAGTTTTTCAAACACATATTGATAGTTTAAAAGCCACCTTCGGGTGGCTTTTTTTTGGGGGCAACTCTACCAAACGTGAATATTCTGACCTAAGTCAGCAATAAAAGATATAAAGGTCTTTTTTTTATTTTATTTTCGCACGCAACTTTGTTAAGTAAAACTCAAAACAAATAATTATGAAAAAGGTATCACTCATCCTAGTTATAGCACTAGGTACTTTTATTTTCACTGGTTGTGGAAACCAAAGTCAAGAACAAGCTGCTCCTGCCGCTTCCGCAGAAACTGAAACAGAAGCTGCTGGACAAGCATTTCTAACTACTGATGAATCAGGAACTCCAAATATTTTGGGAATCGCGATTAGTTCACCTGACCACAAGACTCTTGTTGCAGCAGTGCAAGCAGCGAAAATTGAAAATGTATTGGCAAACAATGGCCCACTTACCGTTTTTGCACCTACTGATGCGGCTTTTGCTGAATTACCTGAAGGTACAGTTGAAACTTTAGTAAAACCAGAGAATCAAAAAACTTTGGCTCGTATCCTTACTTTTCATGCTGCCCCAGGTAGTTATGGACCGGATAACATTGCCGGAGTTATGGGAATTGGACAAGCAACTGGTGACAAAGTAGTTGTTGAAGTAAAAGATGGAGTAACGTATGTGAACGGCGCTAAAGTATTAGGCAGTGTAAAAGCGAGCAATGGCTATGTGCACGTAATTGACAAAGTGCTTTTACCACCAGAAAAATAATAACAAACAATACAAACAAATAAAAATTACGAGATGAATAAAATCACAACATTAATTCTTGCTGGAGTTCTAGCTTTTGGACTCACAAGTTGTGGCGGAGGATCAGATACAGAAACTGCTGCTCCTGCAAAGAAAAAAATGAGCTTAAGCAAAGGTGATAAGCCTGCTAAAGCAAAAACTGAAGCCAAGGCAGACTTGGGTGACCCAATGTCTATGAAAGGTATTGGCCCAGTTTCGTCTGTAGAGTTAGGCGAAATTGACGATGCAATGGTTGCTGAAGGAACAGAGCTTTTTGATGCTAATTGTACAGCATGTCACAAAATAGACAAGAAATTCATTGGCCCAATGATTAAAGGCGTTATGGAACGAAGAAGTCCTGAATGGGTAATGAATATGATTCTGAACCCAGAAGAAATGATTCAAAAAGATCCGCTTGCAAAACATGTTATGGTTGAGTCTAACATGGCTATTATGGCTAATCAAAGTTTGACTGAAGATCAGGCCAGAAAAATTCTTGAATACTTCAGAACACTTAATTAATTGATAAAAACAAAACTAAATATTATGATACGTTCAAAATATATACTTCCTGTTGCCATTGGTGCTATGGGATTGTTTGCCGCTTGTAACGGTGGAGGCGCTAAAAAGTCGGCTCCCGCTATTACTGGTGCAAATTCAGCTGCCGAAGCTGCTTATGTAGCTCCCGGAGAATTAGATGAATTTTACGGATTCATTTCTGGCGGATTCAGTGGACAGTTGTCTGTTTACGGTATACCTTCTGGTAAATTATTCAGGGTTGTTCCTGTATTTTCAGTAGATCCTGAAAAAGCTTATGGTTTCAACGAAGAAACAAAGCCAATGTTAAACACGTCTCATGGTTTTATTCCTTGGGATGATGCACATCACCCTGAATTATCTCAAACAAATGGTGAAGTAGATGGACGTTGGTGTTTTATCAATGGTAATAATACTCCTCGTGTTGCAAGAATTGACCTCTCAATTTTTGAAACTACAGAGATATTAGAGCTTCCTAATTCAGGTGGTAATCACAGTTCTCCTTTTACAACTGAAAACACAGAGTACATTGTAGCAGGTACTCGTTTTGCAGTGCCAATTCCTCAAAGAGATATTCCAATTGATATTGCAAAAGGAAATTTTCAAGCGGCATTGTCTTTTATTAAAGCTGATGTACCAGGTGAAATGGATGTTGCTTTTCAAATTTTAATGCCTGGTTTTGATTATGACCTTGCGCATTCAGGAAAAGGGAAGTCTCACGGCTGGACATTCTTTACTACTTATAACACTGAAGAAGCTCATACTTTAAAAGAAGTAAACTCTTCTCAAAACGATAAAGATTTCATTGCGGCTGTAAACTGGAAATTAGCAGAGAAATATTTAGCTGAAGGAAAAGCAAAAGATATGCCGGCTAATTATGCGCACAACTATTACGATGAAGAAACTCATGTAGCTACTTCTGAAATGAAGACTTCTGTAAAAGTTTTAGATCCAGCTGATTGCCCTGGAATGGTTTATTTTATGCCTTGTCCTAAATCACCTCACGGAATTGATGTTGACCCAACTGGTAGTTACATTGTAGGTGCAGGTAAATTAAGTGCCGATTTAACGGTTCATAGTTTCGACAAAATGGTTAGTGCTATAGATGGTCAACTATTTGACGGTGATGCTTACGGTATTCCAATTCTACAATTTGATGCTGTTAATGCAGGTATGGTTAGTTCTGGAGGATTAGGTCCATTGCATACTGAATTTGATGGTAGAGGTAATGCATATACTTCTTTCTTTATTTCTTCTGAAGTCGTAAAATGGAAATTAGAAAGCTGGGAAGTTGTTGATCGTGTTCCTTGTTATTACTCTATTGGTCACTTAATGATTCCGGGTGGAGACAGTAAAAAACCATGGGGTAAATACTTAGTTGCTTTAAACAAAATTACAAAAGACCGTTACCTACCAACAGGTCCTGAATTATGTCAAAGTGCTCAGTTATTTGATATCTCTGGAGAGAAAATGAAATTAATCTTGGATTTCCCTACAATTGGCGAGCCTCACTATGCACAAGGTGCACACAGAGATGTTATTATGCCTAATAGTAAAAAGATTTTCAGATTAGAAGACAGTAAGCACCCTTACGTTTGTAAAAACGAAAAAGATGCTCGTGTTGAAAGAGACGGAAAAGATGTTCATATTTATATGACCATGATCAGAAGTCACTTTGCCCCTGATAACATTGAAGGTGTAAAAGTTGGAGATCGTGTTTATTTCCACGTTACTAACTTGGAACAAGATTGGGATACTCCTCACGGTGTAAGTATGCTAGGCGCTCAAACATCTGAGCTATTAATTATGCCTGGACAAACAGAGACTTTCATTTGGGAGCCAAAATCTGAAGGTGTTTGGCCTTTCTATTGTACTGATTTCTGTTCTGCACTTCACCAAGAAATGCAAGGATATGTTCGTGTTAGCGCTAAAGGTGCCGATACAGAATTAAAATGGAGTTTAGGTGAATAGCCGAAAGCATTAAACTTTCATCTCCGAAAGGGGGTTTCGTACTTTCATAAGCATGAAACGTAGATTAATACAACGATACCTTGTCTTATTTGTCTGCGAAATACGAAGCCCCTTTTCTTTTTTAACTCCAATAATCAAACGAATAAATTAAATTTAAAATGAAAAATTTACCTAGAATACTTATGCTGTTAACCATACCGTTAACACTTCAACTATTCTTTTTTCCTCTTTGGCAAATTACACTAGAGGCACCACAATACCCAGATGGCATTACCATGTTTATTTGGATAAATCAGATTACAGGAGATACAGAATTTACTTTACAAAACATCAACATATTAAACCACTACATTGGAATGAAATACATAGTACCGGATTCAATTCCTGAGCTCACGTATTTCCCATATATAATTGGTGGGTTAGTTGGCCTTGAAGTTATTGCGGTAATTATTCAAAACCGTTGGTTTTATTTAGGTATTGGAGCACTCGTTTTTGGCCTTGCTTGTTTAGGCGTTTACGATTTTTATTTATGGCTTTACGATTACGGACATAACTTAGATCCTAATGCGCCCATTAAAATACCTGGTATGGTTTACCAACCTCCAGTTATTGGAAGTAAAATGTTATTGAATTTTAATGCGATTAGTTGGCCTTCTACAGGTGGTATATTGTTTATCATTGGTAATCTATTCGGGTTTCTTTCATTTGCACTTTACCCAAAGTCAAAGAAGGCGTAAAATATTTTTAGGAGATGAAAAATTTAATTACACTTTCGAGTATCCTCATTTGTATGGTATCATGCAAACCAGAGCCTAAACCCATACATTATAATTTAGATGTATGCGAGTTTTGCCACATGGTTATTACCGATACACGTTATGGAACGGAAATATTAACTCAAAAAGGAAAGACTTTTAAATTCGATTCCTTTGAATGTTTAATTGACTATTCAAAAGAGAATACCGTCGAGGTACATTCACACTTGGTCACTTCTTTTGACAATCCCAAAAACTTGATTGACGGTAAAGATGCATGGGTCATTCGCTGTAAGGCAATGCCTAGTCCAATGGGAAGGTACCTAACCGTTTTTTCGAAAAAGCAAAAAGCCGTTGAAATTTTAAAGGATAATGAAGGCGACCTGCTTCCCCTTGAAGAAGCTCTTAACGAATTCTGATGAAAAGGCTTTTTACATTTAGTATTTTGCTTTTTAGCTTTTTATTCGGAACGAGTAAAGAGATTGAGGTTTGCCTAACATGCTCGGTATCTAGCATTCAACAAGCTCACGATTTGGCTTCGGCTTATGATGTAATCAATATTAAAAAAGGGATTTACCCTACACATAGTGTTCAACTACTAAAACCCATTACATTACAAGGCGAAGAAGGGGCAATTCTAGATGCCGAACAAGAAGGTGAGATATTAATTATTCATTCCGATTCGGTTAACATTTTTGATTTAACATTCCAAAATGTCCCCCTGAGTTATACTAAAGATTGGGCTGCAATAAGTTCAGATAAAGCCAACTATTGCAGGATTGAGAACAATACCCTTTTGAATAATTTCTTTGGAATGTATATTCGAAAATCAAAGCATTTTTCAATACTAAATAACCGAGTGGTTAGCAACGCTACCCAAGAAGTAAATAGCGGAAACGCGATTCACCTTTGGTATTGCGACTCTATGAATATTCAAAATAATTTGGTTAAAAATCATCGTGATGGAATCTATTTTGAATTTGTGAAACGGAGCTTGATAAAAAACAATGTGAGCGAAGGAAATGTACGATATGGTCTACATTTTATGTTTTCTAACGAAAACCATTACATTGAAAACACGTTTGAAAATAATGGGTCGGGTGTAGCGGTGATGTATGGAGACAAAATTGAAATGACAGGAAACACTTTTATTAATAATTGGGGACCCGCATCTTACGGGCTTCTTCTAAAAGAAATAAAGGATGGCAAAATCCACAACAACCTTTTTAAGAAAAACACCACCGCAATTTACGGTGAAGGTGCTATGAGAATGGACATCAGAAATAACCGATTTGAAAGCAACGGCTGGGCCATGAAAATATTAAGTAGTTGCATGGAAAACAAAGTCGTTGACAATGATTTTTTATCAAA